>NZ_JBVIYV010000002.1:0-690508 GCF_055592265.1 Streptomyces sp. NPDC041129 | reverse complement strand
ACGACCGAGGCCAAGCCCCGCCGCACCCGCAAGAAG
The DNA here is from genome assembly GCF_055592265.1 of Streptomyces sp. NPDC041129. Classification (NCBI taxonomy): domain Bacteria; kingdom Bacillati; phylum Actinomycetota; class Actinomycetes; order Kitasatosporales; family Streptomycetaceae; genus Streptomyces; species Streptomyces sp. NPDC041129. The sequence continues at coordinate 690,472 of NZ_JBVIYV010000002.1, read as the reverse complement.
GCGGCCGCCGCACCGGAGACCGTCGAGGCACCCGAGGCCGAGGCCAAGCCCCGCCGCACCCGCAAGGCCGCCGCCACTGCCCCGGAAGCGACGGAGACCGAGGCCGAGGCCAAGCCGCGCCGCACCCGCAAGACCGCCGCCGCCGCCGAGGCCGCCGTGGACACCGCGGAAGCCACCGAGGCCAAGCCCCGCCGCACCCGCAAGAAGGCGGCCGCCGCACCGGAGACCGTCGAGGCACCCGAGGCCGAGGCCAAGCCCCGCCGCACCCGGAAGACCGCCGCCGCTGCCGAGACCGTGGTGGACGGGGCCGAGGTGGCCGCGCCCAGGGCACGGCGGACACGCAAGGCCGTGGCCGAGGCCGCCGTTCCGGAGATTCCGGCGCAGGCCACCGACGAGCCGGAGGCCAAGCCGCGCCGCCGGACCACCCGCAAGGCGACCACGGCTGCCGCCGAGTCCGCCGAGGCGGCTCCGAAGGCGCGCCGTACCCGCAAGGCGACGGCGGCCGCGGAGGCCCCCGAAGCCTGATCGGCGCATCGGCGCACCAGCCGGACGGCACGACGGCATCGGCCTGATGGCCCGGCCCACCTCGGTGGGCCGGGCCATCGGCGTTCCCTCCCCGCCTCCGCCCGGCACACGGCCCGTCACCCGCCGCACCGCGACGCCCGATAGCCTCTTCCCATGAGCAGGCCTGCCACCTTCGTCCCGCCCGCCGGTGCCCGTGCGTACTCCCTGCGGACCGCGCGCGGTGCGTTCGCCGTGGTCGACGCGCCCGTAGCCGACGGGATCGAGCCGAGAGGGGTCGCGCTGCTGCTGCCGGGATTCACCGGCAGCAAGGAGGACTTCAACCCGCTGCACGTGCCGCTGGCCGAGCGCGGGTACCGGACCGTGGCCGTGGACGGGCGCGGGCAGTTCGAGACGGACGGCCCCGAGCACGACGAATCCGCCTACGCGCAGGAGGAGTTGGCCAGGGACGTGCTCGCACAGGTGGCGGCCCTCGGAGACGCGCCGGTGCACTTGATGGGGCACTCGCTGGGCGGGCAGGTCTCACGCGCGGCCGTACTGCTCGACCACTCCCCCTTCGCGTCGCTCACCCTGATGGCATCGGGCCCCGCGCAGATCTCGGTCTCCCAGCGGCAGCGCGTGAAGCTGCTCCGGGACGCGCTCGCGGTGATGACGATGGCCGAGGTGTGGGACGCGATCCAGGCGATGGAGGCGCCGGAGGAGACCGCCACCGGCGGGCTGGACGGCGGCCTCGACAACCGGGCCGACCTGCGGCGCCGCTGGATGGGCAACAAGCCCGCCCAACTGCTGGCCACCGGCCGCCAGTTGTGCTCCGAGCCGGACCGCGTCGCCGAACTCGCCGCCCTCCCACTGCCGTTCCACGTACTGTCGGGCGCACTGGACGACACGTGGCCGCTGGCGCTGCTCGACGACATGGCGGCGCGGCTGGGGGCCCGGCGGACGGTCGTCGAGGGCGCCGAGCACTCCCCCAACACCGACCGACCCCACGCCACGGCCCGGGCACTCGCCGACTTCTGGGACGCCCACCCCGCTCCCGCCGGCTGACGGCCGGCCCGCCCGGCCGGCCCTAGTACTGCGTCTGCAGGTGCTCCCAGAAGCCGTCTCTCAGTGCGCGGCGGAGGTCGGCCTGGCCGCGCAGGGAGTACTGGAGCATGCCCTCGGCCTCGACCAGGAGGTCCTGGTCGACGGAGCCGGGGAGGTAGGGGTGGCCGGGCAGCAGCTCGACCAGGGCCTCGCGGCCCCGCGCGGAGAGCCACTTGGCCGCGATCCGGGCGCCGACGAAGCGGACGTCCTCCCGGGTGGGCCGGGTCCCGGCGGCGGGCTCGTAGGCGGCGGCCGTACGGCGGGAGACGTAGGGCTTGAAGAACTCCAGGTCGAGGGTGCGCTGGCTGTCGACCTCCCAGAGCAGCGGCTCGGCCTGGTTGCGGCCTTCGGACGCCTCGATGCCCCAGAGGTGGACCCGGGCGCCGTAGCCCTGGGCCGCTTCCACCGCCGACACCAGGTCCTCGTCACCGCCGAGCAGGGCCGCGTCGCTGATGGCGCGGTGCCGGGCCAGTGACTCCAGGTCGCTGCGGATGAGGGAATCGACGCCCTTCTGCTGGTTGTTGGCGTTGAGGTTGCCGAGGCGGACCTTGACGTCGGGCAGTTCGGCGATGGTCTGCTGCTCGGCGGTGTGGATGCGGCGGCGGGCCCCGTCGTACCAGTAGACGCGCAGCAGCCGGCTGTCGGCGAAGATCGTGCGAGCCCTGTCGATGAGTGCGTCGATCAGGCCCTCGGCGTCGAGGTCGAAGGCGCGCCGGTCCTCCGTCCCGGCGACGAGCCGGCCCGCGGCCGCGTAGAGGTATCCCGCGTCGACGAAGATCGCGTGGGTCGAGGGCGTCTTCGCCACCTCGGCGAGCATGCGCTGCAGCAGCTCGTTGGTGTGGTCGATGCGGGCGGCGAGGGCCGCCAGGTCGTCGTTCATCGCCTCCATTGTCCTGGCGATCACGCTGCGAACACAACCGCTCTCGGTCAGTCTCATGGACGCCGCTTACCGGTCAGTAATTAGACGTTCGAAAAATTTATTTAGCGTAGGGAATGTTTGTAACACGCAGCTCGTTGGATACCTACGACAGCACGTCACACCAGTAGTTCTCCGCAGGAGGATGACCAGACGAAGGGAGAAGCCCGTGCGCTTCGAAATCATGCGACTCGACGAGGTCGACGGCACCACCGTGGACAGCACCGTCGTGGACGCCGCCTCCGTCAACCGGATCGTTCAGCAGGCCGCAGCCGTAGGACAGCGCCTCTGGATCCGCCCGGCCGAGAGCCCGGCCTCGTAACACCCGGCGCTCACTCAAGCTTTCCGGGGGAGCCGAGGCCCGCTTCTCAGCTCCCCCGGATCACCTGAGTGACACCGTTGATGATCTGCTGCACGGCGATCGCGGAGAGCATCATGCCCGCGAGCCGCGTCACCAGGACCACGCCGCCGTCCTTGATGACCCGGATGATCAGCAGCGAGTAACGCATCACCAGCCACAGCACGACATGGATCGCGAGGATCGCGGCCCACACCGAGACCTGCGTGGCCACACTGCCGGCCTTCTGCACGGCGAGGATCACGGACACGATGGCGCCGGGCCCCGCCAGCAGAGGCATGCCCAGCGGCACGAGCGCGACGTTCACGTCCTTGGTCTGCTTCGGCTCGTCGGTCTTGCCGGTGAGCAGGTCCAGCGCGATCAGCAGAAGCAGCAGGCCGCCCGCGATCATCAGGGCGGGGACGGAGACGTGCAGGTAGTCGAGGATCTGGTGGCCCAGGACGCCGAAGGTGGCGATGACCCCGCCGGCCACGCACACGGCCTGGAAGGCCATGCGCTTCTGCACCTTGGCCGGACGGCCGGCGGTCAGGGCGAGGAAGATCGGGGTGATCCCCGGGGGATCCATGATGACGAAAAGGGTCAGGAACAGAGAGCCGAAGACGGCGAGGTCGAACATGGTGGTGCTACAGGCCTTGCTGAAGAGGGGGACACGGGGACGATCGGTCGAGGCGGGCCGGCCGCCTCAGGCTCCGCCGGTCCCCGGCACCGGGAACGCGCCGGTGGCCCGCCGGGTGATCTCGCCGTAGACCTCGGGATGGGTCGTGTACGCGCCCAGCGAGACGGTCTTGCGGCTGCCGTGGTAGTCCGAGGACCCCGTGACCAGCAGCCCCAGCTCGCCGGCGAGACCGCGCAGCCGGGTTCGCGTGTCCGCGTCGTGGTCCATGTGGTCGACCTCGATGCCGTCCAGGCCGGCGGCCGCCAGTTCGGCGATCACGGACTCCGGCACCGTGCGGCCACGCTTGGCGGCGGCCGGGTGCGCGAAGACGGCCACCCCGCCCGCGCCCTTGACCAGCCGGATCGCCTCGAAGGGGTCGGTCTCGTGCTTCTCCACGTAGGCCCGGCCGCCGTCGGCGAGCCACTCCCCGGTGAACGCGTCACTCACGGTCGGCACGACGCCCAGCTCGACCAGCGCGGTGGCGACGTGCGGCCGCCCCACGGAACCGCCCGAGGCGATCCGCTCCACCTGCTCCCAGGTGACCGGCACGCCCAGACCGTTGAGCTTGGCGACCATGCCCTGAGCCCGCGGCACCCGGTCGTCCCGGACCAGCTCGCGCTCGGCGAGCAGACCGGGCTCCTCGGGGTCGAAGAGGTAGGCCAGCATGTGCATGGAGATGCCGTCGACACGGCAGGACAGCTCGGCACCGGTGACCAGGGAAAGACCCTCGGGCAGCGCGGCGATCGCCTCGGCGTACCCGCGGGTGGTGTCGTGGTCGGTCAGCGCGACGACGTCCAGACCGACCGCGGCGGCGTTGCGCATCAGTTCGGCCGGGGTGTCCGTGCCGTCGGAGGCCGTGGAGTGACAGTGCAGGTCGATGCGCACGGCTGCTCCAGGCGGTGTCGGGACGGCGGGGACACCTAAGGATAGCGGCAGGAACCGGATGCCCTGTCACACCCGCAACCCCCCGGCGCCCCCTACAGCCGGCCCTCAGGGTTTCAGCAGCCTCGGCGACAGCGCCCCGCACGGCACCAGGTCTATCTCGGCGCCCGCGTCCCGCAGATCGGCCAGCACCAGCTCGTCGTACATGAGCAGACCGGACTGCTCGGGCCACACCACAGCCCACAGCCACAGCCCCAGCGCCTCGCCGGCGAAGACCGCGCGGTCGTCCGGACCGCCGGCTACATGCCAGAGCGGGGTGGGGCGCCCGGCGGCCAGGACCTTGGCCTGGGGCGGCTTCTCGACGTTCATGTACGGCCCCGGGTCCGGACCGTCGATGCCCGCGTAGTGCGCACCGAGTCCGACGCCCAGCTCCTCGGCGACGAGGATCAGCTCGCCCATGCCGCCCAGCGGGCCGGGACCGGAGCACGCCACGGCGGTGGCACGGCCGCCGCTGCGGTCGTCCCCCGCGTAGACCACGCCCGTGAACAGCCACCCGACCGGCAGCGGCCACGGCATCCACACCGGGACCTGCGTGCGGTGCACGACGACGTTGAGCGCCTCGACGCTGGGCGGGATCACGGGCTGCAGCGGATACACCGTCCCGTGCGCGTCGCACTGCCAGGAATCGGCGAAGAGGCCGGGAGCCCTGACCCGGCCACCACACTTCGGGCAACTGGGTTCGCCCCTCATAGGGCTCCACGGTCCTACCCGGACCGGCCCGCGTCAAGGACGATCACCCGTCCGGGCGGAAGCGGCGTGGCCCGGCCGACCAGGGGAAACTAGATGCATCTTGCATTAATTAGCTCCGCTAACTTACTATGTGCATACACCAACTATCTGCACCGGGACGGGAGAAGCACATGGACCCCTTCGACGCGGGAGCCGGTGGCATCCTGCGACAGCCCAAGGCGGTGTGGGCCACGGCCGGCGCCTCCGTCGTCGCCTTCATGGGCATCGGCCTGGTCGACCCGATCCTGCCGTCCATCGCGCAGGGCCTGCGTGCCACACCCAGCCAGGTGTCCCTGCTGTTCACCTCGTACTTCCTGATCACCGCGGTGGCGATGCTGCTGACCGGCTTCGTCTCCAGCCGCATCGGCGGCCGCAGGACTCTGCTGCTCGGCCTCGCGTTCGTGGTCGTCTTCGCGGGCCTGGCCGGCACCTCGGGCTCGGTCGGCCAGCTCGTCGGCTTCCGCGCGGGGTGGGGCCTCGGCAACGCGCTGTTCGTCTCCACCGCCCTGGCGGTCATCGTGGGCGCGGCGGCCGGGGGCAGCGCGGCGGCGATCCTGCTCTACGAGTCCGCCCTCGGCCTCGGCATGGCCTGTGGCCCGCTGCTCGGCGCGCTCCTCGGCAACGCGAGCTGGCGCTACCCCTTCTTCGGCACGGCCTCGCTGATGGCGATCGGTTTCCTGTGCATCACGGCGTTCCTGAGGGAGCAGCCGAAGCCCGCCCGGAAGACCTCGATACTGGACCCGCTCAAGGCGCTCGGCCATGGCGGCCTGGCCTCCGCCGCCGTCTCGGCCTTCTTCTACAACTACACGTTCTTCACCGTGCTGGCCTTCACGCCGTTCGTGCTGAACATGACCCCGTACCGGTCCGGCGCCGTGTTCTTCGCCTGGGGCCTGCTGCTCGCGGTCTTCTCGGTGATCGTGGCCCCGCGCATGCAGAAGCGGTTCGGTTCGCTGAAGGTGCTCGGCGGCTCACTGGTGCTGCTCGCGGCGGACGTCCTCGTGCTCGGCTACGGCGGCCACACCGCGGCCGTCGTCTGCACGATCCTGTCCGGCGCCTTCATCGGCGTGAACAACACGGTCTACACCGAGCTGGCCCTCGGCGTGTCGGACGCGCCGCGACCGGTGGCGAGCGCGGGCTACAACTTCGTCCGCTGGTTCGCGGCCGCCGCCGCGCCCTACTTCGCGCCGAAGATCGAGGAGTGGACCGACATCCACATCCCGTTCTTGGTCGCGGCGGTCACCGCCGTGCTCGGCGCGGTCGTGGTCCTCGTTCGACGCAAGGCACTCACTCACGAGGCCGAGGAGCTCGAGCCGCGGCACGCCACCGAGGACGGAGTCGGCGTCTTCGCCAACTGACCGTTCGGAAAAGGGCTTTGGTGAGCTTGCTCACTCGGGTGCGGCGTCCAGCGGGACGGACCTGCGGGCGGGATCCCTCAGGTCCGTCCCGCTCGCCAGCCAGCGCTCCTGGAGGGCCGGGGCGCCGTGCACCCGCTTCCAGGCGGCCTCGTTGGGGGTCATCGGCAGCAGCGGCAGGAACCGCACCGGGTCCATCGGGTCGTCGAGCGCCAGGTCCTCGACGAGTCCGCCCGGCTCGCCCACCAGCACGGAGCTGAACGGGGCGCCGGGCCACAGCGGTTCACCGACGTCCAGGGAGGCGCCGGGTGCCACGACCACACCTTCCACCTGCGGGGACGCGGCGAGCACGGCGAGCGGGCGGAGCACCTTGTCGGTGTCGGCGAGGCCGGCGCGGACCGACAGGACCAGCTCGGCGCGCGGGCCCTCCATGGGGTCGGCGAGCATCGCCGTGGGGTCGGTCATGGGGCGCGCGGACATGCCGAGCGTGGCGTAACGGACCACGTCCCCCTCGTGGAAGCGGAGCACCTCGATGCGGTCCGTACCGAGGAAGGTGACCGCGGCGCGCGCGTCCGGTTCGCCCAGCGCGGTGCTCAACCGCGCCTCGACCAGAGGAAGAACATCAACCATGCGGTGAGCATAGAACTCGTCAGCACCGGGCAAAGCGGCGCCTTGACACCACACGCTGCTGCTACGCTGAGCCGGTGGTTCGGGGCAGCACGCAGAAGCGTCGCTATCGAGTCCCGACGCTGAGACTCCCTTACGAGGGACCGGCCGGAGGAGGTGGGGCTGTCATGGATCGAAGTCGACCGTGCAGTACCACTCGCTCTTCCGGCTGCTGATCTAGTTACCGGCTGGCCGCCGCCTTCCCTTTCGCGTCGTCGTTCGGAAGAGCACTTCGTCTCGCTTTGCCTGATCTGTCTGACCTGAATCAGTTCTGCATCAGTAGCGAAGTCGCCACCGCGACGGTGCGGTGCTCCCCGCTTTGTGGACGTGCCAAACATCCTTCCCCGCCCGAGGCCGGGAGGACTTCCGCCGGACGTCCCCATTCCGGGTAGTTCCACCCGTCGACCACGCGCTTTCGCTGCCCGCCCGCGAAGGAGCCTGCCCATGTCGATGATCCGCGACCTGCGCGCCGTGGTCCGCCCGTCGTCCCGCGTCTCGCTGCGCAAGGAACAGAGCGCGCCGTACGACACCACGCGCGACCCCGCGACTCCCTCGGCCGTCGTCGACTGCGCCGTCTACCGCGACGGCGCCCGGGTGCGCAGCGAGGAACCGCTGAGCCCGCACGAGGCCATGCGCCTGGTGCGCCGCGACGGCGGGTTCGTGTGGATGGGCCTGCACGAGCCCACCGAGTCGGAGTTCGCCGGTATCGCCCGGGAGTTCGGGCTGCACCCGCTGGCCGTGGAGGACGCGGTGCAGGCCCACCAGCGGCCCAAGCTGGAGCGGTACGACGACTCGCTGTTCACCGTCTTCAAGACCATCCACTACGTCGAGCACGACCGGCTCACCGCGACCAGCGAGGTGGTGGAGACCGGCGAGGTCATGTGCTTCACCGGCCGGGACTTCTTCATCACCGTCCGGCACGGCGGCCAGGGCTCGCTGCGGGCGCTGCGGCACCGGCTGCAGGACGACGCCGAACTGCTCGCCAAGGGCCCCTCGGCCGTGCTGCACGCGATCGCCGACCACGTGGTGGACGGTTACATCGCCGTGGCCGACGCGGTGCAGGTCGACATCGACGAGGTGGAGACCGAGGTCTTCTCGCCGGGCCGCCGGGGCGGCGTCTCGCGTGGTGTGGACTCGGCGCGGATCTACCAGCTCAAGCGTGAGGTGCTGGAGTTCAAGCGGGCGGTGGCCCCGCTGCTGCGGCCCATGCAGCTGCTGAGCGAGCGGCCGATGCGGCTTGTCGACCCGGACATCCAGAAGTACTTCCGGGACGTCGCCGACCACCTCGCCCGGGTACAGGAGCAGGTGCTGGGCTTCGACGAACTGCTCAACTCCATCCTTCAGGCCAACCTGGCGCAGGCGTCCGTCGCGCAGAACGAGGACATGCGCAAGATCACCGCCTGGGCGGCGATCATCGCCGTACCGACGATGGTGTGCGGGGTGTACGGCATGAACTTCAAGTACATGCCCGAGCTGCACTGGCGGTACGGCTACCCGGTGATCATGGGCGTCACGGTCGCCCTGTGTCTGGGCATCCACCGCACCCTGAAGCGCAACGGCTGGTTGTGAGCGGCCCTGGTTAGGCTGGGCGCATGACAAGCGAGCTGCTCGACCAGGCCCTCGTCGAGGAGGCCACCAAGAAGTCCGGGCTCATCTGGGTCAGGGGCGCCGGGGCCCCGACGGCGCGTGCGCTGTGGCATGTGTGGCACGAGGGCGCGGTGTGCCTGGTCGGCGACGGGCCCGGGGAGCAGCCGCTGACCGGCCTCGCCGACGGCGGCTCGGTCGAGGTCACCGTGCGCAGCAAGGACAAGGGCGGCCGGCTGGTGGCCTGGCGGGCCACCGTGTCCGAGCTTCGCTCCGGCTCACCGGAGTGGGAGGCCGCGGTGGCCGAGCTGAAGGGCAAGCGGCTGAACGCCCCCGACGGCGAGGAGATGCCCGCGCGGTGGGCCCGTGAGTGCCGGGTGCTCCGTCTGGTGCCGGCCGGGTCCCCGCTTCCCTTGCCCCACGGGAGTCTGGCGGAGCGTCCCGCGCCCTCCCCGGCGACGACGCGCCGGCCGGTCCCGGCCGCTCTGCCGCGGCTGCTGGCCGGGCGCCGGAAGAAGAAGTAGCGCCGGGCCCCGGCGGGCTACGACGCCGGGAGCTGCCTGCCGTAGTCGACCGTCTCGCCCTTCGCGGGCCGGGTGACGGTGAAGTCCTTGCCCCAGTCCGAGAAGGTGAGCGTGCCCGCGGAACCCGCGCGCTCCAGGCGGAGCGGGTACGGCTTGCCCTCCAGGGAGACCTCCAGGGTGCCGCCGTCGCCGTCGTCGCCGGTGATCCGGATGGTGCGGGTGCCCGCCGCCTCGTGGTGGCCGTCGGTCGCCAGCGAACCGTGCAGGGTCAGCAGACCGTCGAGGAGGAGGTCCTTGTCCGTGAAGCCGCTGAACTTCTTGTACGAGGGGTCTCCTTGCGGCACCCTCACGTACTTGCCGTCGAGCTTGCCCGCAGCGGACTTGTCGCCGCCGTTCCAGAACTTCGCGTCGGCCTTCAGATACAGCTGTGTACCGACCCGCAGCAGCCCGAAGGTGGCGCCCTGGGAGGTGACCGAGCCGGTGCCGCCGTCGTCCTTCAGCCGCATGTCCAGCCGGTACGTACGGCCGCTGGTGACCACGGTCCCGGCCAGCCGCACCGCGGGAGCGGCGTCGGCGGCGGCGCGGGTCTTCGCCTGGATCTGCCCGGCGGGCAGCTTGCCCACGCCGTTGGTCCCGGCGTCCGGATCCTCGCTGCACCCCGTCAGCGCGGCCGCTCCCGTCACGGCCAGTGCGCATGTCGCGGTCACCAGCGCGGCCCGGCGAACACGGCCCAGGGGCATCGCAGTCACAGGTGGGGCTGCCTTTCTGACGGTTGCTGAGCGGCGTACGGCAGCGTACCGGGGCCCCGCCCGCCCGGCGGAGCCAGTCCGTCCGGACCGCCCACCAGGGCGTACCGGATCGGTACGGGCTAGCCTGAAGCGCACGCGAGCGGGCAGAGAACAGCAATCCCATAGCAAGGCGAGCAAAGGAAGCACAGCCATGGCAGCCGGCGCCCCCCGGATCTTCGTCTCGCACCTCGCCGGGGTCCCCGTCTTCGATCCGACCGGCGACCAGGTGGGCCGCGTACGCGACCTGGTGGTCATGCTGCGCGTCGGGCGGCGGCCCCCGCGCGTCCTCGGGCTGGTCGTCGAGCTGTCCACCCGGCGCCGGATCTTCCTGCCCATGACCCGAGTGACCGGTATCGAGTCCGGCCAGGTCATCACCACCGGTGTGCTCAACGTGCGCCGCTTCGAGCAGCGGCCCACCGAGCGGCTGGTCTTCGGCGAGCTGCTGGACCGGCGGGTGAAGCTGGTGGAGAGCGACGAGGAGGTCACCGTCCTCGACCTGTCCGTGCAGCAGCTGCCCGCCCGCCGGGACTGGGAGATCGACCGCGTCTTCGTCCGCAGGGGGAGGAAGGGGGGCGCCTTCCGCCGGGCCAAGGGCGAGACCCTGACCGTCGAGTGGTCGTCCGTCACCGGCTTCTCCCTGGAGGAGCACGGCCAGGGCGCCGAGAACCTGCTCGCCACGTTCGAGCAGCTGCGCCCCGCGGACCTCGCCAACGTGCTGCACCACCTGTCCGCCAAACGCCGCGCCGAGGTCGCCGCGGCCCTGGACGACGACCGTCTCGCCGACGTCCTCGAGGAGCTGCCGGAGGACGACCAGATCGAGATCCTCGGCAAGCTGGCCGAGGAGCGCGCGGCGGACGTCCTGGAGGCCATGGACCCGGACGACGCGGCCGACCTGCTGGCCGAGCTGCCGGAGGCGGACAAGGAACGGCTGCTGAGCCTGATGAAGCCCGCCGACGCGGCCGACATGCGGCGCCTGATGTCGTACGAGGAGCACACCGCGGGCGGTCTGATGACCACCGAGCCGATCGTGCTGCGCCCGGACGCCACCGTCGCCGACGCGCTCGCCCGGGTCCGCAACCAGGACCTCTCCCCGGCGCTCGCCGCCCAGGTCTACGTCTGCCGCCCGCCCGACGAGACCCCGACCGGCAAGTACCTGGGCACCGTCCACTTCCAGCGGCTGCTGCGCGACCCCCCGTACACCCTGGTCAGCTCGATGGTCGACGACGACCTGCAGGCCCTGGACCCCGACGCCGCCCTGCCGGTCGTCGCCGGGTTCTTCGCCGCGTACGACATGGTGGCCGCCCCCGTGGTGGACGAGTCCGGCTCGCTGCTCGGCGCGGTGACCGTGGACGACGTCCTAGACCACATGTTGCCCGACGACTGGCGGGAGACGGAGTTCCACCTGGACGAGGGAGAGGAGGCGGCCACTCATGGCTCCTGAGCGCGACACCGCGACCCGCGAGCGCAACCCGGTGGGCGCCACGGCAGCCACCCGGCCCCGCGCCCCGCGTCTGGACCAGCCGCGCCCGCCGAGGCGCCGGATCCTGCCCGAGTGGGACCCGGAGGCGTTCGGCCGGCTCTCGGAACGCATCGCCCGCTTCCTCGGCACGGGCCGCTTCATCGTCTGGATGACGGTCGTCATCATCCTGTGGGTGCTCTGGAACATCGCCGCGCCGGCGGGACTGCGCTTCGACCAGTACCCGTTCATCTTCCTGACCCTGATGCTGTCCCTGCAGGCCTCGTACGCGGCCCCGCTGATCCTGCTGGCGCAGAACAGGCAGGACGACCGCGACCGGGTCAACCTCGAGCAGGACCGCAAGCAGAACGAGCGGTCCATCGCCGACACCGAGTACCTGACGCGGGAGGTCGCCGCGCTGCGCACCGGCCTCGGCGAGGTGGCCACCCGAGACTGGATCCGCTCGGAGCTGCAGGACCTGATGAAGGAACTGGAGGAACGGCGGCGCCACGACGGGCATGTCGTATTCCCGGCAGAGCGGGCGGAACGGTCGCCCGGACGTGACGCAGACGACCGCTGAGGGGCTACCCGCGGGCCCCTCGGGGCGCCGTACCATCGTCTCTATGGCTACGGAAGACGCGGTGCGCGAGGCACTGGCGACGGTGAACGACCCCGAGATCAACCGACCCATCACCGAGCTGGGGATGGTCAAATCGGTGGAGATCGGGGATGACGGCGCGGTCGCGGTCACCGTGTACCTGACGGTCTCCGGCTGCCCGATGCGCGAGACGATCACCCAGCGGGTGACCGAGGCGGTCTCCCGGGTCGAGGGCGTCACCCGCGTCGACGTGTCGCTGGACGTGATGAGCGACGAGCAGCGCAAGGAGCTGGCGAACGCGCTGCGCGGCGGCCAGGCCGAGCGTGAGGTCCCGTTCGCCAAGCCGGGCAGCCTCACCCGGGTCTACGCGGTCGCCTCCGGCAAGGGTGGCGTCGGCAAGTCCTCGGTGACGGTGAACCTGGCCGCGGCGATGGCGGCCGACGGTCTGAAGGTCGGTGTCGTGGACGCCGACATCTACGGCCACAGCGTGCCGCGCATGCTGGGCGCGGACGGCCGTCCGACCCAGGTCGAGAACATGATCATGCCGCCGTCGGCGAACGGTGTGAAGGTCATCTCCATCGGCATGTTCACCCCGGGCAACGCGCCGGTCGTCTGGCGCGGCCCGATGCTGCACCGCGCGCTGCAGCAGTTCCTCGCGGACGTGTACTGGGGCGACCTGGACGTCCTGCTGCTGGACCTGCCGCCCGGCACCGGCGACATCGCGATCTCGGTCGCGCAGCTCGTCCCGAACGCCGAGATCCTGGTGGTGACGACGCCTCAGCAGGCGGCGGCCGAGGTCGCCGAGCGGGCCGGCTCCATCGCCGTGCAGACCCACCAGAAGATCGTCGGCGTGGTCGAGAACATGTCCGGCCTGCCCTGCCCGCACTGCGGCGAGATGGTCGACGTCTTCGGCACGGGCGGCGGTCAGACGGTCGCGGACGGCCTCACCCGCACCACGGGCGCGACGGTCCCGGTGCTCGGCAGCATCCCCATCGACGTCCGGCTGCGCGAGGGCGGCGACGAGGGCAAGCCGGTGGTCCTGACCGACCCGGACTCCCCGGCGGGTTCGGCGCTGCGGGCGATCGCGGGCAAGCTGGGCGGCCGTCAGCGCGGCCTGTCGGGCCTGTCGCTGGGGCTGACCCCCAGGAACAAGTTCTGACGGCTCTCGCGGCCGCACGGCCGGGACCAAGGGGCGCCGGGAGGTACTGGCGCCCCTTTCCCCTGCGTATGGGGGCCCGTCGGGCGTACGCGGCGGTTCCCCGTGCGTACGCCGCCGGGAACGTCAGGCGTACGCGGCGACGTCCTTGACGATCGCGAAGCCGAGTCCGTACGCGCTCATCCCCCGCCCGTAGGCGCCGACGTGCACGCCGGAACCGGTGGAGCCGGCCAGCACCCAGCCGAACTCGGACTCCCGGTAGTAGAAGGGCATGGGCACCCCGTCCACCGGGAGTGAGAGCCCGGACCACTCCGGTCCCTCGAGATCGTCGGCCAGCGCCCAGGCGGTCTCGGTCTGCTGGTCCAGCCAGTCGTCGCGCAGGCTGTGGTCCATCTGCCCGGGCCAGGTGAAGGACAGCAGTCCCACGCCCGCCAGCCAGGCCGCCGAGGAGACCGACGTCGCCTCCAGCAGCCCCGTGCCGTCGGCGCTCCGGCGGGACGGGTTCGCGGCCACGGTGACGACGACCGCGAACTTCTCCCGCGGCTCGTCCGTGGCCGCGGCCGTGTGCTCGTTGCGCACGGAGGGCTCGTCGCCGTGCCCGATCGAACCGTGCTCGACGGCGCCGTCGGCCGCCGCACCGACCTGCATCAGCCAACGCGGCCCCGTGAAGGCCTCGTCGAGGCCGTACCAGGGGAAGGGCGCCCGAAGGTACCCGTCGATGGTGCGCGGGGCGGAGGGAGCCGGTTGAGCGCCCTCCGCGGCCGGCGTCTGTGCGCCCACCCGACTTGTCGTCTCCATCTGCCCGGACGCCTCCTCGCTCTCGTCGGACCGGGAGGCCCGCCCCCCTTCGGGCGTACTCGTCCGGTCCGCACAACAACTCGGCAGCATATCCACACCGGTGAGGACAGCAGGGAAACCGACGGGCGCGTGGGTCGCGCGGACGGCGCGCCGGAGGGCTGTGCGACGGGAGCGGGCTGTGAGGTGCGTCACTCCAGCCCGGTTCGGATCAGGTGGCGTCCGCGTCGAACGGCGGGGGGCCGTCCTTGCCGGAGTCCTCGGGCTTCTTGGTCATGTCGATGCGCCCGCCCGACGAGGAGGACGAGGCCTGGCCGTCGCGGCTCTGCACCGCGTCCGTGACCTCGGCCATCTCCTTCTTCAGGTCGAAGCCGTTGCGGATCTCCTTCAGCCCCAGGTCCTCGTTGTCCAACTGCTTGCGGATGAAGGTCTTGGGGTTGAGGTCCTCGAACTCGAAGTCCTTGAACTCCGGGCCGAGCTCGGTGCGGATGTCCTGCTTGGCGCTCTCCGAGAACTCGCGGATCTTCCGGATCGTCCGCGTCACGTCCTGGATGACCTTGGGGAGCTTGTCCGGACCGAAGACGAGCACGGCGAGAACAATGATGGTCACCAGCTCGAGTGGTCCTATGTCATTGAACACCTGACGCTCCTTGCGATCCTCGGTCGCCCAACGGTACCCGGCCCACCTGTCGGACGGGTACCGCCCGGTGGTGAGACTTGCGTCAGTTCCGTGCGGACGGGGCCGGAGGGGCGACCGGGGGACTGCCCGAGGCCGAGGGCGTGTCCGGGCCGTTCAGCCGGGGCGGCGTGATGTCGTCCAGCGGGCGTATCAGCGGAGAGACCGCGGCCGCACCGGCCATCACCGGCGTCGTCAGGTCGCGCATGACGTCCTGGCCCTGCCCGGCGAAGGGTGGCTGGTCGCCGGGCAGCAGCGGGGCCGACAGGGAGGTCGGCGCCGCCGGGCCGGGGCCGAGCGTGCTGCTGCCCTGGGCGAGCAGCGGTCCCACCGCGCGGCGGCGCTGCGTGTCCGGCGTCGCCGCGCCGGGGACCGGGCCCGCGCCCGCGCCCGCCGAACGGGCCGGGACCACGTTGCCGGTGCCGGAGCCGCCGCGGGCGTCCGCGGCCAGGTCGCCGGGGATGGCGGTGGTGACGCCGCCGAGGGCGACCGCGGCCAGCGACACCGCACCGGCGGCGGCGGCCGCGAACCGCAGTCCGCGCGAGGCGGAGCGGTCGGCGTCCGGGCGGCCGACGGGATGGATGCGGAAACCACGCTCTTCGGGAGCGGGGACCACGGCATGGGCGGATGCGGCGGGGACGTAGCCGAACTCGAAGCGCTCCTCGCGCCTCATCCCGAAGACCCCGGTGTCGGAGCCCCGTCCGAGGAAGCCTCCCCCGGGCGCCGGCGTGCCGCCGCCGTCGAGGTCACCTCCCCCGGGAAGCCCCTGGAGGCGGGCCAGGAAGCTCTCGGAGGGTGGCGGCGGGGCCGCCTCGGCGAACACGTTCTTCAGCCGGCGCTGGGCGTCCGCCTCCGCCTTGCACCGGGCGCAGGTGGCCAGGTGGGCGAGGACGCGCTCGCGCGACTCGTGACCCAGCTCCCCGTCCACCAGGGCGGAGAGCCGGTCTCCCAGGTGCTGCTCGGCAAGGTGCGGCTGAGCGGGTTTCGGACGGGATCCGTTCACGCGGTCGCGCCCCCTCCCCCCAGAGCGGGGACACGGGCCACGAAGGAGCGCCGCTCGGCCCTGCGGGCCTCGGGCGACCGGTGGGCGAGGGCCTTGCGGAGCTGGGAGCGGCCGCGGTGGATGCGGGAGCGGACCGTGCCGAGCTTCACGCCGAGGGTCGCGGCGATCTCCTCGTACGACAGCCCCTCGATGTCGCAGAGCACGACGGCGGCGCGGAACTCGGGCGCGAGGGTGTCCAGCGCCTGCTGCACGTCGGCGTCGAAGTGCGCGTCGTTGAAGACCTGCTGCGGGGACGGCTCCTTGCTGGGCAGGCGCTCGGCCGCGTCCTCGCCGAGGGCGTCGAAGCGGATGCGCTGCTTGCGCCGGACCATGTCCAGGAACAGGTTGGTGGTGATGCGGTGCAGCCAGCCCTCGAAGGTGCCCGGCGAGTACGTCGACAGGGAACGGAAGACACGGACGAAGACCTCCTGGGTGAGGTCCTCGGCGTCGTGCTGGTTGCCCGTGAGGCGATAGGCCAGGCGGTAGACCCGGCCGCTGTGCGTGCTGACGATCTCCTCCCAGGTGGGCGGAGTCCACGCCTGCCCGTCCGCGTCGGTGGAGAAGGTCGCGGTCGGGGCGTCGCCGGCGGCGGCGCCGGCGGTCCGGCTGTGGTCAGCAGCAGTGTCGGTCACGGATTTCGGCTTCCCCGCCGCCCCGAGAAGACGCCTCAGCATCCCTCTCCGGTCAACAGGCGCAGCCGCACCTCCCCTGTCAGCTCTGGTGGTGTCCAGTGGAGCCCCTACCATAGCCACCTCGCCCGTTAGGACCGGATAAGCGGTTTTACGAGAAATTGATCTGGGCTGATACGGCTCATACGGCTGCGTCAGCATGTGCTCGGCGTCCCGATCCACCGCTCGCCCCCCATCGCGTCCGGGCCCTTCGTCTCAACCCTGTAAACGCGCGGTCCCATCTGCGGGTTCCCGACGCCAACGGATACAGTCACGCCCAGGCACCCACGGGGACAGGAGAGCGTCATTACCGGCAACCGGCAGACTAGCTGGGCGTTCGCCGACGCCTATGTCGCCGAGGACGAAGCGCTGCGCTGGGCCCGCGACCGGGCCCGCGAGGCAGGGCTGCGCTCGGTGTCGCCCGGCACGGGTGCCGCGCTCCGCCTGCTCGCCGCCTCCGTGGACGCGAAGGCGGTCGCGGAGATCGGCACCGGCTGCGGGGTGTCCGGAATCCATCTGCTGCACGGCATGCGCCCGGACGGCGTGCTCACCACGGTCGACCCGGAGCCGGAGCACCAGCAGTTCGCCCGGCAGGCCTTCCGGGCCTGCGGCTTCGCCAGCAACCGGGCCCGGTTCATCCCGGGCCGCGCGCTGGACGTGCTGCCCCGGCTCGCGGACGCGGGCTACGACCTCGTCTTCTGCGACGGGGACCGGCAGGAGTATTCGGACTACCTAGCTGAATCGTTGCGCCTGCTGCGTCCGGGCGGGCTGGTGGTCTTCGAGGGCGTCTTCGCCAACGGCCGTACGGTCGACTCGGGGCCGCAGCCCTCGGAGGTGCTGCGGCTGCGTGAGCTGCTGCGCACGGTGCGGGAGAGCCAGGAACTGGTCACGTCGCTGCTGCCGGTGGGCGACGGACTGCTGTGCGCCGTCAAGCGGTGAGACGGACCCCCGCGGGGCCCGGACACACGTCCGCCCCGGCACCGCTTACGATGCCGGGGCGGACGGAAGGACAGGATCGCCGGCCCGTCAGACGACGACCTTCTTGAGGGCGTCGCCGAGCGCCTCGGCCTCGTCAGGGGTCAGCTCGACGACGAGTCGACCGCCGCCTTCGAGCGGAACGCGCATGACGATGCCCCGCCCCTCCTTGGTCACCTCGAGCGGGCCATCACCCGTCCGCGGCTTCATGGCCGCCATGCTCGTTCCCCTTCCTGAAACCAGGCTCATCGTCTGCCGAAGCCCCACGAAGGGCACCCCGCGGTCCTAGTACCGGACACGCGACACCGGCATCGAACACATTGCTTCCAGGCCATTATCCCGCATCGCAGGACCCGATGACCAACATCAGTCGGCATCGCTTGCGCAACGCGCGCGAGCAAAACCACCCAATTCGGCGATGTGGCTGCGATACTGCGCCACCGCACGGACGCACGGCGAGCGGTGGCGCTCCGTTTTTGTTTGACGCAGGTCACACCTCCGGTCCGGCCCCCGCGCGGCGATGTCCGCCATGCTGTCCTTCGGACCGTGGCGTACTGAGCGGTACGTCACCACTACTGACCGGAGGGGATGCCCCATGGCCGACACCGTTCTCTACGAGGTGACCGACGGACTCGCGACGATCACGCTGAACCGCCCGGAGGCGATGAACGCGCTGAACGTCGCGACCAAGGTCGCCCTCCGGGAGGCGGCGGAATCCGCGGCCGGGGACAGCGCCGTACGGGCGATCCTGCTCACCGCGGCCGGGGACCGGGCGTTCTGCGTGGGCCAGGACCTCAAGGAGCACATCGGGCTGCTGGTGGCGGACCGCGAGACCGGGTCCGGGCAGACCATGACCACGGTCCGGGAGCACTACAACCCGATCGTGCGGGCGCTGACCGGAGCGGCGAAGCCGGTGGTCGCCGCGGTGAACGGGGTCGCCGCCGGGGCCGGGTTCGGCTTCGCGCTGGCCGCCGACTACCGGGTGGTGGCCGACACGGCGGCCTTCAACACCTCGTTCGCGGGTGTCGCGCTCACCGCCGACTCCGGCATCTCCTGGACGCTGCCCCGGGTGGTCGGCCCGGGCCGCGCCGCCGATCTGCTGCTCTTCCCGCGCAACATCAGCGCGCAGGACGCCCTGGAGCTGGGCATCGCCAACCGGCTGGTGCCCGCCGCCGAGCTGCGGGCCGAGGCCGAGAAGGTGGCCCGGGCCCTGGCCGAGGGCCCGACGGTGGCGTACTCGGCGATCAAGGAAGCGGTGGCCTACGGCCTGACGCACTCCCTCGCCGAGACCCTGGACAAGGAGGACGAGCTGCAGACCCGCGCGGGCAGCTCCGAGGACCACGCGATCGCGGTCCAGGCCTTCGTGAACAAGGAGAAGCCGAAGTACCTGGGCCGCTGAGCGGCCCGGCCGGCCGGGCCGCTGTGCGGCCGGACCGCCTAGGCGGTGCGGCTCACGCACCCTTCCAGGTGGTCGTCGACCAGCCCGCAGGCCTGCATCAGCGCGTACGCCGTCGTGGGGCCGACGAACTTCAGGCCCCGCTTCTTCAGCGCCTTGGAAAGGGCCGTGGACTCGGGGGTGACGGCGGCGACGTCGGCCAGGGTCCGCGGCACCGGGCGGCCCGCCGGGTCGGGGGCGTGCGACCAGATCAACTCGTCCAGCTCGCCCTCGGCCCAGCCGGCGAGCACACGCGCGTTGGCGAGCGTCGCGTCGATCTTGGCGCGGTTCCGGATGATGCCCGGGTCGGCCAGCAGCCGCTCGCGGTCCTCGTCCGTGAACGCGGCGACCTTCTCGATGTGGAAGCCCGCGAACGCGGCGCGGAAGCCCGGGCGGCGGCGCAGGATCGTGATCCAGGACAGGCCCGACTGGAAGGCCTCCAGACTGACCCGCTCGAAGAGGGCGTCGTCGCCGTGGACCGGCCGGCCCCACTCCTCGTCGTGGTACGAGACGTAGTCCGCTGCGGACAGTGCCCACGGGCAGCGGGCCCTGCCGTCGGGCCCGGCGAGGGCGGCTCCGGCGCTCATCGCTGCTCCTCCCGGCCCGGCTTGTCCAGCCGGGCGTGCGCGGCGGCGCGGGCGCCGGCCAGCGCGGACTCCAGGTCGGCGATACGGGCGTCCCGCTCGGCGAGTTCGGCGGCGAGCCGGCCGAGGGCGTCGTCCACGTCGGACATGCGGTAGCCGCGCGGCGCGAGCGGGAAGCGCAGGTTCTCCACGTCCTGGCCGCCGACCGGGCGGTCCGGAGGCAGGGGGTCCCGCAGCCGCTCCGGACCGGCCTCCGGCAACGGGCCGCGCTCACCGCCGCTGACCACGGCGAGTGTCACCGCGGCCACCACGACGGCCAGGGCGACGACCAGGAACAAGAACATCATCATCGCCAGGAGTCCCCACGCTCGGTACCGGACACTGTGCCGGAAGACGGATCTGTCAGGCTCCGATCGTGCCATGCCCGCCGGACGGTTAGGGTCGCAGGCGGCTGTACCGAGGGACGTACTAGGAGAGGTCACAGCGGATGCTCAGGCTGGGCAAGCGGGAATTCGGGCCGCACGAGCCCGTGATCATGGCGATCGTGAACCGGACCCCGGACTCCTTCTACGACCAGGGAGCCACCTTCCGCGACGAGGCGGCCCTCGCGCGCGTGGAGCGGGCGGTGGCCGAGGGTGCCGCGATCGTCGACATCGGCGGGGTGAAGGCGGGGCCCGGCGAGGAGGTCACGGCCGAGGAGGAGGCACGGCGGACGGTGGGCTTCGTCGCCGAGGTACGCCGCCGCTTCCCCGATGTGATCATCAGCGTGGACACCTGGCGGGCCGAGGTCGGCGAGGCGGTGTGCGAGGCGGGCGCGGATCTGCTGAACGACGCGTGGGGCGGCGTCGATCCCGCCCTCGCGGAGGTCGCCGCGCGTCACGGGGCGGGGCTGGTGTGCACGCACGCGGGCGGGGCCGAGCCCCGGACCCGCCCGCACCGGGTGACCTACGACGACGTGGTCGCCGACATCCTGGAGGTGACCCTGGGGCTGGCGGAGCGTGCCGTCGCCCTGGGGGTACCCCGGGAGTCGGTGCTGATCGATCCCGGGCACGACTTCGGCAAGAACACGCGGCACAGCCTGGAGGCCACGCGGCGGCTGGACGAGATGGTCGCCACGGGGTGGCCCGTGCTGGTGTCGCTGTCCAACAAGGACTTCGTGGGCGAGACGCTGGACCGGCCGGTGAAGGAACGGCTGATCGGCACGCTGGCGACGACCGCGGTGTCGGCGTGGCTCGGGGCACAGGTGTACCGCGTGCACGAGGTCGCCGAGACCCGCCAGGTGCTGGACATGGTCGCGTCCATCGCGGGCCACCGCCCCCCGGCAGTGGCCCGCCGCGGCCTGGCCTAGCCCTCTCAGGGGCGCGTCAGCGCCCGGCCTCCTTGGAGACCAGTGCCACCGCTTCCTCGACCTCGTCGGTCACGTGGAAGAGCAGCAGGTCCTTCTCCGTCGCCTTCCCCTGGGCCACCAGCGTGTTCTTCAGCCAGGACAGGAGACCGCCCCAGTACTCGGTGCCGAACAGGACGATCGGGAAGCGGGTCACCTTCTGGGTCTGGACCAGGGTGAGGGCCTCGAAGAGCTCGTCCAGGGTGCCGAGGCCGCCCGGCAGCACCACGAATCCCTGCGCGTACTTGACGAACATCATCTTGCGGACGAAGAAGTAGCGGAAGTTGAGGCCGATGTCGACGTAGGGGTTCAGCCCCTGCTCGAAGGGCAGCTCGATGCCGAGCCCGACCGAGGTGCCGCCGGCCTCGCACGCGCCCTTGTTGGCCGCCTCCATGGCTCCCGGGCCACCGCCGGTGATCACGGCCCAGCCGGCCTCGACCAGCCCGCGGCCCAGCCGCACGCCCGCCTCGTACTCCGGTGAGCCCGCCTGCGTCCGGGCCGAGCCGAACACGCTGATGGCGGGTGGGAGTTCGGCCAGCGTGCCGAAGCCCTCGATGAACTCCGACTGGATCCGCAGGACCCGCCAGGGGTCGGTGTGGACCCAGTCCGAGGGGGCGCGCTCGTCCAGCAGCCGCTGGTCGGTCGTGCTGGCCGTCACCTGTCCCCGCCGCCGGAGGACCGGTCCGAGTCGCTGCTCGTCCGGCGGCTGCTTCTTCCCCAGGGGGTTGCCGGTCGCCATGTGCGCTCCCTCCGCTTGCGGGTAGTACGGCCTCAGCCTAGATCCACCCGGGTTTCGGACGGGGGACGTGAGCATGTCCGGCGTGCGGCGCCCGGTGGCGTCCGCTACGCGGAGAGCCAGGACCGCAGCCGCTCCTCGCCCGCGAGGATCTTGGCCACTTCTACCCGCTCGTCCCGCTTGTGTGCCAGATGCGGGTTACCGGGACCGTAGTTGACCGCAGGCACGCCGAGGGCGGAGAAGCGGGAGACGTCCGTCCAGCCGAATTTGGGCTGCGGGGTGCCGCCCACGGCCTCGATGAAGGCCGCGGCCGCCGGGTGGGAGAGGCCGGGCAGCGCGCCGGGGCTGTGGTCGTCGATCACGAACTCCTCCACCCCGCAGTCCGCGAAGACCTCGCGGACGTGCGCGATCGCCTCCTCCTCGGTGCGGTCGGGGGCGTAGCGGAAGTTGACCGTCACCACGCACTCGTCGGGGATGACGTTGCCCGCCACTCCCCCGGAGATCCCCACCGCGTTCAGGCCCTCGCGGTACTCCAGGCCGTCGATGACCGGCCACCGGGCCTCGTAGGAGGCGAGCCGGGCCAGGATCGGGGCGGCCGCGTGGATGGCGTTGGAGCCCATCCAGCCGCGCGCCGAGTGCGCCCGCTCGCCCCGGGTCTTGAGCAGCACCCGCAGCGTGCCCTGGCAGCCGCCCTCGACCTGGGCGTCGGAGGGCTCCAGCAGCACCGCGAAGTCACCGCGCAGCCAGTCCGGGTGGGCCTCGGCGACATGCCGGAGGCCGTTGAGCTCGGCGGCGACCTCCTCGTTGTCGTAGAAGACGAAGGTCAGGTCGCGGTTGGGGGCGGGGACCGTCGCCGCGATGCGGAGCTGCACCGCCACGCCCGACTTCATGTCGCAGGTGCCGCAGCCCCACAGCACGCCGTCCTCGTCCAGCCGGGACGGCACGTTGCCGGCGATCGGGACGGTGTCGATGTGGCCGGCCAGCACGACCCGCTCGGCGCGGCCCAGGTCGGTGCGGGCGATCACGTTGTTGCCGTGGCGGTCGACCGTCAGGTGCGGCAGGGCGCGCAGGGCGGTCTCGATCGCGTCCGCGAGGGGCTTCTCGGTGCCGCTCTCGGAGGGGAAGTCCACGAGCCGGGCGGTGAGCTCGGCGGCGTCCAGCGTGAGATCAAGCGAGGTGTCGGCCATGGCTCAGACCCTAGGCCATGGCGTCGTGGCGGCTCCGCGCCGCGCTGCCCGGACCCGCCGCCCGGGGCGGGAGGCCCTCCAGTACCTTGTACGCGTGCCAGAGCCGTCCCCCACCCGTCCCAAGCGTCGCGGCCGCCTCCTGCGTTTCGGGGCGGCGCTGTTGGTCCTGTGCGGTGTCGCCGCCTACCTCGTGGTGCAGTACGTCACCGGCGGCCCGGGCGCGCGCGGCTGCAAGGTGGTCGCCGCGGGCGGGGACGGGGCGTCCTACGAGTTCACGCCCGAGCAGGCGGTGAACGCGGCGACGATCACCGCCGTGGGCACCGGACGGAACATGCCCGAGCGGGCCATAACGATCGCGCTGGCGACCGCTCTCCAGGAGTCGGGGCTGCGCAACCTCGAGCACGGGGACCGGGACTC
Source organism: Streptomyces sp. NPDC041129 (assembly GCF_055592265.1). Classification (NCBI taxonomy): domain Bacteria; kingdom Bacillati; phylum Actinomycetota; class Actinomycetes; order Kitasatosporales; family Streptomycetaceae; genus Streptomyces; species Streptomyces sp. NPDC041129. Next base: position 667,244 of record NZ_JBVIYV010000002.1, on the reverse strand, counting down.
CCTCGGCCTGTTCCAGCAGCGGCCCTCGCAGGGCTGGGGCACCGAACGGCAGATCATGGACCCGGCCTACGCGGCGGGCATCTTCTACGCCCACCTGGCCAAGGTGCCGGACTACGCCGGCCTGCCGCTGACGGTGGCGGCCCAGCGGGTGCAGCGCAGCGGCTACCCGGAGGCGTACGCCAAGCACGAGCCGGACGCCGAGCTGCTGGCGGCCGCGCTGACCGGCCGCGCGGCGGCCACGCTGACCTGCGCCGGGCGCCCGGAGCGCACCGCGACGGCGACGGGCCCGGACGCGGTACGGGAGGCGCTGGTACGGGACTTCGGGCGGGACGCGCTGCGGGAGACGAACGCCGTCGTGGGCGGTACTCCGGTGCCCTCGCCCTCGCCGTCGCCGAGCGTGACCGCGACCGCGCACGGGCGGACGGTGACCGTACCGGTGTCCGAGGGCGCGCGCAGGGACGCGGGCGCGACGGGCGAGCGAGAGCGTGAACGGGGCTGGCAGCTGGCGCACTGGGCGGTGGCCAACTCCTCGGCGCTGCACATCCAGCGGGTGTTCTACGCGGACCGGGAGTGGACGGCGAGGGACGGCGGCGGCAGCTGGCACCGGGTCGGCGCGGACGGCGCCGGGGGTGCGGAGAAGGCCGCCGGGTCGGTCCGGATCGTGGCCGGACAGTAGTACGGCGACTCACCCGCCCGGGTTGCGCGGCTGCGAAGCGGGCGCGTTTCCCGCCGGGGGCGGACGGCGCTTCGACGGCCCTTGGGAATCAAGGGCCGTAAGGATTCTGCACCACCCCCGACGAAGCCCCTTTGCCCGTTTTTATCCACAAACGATAATGCGATGCGTTACCCATTCTTTACCTTCGGCGTCCGCAACCTTCGTCGGCCTCGAGCGGTAAGCACGGCGTCCGGGCCCGGCCCGGGCACACCACCGTTCCTCCCGTCGAATGGAGCACCATGTCCCTCCCCCTGACCCGCCGGATCGCCCGTGCCGCGCTGCTCGTCGCAGCGGGAGCGGCCGCCGGGGTCGGTGCGGCCGGCTCTGCCGGCGCGGCCACGAACCAGCCGGCGGCCACCCCGGAGTTGGGCGGCCTGACCGCGCTGGACAGCGCGGCGAGCGTCGGCAGCACCCTCGACGGTGCGACGCAGCACGTCACCGGTGTCGCCGGCAACACGGGCGGCAAGACGGTCAAGAAGGCGGCCCCGTCCGTGGCCAGGACCGGCGCCGGTGCCGTGAAGAAGGCGGCACCCGCGGCGAAGAACGCGGCCGGGAACGCGGCCCGCACGGCCGGCGGTGTCATCGGGCGCACCGCGACCGGCGCGGCGGGCGGGCTGTCCACGGGCTCGCTCACCGAGGGCGGGCTGCCGACGTCGTCCCTGCCGGCCGCTCAGCTCCCGCTCGGCGGCTGAGTTCCGCCGTCACCGGCGGACGGCCGACGGGGTCCGGGGAAGCTCCCCGGACCCCGTTCGCATGTCCGGAGCCGCCGCGTTCGTGTGTCCGACCGCTACGCGGCCAGGCGCTCCACCGCCGCGCGTACCCGCTCGTCCGTCGCGGTCAGGGCCACGCGTACGAACCGGTCGCCGGCCTCGCCGTAGAAGTCGCCCGGCGCGACCAGGATGCCCAGGCCGGCCAGGTGGGCGACGGTGTCCCAGCAGGACTCGTCGCGGGTGGCCCACAGGTAGAGGCTGGCCTCGCTGTGCTCGATGCGGAAGCCGTGGCCGAGCAGGGCCTCGCGCAGCAGCGCGCGGCGGGCGGCGTAGCGCTCGCGCTGGACGCGGACGTGCTCGTCGTCGCCCAGGGCCGCCACCACCGCGGCCTGCGTCGGCGCCGAGGTCATCATGCCGCCGTGCTTGCGGATCTCCAGCAGCGGGCCCAGGACGGCCGGGTCGCCCGCCAGGAAGGCGGCGCGGTAGCCGGCCAGGTTGGACCGCTTGGAGAGCGAGTGGACGGCCACGATGCCTTCGTAGGAGCCGCCGTTGACGTCCGGGTGCAGGACCGAGACCGGGTCGGCCTCCCAGCCCAGTTCGAGGTAGCACTCGTCGGACACGAGGAGCACGCCTTGGGCGCGGGCCCAGGCGACGATCGCCGTCAGCTCGTCCTTGGACAGGACCTTGCCGGTCGGGTTCGACGGGGAGTTGAGCCACAGGAGCCTGAGGTTCGCCGGGTCCAGGTCGCGCGGGTCGTCGTAGACCTCGTATTCGGCGCGGGCCAGGCGGGCGCCGACCTCGTACGTCGGGTAGGCCAGGCGCGGGTACGCGACCCTGTCGCCGGGGCCGAGGCCGAGCTGGGTGGGGAGCCAGGCCACCAGTTCCTTGGAGCCGACGATCGGCAGGACGTGCCGGTGGGTGACGTCCCGTGCGCCCAGCCGGCGCTCGAGCCAGCCGGTGATCGCGTCGCGCAGCGCCGGGGTGCCCCAGACCGTCGGGTAGCCCGGCGAGTCGGCCGCGTCGACCAGCGCCTTCTGGATCAGTTCGGGGACCGGGTCGACCGGGGTGCCGACGGACAGGTCGACGATGCCGCCGGGGTGGGCCGCGGCCGTCTTCTTGTACGGCTCCAGCTTGTCCCAGGGGAAGGTCGGAAGCCGGTCGGAGACTGCGGACACGGGTGCTGGCTCACTTTCTGCTTCGGCGAACGCCACGGTCCCGTACGGCGCGGATCGGTGCGATCGGCCGTACGGGACCGGGGCGGCGCGCTGCGGGCCGCTGGGCCGCCGCCCAGCGGGTCACTAGGCCTGCGGCGGCAGCGCGGCGATAAAGGGGTGGTCCCGCTCGATCAGGCCCAGCTTGCTGGCCCCGCCGGGGGAACCCAGCTCGTCGAAGAACTCGACGTTCGCCTTGTAGTAGTCCTTCCACTCCTCCGGAGTGTCGTCCTCGTAGAAGATCGCCTCGACCGGGCAGACCGGCTCACAGGCACCACAGTCGACGCATTCGTCCGGGTGGATGTACAAGGACCGCTGGCCCTCGTAGATGCAGTCGACCGGGCACTCCTCGATGCACGCCTTGTCCTTCACGTCGACACAAGGCTGCGCGATGACGTAGGTCACGCTGTCGTTCCTCCTCGATAGGGCGCTGGCGGGCCTCCGTAGGCTCCGCCGCCTGGCGCGCGGGAGCGCGGCGTCGTCGATGCCCGCCCCTAGTATCTCCGTTCTGGGGCAAGATCCGAACAGGAGGGGTGAACTGACCAGTGGAAATCTCGGCGCACGGACGCCTCGAGGTCCGTATCACCACTGCTGACGTGGGCAAACGTGTCTCCGTACGGCGGTTGAGCGAGCCCGGGGCGGGGCCGGAGAAGTTCACCGACACGGTCGGTGTTCTCACATCATGGGACGACGGCGTGCTCATGATCACATCGCGGGACGGGCGGAGTGTCCGGATCGCGGAGTCCGCGCTGGTCGCGGGCAAGGTGATCCCGGCCGCGCCGTCCCGCCGGCGGGGCCCCGCCGCCACCTATGCGGAGCTGGCCCGGGTCACCGCCCGGGCGTGGCGGCCGGTGGAGAGCGAGCGGCTGGGCGAGTGGGAGCTGCGCGCGGCCCAGGGGTTCACCCGGCGCGCCAACAGCGTGCTGCCGCTCGGTGATCCGGGGCTCGGTCTGGACGCCGCCCTGGAGGCCGTACGGCGCTGGTACGCCGAGCGGGGCCTGCCCGCCTACGTGCAGACCGCGACCGGCGCCGAGGGCACGCAGGAGCTGCTGTGCGCGGAGCTGGAGCGGCGCGGCTGGGTGCGCGAGGTGACCGCCGGGCTGTGGACCGGGGAGCTGGCGCCGGTCGCGGACGCCGCCGAGGGCGCCGGGGTGGTGCTGTCCCGGGAGATCGACGAGGCGTGGCTCGCCCGGTACCAGCGCAAGGGGGTGAGCGAGGTGGCCCTGCGAGTGCTCCGTGGTGGTCCGTCGGTGTGGTTCGCGACGGTGCCCGGTGCCGCCGGCGAGGCCCCGGCGGCGATCGGACGGTGCGTGGTGGACGGGCGCTGGGCCGGGTTCGCCGCCGTGGAGGTCGATCCCGCCCGCCGCCGGCAGGGTCTCGCCACCGAGGTGATGTCCGCGCTGGCCCGGCAGGCCCTGGACGAGGGCGCCTCGGCTGCCTGGCTGCAGGTGGAGAGCGACAACGAGGGGGCGCGGGGGCTGTACGCCCGTCTGGGCTTCGCTCCCCACCACGCATACCACCACTACCGCCGGCCGGACACCGGTGGCATCGGAGGGTCGTAGCGATCGCCGTGGGAGGGCATGACCCAGACATGCGGCACCCTCGCCTCCCGCCCCCGTACCCGCCCCCGCCGGAGCGGTCCGCGGAGCTGCGGCGGCGGTTCGGCGCCGAGGCCCGGTCCGAGCGGCCGGACCTGTCGGCGCTGTGCCTGCTGATCGGCGCGGAGGCGGACGGCTCGCTGGACGAGGACGGCATCGACGCGGCCCAGCTCGAGCTGGACGGGCTGGCCGGGCGGCTGCCGTACCGGCCGGGCGGGCCGCGGGCGTGGGCGGAGGCGGTGTGCCGGCTCCTGGGCGAGGGCGAAAAGTTCCGCGGCGTCCCCGCCGACTACCAGCGGCTGGAGTCCTCGCTGCTGCACGAGGTGCTGCGGCGGCGGCGCGGGCTGCCGATCCTGCTGTCGGTGGTGTGGCTGGAGGTCGCCCGGCGGGCGGGGGCACCGGTCTACGGGGTCGCGCTGCCGGGGCACTTCGTGGTCGGGTTCGGGGCGGCGCGGGAGCAGGTGCTGGCCGATCCGTTCGACGGCGGGCGGGTGCTGACCGGTACGGACGCCGAGCTGCTCGTGGCCGGGGCCACCGGGGCGCCGCTGCAGCCGTCGATGCTGGAGCCCGCGACACCGCTGGAGGTCGTGCAGCGCATCCTCAACAACGTCCGTGCGTGGGCCTCCGCCCGTCCCGAGCGGTCGGACGTCGCGCTGTGGGCCGTGGAGCTGAGCCTGCTGCTGCCCGCCCATCCGGCCCGGCTGCGCTACGAGCGCGGTCAACTGCTGGTGCAGCGGGGTGAGTTCGAGGACGGCGCCACGGAGCTGGACGCGTACGCGCATCTGATCGAGGTGGTCGACGAACCGGCCGCCGACCGGGTGCGCCGACAGGCCCGGACCGCCCGGGCGATGCTCAACTAGGAAGCGGGGCCCGGCCGGAACTCAGAGCCAGCCCTTCTCGCGGGCCATGCGGACCGCCTCCGCCCGGTTGCGGACCGCGAGTTTCTGGATGGCCGTGGAGAGGTAGTTGCGGACCGTGCCCTGGGACAGGTGCAGGGCCGCCGCCAGTTCCGCGTTGGTGGAGCCGTCGGCCGCCGCGCGCAGGATCTCGCGTTCGCGGTCGGTGAGGGGGTTGGCGCCCTCCGCCAGGGCGGCCGCTGCCAGGGTGGGGTCGATGACCCGTTCCCCGGCGAGCACCTTGCGCACCGCGGCGGCGAGTTGGGCGGCCGGTGCGTCCTTGACCAGGAAGGCGTCGGCGCCGGCCTCCATCGCGCTGCGCAGATAGCCGGGGCGGCCGAAGGTGGTGAGGACGACGAGTTTCACCTCGGGGAACTCCCGGCGCACCCGGGCCGCCGCCTCGATGCCGGTGCAGCCGGGCATCTCGATGTCGAGCAGCGCCACGTCCACGCCGTGCGCGCCGACGGCCGCCTGCACCTCGTCGCCGCGCGCCACCTGGGCGACGACCTCGATGTCGTCCTCGAGGCCGAGCAGGGCGGCCAGCGCCTCACGGACCATCGACTGGTCCTCGGCGAGGAGGACCTTGATCGGGCTGCTCATGCCCGGATCCTACGTGCCTTCAGGGCGTCAGCGGGACGCGGGCGACCAGCCGGAAGCCCTGCCTGGCGCGCCCGGCCTCCAGCATGCCGCCGGCCTTCTCCAGCCGCTCCGTCAGGCCGGTCAGACCGTTGCCGGCGGCGCCGCCTGAGCCGCCGGACCCGTCGTCCTCCACGGAGAGTTCGAGCATCGGGCCGTCCAGGGTCTGGCGGTGCAGGAGCTGGACGACGCAGCGGCGGGCGCCGCTGTGCCTGACCACGTTGGTGACCGCCTCGCGCAGCGCCCAGGCGAGCGCGGCCTCGCTGTCCTCCCCGGCGCCGGCGAGGTCCGGCTCGGCGGGCAGTTCGGCGCTCACCCCGGCCGCGGTCAGCGCGACCTGGGCACCGGCCAGCTCGGCGGACAGCCGGGGGCGACGGTACCCGGTGACGGCCTCCCGGACGTCCACCAGGGCCTGGCGGCTGACCTGTTCGATGTCGGCGACCTGCTGGGCCGCCTTGTCGGGGTGCCCGGGCAGCATCCGCCCGGCCAGCTCGCTCTTCAGCGTGATCAGGGAGAGCGAGTGGCCGAGGAGGTCGTGCAGGTCCCGGGCGAGCCGCAGCCGCTCCTCGTTGGCGGCGAGATGGGCGACGGTGGCCCGGGCCTCACGCAGCTCGACCGTGGTGCGGATGAGCTGGACGACGCCCGTCATCGCGAACCCGATGAGCACCACCACCAGCACCAGGTTCCACGCCGTCGCGACGTCCGTGGCGAGGCCGACCAGCATCATCACCACGCCGGTCGCCGGGACGGCCCAGTAGGCCGCCCTGAGCGGCAGGGCCGCCCCACAGGCGACGGAGACGTAGCAGAACAGGCCGAGCCAGGCGGCACCGAGCGTGAGGCAGAGCGTGACGGCCAGCAGGCAGAGGACGACGATGAGGCCGACGACCAGGGGGCGGCGCATCGGGTGCCCCATGTTGCGGAATACCAGCAGCAGGTAGACCCCGGCGAACACCGCCAGGCCCAGCCAGCCGGCCGCCGTCCCGGAAGGCGTGTGGTGGCCGGCGGCCAGGTCGTGGACCGGGGAGCTCATGAAGACCAGCCAGACGCCGATCCAGACGAGCTTGCGCAGCAGCTCCCGGCGGTTGCGGGGCGGCTGCCCCAGGCCCGTCGGCCGCTGCGGCCCGCGCGGTCGGTCCTCGGTCGTCATGGCGCTCACGCCTTCAGCGTGTCCTTCCGGTACAGCCAGGCCGCACCGCCCGCGAAAAGGACGAAGTAGACGGCCAGGACGGCGATGTCCGTCGTGTGCGGGGCCTGGCTCTGCTCGATCGCCCGCCCCAGTGCAGCGTACGCGTGGGTCGGGAGCCACTTGGCGATGTCCTGCAGGATCTGCGGGAAGGTGGTGGAGGGCATCCAGAGGCCGCCGAGGATCGACAGACCGAAGTAGACGATCATCGTGATCGGGCGGACCGCGTCTCCGGAGGCGACGTAGCCGATGGCGACGCCGAGCGCGGCGAAGACCAGGCTGCCCGCCCAGATGACCCCGGTGAGGGCAAGCCACTGCCAGGTGTCCAGGCGCACGTCCTTGAAGGCGGCGGCGACGACGAACACCACGATGATGGACGGCAGGCTCACCACGGCCGCGCTCGCGGTCTTGGCGAGGACGTAGCCGCGCCCGGGCAGCGGGGTCAGCCTCAGCTGCCGCACCCAGCCGCTCTCGCGCTCCTTGGCGATGCGCTCGCTGTTGCCCATGAGGACGGCGGTCAGGGCGCCGAAGGAGGCCATGGAGACCATCAGGTAGGTGGCGACGGTCAGGCCGGTCTCGTCGACCCGTTCGCCGGAGCCCGCGCTGCTGGAGAAGATCAGGTAGATGAACGAGGGATAGAGCACCGAGAAGAACAGGAACTTCTTGTTCCGCAGGGAGCGGGTCAGTTCCAGCTTGATGAGGGAGTTCATGACTGCTTGGCCTCCTCGGCCTCCGTGATGGCGACGAAGGCCTGCTCCAGGCCGAGCCCGGCGACCTCGAGGTTGCGGGGGTAGACACCGAGGCCGTACAGGCCGTGGACGGTGGCGTCGGCGTCGGAGGACTGGATGCGGACGGTCTGCCCTGAGACGTCGAACGAGGTGAGGAAGGGAAGGCCGCGCAGGGCCGCCTCGTCGATGCTCCCCTCCAGGTCGAAGGAGATCCGGCGGGCTCCGGCACGCGCCTTGATCTCGGCCGCGGTGCCGTCGGCGAGGAGCCGGCCCCGGTGCAGCACCAGGACCCGGTCGGCGATGGCGTCGGCCTCTTCCAGGTAGTGGGTGGCGAAGAGGACCGTACGGCCCTGGTCGGCCTGCTCGCGCATGGTGGCCCAGAAGGCCTGGCGGGCGGAGACGTCCATGCCGGTGGTGGGCTCGTCCAGGACGATCAGGTCGCTGTCGCCGGCGGTGGCGAGGGCGAAGCGGACACGCTGGCCCTGGCCGCCGGAGAGCTTGTTGACCTTGCGGTCGGCGATCTGCGTGATTCCCGCGCGGGCGAGGACGTCCGCGGCCTTGTACGGCTTGGGGTGCAGTGAGCAGGCGAGCTTCACCAGCTCGGCCACGGTGACCTCGTCCATCAGCCCGCCGCTCTGCAGCATGGCCCCGACCCGCCCGGCGACGATGGCCTCGCGCGGGCTGGTGCCGAACACGCCGACCGTGCCGCTGTCGGGGTGCTTGAGCCCGAGCAGGAGGTCGAGCGTGGTGGACTTGCCGGCGCCGTTCGGGCCGAGAAGGGCGACGGTCTCCCCCGGGTACAGCCGGAGCGAGAGGCCGTCGACGGCCCGCACGCTCCCGTACGTCTTGGTCACCTGGTCGAACCCGACCACCGGGGTGGTGGTGGCCGGTGCCGCTGTCGTTGTCATGCCCCCATGCTGGCCGGGCGGGGCGGGGTGCCGGCAGTGTCGGCGGTCCTCGTTGCCGGATGACAGATGTCATGCGGTTGCGGTGACATGACGGAAGGGGGCGTCCGGCCGGCGGACGCCCCCGGTTCCCGTCCGGCCCCGCTAGCTCGGGTTCGTGTCGATGACCGCGACCCGGTTCGTCGTGCTCGTCAGCGCCTGGCGCAGGGCGACGTACACGTCCTGGGGCGTGACCGCCGTCTTCTTGCCGTTGCCCCGGGTGATGAGCACGCCGTCGAAGGTCTGGCCGTACAGCTGCTTCAGGGCGTCCAGGTCCGGCTTGTCGGTCAGCTTGCCGTCGGGCGTGGCCGTGACCCTGAGGAACTTCCACAGCGACTTCTGCGGGCTCAGGGGGATCGAGTGCGCGGCGTCGGTCTGCACCGTCACGTTGGCCGACATCGCCGGCTCCGCGAACTCCTTCATCTCCCGGTCGACCTCGGCCTTGGACACCGTCGGCTGCTTGGTGGCGGTCGGTACGGTGACGGGGGTGGCGGTGCCGGTCTCCACCAGCGTGCGGTAGGCCTGTTCGACGGCCCGGGTCGAGCCCGCCGCGTCGATGGCCTTGCCCTCCTTGCCGTAGACGGCGACGGCCTTGCCGGCGCGGAACTCGACGCCGCCCTCGACCACGGAGCCGGAGCCACCGCCGGTCTGCTGGAGGGCTGCCTGCAGCTTCTCCTCGTCCACCGGCATGACCGGCTCGACCTCGCGCTTCTGCCCGAAGAGGGAGCCGATCACGGAGACCGGGTTGTAGTCGCTCTTGGCGGCGTTGCTCACCGTGGCCGCGAAGTCGAACTGCAGACCCGCGTTGTCGGGCTCGACGGTGACGGTCTTGCCGCCCACGGCCAGCTTCAGCGGCTTGTTCACACGGTCGCCGAAGGCGTCGTCGAGCTTCTTGACGGCCTCGTCGCGGGTGCCGCCGCCGATGTCGGTGCCGAGCACGGTGGTGCCCTTGGGCACGTCGGTGTGGTTCATCAGCAGCCCGGCGCCGTAGGCACCGGCCGCGACGACGACCACGCCCACGGCGAGCAGCACCAGCTTGCTGCGGCCCTTCTTCTTCGGCCGGGCCGCCGCCTTGGGCTGCGGGGCCGGGTCGGGCAGCCTGGGTGCCTGGTGCGGCACCGGTCCGTCGGTGGGGGTGCCGGGTCCGAACGGGGAGTTCCCGGCGGACGGGACCACCGGGATGCCGCTGGTGACGGTATGCCCGGAGACGTTGCCCGCGGCGCGGTATCCGGGCGTGCCCGGTTCGGGGGCCGGCTTCTGCGGGGTGAGGATCGCGGTGTCGTCGCTGAGGCCGCCGCCGGGGCCGGCGAGAGCCCCGGGAGCCAGCGGGCCGCCCTGGCGGCCCTGGCCGTTCGCACCGCCGGGCAGCGGGTGACTGCCGGTGTCCCCGGGCAGCGGGTGGCTGCCGGTGTCGCCGTAGCCGCCGAAGGACTCGCCCAGATCCCGGTCCAGGTCGCTGAGCGAGCTCCTGGGCGCGGCCGGCGGAATCCTCGGCCCGTCGCCGGTGACCGGTCCGCTCGTCGGGCCCGCGGGGCCCTTGGGGCCGCGGCCGCCCTGGCCGTTCGGTCCGTTGAAGCCGCTGGGGCCGCCCGGGCCGCCGAGTCCGCTGGTACCGGCGGGGCCACCGGGGCCGTCGAACCCGCTCGGTCCGCCCTCGGAGAAGAACGGGAGGTCGTCGCGGCTCGGCTCGTCGCCGCCGGAACGGGCGCCGCCGCGCGGGCCGGCGGCCAGCGCCTCGGTCACGTCGAAGGAGCCGGTGCCGCCGCCGTGACCCGGGGCCACGGGGCCGCCGGTGGCGCCGGGCAGGCCGGAGCCGTTGGTGCCGCCGGGGCGGGAGCCGCCCGGTGCGCCCATGGCGCCGACCACACCGCCGGGGCGGCCGCCGGTGGCACCCGGCCGCGGGGCCGGTGCGGACGGTGCGGCGGGGGCGGACGGTGCCGCGGCCGAACCGCCGGGCTGCCCGGCGCCGTTCGCGCCGCCGCCGCCCGGACCGCCCTTGGGCGCGGACGACTTGCGGGGCGCGAACCAGTCGCTGGTCTTCTCCTCGGCCTGCGGCGCGGGCTCGGCGGGCGTCTCGGCGGCCGCGGGCGCCGGGGCGGCCGGAGCCGGCCGCCGGTCGGACGCCGCGTCGTCCTTGCTGCCCTCGGCGTCGCCGACGGGCGTGCGGACCACGACCGGCGGGATGGGCCGCGACCCGGGAATGTTGATCCGGATCCGGGTCGTCAGCGTGGTCTCGGTCTTGCGTTCCTCCGGCTGCGCGGCCGAACGGCCCGCGTCCGCACCGGCTTCGGAGGCGACGGGGGTTCCGTACGGAGGCGTCCCGGAGGGGTATGCGGCACCGCCGCGCCCGTTGGGCCCGGAGGACGGAGTGTCAGTTTCACGACTCAAGGCAGGTTCTCCCGGTTGGCTCCACCGCCCGTTACGACCTCAGCGGGCAGTTCGGCGGCGCGCACCACCATACTGGCCACTTCTGGCGCGTATCCCATGACCGCTGAGGAAATACACACCGGACTCGCACGTGCGCCGTACGGCGAAGTGGTACGTCACTTGCCAAGTCGGGCAGCGTCGCCGCCGGGTTGCCGTCCCGGACCAAGGGTGGCGCAGATCACAGCCACCGCCATGCCGCCGAACAGGAAGAGGTAGGAGCCCAGTCCCGCGCTGAACAGGAAGTCGCCCTCCGGGCGGCTGGCGGTGAGCAGGATGACGGCGATGATCCAGCCTGCCACCGGCGCCACCGCCCCGCCCCGCCCGCGCAGCGCGTAGGCGCCGCCGAGGAACAGTCCGGCCGCGCCCGCGAGGGCGAGCAGCAGGCCCCCGGGGAACCAGGCGCCCTGGACCAGGGCGCCGGCGAGGCCGACGACCGCGCCGAGCAGGAACAGCCCGGCACAGGCGGCGGTCCGCCCGGCCGAGGGGCGCCGCAACGGCTGGGCCAGCGCGGACCCGCGTCCGGCGGTGCTCATGACGCCTCCTCGGGGTCGCCGGTGACACCGGCGAACAGGTCGGTCTCCCCGGGCCGGGCGGTACCGCGCACCAACTCGTAGTACTCGGTGGCGAACAGCGGCTGGGCCAGCTCGTTGGAGAGCGCGAAGTAGGGCTCGGCCACCTCGATCTGGGTGGCGTGGGCGCGCATAGCGGCGGCCTTGGCGGAGGCGTGGGCGGAGCCGTCGACGGCGGTGGTGATCCGCTCGTCGTCGACCACTCCGGGTACGTCGGCCAGGGAGGCGCCCTTGGCGAAGGGCAGCGCGGGCAGTTCGTCCTGGAGGCGGACGAAGGCGGCCTCGGCGACGGAGCGCGGCACGCGGTTCCAGTAGACCTTCTCGATCCGGTGCCCCTGTTCGGCCGCCAGTTCGACGGCGCGCATGGCGACGCGGTGGGCCTGGATGTGGTCCGGGTGGCCGTAGCCGCCGTTGTCGTCGTAGGTGACCAGGACCTGCGGGCGGATCTCCAGGATCACCTCCACGAGCGACCCGGCGGCGGTGTCCAGGTCGGCCCGCCAGAAGCAGCCGGGGTCCTCGTTGTCGGGGATGCCCATCATCCCGGAGTCGCCGTAGCGGCCCGCGCCGCCGAGCAGCCGGAAGTCCGTCACGCCCAGCTCGCGCAGGGCCGCGGCCAGCTCACCGCGGCGGTGCGCGCCCAGCGCGGCGCCGGTCAGATGCCGCAGCTCGGGCGGGATGACCTCGCCCCGCTCACCGAGGGTGCAGGTGACCAGGGTCACATGGGCGCCCTCGGCCGCGTACCGGGCCATGGTCGCGCCGTTGTTGATCGACTCGTCGTCCGGGTGCGCGTGCACCAGCAGCAGACGCCGGTCGGGCAGTTCCGTCATGGGACCACCCTACGAGGCGCCGCGCCTCGCCTTCGCCCCCGCCGCGTGGTCCCGCTTCGTGCCGTACGCGGTCGAGGGCTGCCCCGGACGCTGCCGCCGCCCGGTCCCGGGCGCCGTCAGAACTTGATGCTGCCGATCATGCTGGCGACGTTGGTCGTCAGCTCGCTGATCGTGGGGGCCACGGTGGAGGAGGCGAGGTAGAACCCGAGCAGCATGCAGACGACCGCATGACCGCCCTTCAGTCCCGACTTCTTGATCAGCAAGAAGACGACGATCGCCAGCAGCACCACCGCCGAAATCGAGAGTGCCACGGCGGCTCACCTCCAAAAATCCCAGGGACGCGGGGGGTTCGGACTATGGGGGTTGTGACCCGGTCGTATGCCGGGCGTCGATCCGTACGGCAAGTCCATGCGGACGCCAGCGGGTTCATACCCACTCAGCGGTAGTGATCATAACTATGCGTACTCGCGCATCGCTCGGCGCACGGCCGCACAAGGGGGCGCATGGCCAATATGGTCGGGGTATGACGACCGAGGCTCACTCCTTCCCCCGTCGGCACGCCCGCACCCAGCGGTTCACGCTCGGCGCGCCGCGTGCGTTCGCGGTGGCACCCGACGGTTCGCGTGTCGCGTTCCTGCGTTCCAACTCCGGTACCGACCGGGCCAACTCCCTCTGGGTCCTGGATCCGGCGGACGGCTCGGAACGCCTGGCGGCCGATCCGGCCGCCCTGCTGCAGGGCGCCTCCGAGGAGCTCCCGCCCGAGGAGCGGGCGCGCCGGGAGCGCAGCCGGGAGGGCGGGGCCGGCATCGTCGGCCACGCCACGGACGCCGCCGTGGAGTTGGCGGCTTTCGCCTTGTCAGGGCGGCTCTTCACGGCCGAGCTGCGGGCCGGTACGGCACGCGAACTCCGCGTGCCGGGACCGGTGATCGACCCGCGCCCGTCGCCGGACGGACGGCACATCGCGTACGTGGCGCGGGGCGCGCTGCGGGTGACGGGCGCCGAGGGCGAGGGCGACCGGGCGCTGGCGGTGCCGGAGGCCGAGCAGGTGACCTACGGGCTCGCGGAGTTCATCGCGGCCGAGGAGATGAGCCGCAGCCGGGGTTTCTGGTGGGCGCCGGGGTCGGACCGGCTGCTGGTGGCGCGGGTGGACGACACGCCGGTGCGGCGCTGGTGGATCGCCGACCCGGCCCACCCGGAGCGTGACCCGAACCACGTCGCGTACCCGGCCGCGGGGACTCCTAACGCGGAGGTACGGTTGTTCGTCCTCGGCCTCGACGGGGGGCGCACGGAGGTCACGTGGGACCGGGCGCGCTATCCGTACCTGGCGCGAGTGCACTGGTCAGAGGCGGGGGCGCCACTGATCCTGGTGCAGGCCAGGGACCAGCGCAGCCAGCTCTTCCTGGCGGTGGACCCGGACACCGGCTCGACCCGGATGGTGCATGCCGACGAAGATCCAACATGGCTGGAACTTTTCGCCGGAGTGCCCTGCTGGAGCCCGTCCGGGCAGCTTGTCCGGATCGCGGACGAGGGTGGCGCGCGGGTGCTCACGGTGGGCGAAAGGCCCCTGACGGGACCGCAGTTGCACATCCGTTCGGTTCTGGATGTGACGGCCGACGACGTGCTGGTCACGGCCTCGGCGGGCGAGGAGGCCGCGTCGCCGGAGATCGGCGAGATCCATGTCTACCGGGTGAACGAGCTCGGCGTGGAGCGCGTGTCGCAGGAGCCCGGTGTGCACTCGGCGGTGCGGGCCGGGGACGTGACGGTGCTGGTGTCCGCGACGCCGGACAGTCCGGGGACCCGTGTCCAGGTGCTGTGTGACGGAAAACGGACGGCCACTGTCACCTCGTACGCCGAAGATCCCGGTTTGTCCCCCCGCGTGACGCTCACCCAGGGGGGCGCACGCCGAATTCCGTGCGCCGTGCTTATGCCTACGGACTACCACGGTGACACTCCCCTCCCCGTGCTCATGGACCCCTACGGTGGCCCGCACGGCCAGCGGGTGGTCGCCGCGCACAACGCGTACCTGACCTCGCAGTGGTTCGCCGATCAGGGGTTCGCGGTGATCGTGGCCGACGGGCGGGGCACGCCGGGCCGCTCGCCGGCGTGGGAGAAGGAGATCCGGGACGACCTCGCGGCCGTCGTGCTCCAGGACCAGGTCGACGCGCTGCACGCCCTCGCCCAGGACTTCCCGCTCGACCTCGGCCGGGTGGCCGTCCGGGGCTGGTCCTTCGGCGGCTATCTGGCCGCGCTGGCGGTACTGCGCCGCCCGGACGTCTTCCACGCCGCGGTGGTGGGCGCGCCCGTCACCGATCTGCGGCTGTACGACACCCACTACCAGGAGCGCTACCTCGGCCTGCCGGACGAGCAGCCGGAGGTGTACCGCCGCAACTCGCTGATCGACGACGCGGGACTGGTCGACGCGGCCGAGCCGCACCGGCCGATGATGGTCATCCACGGTCTGGCGGACGACAACGTGGTCGTCGCCCACTCCCTGCGCCTGTCCTCCGCCCTGCTGGCGGCGGGCCGCCCGCACGAGGTCCTGCCGCTGTCCGGGGTGACCCACATGACCCCGCAGGAGACCGTCGCGGAGAACCTGCTGCGCCTGCAGCTCGACTTCCTCCGCCGCTCGCTGCCCCAGCCCGGCAAATCTGCGTGAACTGCGTTAACGAGCAGGCAACTTCACGGAAGCGGTGCCGATATACGGGCGCGCGAGGCTGAACAGCGTACGGCCGTGCGGGTGCCGTAAGCGGGCCGGGATGCTCCATGTCATCCCGGCCCGCTGCCGTTGCCCGCGGGCTCTCCCGCCTCCTCCGCCCGGCCGGGGCCGGAGGGCCGCGCGGGCAGCGTCTCGGCGAAGTGGCAGGCCGAGTCATGGGCCGTCGGCCCCGGTGCTTCGCGGAAGACGGCCGGGACCGCCAGCGCCGGGACCTCCCGGGCGCACCGCTCCCGGGCCTTCCAGCAGCGGGTGCGGAAGCGGCAGCCGGAGGGGATGTCCGTGGGCGAGGGCACGTCACCGGACAGGATGATCCGCTCGCGTTCCTCCCTGGCCTCCGGGTCGGGCACCGGGACCGCCGAGAGCAGCGCCTGGGTGTACGGGTGGGTCGGATGGTCGTAGATCTCGGTGTCCGTGCCGGTCTCCACGATGCGCCCCAGGTACATCACCCCGACCCGGTCCGAGATGTGCCGGACGATCGACAGGTCGTGCGCGATGAACACGTAGGAGAGGTCGAACTCCGACTGGAGGCGGTCCATGAGGTTGATCACCTGCGCCTGCACGGAGACGTCGAGGGCGGAGACCGGTTCGTCGGCGACGATCACCTCCGGGCGCAGCGCCAGGCCCCGCGCGATGCCGATGCGCTGGCGCTGCCCGCCGGAGAACTGGTGCGGGTAGCGGTTGATGTGCTCCGGGTTGAGGCCCACGACGTCCAGCAGTTCCCGGACCCGGCGCCGGCGGTCGCCCTTGGGGGCCGCCTCCGGGTGGATCTCGTACGGCTCCCCGATGATGTCCCCCACCGTCATACGGGGGTTGAGCGAGGTGTAGGGGTCCTGGAAGACCATCTGGATGTTGCGGCGGACGGCCTTCAGGGCCCGGCCCGACAGCCCGGTGATGTCCTCGCCCTTGAACCGGATCGTGCCCGCCGTCGGCCGTTCCAGGTTGCACAGCATCTTCGCGACCGTCGACTTGCCGCAGCCCGACTCCCCCACGATGCCCAGGGTCTCGCCCCGGCCCAGGTGGAAGTCGACGCCGTCGACCGCCTTCACCGCGCCGATCTGTCTCCGGAAGACGATGCCCCGCGTCAGGGGGTAGTGCTTGACGAGGCCGCCGACCTCCAGGACGGGCTCAGTGGTCGCGGTCATCCAGGCACTCCCTCCAGAAGTGGCAGGCGCTGCCGCGCTCCTCGGCGACCGGGTGGAGCGGGGGTACGTCGGTGCGGCAGACGTCGCGGGCCATCGGGCAGCGGGGGTGGAAGGCGCAGCCGGGCGGGATGTGCGTCAGGCTCGGCGGCAGGCCCTTGATGGCGTACAGCTCCCGGCCCTTCTGGTCCAGGCGCGGGATGGAGTCCAGCAGCCCGCGGGTGTAGGGGTGCGCGGGCGCCTTGTAGATGTCGTGCACGGGGGCCGACTCCACGATCCGCCCCGCGTACATCACCGCGATGCGGTCGGCGACGTCCGCGACGACCCCGAGGTCATGGGTGATGAGGATCAGGCCCATCCGGTACTCGCGCCGCAGCTCGGCCAGCAGCTCCATGACCTGGGCCTGCACGGTGACGTCCAGGGCGGTGGTGGGCTCGTCGGCGATGATGAGCGCCGGCTCCAGGGCCAGCGCCATGGCGATCATGATGCGCTGGCGCATGCCGCCGGAGAACTGGTGCGGGTAGTCCCGCACCCGCTGCGCGGCGGCGGGGATGCGCACCCGGTCCATCAGCTCGACCGCCCTGGCCCGGGCGTCCTTCCTCGACATGCCCCGGTGCACCACGAACATCTCGCCGAGCTGGTCGCCCACGCAGAGGACGGGGTTGAGGGCGGACAACGCGTCCTGGAAGATCATCGCCATCCCGGAGCCCCGGACACCGCGCCGCTCCTCCTCCTTCAGCCGCAGCAGGTCCTGGCCCCGGAAGAGGATCTCCCCGCCCGTGATCCGGCCCGGGGGCATGTCGAGGATGCCCATCACGGCCTGCGCGGTCACCGACTTCCCCGAGCCGGACTCGCCGAGCACCGCCAGGGTCTCTCCCGCGTCGACGGCGTACGACACCCCGTTGACGGCCCTGGCGACCCCGTCCCGGGTACGGAACTCCACGTGCAGGTCGCGCACTTCGAGCAGCATGCCGTCCGTCACCTCAGCTTCGGGTCGAGGGCGTCGCGCACCGCGTCGCCGAGCATGATGAAGGCGAGGACCGTGACGGCGAGGGCGCCCGCGGGCCACAGCAGCGCTTGCGGGGCGTTGCGGACGTAGGGCGAGGCGGCGGAGATGTCGATGCCCCAGGAGACGCTGGGCGGCTTGAGGCCGACGCCGAGGTAGGACAGGGTCGCCTCGAGCGCGATGTACGTGCCGAGCGCGATGGTCGCGACGACGATCACCGGGGCGACGGCGTTCGGGGCGATGTGCCGCAGCAGGATCCGGGAGTGGGAGGCGCCGAGGGCGCGGGCCGCCTGGACGTAGTCGTTCTGCTGGACGGTGATGACCGAGCCGCGCGCGATCCGGGAGATCTGCGGCCAGCCCAGCAGCACCATGAACCCGATGACCGGCCAGACCGTGTTGCTGGTGACCACGGACAGCAGGACGAGACCGCCGAGGACGACCGGGATGGCGAAGAAGATGTCGGTGCCCCGGGAGAGCACCGAGTCCCACACACCGCCGAAGAATCCGGCCAGGGCGCCCAGCACCGACCCGAGCAGCGCGACCCCGAGCGTGGCGCAGACGCCGACCGTGACGGACGTACGGGCGCCGTAGACGGTCCGGGTGTAGACGTTGCAGCCCTGGCCGTCGTACCCGAAGGGGGCGCCGGGTGCGGGGCCGTCCTGGGCCTTGGCCAGGTCGCAGCTCAGGGGGCTGCCGGGGGCGATCGCCGAGGGCCACAGGGAGATGAAGACCAGGAAGAGGATGACGAGGGCGGAGACCAGGAAGACTGGGTTGCGGCGCAGGTCCCGCCAGGCGTCGGACCACAGCGAACGCGGCCTGCCGGTGTCCGGCGTGCCGCCGGGGCCGCCCGGGGGCCGTTCGAGCGTCGTCGCCTCGCTGGCCGCGAGGTCCATGGCGCCCCCCATGCCGGTGCCCGCGATCGCGCCGTCGTGCTCCCGTCGCTGTTCAGGCATAGCGGATCCTCGGGTCGAGTACGGCGTACAGGAGGTCCACCAGCAGGTTGGCGACCAGGAAGACCAGCACGAGCACGGTCACGAAGCCGACGACCGTCTGGGTGTTCTGCCGCAGGATGCCCTGGTAGAGCTGGTAGCCGACGCCGTGGATGTTGAAGATCCGCTCGGTGACGATGGCGCCGCCCATCAGCGCGCCGACGTCGGTGCCGATGAAGGTGACCACGGGGATGAGGGAGTTGCGCAGCAGGTGCCGGGTGATCACCCGGTGCCGGGGCAGGCCCTTGGCGACGGCCGTGCGCACGTAGTCGGCCCGCTTGTTCTCGGCGATGGAGGTGCGGGTCAGCCGGGTGACGTAGGCGAGCGAGACGGAGGCCAGGACCAGGCCGGGCACGATCAGCTCGTCGAAGGTCGCGGCCGGGGAGACGGAGGGTTTGATCCAGCCCCACTCGACGCCCAGCAGCAACTGGAGCAGCAGACCGGTGACGAAGGTGGGCACGGCGATGACCACGAGGGTGGCGACGAGCACCGAGGTGTCGACCGGCCGGCCGCGCCGCAGCCCCGTGACCACGCCCAGGGCGATGCCGACGACGATCTCGAAGAGGATCGCGACGATCGTCAGCCGGATGGTGACCGGGAACGCCGTCGCCATCAGCTCGGTGACCGGCTGGCCGTTGAACGCCGTTCCGAAGTCCCCGGTGAAGATGTTCGCCATGTAGGTCAGGTATTGCTGCCAGAGGGGCTTGTCGAGGCCGAACTCCTTCTTGAGCTGGGCCGCCGTCGCCGGGTCGCAGCTCCGCTCGCCGCACAGGCCGGCGATCGGGTCGCCCATGACGTTCACCATCAGGAAGATCAGCAGCGTGGCCCCGATGAACACCGGGATCATCTGCAGCAGCCGCCTCGCGACATAGCGCCCCACGACGGCTCAGCCGACCTTGATCTCGTTGTAGACCGGGACGCTGAAGGGGTTGAGCGCGACGTGGGACAGGCGCGCGGAGTAGCCGGCGCTGCCGTTCTGGTACCACAGGGGGATGGCGGCCATGTTGTCCCGCACCACGCCCTCGGCCTGCTGGAAGAGCGTGACCGAACGGGCGGTGTCGCTCTCGGCGTTGGCCCGGTCGACGAGACGGTCGAACTGCTTGTTCGACCATGTGCCGTCGTTGGACGAGGCTCCCGTGTAGTACAGCGGCTGCAGGAAGTTCTGGATCAACGGGTAGTCCATCTGCCAGCCGGCCCGGAAGGGACCGGGCATCTTGTGCCGGGAGATCTGGTTGCGGAAGTCGGCGAAGGTGCCGATCGGGTTGCCGACGCAGGCCCGGTCGTCGCCGAGGGCGTTGTTGATGGAGTTGCACACGGCGTCCACCCACTGCTTGTGCGAGCCCGAGTCCGCGTTGTAGGTGATCTTCAGCTGCCCGCCGGGGATCCCGCCGCCCTCCTCGACCAGCTTCTTGGCGCCGTCGGGGTCGTACTCGCAGGCGTGACCGCACAGGCCGGACTGGTAGCCGCCCTTCGTGCCGAGGACCGGGGAGGTCCAGTCGGTGGCCGGGGTGCGGGTGCCGCGGAAGAGGGTCCGGGTGATCTGCGCGCGGTTGATCGCCATGGACAGGCCCGTGCGCACCTTCCGGGCTCCGTCGGTGTTCCACTTGGGGTCGTAGAACGGGAAGGCCAGGGTCTGCAGGATGCCGGCCGGGGTGTTGATGTAGCGGCCGTCGAGGTCGGTGCTGACGTTCTTGAGCTGGGTGGCGGGCACGTCGTCGACCAGGTCGAGGTTGCCGGCCAGCACGTCGGTGTACGCGGTGTTGTTGTCCGTGTAGACCAGCAGGCTGACGCCCTCGTTGCGGGCCCGGTCCCGGCCCGGATAGGCGTCCCATTTCTCCAGGGCCATGGCGGAGCCCTTGGTGTACGACCGGACCCGGTACGGCCCGTTGCCGACCGGCTTGCTCACCCAGGCCGCGTGGTCGGTGAAGAACGCCCTCGGGAGCGGGGCGAAGGCGACGTAGCCGAGGGTGTCTGGGAAGCTGGAGAACTTCTGGTTGAGCCTGACGGTGAAGGTCAGGGGGCCGGTGACCCGGAGCCCCGACAGGGTGTCCGCGGTCTGCTTGCCGCTGTCGGGGTGGACCTTGTCGTAGCCCTCGATGTAGCCGAAGAAGTAGGCGTTCTTCTGGTTGTTCCGCAGGCTCGCCCCGTAGTTCCACGCGTCCACGAAGGACCTCGCGGTCACCTTCTCGCCGTTGGAGAAGGTCCAGCCGTCCCGGACCCTGACCGTGAAGTTCGTGGAGTCCGTGGTCGCGATGCTCTCGGCGAGCATGTCCTTCGCCTGGCCGGTCCTCGGGTCGTACCGCTTCAGGCCCCGGAAGATCATGTCGAGCACCTTGCCGCCCTGCACCTCGTTGGTGTTGGCCGGCTCCAGCGGGTTCTGCGGGTCGCCCCAGGAGGAGCTCAGCACCCCGGCGCCGCCCGCGCCGCCGGCGCCGCCCCCGCAGGCCGTCGCGGCGAGGGCCAGCAGCACCGCGCCCGCGGCCCGTCGGGAGTGCCCGGCTCCGCGCATCGCACCTCCTCCTGATACGCAATCAGACATATCACATGAAAAGGCATATAAAACTCAGGCCTCGTGGCGGATTCCTCGATCCCCTTACTGATCGACGGATCAGCAGGCAGACTCACGGCATGGTCGATCGCGTATTCGCCGACATGGAACTCGCCTCGCTGTACGACAAGTTGAACGGATGGGGCCCGGACGACGACTTCTACCTGGGGCTCGTCATGGAGGCGGAGTCGGTCCTGGACGTCGGCTGCGGGACCGGCCGGCTGCTGCGCGCCGCCCGGGAGGCGGGCCACCGGGGCCGGCTCACCGGACTGGATCCGGCCGCCGCCATGCTCGTACAGGCGCGGCGGGCGCAGCCGACGGCCGAATGGGTGCTCGGGGACCTCACGACGCACCACTGGGAAGGGGCGTTCGACCTGGTCGTGATGACCGGTCACGCCTTCCAGGAACTGCTCGGCGACGAGGACGTGCGCGGTTGTCTGCGCGGAGTCCGGCGGGCGCTCGGCGAGGGCGGCCGCTTCGTTTTCGAGACGCGGAATCCGGCGGCCCGCGCCTGGGAGCGCTGGACGCCGGAGAAGGTGTACGAGATCCCCGACGGCGACGGCGGTGTGGTGAAGGTATGGCACGACGCCGAGCCGGCCCCCGTCGGGGACCGGCTCGGATTCACGGAGACCTATGCGGGCGCTCGGTGGGAGCAGCCACTGGTGTGCCGCAGCACCCTGCGGTTCCTCGGCACCGACGCCCTGGACGGCTTCCTCGGCGAGGCCGGTCTGACCGCCGCCGAGCGCTACGGGGACTGGCGGCGGAGGCCACTGACCCCCGCCGCCCCCGAGATCATCACCGTCGCCCGGACGGCGGCTTCCTAGGCCTCCGGGGTGTCGCTCTCCTCCAGCGCCAGCAGCGCCGGGTCCATGACGATGTCCTCGTCACGGGCCTCGGTCGTCGGCTCCTCCGGGAAGTGGCAGGCCGTCAGGTGGCCGTTACGGTTGCCGGAGAGCTGCACCAGCGGCGGCTCCTCCGTCGCGCACTTGTCCTGCGCCTTCCAGCACCGGGTGCGGAAGCGGCAGCCGGACGGCGGGTGGATCGGCGAGGGGACGTCGCCGGAGAGCCGGATGCGCTCCCGGTCAGCGGTCTCCGTGTCGACGCCGACCTCCGGCACGGCCGACAGCAGGGCGTGCGTGTAGGGGTGACGCGGCCGGTTGTAGATCGACTCACGGTCACCGACCTCGACGATCTTGCCGAGGTACATCACCGCGACGCGCTGCGAGAAGTGCCGCACCACGGCGAGGTCGTGGGCGATGAACAGGAAGGCGATGCCCAGTTCCCGCTGGACCTCCTGGAGCAGGTTCACCACCTGCGCCTGGATGGAGACGTCCAGCGCGGAGACCGGCTCGTCCGCCACGATCAGCTTCGGGTTCAGGGCCAGCGCGCGGGCGACGCCGATGCGCTGACGCTGACCGCCGGAGAACTCGTGCGGGAAGCGGTTGTAGTGCTCCGGGTTCAGACCGACGAGCTCCAGCAGCTCCCGGACCTTCTTCTCCCGGCCGCCCTCCGGCTCGATCCCGTTGACCTCCATCGGCGACTTGATGATCGAGCCGACGGTCTGCCGCGGGTTCAGCGAGGAGTACGGGTCCTGGAAGATCATCTGGATCTCGGACCGCACGGGCGCGATCTGCCGGCGCGAGGCGTGGGTGATGTCCTGCCCCGCGTAGGTGATCGAGCCGGCGGTCGGCTCCAGCAGCCGGGTGATGAGCCGGCCGGTGGTCGACTTGCCGCAGCCGGACTCGCCGACCAGGCCGACGCTCTCGCCGACGCCGACCGTGAGGTCGATGCCGTCGACGGCCTGGACCGCGCCGACCCGCCGCTTGATCGGGAAGCCGCCGTAGATCGGGAAGTGCTTCGTGAGGCCCTTGACCTCGAGAAGCGCCTCCGCCGGGGTGCCGGAGGTGCCCTGCGGTGCCGGGAGGGTGAGGTTGTCGCTCATGTCTCAGTTCTCCCTAGCGCAGCCGGGGCTGGATCTTGTCGATGAAGATGGTCTGCTTCTGCTCGGCCGTGAGGTGGCACGCGGCCGCGCGACCATCGGCGAGCGGCGGCCGCACCTCCGAGCAGAGGTTGCCCTGCACCTCTTCCTTGAACGCGCAGCGCGGGTGGAAGCGGCACCCGGCGGGCGGGTTGAGCAGCGAGGGCGGGCTGCCGGGGATCGGCGTCAGGTGCTGGTCGAGGTCGCTGTCCAGGCGCGGCATCGAGCTGAGCAGGCCCCAGGTGTAGGGGTGCTTCGGCTCGTGCAGCACCTCGCGGACGCTGCCGCGCTCCACGGCCCGGCCCGCGTACATCACCAGCAGGTCGTCCGCCATGTGGGAGATGACGCCGAGGTCGTGGGTGATGAAGATGATCGCGGAGCCGAACTCCTGCTGGAGGTCCTTGAGCAGGTCAAGGATCTGCGCCTGCACCGTCACGTCCAGCGCGGTGGTCGGCTCGTCGGCGATCAGCAGCTCGGGGTCGCACATCAGCGCCATGGCGATCATCGCGCGCTGGCGCATACCGCCGGAGAACTGGTGCGGGTAGTCGTCGAAGCGGACCTTGGGCTGCGGGATGCCGACCTTCTCCAGCATCTGGATGGCCCGGTCCTTGGCCTCCTTCCTGGAGGCGCCGCGGTGCTTCATGAACGGCTCGGACAGCTGGCGGCCCACCGTGTAGAACGGCGACAGCGCGGTCAGCGGGTCCTGGAAGATCATCGCCATCTTGTTGCCGCGGAGCCGCTCGAGCTCCCGCTCGCCGGCGGTGACGAGCTCCTTGCCGTCAAGGACGATCTCGCCGTCGACGGTGGAGGTCCGCGGGTTGTGCAGGCCCAGGATCGTCAGGTTGGTGACGGACTTGCCGGAGCCGGACTCGCCGACGATGCCCAGGGTCTTGCCGCGCTCGACGTCGAAGGAGAGGCCGTCGACCGCCTTGACGATGCCGTCCTCGGTGGAGAACTGCACCTTCAGATCGCGCACCGAGAGGAAGCTCTCCGGACCGGTCGGGGCCGACGCGTCCTCGGTCTTGGTCAGTGTGGTCACGGTGGTTCGTTCTTCCTAGGAGAGCCGGACGCGCGGGTCGATCCAGGCGTACGCGATGTCGGTGAGGATGTTGAAGATCAGGATGAAGAAGGCACCGAACAGCATGACGCCCATGGTCATGGGGAGGTCCTTGTGGATCGCGCCGTCCACGGCCAGGCGGCCGATGCCCTGCAGCGAGAAGGTCAGCTCGGTGACGACGGCGCCGCCGAGCATGCTGCTCAGGTCGATGCCGAGGACGGTGACGATCGGGATGAGCGCGCCACGCCAGGCGTAGCGGAAGAAGACGTACTTGCGCGACATGCCCTTGGCGCGGGCGGTGCGCACGTGCTCCTCGGCGAGCTGCTCGATCATCGAGGAGCGCGCCATACGGGTGTACTGCGCGGTGAAGATCGTGGCCATCACGAGCGTCGGCAGCAGCATGCCGACGAACCAGCCCCAGGGGTCCTTGGTGATCGGGACGTACGCGGGGTTCTCCATCCAGCCGGTGCTGTAGACGAAGATCCACAGGACGATCGGGCCGAGGAGGTAGATCTGGAACGAGCTGAGCACCATCGAGGCGCCGGTGGCGGCCTTGTCGACAAAGGAGCCGCGCTTGTACGCGGCGATCATGCCGGCTCCCACACCGACCACGAGGAAGACGACCGCACCGCCGGCGGTGAGCGTCAGCGTGGTCGGGAAGCGGTCCATGATCGTCGACCAGACCATGTCGCCCGAGTAGAACGACTGGCCGAGGCACGGAGCGGTGCAGTGACCGGTCGGGAAGTCACGGCCGACGAAGATGCCGGACATGAAGTCCCAGAACTGCTGGGTGATGGGGAGGTTGAGACCGAGGGCCTGGCGGATGTCCTCCAGCCGCTGAGGAGAGCAGTCCTTGCCACAGGCCAGGGAGGCGTAGTCGGAGGGCGCGGCCACGAACAGGAAGAACGTGACGGCGCCGATGAGGAACAGAGTGACGACGGCACCGACCGTGCGCCGGAGGATGAACTGAAGCATGGCGGGAGGGCTGCTCTCTGCGGAGACGAGTGGGAGGTTTCACGGAGGTGCGGGGACGCGCTCCGCCTGGTGCGCGTCCCCGCGTTCAGCCGTAGAGAGTTACGACTTCTTCAGGTACAGCTGGTTGATGTCGATGAGGCTCGACACCGAGCCGTAGCGGGCGCCGCCCACGTTGGAGCCCGAGAGCTGGAACTGCTTGGTGTACCACAGCGGAGCCGCCGGGACGAGGTCCTCCAGCATGTAGTGCTGGGCTTCCTTCCACGTGGCCGCGGCCTCGGTCGGCTTCTGGGACAGAGCCTTCTGGATGAGGCCGTCGAGCTTCGCGTCCTTGACGTGCGAGTAGTTCGGCGAACCGTCCGCGACCTGCGTGCCGTCGTAGACCGGGGTGACCACGGTGGAGGCACTCGGCCAGTCCTGGCCCCAGCCCGTGACGTACATGTCGTACGGGTTGTCGAGCTTGCCGATCTGCTCGTAGTAGCTCGCCGCGTCGACCTCCTTGGAGACGACGTCGAAGCCGACCTTGGAGAGGGCGTCCTCGATGGCGACCTTGCGCTTCTGACCGTTCTCGCTGTTGCCGTAGGCGAAGACGACCTTCTTGTCGGCCGCCGGGACGCCCTTGAGGAGCTCCTTGGCCTTCTCGATGTTGCCCTGCGGCGTCTTCAGGCGGCCGTACGGGTCGTACTTGGCCTCGTAGCCCGGCAGGGTCGGGGCGAAGAAGTTCGGGGCCACGTCACCGCCGTAGACACCGCCCTCACCGGCGATGAGCGACTTCGAGTTGACGGCGTACGTGATGGCCTTGCGGACCTTCACGTTCTTCACGCGGTCCAGGTTGAACGACAGCTGCATCACGTAGGGCTGGTAGCCCTTGACCGTGCGCTTGCTGACGGCCGGGTTCTTGATGACGTCCTGGATCTGCGTGGCCTCGACACCGCCGGTGAGCTGGATGGCGTTCTTGTCGTTGCCCTGGTCGGCGATCAGACGCTTGGTCTGGGTCGACTCGGTCACGCCGAACTGGAAGTTCCAGCCGTCGACGTACTGGTGACGCACGGAGTCGGTCTTCGGGTCCCAGTTGGTGTTCTTGACGAGCACCAGGGACTTGCCGTTCTTGTACGACTGGATCTTGTACGGGCCGGTGGCGACCGGGGCCGTGTCGTACTTCTCCTTCGTGTCGTCCTTCTTGGGGACGATCCCGTAGCCGGCCATGGCCAGCGTCTGGGGCAGGTCCGGGCGGGCCTGGTCGAAGTGGAAGACGACGGTCTTGTCGTCCGGGGTGTCCAGGACGGACTTCGGCAGGTGCTTGCCGTCGAAGCCGCCGCCGGGCAGCAGCTCGCGGTACTTGCCCGTGTACTTCTTGCCGGCCAGCCAGTCGTGCAGGTAGGGCGGGCCGTCGAAGATGAACTTGGCGAACTGGCGCTCGACGGTGTGGCGGACGTCGTCGGACGTGATGGCGTTGCCCTTGGAGTCCTTGACGCCGTCCTTGAGGGTGAACGTCCAGGTCTTGCCGCCGTCGGACATCTTGCCCGCGTCGGTGGCGAGGTCACCCACGACCGAGACGCCGCCCTTGCCGTCCTCCTTGAACTGCGTCAGGCGACGAAACAGCAGGTTGGCGACCTGACCGGCGTCGGAGACGTAGATCTGGCCCGGGTCCAGGTGCGAGAGGCCCGCCTCCTGGTAGACCGTGATGGTGCCGCCGCTCTGGGCACCGGCGACGTCCTCGGCCGGACCGGTCGAGCCGGCGGCGTCGGCGTAGGTGACCGCCTTGGACTGGACCGAGGCCTGCTCCTGGTCCTTCTTCGAGTCCTGCCCGGTGTTGCCCCCCTTGTTCTCGGAGCACCCGGTGAGCGCGAGGGAGCCGGCCGCTATCGCGACGACGATGGCCTGCGCTCTGCGCGAGCTGAACGACTTCATGAGGCGAATGCACCTACCTGTCGGTTGATATTCCTGAAGTACTGCCTTACGCGGCTGGTAGGCCGACTCCGGGGGTGGCAGTCATCCCCCCACAAGTGGACGATCTACCGCCCGGACTTGGGGTCGAACGCGTCCCGTACCGAGTCTCCGAGGAGGTTGAAGGCAAGGACGAAGATCACCAAGGCGAGACCGGGGAAGAAGAGGAACGCCGGGTCCTGCTCGGTGTACTTGGCACCGTTGGCGAACAGCTTTCCCCAGTCCGGTGTCGGCTCGACGAAGCCGACACCGGCGAAGGACAGGAACGCGATGGTGAGGATGGTGCTGGGCAGCGTGTACGTGAACTGCACCAGGATGGGCGTCACCACGTTCGGAAGGATCTCCTTGCGGACGATCCGCCAGGGCGAGGCGCCGGAGACCTTGGCGGCCTCCACGAACTCCCGCTCACGCAGGGACAGCACGGTCGAGCGCACCAGGCGCGCCATGCCCATCCAGCCGAGGAGCCAGAGCACGATCAGCATCGCCACGGCACGGAGGTACGTGGGGGTCTCCTCGCGCGGGTCCACGAAGAACGCGGTCACCACGGGCATGAAGGCGATGAAGAACAGCTGCTGCGGGAAGGCGAGGAAGAAGTCGGTGACCCGGCCGATCCAGTAGTCGGTCCGGCCGCCGAAGTAGCCGCCGATCAGACCGAGGATGACACCGGTCACCATCATCAGGACCGTGATGCCCACCGCCATGAACAGCGAGGTGCGCATGCCGTACACCAGCATCGCGAACACGTCGCGGCCGTACTGCGGCTCGACGCCGAACCAGTGCGACCCGGACAGACCGCCGAAGTAGCCGAGCGGCAGACCGAACTCGTCGAGGACCGGGTTGTCCTGGTACGTCGGGTCCTGGCCGTACAGGGTGTACGGGTCCGTCCCGCTGAGCTTCGTCAGCAGCGGCGCGGCCAGACCGATGACGAAGTACAAAATCACTATCACCGCACAGATGACACCGGTACGGTCACGCTTGAAGCGCTGCCACATCAACTGGCCGGGAGAGCGACCCTCGAGCTTGGTCTCGCCCTTGGCGGGCGCAGGAGCCGGCTCGAGTTCGGGCTCCAGGGCAACCGACGGCCCGGAGCCTTCAGCCTTGGCAGGACTGGACATGTGAGTTCTTCCCCCGGGGGGTTGGAGAGCTGAGCGCAGCGCAGATACCGGAGAGTTCTGCGGTTTGGGGGAACTTTCGCCAATGCGTTCAACGCGCGTCAAGGGCGGAAGACATAGGGATCTCCCTACCGTCATTATTTTGAGCAAAAATTGCAGAGATCGACACCTGTGCGCGCTTGACACGCCCAAAGCGTTCTCGGCAAATCGGACAGCTCATTACTTTTTTTTCGTTACATGTCCGAAACTTGACGCGCTTGTCCCCGGTATCCGAACACTCGGTACCGGCGGCTGTCCGGGCGAACCGGTCACGGAGTCGCTACCCGTGCGGGGTCCGGACATACATGCCGAAAGCCCGGCCCTCCTGACGGCGGAGGACCGGGTTCTACGGGCTTGGAGCGCCGGCGTCAGCCGTGCTTGGCGCGGCTCGCGGCGCGGGCGCGCTCGCGGGCGTCCAGGTTCACCTTGCGGATGCGAACCGCCTCCGGGGTCACCTCGACGCACTCGTCGTCGCGGCAGAACTCCAGGGACTGCTCCAGCGACAGCTTGCGCGGCGGCACGATCGCCTCGAACGAGTCGGCTGACGAGGACCGCATATTCGTGAGCTTCTTCTCCTTGGTGATGTTCACGTCCATGTCGTCGGAGCGCGAGTTCTCACCGACGATCATGCCCTCGTACACCTCGGTGCCCGGCTCCGTGAACAGCACGCCGCGCTCCTGGAGGTTCGTCATCGCGAAGGCGGTGACGGCACCGGAGCGGTCGGCGACCAGCGAGCCGTTGTTACGGGTCTGCAGGGTGCCGAACCACGGCTCGAAGCCCTCGTGGATGGAGTGTCCGATACCCGTACCGCGGGTCTGGGTCAGGAACTCGGTCCGGAACCCGATGAGACCGCGGGAGGGCACCACGAACTCCATGCGGACCCACCCCGAGCCGTGGTTGGACATGTTGTCCATCCGGCCCTTGCGGACACCCATGAGCTGGGTGACGGCGCCCATGTGCTCCTCGGGCACGTCGATCGTCATGCGCTCGACCGGCTCGTAGGTCTTGCCGTCGACGTCCTTGGTGACGACCTGGGGCTTGCCGATGGTCAGCTCGAAGCCCTCGCGGCGCATCTGCTCGACCAGGATGGCGAGCGCCAGCTCACCACGGCCCTGGACCTCCCAGGCGTCCGGACGCTCGGTGTCCAGGACGCGCAGCGAGACGTTACCGATCAGCTCGCGGTCCAGGCGGTCCTTGACCTGGCGGGCGGTGACCTTGCGGTCCTTGACCGCCGCCTTCGCGTCGGCGCCCTTGCCGGTGCCGCCGCGGCCGACCAGCGGGGAGGTGTTGGTGCCGATCACCATGGAGATGGCCGGCTCGTCCACCGTGATCAGCGGGAGCGGGACCGGGTTCTCGGTGTCGGCGAGGGTCTCGCCGATCATGATCTCCGGGATGCCGGCCACGGCGCAGATGTCACCCGGTCCGGCCTTCTCGGCGGGCTTGCGGGTGAGCGCCTCGGTCATCATCAGCTCGGTGATGCGGACGTTGCTGATGGACCCGTCGCGCTTGATCCAGGCGACCGTCTGGCCCTTGCGCAGCTCGCCCTGCTCGACGCGGAGCAGCGCGATGCGGCCGAGGAAGTTGTCGGCGTCGAGGTTGGTGACGTGGGCCTGGAGCGGGGCCTCCTCGTCGTACGTGGGGGCCGGGATGTGCTCCAGGATCGTGGAGAAGAAGGGCTCCAGGCTGTCGCTGTCGGCCGGGACCGTGCCGTCCTCCGGCTTGGTCAGCGAGGCGACGCCGTCACGGCCGCAGGCGTAGACGATCGGGAACTCGATCTGGTCCTCGTCCGCGTCCAGGTCCAGGAAGAGGTCGTACGTCTCGTTGACGACCTCGTCGATCCGGGAGTCCGGGCGGTCCGTCTTGTTGATGCACAGGATGACGGGCAGGCGCTGCTGGAGGGCCTTGCGCAGCACGAAGCGGGTCTGCGGCAGGGGGCCTTCAGAGGCGTCGACGAGGAGCACCACGCCGTCGACCATCGACAGACCGCGCTCGACCTCACCACCGAAGTCGGCGTGGCCGGGGGTGTCGATGATGTTGATCGTGATCGGCTCCCCACCGTCCTTCGGGTGGTACTTGACCGCCGTGTTCTTGGCGAGGATCGTGATGCCCTTCTCACGCTCCAGGTCGTTCGAGTCCATCATGCGGTCGTCGACGCCTTCGAGCTGGTGGGCGGCGAACGCGCCGGCCTGCTTCAGCATGCCGTCGACGATGGTCGTCTTGCCGTGGTCGACGTGGGCGACGATGGCGACGTTGCGGATGTCGTGACGCGTTGCAGTCACAGCCATGGTGCGGCGTACTCCCGGAGTATGAGGATTGCCCTGCGCGGACGTCTTGCTGATGCGCGGGCCCTGCCGGGCTGGACACGCCACGGCCTCACCCCATGGTACGTGGCCCTGCGGGTGAAGGCCTCCGCAGGGCCACGGGGTCGGGTGCCGGACGGCTCGGGTTCACATTCCGGACGGTCTCCGGTTCACCGCCCGGACAGGCCGGGCCTCACTTCGTGGCGGTCGGGCCGGGTGCGATCTTCGCGCCCTTCTTCAGGAAACCCATGTCCTCGTAGACCGGCGTCCGGAAGCCGAACGCGCCCGCGTTGACCACGTCCTTGCGCACGCCCACCAGCTCGGGCCGCTGGTAGAGCGGGATGGAGGCGGCCGCGGCCCAGATACGGGAGTCAGCCTTGCGGATCAGGTCGCGCGCCTCGTCCTCGTCCAGCGTCGCCGCGGCCTGGTCGAAGAGCTGGTCGACCTGGTCGGTGCCGACCCGGGTGTAGTTCTGCTCGATGTTCACCGAGCCGTCGGCGGCCGGGATCGGCTTGCCGTAGATCGGCCGGGCGTCGGTGGCGGGGAAGGCGGAGGACGGCCACGAGTACAGGGCGAGGTCGTAGTCGCCGGAGGCGATGTGGTCCTTGAAGTAGCTCTCGTCCGAGACCTTGGTGATCGTCGTGCGGATGCCGACCTTCGTCAGCATCGCCGAGATTCGGGCGGCGACGGTGTCCAGCGTCTCGGATCCCGGCCCCGAGGGGAGCACGAAGCGCAGGTCGAGCGCCTTGCCGTCCTTGGCCAGCGGCGCGGTCACGGCGCCGGCCGGGGCGGCGGTGCCCCGCGGGGCGTAGGCGCCCGGCGCACCGCCCTGCTTCAGGTCCTTGCCGGAGTACTGCCTGCCGTCCTGGGCGAGGTGCTTGCCGCCCTCGTCGCCCTTCTCCCGCCGCTCCTCGGCCGACTCGTGCTGCTTGGCCTTGTCGTCCTCGCCGACGATGTACTCGCCGTCCTTGCCGCCGTCGGACTTCTTTTCCTTGTCGCCCTTGCCGCGCTCGGCGCCGGCCGCCTTCTCGGCCTGCTTCTGCTCCTTCACCGGGCCGCCGGCCACCCAGCCGGCGTCCGTGAGCAGCGCCTGCGCCTCCTTGACGTCCGGGCCGCCCAGGGCGCCGCTGCCGTCGGCGTACGCGTCCTGCCCGGACAGGGCGAGGTGGCTGCCGACCGGCACGGCGGGCAGGCCGAGCGGGGTCAGCACGACCTTGGCCAGCTCCTCGCGGTCGAGGGCCCGCGCGACGGCCCGGCGGACCCGCTCGTCGGCGAGCATGCCCCCGGCACCGTTGAGGGCGAGCTGGGTGTAGGCGGGCTCCAGCGACTTGCGGACGCCGAAGGCGCGCAGTTCCTGCTGCTGTTCCAGGTACCGGGTGATCGCCTTGCGCAGCTTCTTCCTGCCGACCTTCACCTGCTCGGCTTCGAAGCCGTGCGCCAGCGCCCAGGACCGCAGCCTGCTCGCGGAGGTCTTGCCGCCGCCCCGCAGCGGGGAGCCGCCCGAGCCGGAGGCCGCCTTGATCCGCTCGGCGTCGGCGGAGTCGATGTCGGCGATCTGCACGGTTCCGTCGGCGAGCGCGGACACCCGCTTGTCGCGGTCCACCGCGTGCAGCACCAGCTCGTTCAGCTTGGTGGGGCTGCCCCACCAGCGCGGATTGCGGGTGAGGACGACGTCCTTCTTGGCCGTGTCGACCTTCTCCACCTTGAAGGGGCCCGCGGTGACGTTCAGCTTCCGGCGGGCGCCGTCGTTGAAGGCGTCCGGGGTGCCCATGACGTCCTTCGGGTACAGCGGGGAGAACAGCGACTTCCAGTCGGCGTAGGGGCGGGAGAAGGTGACCCGGACCTGGAGGTCGCCGGAGCCGCGCTCGATCTTCTCGATGCGGTCGTAGCCGGCGTTGCGGGCGGTCCAGTAGGCGCTGTCCTTGCCGGACAGGGCGCGCCACTGGGCGGCGAAGTCGGCGGCGCCGATCTCCCGGCCGTCGCTCCACACCGCCTGCTGGTTCAGCTTGTACAGCACGACCTGGCGCGGTTCGGTCTCGATGACCTTGGCGGACTCCAGGTAGGCGGGGTTCGCCACCGGCCGGCCGTTCGCGTCGGACCGGAACATCGACGGCAGCACCGCCTGCGCGACGCGGGTGGTGCCCGCGTCGGCGTCGGCCTGGTAGGTGTTCAGGGTCTCCGGCACGGCGTCCACGGCCCACTTAAGCGTGCCGCCCTCGGTGACCTTGTCGCGGGCGACGAGGCCGATGTCCTGTCCGGCCAGGGGTCGGCTCGCCTCCTCGTCGGAGCCGCAGCCGGCCAGGAGCGGCACCGCTAGGGCACCCGCGGTGAGGATGGCGGCCGGGCGCAGGACCGCGCGCAGGCCGACGCCGTGGTGGGACATCTCTGCTACCTCCGGGAAGCCGCGGGCGTTATGATCACTTTTGGCGGTATATGGAGCTGATCAGATCTATGCACCCACTGAAGAGGAAAGGATCCGGCAACAGCGGGCGACACGGCGGCAACGGACACGAACCCCACCCGTGCGGCGCAACACACCGAAAGTGCATCCGTACGCCTCGGCCAATCGGTGCACATCTCTTCACAGCACCAGGTGTGACGCGCAACACTCCAAGGCGCATGAACGTCGCCGCCCAAGGCCCGCAGACCCGCGGAAGTGAGGGCAAGTCATGTCCGTGCACGACGAACTGACATCCGTCCAACGCTGTCTGGACGACCTGCACCGGTCGATCGGACGCCTGGAGCAGCAGCTCGGCAGCGGTGGCCTGGAGATGCGCCGGGTCCGGATGGACGCCGACCATCTGCGCGACAGCCTGCGGCTGCTGCGCGAGGCGGCGAGCCAACCGGCCGCCCCGAGCCGGCCCGACCTCGTCACCATCTCCGACACGCCGTACGACATCAGCCTGTGGACGGACTCGGACGACGAGGGTCTGGGCGCCCGCGACCGGCACGCCCCCTGAACCCCGAACCGACCGGAGTCCCGTCTTGGCTACTGGTACGGAATCCCAACCGGACAGCGGTGGCGTGCGCGGCGGTACCCGCGCCGCCATCGCCGCACCGCATCTGCGGACCGACCGCTGGTGGCTGGCGCCCGGCGTCACCGCGGCCGGTCTGCTCGCCTTCGTCGTCTACTCGACCTGGCGGGCGTTCGCCAACGCGCACTACTACGCGGCGCCGTACGTCTCGCCGTTCTACTCGCCCTGCCTGGCGGAGAACTGCCACACCATGCGCGCCGGGCCGAACGCCGAGATCTTCGGGAGCTGGTGGGGCGTCTCACCGGCGATCATCATCCTGATCTTCCCGCTCGGCTTCCGCCTGACCTGCTACTACTACCGCAAGGCGTACTACCGCAGCTTCTGGGCCTCCCCGCCCGCCTGCGCGGTGGCCGAGCCGCACCGCGGGTACACCGGCGAGACCCGCTTCCCGCTGATCCTGCAGAACATCCACCGCTACTTCTTCTACGCCGCCCTGCTGGTCGCCTGCGTGCTGACCTACGACACCGTGCTGTCCTTCCGGGACCCGCACTACCGCTGGGGCCACATGGGCCTCGGCACCCTGGTGTTCCTGGCCAACATCGTGCTGATCTGGGCGTACACGATCTCCTGCCACTCCTGCCGGCACATCGTCGGCGGCAAGCTCAAGCACTTCTCCCGGCATCCCGTGCGCTACCGCGCGTGGCAGTTCGTCGGGCGGCTGAACGCCCGTCACATGCTGCTCGCCTGGGCGTCCCTGGTGAGCGTGGCGCTCGCCGACTTCTACGTCTATCTCGTCGCGTCCGGCGTCTTCGACGATCCGCGCTTCTTCTAGTGACTCCAGTGAGGGACTGATTGATGTCCGTGGTCGACCGGCAGGAGTGGGACGTCGTCGTGGTCGGTGCCGGGGGCGCCGGGCTGCGCGCCGCGATCGAGGCGCGCGAGCGGGGCGCCCGTACGGCGGTGATCTGCAAGTCGCTGTTCGGCAAGGCGCACACGGTGATGGCCGAGGGCGGCATCGCGGCGGCGATGGCCAACGCCAACGAGCACGACACCTGGCAGGTCCACTTCCGCGACACCATGCGCGGCGGGAAGTTCCTCAACCAGTGGCGGATGGCCGAACTGCACGCCCGGGAGGCTCCGGACCGGGTGTGGGAGCTGGAGACCTGGGGCGCGCTGTTCGACCGGACGAAGGACGGACGGATCTCGCAGCGCAACTTCGGCGGCCACGAGTACCCGCGGCTCGCGCACGTCGGCGACCGTACGGGACTGGAGCTGATCCGCACCCTCCAGCAGAAGATCGTCTCGCTCCAGCAGGAGGACGCCAGGGAGACCGGGGACCACGAGTCACGGCTGAAGGTGTTCCAGGAGTGCACGGTCACGCGGATCCTCAAGGACGGCGATCAGGTCGGCGGCGTCTTCGGCTACGAGCGCGAGACCGGACGGTTCTTCGTCCTCGAGGCCCCCGCCGTGGTCGTCGCGACCGGCGGGATCGGCAAGTCGTTCAAGGTCACCTCGAACTCGTGGGAGTACACCGGTGACGGGCACGCCCTCGCGCTGCTGGCCGGGGCGCCGCTGCTGAACATGGAGTTCGTGCAGTTCCACCCGACGGGAATGGTCTGGCCGCCGTCGGTCAAGGGCATCCTCGTCACCGAGTCGGTGCGCGGCGACGGCGGTGTGCTGCGCAACTCCGAGAACAAGCGGTTCATGTTCGACTACATCCCGGACGTGTTCAAGGAGAAGTACGCCGAGTCGGAGGAGGAGGCCGACCGGTGGTACGACGACCCCGACCACAACCGCCGGCCTCCCGAGCTGCTGCCCCGCGACGAGGTGGCCCGGGCGATCAACTCCGAGGTGAAGGAGGGCCGCGGCTCGCCCCACGGCGGGGTCTTCCTGGACGTGTCCACCCGGATGCCCGCCGAGGTCGTCCGGCGCCGGCTGCCGTCGATGTACCACCAGTTCAAGGAGCTGGCGGACGTCGACATCACGGCGGAGGCGATGGAGGTCGGGCCGACCTGTCACTACGTGATGGGCGGCATCGCCGTCGAGTCCGACACGGCGGCGGCGCGCGGGGTGCCGGGGCTGTTCGCGGCCGGTGAGGTGGCCGGCGGCATGCACGGGTCCAACCGGCTCGGCGGCAACTCGCTCTCCGACCTGCTGGTGTTCGGGCGCCGGGCGGGCTGGCACGCGGCGGAGTACGCGCGGGAACTGGCGGACCGGCGTCCGCGGGTCGACGACGCCCAGGTCAACACGGCGTCCGCGGAGGCCCTGCGCCCGTTCTCCGCGCAGACGGAGGGCGAGGCGGGACCGCCGGAGAACCCGTACACCCTGCACCAGGAGCTCCAGCAGACGATGAACGACCTGGTGGGCATCATCCGCCGGGAGGGCGAGATGGAGCAGGCCCTGCACAAGCTGGCCGAGCTGCGGGTACGGGCCCGGCGGGCCGGTGTCGAGGGGCACCGCCAGTTCAACCCGGGCTGGCACCTGGCCCTCGACCTCAGGAACATGCTGCTGGTCAGCGAGTGCGTGGCGCGGGCCGCGCTGGAGCGCACCGAGTCGCGCGGCGGGCACACCCGGGAGGACCACCCCGCCATGGACCGCGGCTGGCGCAACGTGAACCTGCTGTGCGCGCTCGCCGACCCCGGCGGCACCCTCGCCGGTACCGATCCCGCCCGGGGCCAGATCCGGCTCACCCGGGAGACCACCGAACCCGTCCGCCCGGACCTGCTCGCCCTCTTCGAGAAGGAGGAGCTGGTCAAGTACCTCGCCGAAGAGGAGCTGTACGAGTGAGCAGCTACGAGGCCCGCTTCAAGGTGTGGCGGGGCGATGTCAGCGGCGGTGGCCTGGCGGACTTCACGGTCGAGGTCAACGACGGTGAGGTGGTGCTCGACATCGTGCACCGCCTCCAGGCCACCCAGGCCCCCGATCTCGCGGTGCGCTGGAACTGCAAGGCGGGCAAGTGCGGTTCCTGCTCGGCGGAGATCAACGGACGGCCCCGGCTGCTGTGCATGACCCGCATGTCGGTGTTCGACCGGGACGAGACGGTCACCATCACCCCGCTGCGGGCCTTCCCGGTGGTCCGGGACCTGGTGACGGACGTCGGCTACAACTACCGCAAGGCCAGGGAGATCCCGGCGTTCGTGCCGCCGGCCGGTCTCGGCCCGGGCGAGTACCGGATGTCGCAGGAGGACGTGGAACGCTCGCAGGAGTTCCGCAAGTGCATCGAGTGCTTCCTGTGCCAGGACGTCTGTCACGTCGTGCGCGACCACGAGGAGAACAAGCGGGCGTACGCCGGCCCGCGGTTCCTGATGCGCATCGCGGAGCTGGACATGCACCCGCTGGACGCGGCCGCCGAGAAGGGCCTGGACCGGGGGCGCACGGCCC
This sequence comes from Streptomyces sp. NPDC041129, assembly GCF_055592265.1. Taxonomy (NCBI): domain Bacteria; kingdom Bacillati; phylum Actinomycetota; class Actinomycetes; order Kitasatosporales; family Streptomycetaceae; genus Streptomyces; species Streptomyces sp. NPDC041129. The sequence goes on along the minus strand of NZ_JBVIYV010000002.1, from coordinate 630,641 downwards.
AGGACGAGCACGGCCTCGGCTACTGCAACATCACCAAGTGCTGCACGGAGGTCTGCCCGGAGGGCATCCGGATCACGGACAACGCCCTGATCCCGTTGAAGGAACGCGCCGTCGACCGCAAGTACGACCCGCTGGTCTGGCTGGGATCGAAGATCAGGAGACGTTCCCGGTAGCGGGCGGCACTACCCCCGCACCCAGTCCTTCCGATAGGCGGTCCAGTCGTCCTCGGTGGCCGCGAAGTCGACGTACAGGGCGACGCCGAAGCGGGTGCGGCCGGCGTCGGTGCGGGACAGGCCGAGGCGGACGCCGCGGACGGCGGCCGGGACCGTCTCGGCGTGGGCCCAGTGGCCGAAGCGGTTCTCGTGGTAGAAGGGCAGGCCCATCAGCAGGTCGGTGGTCCTGGGCGTGACCTCCAGGGCGAGGCTGGTTTGCTGGGCCACATAGCCGCCGTACAGGCTCTGCAGCGGCTGCATGGTGTCGTACGACATCACGGCGATCTGGTCCACTCGGCGGGCCACCTGCCCGAAGTAGGCCTGCGACCACCACTTGGGGTGGCCGGTGGTCGTGCCCCAGAAGGAGTGGAAGCCGGGCAGCGGGTCGATCTGGTGGGCGGCGACGGAGAGCAGGGCGTGACGGTCGCGGGTGAGGGCGCGCAGGTCGTCGAGGAGGGAGAGGTAGTCGCGGTCGCCGGAGTGGAGGGGCTCCAGGTCGAAGTGGGCGCCCTCGAAGCCGGCGGCGAGGACGCCGCGGGTCGATTCGACGATCGCCTCGCGGGTGGCGGCGCGCTCCAGGTGCAGGCCGGAGGGGCCCTCGCTGGCCAGCACGTCGCCGAGCCAGGCCTGGACCCGGACGCCGGGGAGTTCCCGGTGCACGGCCGCGGTGAGCCAACCCGCCCTTCTGTAGGCTGACTTCGGGAGTGTGCCGTCGTGCTCCAGGGGGCCGGAGTGGACGTACAGGTCACGGATTCCGGTACCCCGGAGGCGGTCGGCGAGGGCCTTGACGTCCGCGTCGGTCTTGCGGCCGTCCACCCAGGCGTGGCCCAGCCAGAGGGCGTCCTTGTGGCGGGTGAGGGTGCCGGGGGCCGGGGTGCCGGTGTAGTTGAGGCGGAGGGCCGTCTCGGCGGTGAGAAGGGGCAGGGTCAGGGCCAGGAGGACCGCGAGCAGGACGCGGCGCAGACGGCGGCGCCTGGGCTTTCCGCCGTCGCCGGGTGCCGGCTGGTCGGCGGCGGGAGCGGGCGGCGCCTCGGAGGCCCGGCCTTGCGGTGCCTCCTGGTCCGGTCCCGTCTCCCCGTCGTGCCGTTCCGTGTCCATCCCGACCCCCTGTCATCGCGTTCCCCCGGCCGCGTCCGCCCCACTCGCGCGGGCGTCCACCTGCCCATACGCTCCGAAATGTGACGTCCTCCCCGATCCGCGGCCGGCCCAGGCGCACCCGCGCGCCCATACGGGTGCGCCTGGCGCTCGCCGCGGCCGGTGCGCTGGTGGGAACCGGGTGGCTGGTGTTGCCGGTGATGACGGCGGGGAGCGGTGATCCGGTTCCCGCCGCCCCGGCCGGACCGGTCGCCGGCTCCGCCGCACCGGGGCAGGACGAGACCTCCACGACCGACCTCGTGCTGCCGCTCGCCGCCCTGGGCGCGGCCGGGGTGCTCGCCGGTTACGGGTATCTGCGGCGCACCCGGCGGGCCCGGAGCCGCACCACACCGGGCGTGGTGCCGGCGGCGCCGCCCGTGCCCACTCCGGCCGAGAGCGAGCGGCAGGCCCGCGCCGCGCTGGTACTGGCCGACGACTGCGTGCGTGGCAGTCGGGAGGAACTCTCCTACGTCGAGGCGCTGTTCGGGGCGGAGGCGGTCGAGCCGTTCGCGCCCGCCCTACGGGCCGCGGAGACCGAGTTGTCGGCCGCGTTCGCGATGTGGCGGCGCTACGAGGAGGGGGTTCCGGGGGACGCGACGGCCCGGCGGCAGGCACTGGTGGGGGTGGTCGGACGGTGCGCGGAGGCGGGCCGGCGGCTGGACGCCGAGGCGGCGGAGCTGGACCGTCTGCGCGGGCTGGAACAGGGGACGACCGCGGCCCTGGAGCTCGCGGAGGCGCGGTTCCGTGAACTGGCCGCGCGGACGGCGGCGGCGCAGGCGACGGCGGCGGGACTGCGGGAGCGGTACGCACCCTCGGCGAGCGCACCGGTCACCGGGTTTGTCGAACAGGCAAAGGATCGGCTGGTGTTCGCCACCGAGCGGCTCAACGAGGCCCGGCAGGCGGCCGATTCGGGCGAGCAGTCACGGGCCGCCCGGCAGCTGCGCGCCGCCGAGGGCGGTGTCACCCAGGCCGGTGTCCTGGTGGGCGGGGTGGAACGGCTCGCGGCCCGGCTGCGGGAGGCGGCCGCGCTGGTGCCGGCCGCGCTGACCGGCGCGGAGGCGGAGATCGCCGGGGTGCGGAAGGAGGGCGGGCGCACCTCACTGACCGGCGGGGAGCTGCGGGCCCGGCTCGCGCACGCCGACGCGGCGCCGGCCGCTGTGCGCGCCGAGCTGATCGGCGGCCCGTACGACCCGCTGGACGCGCTGCGGCGGATCACCCGGGCCGTGGAACACCTGGAGGCGGGGCGTTCCGGAGTGCTGGAGGCCGCCGCGCTGCTCGTCTCGCGCGCCTCGGTCGACGCCACGGAGGACTTCGTCGCCGTGCACCGGGGGGCGGTGGGCGCACCGGCGCGGGCCCGGCTGGCGCAGGCGGTGCGGGCCCTGGGCTCGGGCACCGAGGCGGACGTGCTCGCCGGGCAGGCCCGGGAACTGGCCGAGCGGGACGTGCGCACCCACGGGAACCCGTTCGCCGACGGCCACGCCACCGGCGTCACCGGCGCCGTCCTCGGCGGCATCCTGCTGGCCGAGGACCCGGACGGCGGCCCCCCGGCGAGCTTCGGCGGCCCCCGCACCCGCTCCCGCCGCCACCTGCCGTGACGCGCCGGGTTCTCAGAACAGGCTGAGCAGAGCCTCGGCCGGGTCGGTCAGGCCGGTTTCGCCGCCGGGGAGGGGGAGTTCGAACCACACCGTCTTGCCGCGTGGCGTGCGCCGCGAACCCCAGGCCGCGCTGAGCAGCCCGACGAGTTGCAGACCGCGGCCGCCCTCGTCGGTGTCCCGGGCCCGGCGTCGGCGCGGCTGCACGAGACCGGAGTCCCACACCTCGCACACCAGGGTCCGGTCCAGCAGCAGCCGCAGCCTGATCTCACCCTCCCCGTAGCGCAGCGCGTTCGTCACCAGCTCGCTGACCAGCAGCTCCGTGGTGTCGACCAGCGGTTCAAGTCCCCAGCCGACCAGCTGGGCCCGGGCGTACTCACGGGCCCGCCCCACGCTGCGCGGCTCGCGCGGCAGCGTCCAGTCGCCGACGGACTCTGCGGGCAGCCCCTGGACCCGGGCCATCAGCAGCGCGATGTCGTCCTCGCCGTGATGGGTGTCGAGGGTGTTCAGGACGTGGTCGCAGACGTCCTCCAGGGGCCGGGCGGGGTCGGTGAGCGCGCCCACGAAGGCCTGGAGACCCTCGTCCAGGGGGTGGTCGCGGGACTCGACCAGGCCGTCCGTGTAGAGGGCGAGCAGTGCGCCCTCCGGCAGTTCGACCTCGACCTCCTCGAACGGCTCGCCGCCCACACCGAGCGGCATCCCGGGCGGCACGTCGAGCATCAGGGCCGCCTCGCCGGGCTCCACCAGCACCGGCGGCAGGTGCCCGGCGTTGGCGAACGTACAGCGCCTGGTGACGGAGTCGTAGACGGCGTACACACAGGTCGCGAGGTAGACCTCGGAGAGGTCGGCGTCGCGGGGCTGGCGCGCGGCGCGGGTGGCCTGCTGGACGCCCCCGGGGGTGCCGAGGCCGCGGGCGATCTCGTCCAGCGCGGAGAGCACTTCGGCAGGTTCGAGGTCCAGCAGCGCCAGGGTGCGTACGGCCGTGCGCAGTTCGCCCATCGCGACCGCCGCGCGCAGCCCGCGCCCCATGACGTCGCCGACGACCAGGGCGGTGCGGTGACCGGGGAGTTCTATGACGTCGAACCAGTCGCCGCCGACCTCGGTGGCCGCGTTCCCGGGCAGGTAGCGGCAGGCGATGTCGAGCCCGGAGGCCTCCGGGTCGCCGGGCGGGAGCAGGGAGCGCTGGAGTATCAGCGCCCGTTCGTGCTCACGCCGGTACAGGCGGGCGTTGTCGATACAGACGGCGGCGCGCGCGGCCAGTTCGACCGCGAGGTCCCGGTCCCGGTCGCCGAACGGCTCGCTGCCCTTCGTACGGGCGAACCGCGCGAGTCCGACGACGGTGTCGTGGGCGACCATCGGCACCGCCAGCGTGGACTGCACGAGTCCCCCGTCCTCCGGCGGCACATGCTGCGGCCGGGCGGTGCGCAGGGCGTCCGCACAGGGCGAGTTGAAGGGGAAGTGGTGGACCGCGCCGACCGCGACGGTGTCACCGGAGCCGCTGAGTGGCGCGTCGGAGACGGCGCTGGCGAAGGCGACGCGGCGCAGTTCGGCGCTGCCGTCGGCGAGGCCGGGTGGGGTCTCGTCGCCGATGAGGAGCCCCTGGTAGAGGTCGACGGTGGCGAGGTCGCAGAAGCCGGGGACGACGACGTCGAGGAGTTCGCGGGCCGTGGTCTCCAGGTCGAGGGAGTTTCCTATGCGGGCGCCGGCCTCGTTGAGCAGGGCGAGGTTGCGCCGGGCCGCCGCCGCCTCCCGGGCGGCCGCGCGGCGGGCGGTGATGTCGGTACCCAGCCACGCGACGCCGATGGGGCGGCCGCTTCCGCTGTGCACCCGGTAGAGGTTGACGGACCAGTGCCGGCGCTCCTCGGAGCCCGGGACGAACCCGGTCACATGCATGTCGGTGATGGAGTCACCGGTCTCCAGCACCCGCCGCAGCGTGGCCGAAACCCGATCCGCCTCGGCGCGCGGCAGGTAGTCGTGAACTCCCTTGCCACGGTGGTCGTCCGGGGTCCCGCCGAAGATGGAGGCGAAACGCATGTTCGCCCGACGGACCCTCAGATCGGTGTCGATCAACAGGAATCCGAACGGGGATTGACCGAATATCGCCTGCGAGGCGGCGAGGTCCGTCTCGATGCTGCGCAGGGTGCGGACGTCCACCACGATGCAGACGGCGGCCCGCTCGCCCTCGGCGGTCCGGGTGGGCATGACGTAGACCTCGGCGAGACCCTCCTCGCCGGGGGCCCCGTCCGACCCGTCCGGCATCCGGAAGGGCACCACCCCGGTCCACTCCCGTCCGTCGAGGATCTCGGCCATCTTCCGCTGGCTGCGCTCGTGCAGGTCGTAGTCGACGAAGGCCTCGATCGGGTCCATCCCGACGGCGCGTTCGGCGGGGATGCCGAAGAGCTGCTCGGCGCGCAGGCTCCACTGGTCGACCAGCCCACCGGGACCGATGGAGAAGGACGCGACCCTGATGTAGTCGTAGATGGAGCCGGGCGGACTGCTCTGCCACATGGCGTCACCCGGGCCGCCCGCGTTGCGTGCGGCCTGGTCACTCGCGCCGTCCGACGGGTCCTCGGACTCCGTGGCCTTCGCTGGTATCTCGCTCACGCGAACCGTCCCCTCCAGCTCACCGCACCCGGTACCGGTCACCGGGGGCGGCTGCCCGCAGTATCCAGCACTACGGCGCCGCACAACACGGTGTTCACGATCACAGCTCGGTCGAGGTGCTTTTCGGACCGGGCCGCGACAACACTTCCAGTCTTCTAACCAGGTAACACGGCCTCGAATCACGTACTTGCGCCCCGGTCGCCGGGCGGCCCCGCAGGATGGACGGCGCACGCCGGGATGTACACCGCGCTCAGCCGGGCACCGCGAGCTCGAACCAGACGGTCTTTCCGCCACCGCCGGGCCGCGTTCCCCAGCGGCGCGCGGCGCCGGCCACCAGCTGCAGGCCGCGGCCGCTCTCGTCCTCGGGCTGGGCGACACGCTCGCGCGGCGGGTCGGGGAGCGGGTCGGAGACCTCGACCAGCAGCGTGTCGCGGAGCTGCGCGGGGCGCACCAGTCGCACACCGATGGGGCCGGTGGCGTGCCGCAGGGAGTTGGTCACCAGCTCGCTCACCAGCAGCGCCGCGAGGTCGGCGACACAGTCGAGGTCCCAGCCGCGCAGTTGGCCGCGGACCGCGCCACGGGCGGTGCGCACGACGTCCGGCTCCGCGGGGAAAATCCACTCGGCGCAGTCGCCATCGATGTCGATCACGCCGATCACTTCCCAGGCCAGCGAGCCCACCCATGTCCGTTTTCATGGGGTTAATGGGCACATACCCGGTATCCAGGGGGCAGTACCGCGCAGGACGGCGCACTGTGGTGCGAACGGCGTAGGGCGCGCTCCGCCGTACCATGCCCGGCTGTCGCGGGCTCCGCTCAGCGCGCTCCCGTGCCGAGACGGGCGGCGACCTCGCGGACCGCGGGTACGTCCTGCTCGAGCCAGGGCACCTCCCAGAGCTGGTCGGGGGTGAGCCAGCGCAGTTCGTCGTGGTCCTGGAGGGGCCGGGGGGCGGCGGAGCCGTCGCGCAGCCGGACGGTCCACACCCGAAGCACGTACGGGGACTTCAGCGGCCACTCCCCCGGTACGCGTTCGACGGGCTCGGCGTCGATGCCGAGTTCCTCGGCCAGTTCACGCGTCAGGGCGTCCTCGGGCCGCTCGCCCGGCTCGACCTTGCCGCCGGGCAGTTCCCAGCGTCCGGCCAGCTCGGGGGGTGCGCTGCGGCGCGCGGCGAGCAGTCGGCCGGCGTCGAGCAGGGCGGCTCCCACCACCACGATCCGGTCTGTCGTGGGGCGATCCGTCATGGGCCGATCCGTCATGGTGTGGAGCCTACGGGAAGGCGGAGAAGGTCAGTTGTGGGCGCCGTTCCCGTTCTGACCGATGCGCTCGACCCAGTAGAGCTGCTTGTGTCCGTGGTCGTCGAGGCTGTCGGCGATCTTCTGGGCCTCGGCCCGGGTCGCGTACCGCCCCACGCGGTAGCGATTGCCGTTGTCGTCCTGCCGTATCACGATCCAGGGCAGGGAGACGCCCGTGCCCTCACTCATGGCCCCCACCGTTCCTTCTCGCACCGCCCCGCCCTCCCTCGCACTCGGGCGCCCGCCGAGCCCCGCCCAAGGAAACCGCAGTCCGCATATGCCCGAGCGTACGCCCAACCTTCACGGAGCGAATACGTCTTTTCACAAAGAGGTACGCAACCAGCCAGAACGCAGGGGGCGCGCGACCGTGAACGCGCCGCCCCCTGCGCTGTTGCCGTGGGCCGGGGGCATTTCGGCCGCACCGGCGATCACCTGGGAGAACGGCCGGATTGCAGCGGCGGGTAGGGCACCGGGTGCCAGCGTGGGCGGCGGAGCACCGGCTCGCGGCGCGTGCCGGGGTGTGCGCTACCTCACGGGCAGGTGGTACGCGGCCCGGTACCGGTCGGCCGGGATCACGACGTCGGCGGTCTCCACCGGACGGCCGGAGGCGAAGTAGGTGCGCTGGATGACGAGGACGACATGACCGGGGACGCCGCCGAGAACGTGCAGTTCCTCGGCGAGGCCGGGCCGGGCGCCGACCTCCTCGGTGACGTTGTCCACGATGACGTCGATGGCCCGCATCCGCTCGACCACGCCCATGCCGCCGAGCGGCCCCTCCTCGGGCAGCATCACCGGGGTGCGACCGGTGACGGCGAGGGGTTCCCAGGAGGTGGAGAGCATCATGGTCTCCCCCGCCTCCCTGAACAGGTACTTCGTGCGCATGACGCGCGCGCCGGGCTCGACGCCGAGCCGCTCGGCGATGACGGCCCCGGCCGTGGCCTGCGCGCTGCTGGACTCCCAGGTGCCGCGCACCGAGGCGTCGGCCTGCTCCTGCCGGAACGGCGTGGCACCCGAGGAGGGGCGGAAGCCGGAGCGGGCCACACTCCGGGGCACCGGCCGCTCGCGCACGTACGTCCCCGAGCCGGAGCGCCCCTCCACCAGACCCTCGGCCATCAGGACCTTGCGGGCCTCCAGCGCGACGGTGTCCGAGACTCCGTACTCCTCGCGGATGCGGGCCTGGGAGGGGAGCCGGGTATGGGGAGGCAGTGAACCGTCGACGATCTTCTTGCGGAGATCACCCGCGACACGCAAGTACGCCGGCTGCTCACCGAAAGTCACTGGCCACTCCCATCGGGTTGTACAGACAGCAACAGCCTGGCAACCGTGGGTTGTCCCGTGCAAGCAAAGGCCAGAGAATCACTCGATGTGATGACAGCGGGCCGGGGAGGGCCCTACCCAGGCACTTTCTGCCCGCTGCGGCCGGAGCCACACCTCCGAGCGATCACCACGGCCGCGGTTCGGCTCATACCGCCATGCCGCTGCCGCCAGCTGAGCCGTCGTCCCTTGCGTCACCCCTGGCACGACCGCCACCTGCGGGCGGAGTGGTCGCCAGTCCCAGGGCCCTGCGCGCGGGAACCCCTGCCTTCGGGTCGAGCAGCCGCAGGCCGGTGTCGTAGTGCTGGTAGAACGCGTCGGCGTCCTCCGCCTTCGCGGCCTTCGCCCACTCGGCACGCACCCGGTCCAGATCGGCGGCCAGGGCGGTGACCGGCTTCCGGGAACCGCCGGGCCAATCGTGTCCGCGCAGCGACCGGGCCTGTCCACCGAGGGCCGTGGAGATCCGCCCGGCCCACGCCTTGTGCCCCGGCAGGTCGTCCTCGACGTACTCCGCTTCCGGGGCCGACTCCACGGCCGCGTTCAGGATGTGAGCGGCCTTCAGGTAGGCGACCTGGTGGGTGTCGAGGACGGTCGCGTCGTTGCGCAGCGAGCCGGTCAGGTTCGCACCCTCGGTCACGCTGCCGAAGACGCAGGTGACCTCGCGGTCCCCGGCCGACCAACCGCGCTCGGTGGGCGTGCGGTAGTAGACGTCGACGTCGTCGGGGACGGCCCAGGCGTCCATGGCGTAGGTGTCCCGCAGTCCGTAGCAGCGCTCGTCGGCGGTGCCGGCCACCGAGTCCTCGCCGGGGTAGCCGCCGTCCCGCAGCCGGAACGAGGCGAACACCTCGCCGTCGTGCTCCCCGGAGCAGGGCACCCCGGTCACGGCGCCGGTCCCGTCGCTCAGCGTTCCGCCGGGCGCGTCGAAGCACTCCCCCTTCACCAGCGAGGAGTTCGCGCCGTCACGCGCCCCTTCCTTCACTCCCTCCCAGAAGCTGGACGCGCCGCCCGTGGCGAGCATCAGCGCCCACAGCGCGAGCCCGATCCCGGACAGCACCGAGCCGCCCACCGCAAGCCCCGTCCCGCGCTCACCCCGCCGCCGGATCTGCCGCAGCGCGATCAGCCCGAACACCAGCCCCACGCCCGGCAGACAGCACAGCGCGCCGAGCACCAGGGAGGTGATGGCGAGGCCGTTGACAGGGGCGGGCCGGTTGTAGGGGCTGTAGCCCTGCGCCCACGGCTGGTACCCCGGTCCCTGCGGATACGCCGGCGGCCCGTACGGCCCTTGCGGGTGCTGCGGCTGGGGCGGCTGATAGGGCCCGTGCGGCTGCGGGGGGCCGGGGGGCGGGGGTATGGACACCGGTACCGTGCTCCTGGTTCGGGCGGCGGCAGCGCGGGGCCGGCGGACAGGCCCGGGCTGATGGGACTGCGCGCATGTTAAGCCCCGCCGGGCCGGCCCCGGTCGGCGTGGTCGCCCGTTTCCGCCTCCTCTGCCGAGCTGTCACGCGCAGTCCGGGCTCTGCGCCGAGCAGAGAACGCCGGAAGGGCCGGGCTCGATGGAGCCCGGCCCTTCTTCGTGCATCGAGACAGCTGGTCCAGGCGACTCAGCCGCCCTGCTGCTGTTGCTGCTGTTGCTGCTGCTGCTGTTGCTGTTGCTGCTGCTGCTGCTGTTGCTGCTGTTGCTGCTGCTGCTGCTGTTGCTGCTGTTGCTGCTGTTGCTGCTGTTGCTGCTGCTGCTGCCCCTTTCCACCCTGCTGCTGTTGCTGCTGCTGCTGCTGTTGCTGCTGTTGCTGCTGTTGCTGCTGTTGCTGCTGCTGCTGTTGCTGCTGTTGTTGCTGTTGCTGCTGCTGTTGTTGCTGCTGCTGCTGTTGCTGCTGCTGCTGTTGCTGCTGCTGCTGCTGCTGCTGCTGTTGCTGCTGCTGTTGCTGCTGCTGCCGACCCTGGCGGTTAGGCGTGCACGGGCGCTCCGGAGCGAGGTCCGTGGTCGCGGGCGCCTTCTGGTGGGCCGATGCCACCACAGCCGCGGGAGGTGCAGCACCGGCCGTTTCCCCGGCGAAGCTCGCCGGGAACGCCAGAGCAGCGATGAGCGCTGGGCTGAGCCGGATGAGGTACCGCTTGCCACGCATGACCTTTCTCCCTTCGACCAGCGGAACGAAAGACAGTCGCTCGTTCATGACCGGCGCCCGTGAATCAGCACCACGCAACGGTCGAACGCCGCTTTCAGCAGCAGGATCACACGCGCCATATCCCGCATCAAGAAACCGGACATCATAGGACTCTGGGTTATCGGTGACTACGGTCCCCGATCCGGCTCGACGGGGGCGGCGAAAGCACAACGCCCCACAACAACCGCCGCGAATAACGGCCTTCATGACAGCCGTGCGCGCAGCGGTTCCACGGCCGGGGCCGGATCGCCGGACGCCACCCGCCACCCGCCAGCAGGGACTTCGCACGCGCGGAACACAGAAACCGACTATCCTACGAGTAGGGGTATTTGGCTATGAAGCCTCCGCATCAGCAGCCCATCAGAGGGAACGCCGGATGAATGACGACCCACGGCGAGCGGAGCTCGCGGACTTCCTCAGAACGCGTCGGCTGGCCCTCCAACCGGAAGAGGTCGGCCTTCCGCCACGCACATCGCGGCGAACCCCCGGGCTGCGCCGCGAAGATGTCGCCGACCTGGCGGGTATCAGCTCGTGCTGGTACTCCCAACTCGAGCAGGCCCGGGACATCAGGGTCTCCGACCATGTCCTCAACTCGCTCGCCGGGGCCCTTCGTCTCAACGGCGAGGAACACGACTATCTTCTGACCCTGGCGAGCGAGGATGGCCGTTCCAGCGCCACCGTACCCACGAATGGTGTGCCGCCGACGCTCCAGCGCATCCTCGACAGCCAACTCCCTTATCCCGCATTCGCTCTCGGCCCCCGGTTCAATATTATCGCCTGGAACCAGGCGCGGGCCGATGTGTACGGCGATCCGGCCGCGACCACTCCGGCACACCGCCATCTGCTGTGGCTGTTCTTCAGCGATCACATGCGTGACCTGATTCAGAACTGGGAGCCGAGCGCCCGCTCAATACTCGCCGAGTTCCGCTCGGCGACCGGACTCTACGTGCACGAACCGTGGTTCACCGTGCTGGTTCGCGAACTCAGCGAATGCAGCACGGATTTCCGCGCCTGGTGGCGGCAGCACGAAATAGGAAGGCAGCGCGTCACCACCCGCGAGGTCAGGCATCCTCTGGTCGGGCACATGATGCTGGAGGAGACCGCGCTCGTCGTCGACGACCGCTCGGGCCGGCGGGTCATTCTGGAGACTCCCCAGCCCGGCAGCGGCACCGAGGACAAACTGACGGCACTCACCTGGCGCTACCACCCGGTGCAGACCCCGCCGTACCGCGCGCTGGGACAGGCCGTGAGGTGACCGACGGCGGGAGGCTCCCCGCGGGGAGCAAGCCCGCGGGGAGCAACCGCCTTTCCGCGTCCCCGCGTCATCCGCGGCGATGGACAGGCTCGGCCGGTTTCTCGGCTATCGGCGGTATGGGCCGCCAGCTCTGCGTCAAGCTCTGCGCCCACAGCACCGAACGCCTCGCGCGGTCGACCAGCCAGTGCAGCACGGCGGTGGGCAGGAAGAAGGCGTCCGTCGTGATCATGGCCAGTGCGAAGAACGGCAGGCCGAGCAGGATGCCGATGCCCACATGCATGGCAGCCATGATCGCTACCATCACGGTCCGCAGCCGTCTGTTGAACAGCGTGAAGGGGAAGGCGACTTCGACGATCACGGTGCCGTAGGTCAGCAGCAGGACGACGAGGCTGCTGCCCGCGACGGCGTGGGACAGAGCGGGCCACGGGGAGACGTTGCCGAGGTTCAGCACGTAGTAGAGCGCCGTGCCGTCCTGCCACTGGAGGCCCTGGATCTTGTACCAGCCGGAGGTGGCGTAGATCAGGCACACCTGGATCGCGACCATGAGCAGCGCACCCGCGTGCACCACGTTGCCGACCATCTCCAACACGGCGCGGGGTTCCCCGGGGGCATAGCGCCGCACCGCCCACCACGCCAGTTGCGCGGCGGCGAAGCCCCAGAGCAGCAGCGCCCAGCCGGCGCCCAGTTCGCCCAGTCCGGTGAACAGCGCGAGCACGACGGTGAGAGACGCCCACAGGGCGATCCCGACGACGTCCCGGCCGCCCTGCTGGTCCTCCGCCGGCCGCCGGGCGTCCAGGGACCAGACCCGGCCGCAGCGCGCGAACACCAGGTAGATCGCCATGATGTGGATGACGTTGTCGCCACCGTTGCCCACGAAGGGGTTCCGGTTCTGGATCGCCAGCACGCCGATCAGGAACAGCAGCGAGGCGGTACGGGTCCGCCAGCCGACGAGCATCATCACCGCGGCGGCGATGGCCGCCAGGTAGACGAACTCGAACCACAGCCGGCCGTCGTGCCAGAGGAGCACGGTGAAGGCCCCGTTCGTGGCACTCCATTCACGGGCCATGTCCCAGCCCCACGGGCTTCCCGGCCCGTAGAGCACGTCGCGGTGCACCCATTCGCGCAACAGCAGGACCAGCCAGGTGAAGGAGAGGCCGATCCGGATGACCGCCGCCTGGTACGGGGCGATCGGACCGCTGGTGACTCGTTCCAGGCCCTGCCTGACCCCGCTGCCGACGCGGTGCCACAGGCGCGTGTCGTGGGGCGGTGTGGACGCGCGGCCGGGCGTCGCCGGAGAGGAGTGAGCGCTCACTGGAAGTCCTCCGCCCTGACGGTCCACCACGGCTCGACCAGATAGCCGGTCGTGGTGTTGACGTATCCGCCGCTCCCCGGAGGCGCCGCGATGGGCGTACTGGCCGAGCGCAGCTGTATGGACTGCACCGTGCCACCCTCGACATACGGTCCGAAGCGCTGGGCGGCGGTCCGCAGCAGGTACTGCTGCATCCTCTGCCCGTACTGGCCGGCCGGCCGGCCCTGGTCATCGAGCGAGGAGACGAAGTTGGCCCACGCGTTCCGGAGTTGGTTCTGCTGCGCCTGACTGGGGAACGGGTTGTGCCTGATCCATCCCTCGTCCATCGCGGTCAGGTCGACCCACGAGGTGGTGAACGGAACCCCGTTGGGCCGCACGACCTTCACCCGGGCCTGCACATGGGTGTTCGACGACGTCGGCTCGGGAGCGAAGAACTTCCAGTTCTGCGTGAACTCGGGGTACGCGTATTTGGCGATTCCGGCGGCGTGCTGCCGGGACAGCGCGTTGGAAGGGGCGACGCCCAGGAACAGCACCACCGAGTGCACGGCGACCGCGACCAGGACTCCCACCACCGAGAGCGCCACGACGATCAGCGATACCGCGGACAGACGTTGGATCCCGGCCGCTTTGCCACCATGGTCCGCCGGCAGTCCCTCGTTCTGATCCGTACGTTTCCGAGCCGGTCCGGCCGGTGGATCCGCCGGCCGTGGCTCGTCCGAAGCCCTCACATCAGGCGGGCGCATGGCATTGTGGTTTCTGCGTCTTCATGATCATCCTCGCGAACATGAGCGCGCCGGAACGCTGCCGCTGCACGGCGCGGCCACATATTCTCGGTGTGATTCTTCCCGATGCGACGAACAATGCTCGTTCCGTCGCCGACTCGATCGATCGGGCGAAGCTGGGCCGGAACTTGTGCGACAGACCCGGCCCCACGGTGAACTGCTTCCAGGCGGACTCACGATCGAGTCGGTCGCCGGTCGCTCCGCGGGCGGCCCACTTACGAATCTACGTCGTTTCCGCTGATGTTCAACTCGGCGGGCTCGTCGGCCCGTCGAGTCGCGGAGAACGCGGAGGGGCCGGGCTCTCCCGAACCCGGCCCCTCCGCGTGCGCGCTCAGACGTTGAAGCGGAACTCCACCACGTCGCCGTCCTGCATCACGTAGTCCTTGCCCTCCATGCGGGCCTTGCCCTTGGCGCGGGCCTCGGCGACGGAGCCCGTCTCGACCAGGTCGCCGAAGGAGATGACCTCGGCCTTGATGAAGCCCTTCTGGAAGTCGGTGTGGATCACACCGGCCGCCTCGGGGGCCGTGGCGCCCTTCTTGATCGTCCAGGCGCGGGACTCCTTGGGGCCGGCCGTGAGGTAGGTCTGCAGACCGAGGGTGTTGAAGCCGACGCGGGCGAGGGTGGCGAGGCCGGGCTCCTCGGCGCCGACCGACTCCAGGAGCTCCAGAGCGTCCTCCTCGTCCAGCTCGGCGAGGTCCTGCTCCAGCTTGGCGTTGAGGAAGATCGCCTCGGCGGGGGCGACCAGGGCGCGCTGCTCGTTCTTGAAGTCCTCGTCGACCAGCTCGTCCTCGTCGACGTTGAAGACGTAGAGGAACGGCTTGGTGGTGAGCAGGTGCAGGTCGTGCAGGAGCTCGTTGCGCTCGGTGCCCTGGACGATGCCGTGCGCGAAGAGGGTGTCGCCCTTCTCCAGGATCTCCTTGGCCTCCTCGACGGCCTTGACCTTGGGAGCGATGTCCTTCTTGATCCGCGACTCCTTCTGGAGCCGGGGCAGGACCTTCTCGATGGTCTGGAGGTCGGCGAGGATCAGCTCGGTGTTGATCGTCTCGATGTCGTCCTTCGGCGAGACCTTGCCGTCGACGTGGACGACGTTCTCGTCCTTGAAGGCGCGGATCACCTGGCAGATCGCGTCGGACTCACGGATGTTCGCGAGGAACTTGTTGCCCAGGCCCTCGCCCTCGGAGGCTCCGCGCACGATGCCCGCGATGTCGACGAAATCGACCGTGGCGGGGAGGATCCGCTCCGACTTGAAGATCGACGCCAGCTTGGCGAGGCGGCCGTCCGGGACGCCGACCACACCGACGTTCGGCTCGATCGTGGCGAACGGGTAGTTGGCCGCCAGCACGTCGTTCTTGGTCAGGGCGTTGAACAGGGTCGACTTGCCGACATTGGGCAGGCCGACGATTCCGATCGTGAGCGACACGTTGCGACTTCCCGTAGATGAGAGGGGCCAGGGGCTGCCAGGGGCCAGAGACACTGGCCGATCCACCAGTCTACGGCGTCCGCGATGGCGGGCTCGCGGGAGCGCGGGACCTCCGGCCGAGCCGCGCCCACCGGCGTGTCTGAGGGCCGATTGAGCACATAAGCAGACCTAGGTTGGTCCAATGGAGCAGCGCAGAAGCCGACCCCCGAACAACGGACGGCGACGCGGCACACCGCCCGCGTCGCTGCCGCCGCAGCTACGTAGGCCGGCCCCGCGCGGGTCGCGGCTTGCGGACGGACGGCCGGCGAGTGCCGGAGCGGCGGACGGGCAGCCGGCGGGGCTGCGGCTCACCGGGCTCGGCGGCGGGCTGTTCTGCGCGGCGGTGATGCTCCTGCTCGGCCTGCTGGACCAGATGGTCTTCGGCGCGTCCCTGACGCTGTACGGCGTGCTGTTCCTGCCGGTGTGCGTACTGACCGCGCTGTGGGTTCGCGGCGGTGACGTGCTCACCGCGCCGGTCGTCGTGCCGATCGCCTTCGCGGCGGGTCTCTTCCCTGTGACGGACGGCAGCGGGGGGCTGCTCGGGCGGCTGATGGGGCTGGTCACCGGGCTCGCCACACAGGCGGGCTGGCTGTACGGGGGCACGCTGCTCGCGGGGGTGATCGTGCTGGTACGCCGGGTGCTGTGGGTGCGGTCCCGCCGGAGCCGTACCTGACCGGCGGTTCCCGCACTCCGCGTCCCGGGCCTGAGCCCGGGGGCGCCCGGCTAATCCCCGAGCCGCGCCTGCGCCTGCGCCGCGTGCATCGCCGCCCCGACGATGCCCGCGTTGTTCTGGAGCTGGGCCGGCACGATCTCGGCTTTCACGCCCTCGATGAGGTGCAGGAACTTGTCGGCCTTGCGGCTGACCCCGCCGCCGACGATGAACAGCTCGGGCGAGAAGAGCATCTCGACATGGGCGAGGTACTTCCCGACCCGGCGCGCCCACTGCTCCCAGCTCAGGTCGTGGTCCTCCTTGGCCTTGCTGGAGGCCCGCTTCTCGGCCTCGTGGCCGTTCAGCTCGAGATGGCCCAGCTCGGTGTTGGGGACCAGCACTCCGTCCACGAAGACGGCGCTGCCGATGCCGGTGCCGAAGGTGAGCAGGATGACCGTGCCCCGCCGGTCCCGGCCGGCGCCGAACTGCACCTCGGCGACGCCCGCCGCGTCCGCGTCGTTGACCACGGTCACGGGCAGGCCGCCCAGCCGGCCGCCGAACAACGCGCGCGCGTCCGTGTCGACCCAGCTCTTGTCGACGTTGGCCGCCGTACGGACCGTGGCGCCGCCCGTGACCACTCCGGGGAAGGTCAGGCCCACCGGGCCGGTCCAGCCGAAGTGTTCGATGACCTGCTTCACCCCGTCGGCGACGCCGTCGGGCGTCGCCGGGTGCGGGGTGAGCACCTTGCAGCGCTCCTGGGCCAGGTCTCCCTTGTCCAGGTCCACAGGGGCGCCCTTGATCCCGGATCCACCGATGTCCACGCCGAAGATCTGCATGGCACCACGTTACGACGTGCGACTGACGGTCACGCCACGGAGATGCCGGTCTCGGCCCGGACGTGGCGGTCTCGGCCTGGACGTGGCGGTCACGCCCCTGCGGTGCCGCTCCCGCCGCGCTCGGCGACCAGGGTCGCCGCCTCGTCGCGCAGGTCGCGGCGCAGCTCCTTGGGCAGCGAGAACGTGATGGACTCCTCGGCGGCCTTGACGATCTCCACGTCCCCGTAGCCGCGCTCGGCGAGCCACTCCAGGACCTGCTCGACCAGCACCTCGGGTACGGAGGCACCGGAGGTGACGCCGACGGTCGTCACGCCCTCCAGCCAGGCCTCGTCGATCTCGTCGGCGAAGTCCACCAGGTAGGCGGCGCGGGCACCGGCGAGCTTGGCGACCTCGACCAGCCGCTTGGAGTTCGAGGAGTTGCGCGAGCCGACCACGATGACCAGCTCGGCCTCGGCGCCCATCTGCTTCACGGCGAGCTGGCGGTTCTGCGTGGCGTAGCAGATGTCGTCGCTCGGCGGGGAGACCAGGCCGGGGAACTTCGTCTTCAGGGCGTCGACGGTCTCCATGGTCTCGTCCACGGAGAGGGTGGTCTGGGACAGCCAGACGACCTTCGAGGGGTCGCGGACCTCGACCTTGGCGACGTCCTCGGGGCCGTCGACGAGCTGGATGTGCTCGGGGGCCTCGCCGGAGGTGCCGATGACCTCCTCGTGGCCCTCGTGCCCGATCAGGAGGATGTCGTAGTCCTCCTTGGCGTACCGGACGGCCTCCTTGTGGACCTTGGTGACCAGCGGGCAGGTCGCGTCGATCGTGGCCAGCCGGCCGCGCTCGGCCTCCTCGTGCACGACGGGGGCTACGCCGTGCGCGGAGAACATCACGATGTTGCCCGGCGGCACCTCCTCCGTCCGCTCGACGAAGACGGCGCCCTTCCTCTCCAGGGTCTGCACGACGTACTTGTTGTGGACGATCTCGTGCCGGACGTAGATCGGGGCCCCGTACTGCTCCAGGGCCTTCTCGACGGCGATCACAGCGCGGTCGACACCGGCGCAGTAGCCCCGGGGGGCGGCGAGCAGGACACGGCGGCCAGACGAAGCGGTCATGGGACCCATCGTAAGGGTGTGTTCATGGGCTCCGGGATCGCGTGCCCGCGCGGCCCGTCGTACGGGTCCGCCGCGGGCGCGGGTGCGGGCGGGGCCTTTTGTCGGTGGCCGCCGTTACGCTCGCGGCATGGCTGTGAACACGTCGCCCGAGACGCCCCTGCCCGTGGGCGAGGTCTCGCGGCTCATCGGGAGGTGGATCGACCGGCTGGGCGCGGTGTGGGTCGAGGGGCAGATCACGCAGCTCTCACGGCGGCCGGGCGCCGGGGTGGTGTTCCTGACCCTCCGGGACCCCTCGCACGACATCTCCGTCAGTGTGACGTGCTACCGGCAGGTGTTCGACGCCGTGGCCGACGTGGTCGGCGAGGGCGCCCGGGTCGTCGTCCTGGCGAAGCCGGAGTGGTACGCGCCGCGCGGGCAGCTCTCGCTGCGGGCCGCCGAGATACGGCCGGTGGGCGTCGGTGAGCTGCTGGCCCGGCTGGAGCAGCTCAAGAAGGCGCTCGCGGCCGAGGGACTGTTCGCGCCGGAGCGGAAGAAGCCGCTGCCGTTCCTGCCGCAGCTCATCGGGCTGGTCTGCGGGCGGGCCTCCGCAGCGGAGCGGGACGTGTTGGAGAACGCCCGACACCGCTGGCCCGCCGTCCGCTTCGAGGTGCGCAACGTGGCCGTGCAGGGTGTGCACGCCGTTCCACAGGTCGTGCAGGCGGTCAAGGAGCTGGACGGGATGGACGGCGTGGACGTCATCGTCGTGGCCCGTGGCGGCGGCAGCGTGGAGGACCTGCTGCCCTTCTCCGACGAGCAGCTCGTACGCGCGGTGGCCCAGTGCCGTACGCCCGTGGTCTCCGCCATCGGGCACGAGCCGGACAATCCGCTGCTGGACCATGTGGCCGACCTGCGCGCCTCCACCCCGACCGACGCCGCCAAGAAGGTCGTGCCGGACGTGGGCGAGGAGTTCGAGCGGGTGCGGATGCTGCGGGACCGGGCCCGGCGGTGCGTGTCGGCGTCCGTGGAGCGGGAGGAGCGGGGGCTGGCGCACGCGCTGGCGCGGCCCTCGATGGAGGATCCGCACCGGATGGTCGACGAGCGCGCCGACCATGTCGCGTCGCTGCTGGACCGCGGCCGGCGCACCCTCGGCCACCTGCTGGACCGCGCCGACTCCGAGCTGACGCACACGCACGCGCGCGTGGTGGCCCTTTCCCCGGCCGCCACCCTCAAGCGCGGATACGCGGTGCTCCAGCGGGCGGACGGGCATGTGGTGCGCGACCCGGAGGAAGTGACCGGGGGCGAGGCGCTGCGGGCGCGGGTCGCCGAGGGCGAGTTCGGGGTCCGAGTCGATGTGCGGGCCGATGTCTAGGGTGGGTGGGATGAGCGGCAAGGTGGACGAGGCGCTGTCGTACGAGCAGGCCCGGGACGAGTTGATCGAAGTCGTACGGCGGCTGGAGACGGGCGGCACGTCGCTCGAGGAGTCCCTGGCGCTGTGGGAGCGGGGCGAGGAGCTGGCCAAGGTGTGCCGGCGCTGGCTGGAGGGGGCCCGGGCCCGGCTGGACGCGGCGCTGGCCGAGGAGGCCGAGGAGGAGGACGCCGAGTAGGGCGGCGGTACACGGCACGCGGCGCTGTGCCGGAGCTCACCACATCCCGGGTTTGGTTGAAGGTTGAACTTTGCCGTAGGGTCGCAGGCATCCGGCACCCCGGACCGGACGCGCACCCGAGGAAGGCACGCATGTCTCTCGTTCTTGACCCCGCCGCCCAGGACCTGCTGTTCCGCGAGGCCCGCACCGCGAACACCTTCACCGACGAGCCGGTGACCGAGGAGCAGGTCCAGGCGATCTACGACCTGGTCAAGTACGGCCCCACCGCCTTCAACCAGACTCCGCTGCGCATCACCCTGGTCCGCTCCCCCGAGGCCCGCGAGCGCCTGGTGAAGCACATGTCCGAGGGCAACCAGGCCAAGACCGCCGCCGCCCCGCTGGTCGCGATCCTCTCCGCGGACAACGAGTTCCACGAGGAGCTGCCGGCCCTCTTCCCGGCGTTCCCGCAGGCCAAGGACGTCTTCTTCGCCGAGCGCCCGGCCCGCGAGGGCTCCGCCGCGATGAACGCCGCCCTCCAGGCCGGCTACTTCATCGTCGGCGTCCGCGCCGCCGGGCTCGCCGCCGGCCCGATGACCGGCTTCGACTTCGAGGGCGTCCGCAAGGAGTTCCTGGACGACGACCACACCCCGCTGATGGTCGTCAACATCGGCCGCCCGGGCCCGGACGCCTGGTACCCGCGCTCGCCGCGCCTGGCGTACGAGGACGTCATCACGACCGTCTGACCCCCGCGTATGCGAAGAGGCCCCCGGCGATGCCGGGGGCCTCTTCGCATACGGGCAGGGCGCTCAGGACATCTTCAGAGCCGCGGCCATCTTCGTCAGCCGGTCGAAGGGGGCCGTGCCGGACACCACCGTGGTCGAGCCGCCGGGGGTGTCCTTCAGGACCAGGGCGTCGTAACGGCCGCCGGTGTACCGGGTCCAGGTGCGGTCGCCGATCCGCTCGGTCCGCTTCGTCGCCTTCGAACCCTGGCTGGCCTGCTGGATGAAGTCGGACCGCTTCTGAGTGGACTGCTCGACCTGCACGTACTGACCCTCGGGATCCTGGAAGCCGAGGTGCCAGCGGTCGGAGTTCTCGCCCTGGAAACGCACCGAGGTCGCCTTCCAGGCGCCGGGCAGGCCCTCGGGGGCGGCCACCGGGTAGCTCGCGGCGCGACGCGCCGTGTCCAGCTCGACCCGGTAGTCGACCCGCTTGATGTCGGGAGCGTGATCGTCGTGCGGGACGAAGACGTAGATGACCGCCGCCGCGATCCCGATGAGGCCCAGGGAGAGGATCATGTCCCGGACCGTCTTCTGCTTGCCGTTGGAACCTGCCACGCCCTCTATCGTCGCAGGTGCCCGGAGCGCTCATCCGTGGGGTCCCCTGCTCATTTTGTCTGCTCAACGATAGAGTCGGGACCAACACCCTCATCCGGCCGTCGTCGTATCAGAAAGGTGCGCTCCGATGACCGAGAATCATCATCTGCCGTCCGAGCTCGATGTGCCCTCCGAGGCACCCGACCGCAACCTCGCCCTGGAGCTCGTCCGGGTCACCGAAGCCGCCGCCATGGCCGCCGGCCGCTGGGTAGGGCGCGGTGACAAGAACGGCGCCGACGGCGCCGCGGTGCGTGCCATGCGGACCCTCGTCTCGACCGTCTCGATGAACGGCGTCGTCGTCATCGGTGAGGGCGAGAAGGACGAGGCCCCGATGCTCTTCAACGGGGAGCACGTGGGCGACGGCACCGGTCCCGAGGTGGACATCGCCGTCGACCCGATCGACGGCACCACCCTGACCGCCAAGGGCATGCCCAACGCGATCGCGGTCCTCGCCGCCGCCGAGCGCGGGGCCATGTTCGACCCGTCCGCCGTGTTCTACATGGACAAACTGGTCACCGGCCCCGAGGCCGCCGACTTCGTCGACATCAACGCGCCCGTGTCGGTCAACATCCGCCGGGTCGCCAAGGCCAAACGCCGCACACCCGAGGACGTCACGGTCGTCATCCTGGACCGGCCCCGGCACGAAGGCATCATCAAGGAGATCCGCGACACCGGCGCACGCATCAAGCTGATCTCCGACGGTGACGTCGCCGGCTCCATCCTCGCCCTGCGCGAGGGCACCGGCATCGACCTGCTGCTCGGCATCGGCGGCACCCCGGAGGGCATCATCTCCGCCTGCGCCGTGAAGTGCCTGGGCGGCACCATCCAGGGCAAGCTGTGGCCCAAGGACGACGAGGAGCGGGCGCGGGCCGTCGACGCCGGGCACGACCTGGACCGCGTCCTGACCACCGAGGACCTGGTCACCGGCGAGAACGTGTTCTTCGTCGCCACGGGTATCACCGACGGTGAACTGATGCGCGGGGTGCGGTACAGGTCGGAGACCGCCACCACCGACTCGATCGTGATGCGGTCGAAGTCCGGCACCGTGCGGCGGATCGACTCCGAGCACCGGCTGAGCAAGCTGCGGGCCTACAGCGCGATCGACTTCGACCGGGCGAAGTGACCCGCCCGGGGTGAGCCCCGCTCCCCCCGGAAGCCGAATGGGCGCCCTCTGTGCGGAGAGGGCGCCCATTTCCCGTGGCTAGCCGGCTATGCGGTCCGTCGTCGCCCGTGCCGCCTTCTTCAGCTCCAGCTCCCGGCGGCGGCGACGCGCCAGCACCACGCGGCGCTCGGCCGCCGTGAGGCCGCCCCAGACGCCGTACGGCTCGGGCTGCAGCAGGGCGTGCTCGCGGCACTCGACCATGACGGGGCAGCGCGCGCAGACGCGCTTGGCCGCCTCCTCGCGGGACAGCCGGGCGGCCGTCGGCTCCTTGGACGGGGCGAAGAACAGGCCGGCCTCGTCACGCTGGCACACCGCCTCGGTGTGCCAGGGGGCGTCTTGGTCCCTGTCTCGCACTGGCACCCGCTGGGCCGGAACGGCAGCTACCTGCAGGGACGAAGGCGGCGGTTGCAGCACGGTCTACTCCTGACGACGGCTTCGCGAGCGAGCGACGATGCAGCAAGGCCTACCCGCTGTGCGCGCGCCTATGCACAGCGTTCTCAACCGCGGGCGCACGTCGTCCTGTTCACGCCCCCACGCCCCCGCCGGCGACCGGACGGCACCCCTCCGGCCACCGGCGGATTCGCGACCGTCAATGGTCCAGGTGTTTGCGCAGCTTCCGGTCGAACTTGCCCTGGACGCGGTCGAGGATGTCCGCCACGAGCCTGCCGCGCTTGGGCCGCGCCTCCACGTTGCCCAGCACGGCCCAGCCGTCGACGTAGATCACGGGCGCCTCCGGCTCGACCGAATCGAGCGGGGCCACCTCGAAGTTGCCCAGCACACCGCCCCCCGTGCCGCGCAGCGAGACGTTCTCCGGGACCCGGATCTGCACGTCGCCGAAGACCGAGACGGCCTTGATGACGACCTGCTGGTACTCGAAGACCGCCTCGCTCAGATCGATCTCGACGCTGCCGAAGACCGCGTAGGCGTGCAGCCGGCGCCCGGCACGCCAGCGGCCCCGCCGCATGGCACTGCTGAAGACGGCCACCACATTGGCGTCCGCCTCGGCCGGTATCGCACCGGGAGCCGGACGGGGCGGCGCGGACGCGTAGTCGGGAGCCGCGGGCCCGCGATGGGCCGCGGGCAGGTCGCGGATGAAGACCTCCAGCTCGCCGACCGTCTTGGCGTGCAGCACCCCCTCGACGCGCTCGGCGTGCTCGTCCGCGGTCAGCCGGCCCTCGGCCAGGGCCTCACGGAGGATGTCGGCGACGCGGTCACGGTCGGCGTCCGAGGCGCGCAGGTCGGCGGGGGCCGGGGCCCCGTCCTGGGCTTGGGCGTGCTTCTGAAGGTCCACGGCAGCAGCGTACCGAAACGCGATAGATCGCGACTAGGGGTGTGGACGACCCCGGGCGTGTCGAACTGAGCCCCACCTCACAGGTTCCGCGCCGACGGCAGGTTCTACGCTGGTACGGCCCGCCAACGTCGGCGGGCAGCCGTCCGTCAGAGTGAGGAATGGGCTGAGATGCCTGAGTTCGCGTACACCGATCTGCTTCCCCAGGGCGAGGACACCACCCCTTACCGGCTGGTGACCTCGGAAGGCGTGTCCACCGTCGAGGGGCCGGACGGGCGGACGTTCCTCAAGGTGGAGCCGGAGGCGCTGCGCAAGCTCGCCGAGGAGGCCATCCACGACATCCAGCACTACCTGCGCCCGGCCCACCTCGCCCAGCTGCGCCGCATCATCGACGACCCCGAAGCCTCCGGCAACGACAAGTTCGTCGCCCTGGACCTGCTGAAGAACGCGAACATCGCGGCGGCCGGCGTGCTCCCGATGTGCCAGGACACCGGCACCGCGATCGTCATGGGCAAGCGAGGCCAGAACGTCCTGACCGAGGGCGAGGACGAGAAGGCCCTCTCCCACGGCATCTACGACGCCTACACCAAGCTGAACCTCCGCTACTCGCAGATGGCCCCGCTCACCATGTGGGAGGAGAAGAACACCGGCTCCAACCTCCCGGCGCAGATCGAGCTGTACGCGACGGACGGCGGCGCCTACAAGTTCCTCTTCATGGCCAAGGGCGGCGGCTCCGCCAACAAGTCCTTCCTCTACCAGGAGACCAAGGCCGTCCTGAACGAGGCCTCCATGATGAAGTTCCTGGAGGAGAAGATCCGCTCGCTCGGCACGGCCGCCTGCCCGCCGTACCACCTGGCCATCGTCGTCGGCGGCACGAGCGCCGAGTACGCCCTGAAGACCGCCAAGTACGCCTCCGCGCACTACCTGGACAACATGCCGGCCGAGGGCTCGCCGCTCGGCCACGGCTTCCGGGACAAGGAGCTGGAGGACAAGGTCTTCGAGCTGACCCAGAGGATCGGCATCGGCGCGCAGTTCGGCGGCAAGTACTTCTGCCACGACGTGCGCGTGGTGCGGCTGCCGCGGCACGGCGCGTCCTGCCCGGTCGCGATCGCCGTCTCCTGCTCCGCGGACCGCCAGGCGGTCGCCAAGATCACCGCCGAGGGCGTCTTCCTGGAGCGGCTCGAGACGGACCCGGCGCGGTTCCTGCCGGAGACCACGGACGAGCACCTGGAGCAGGACGGGGACGTCGTCCACATCGACCTGAACCAGCCGATGGACGAGATCCTCGCCGAGCTGACCAAGTACCCGGTCAAGACCCGGCTGTCCCTCACCGGCCCGCTGGTCGTCGCCCGGGACATCGCGCACGCCAAGATCAAGGAGCGGCTGGACGCGGGCGAGGACATGCCGCAGTACCTGAAGGACCACCCGGTGTACTACGCGGGCCCGGCGAAGACGCCCGAGGGCTACGCGTCCGGCTCCTTCGGCCCGACGACGGCCGGCCGCATGGACTCCTACGTGGAGCAGTTCCAGGCGGCGGGCGGCTCCAAGGTGATGCTCGCCAAGGGCAACCGCAGCAAGCAGGTCACCGACGCGTGCGACGCGCACGGCGGCTTCTACCTCGGCTCCATCGGCGGCCCGGCCGCCCGCCTCGCCCAGGACTGCATCAAGAAGGTCGAGGTGCTGGAGTACGAGGAACTGGGCATGGAGGCCGTCTGGAAGATCGAGGTCGAGGACTTCCCGGCGTTCATCGTCGTTGACGACAAGGGCAACGACTTCTTCCAGAACCCCGCTCCCGCGCCGACGTTCACGTCGATTCCGGTGCGGGGTCCCGGCCTGGCGTAGCAACCCGGGTGCGGCGGGCGGCGAGGGCATCCCCTTGCCGCCCGCCCCCCCCGTAAAAGGGGCGGCGGAACATCGGAGCGCCGTCGATCGCTGTAAGCGGTATGAGCGACGAATACCGCATCGAGCACGACTCCATGGGCGAGGTCCGAGTGCCCGCCCATGCCAAGTGGCGGGCGCAGACGCAGCGTGCCGTCGAGAACTTTCCGGTGTCCGGGCAGCGGATCGAGCGGGCGCACATCGAGGCGCTGGCGCGGATCAAGGGCGCCGCGGCGAAGGTGAACGCCGGGCTGGGCGTGCTGGACAAGGATGTCGCGGAGGCGATCCAGGAGGCGGCCCGGGAGGTCGCCGAGGGGAAGTGGGACGAGCACTTCCCGGTGGACGTGTTCCAGA
Organism: Streptomyces sp. NPDC041129; assembly: GCF_055592265.1. Classification (NCBI taxonomy): domain Bacteria; kingdom Bacillati; phylum Actinomycetota; class Actinomycetes; order Kitasatosporales; family Streptomycetaceae; genus Streptomyces; species Streptomyces sp. NPDC041129. The sequence continues at coordinate 605,329 of NZ_JBVIYV010000002.1, read as the reverse complement.
CGGGGTCCGGGACCTCGTCCAACATGAACACCAACGAGGTCATCGCCACCCTGGCCGGTGAGCGGCTCGGCCGGGACGTGCACCCCAACGACCACGTCAACGCCTCGCAGTCCTCGAACGACGTCTTCCCCTCGTCGCTGCACATCGCCGCCACCGCCGCCGTCACCCATGACCTGATCCCGGCGCTGGAGCACCTCGCCGCCGCCCTCGGGCGCAAGTCCGAGGAGTTCGCGGACGTGGTCAAGGCCGGGCGGACGCATCTGATGGACGCGACGCCGGTGACCCTGGGGCAGGAGTTCGGCGGATACGCGGCCCAGGTGCGGTACGGCGTGGAGCGGCTGCGGGCCTCGCTGCCCCGGCTGGCGGAGCTGCCGCTGGGCGGGACGGCGGTCGGCACCGGGATCAACACGCCGCCCGGGTTCTCCGCCGCGGTGATCGAGGAGGTCGCGCGGGCCACCGGGCTGCCGCTCACCGAGGCCCGCGACCACTTCGAGGCGCAGGGCGCCCGGGACGGGGTGGTGGAGACCAGCGGACAGCTCCGGACCATCGCGGTCGGGCTGACGAAGATCGCGAACGATCTGCGCTGGATGGCGTCCGGGCCGCGCACGGGGCTGGCCGAGATCCGGCTGCCCGATCTGCAGCCGGGCTCCTCGATCATGCCGGGCAAGGTGAACCCGGTCATCCCCGAGGCCGTGCTCATGGTCGCCGCCCAGGTGATCGGCAACGACGCGGCCATCGCCACCGCCGGCGCCGCCGGGAACTTCGAGCTGAACGTGATGCTCCCGGTCATCGCCAAGAACGTGCTGGAGTCGGTCCGGCTGCTGGCGAACGTCTCCCGGCTGCTGGCCGACCGGACCGTGGACGGTGTCACCGCCGACCGCGAACGCGCCCGCGAGTACGCCGAGTCCTCGCCCTCGGTGGTGACGCCCCTGAACAAGTACATCGGTTACGAGGAGGCCGCGAAGGTCGCGAAGAAGGCGCTGGCCGAGCGCAGGACCATCCGCGAGGTCGTGCTGGAGGGCGGCTATGTGGAGCGCGGCGACCTCACGCCGGCGCAGCTCGACGAGGCGCTGGATGTCCTGCGGATGACACGGCCGTGACAACCGGCCCCGCCGCGTAGAACCGTGACGTGAACCGCAGCGTCGTATGTGTACGGCACCTAATATCTGTTCATGGCGGACAACGGAGCGGTGAGACGAGTGGCGGCGGGGCCTGCGACCTACTGGACCCCCGGGAGCCAGATCCTGTGGCGGTACCGGGAGAACGCCGGCGCGCGCTTCCACATCGCGCGGCCCGTCACCGTCGTCCGGGACGACGCGGAACTGCTCGCCGTGTGGATGGCGCCCGGTACCGAGTGTGTGAAGCCGGTGCTCGCCGACGGTACGCCGGTGCACGTGGAGCCGCTGGAGAGCCGCTACACCAGGCCGCGTTCGGTGCAGCGGGACCGCTGGTTCGGCACGGGTGTGCTGAAGCTGGCCCGGCCCGCCGAGCCCTGGTCGGTGTGGCTGTTCTGGGAGCCGGGCTGGCGGTTCAAGAACTGGTACGTCAATCTCGAGCAGCCGCTGACCCGCTGGGCGGGCGGGGTCGACTCCGAGGATCACTTCCTGGACATCTCGGTTCATCCGGACCGCAGTTGGCACTGGCGGGACGAGGACGAGTTCGCGCAGGCTCAGCGGGACGGGCTGATGGACGAGGGGACCGCCGAGCGGGTGCGGGCGGCCGGCCGGGCCGCGGTGGAGGTGATCGACGCCTGGGGCCCGCCGTTCTCCGACGGCTGGCAGCACTGGCGCCCGGATCCGTCCTGGGCGGTACCGTCACTTCCCGAGGACTGGGACCGTACGCCCGCGCACGTGTCCTCATGAGACCCTTGATGCGCCCCCGGCCCACAACCGTAGGATCGTCCTCCGCAAGAATCCGCAAGACAACTCCCGGGGTGCGAACCGGGTCTGACCAGACGTCACCGAGGGGCGGCAGGAGTGAGCGAGGGGTACGAGGGCAACACCCCGGCGGGCCCGGCAGGGTTCACCGGCGGCACAGGCACGACCTCTGACCACGCGGGAATTCCGTTCCTGGGGCACGTATTCCGGGTATCGGACTTTCGGCGGGACCATGTGCGCGCCAGGCGCGCAGCCCCGGACGGATGGATTCGACGCGCGTGACGGAGCACCCCACGTCCTACGACCGCCCGCAGTCGGGCGCCGACCCCGCGGAGTCCCGCGGGGCGCTCCTGCGTACCCCGGAGCAGCTCGGCAGCCCGGCCTTACCGGCACAGGCCCGGGCCGACGGACCGCCCTCCGCACCGGGGACGACCGCGCCCCGCGGCAAGGGGAACAAGGGGAAGGAGCCTCCAGTCAACGGCCCCGAGCACTCCCAGCCCGCCACCGCGCCGACGGACACGGGTCGCCCGCGTCCCGCGCCGGAGGCCATTCCGCCGCAGCCGGGCGCCGAGCAGGAGCGGGGGCCCGGCGGCCAGGACCGCCGTACCGGGCGGGGGCTGCCACCGGGGCGGCCGATGCCGATGCGGCGTGACGGGGACCGGCTCAGGTTCGTGGGCGCGGCGACCCGGCGGATCGCGCGCGGCCTCGATCTGGACGAGATCGTGATGGGGCTGTGCCGGGCCACCGTGCCGACGTTCTCCGACGCGATCCTGGTCTATCTGCGCGACCCGCTGCCGGTGGGTGACGAGCGTCCGACCGGTCCTGTGGTGCTGCGGCTGCGCCGCACGGACCGGATTCCGGACGAGCGGGACACGGAGGGCCTGTCGCTGCCTCCGTTCCCCGAGCCGGAGCCGGAGGCTTCGGCCCTCACCGAGCTGTCGTCGCTGACCACCGAGCTGTGCGAGGTGCGTCCGGGTGGTGCTCTGAACGAGGTGCTGCGCGGGGTGCGGCCGGTGTTCGCCGACGCGCCCGCCGCGAGGGCGGCGCTGCCCGAGCTGCTCGGCGAGGGTGGGGAGGCGGCCGTGCCGGGCGGGCGGCACGCGATCCTCGCGCCGTTGCGGGGCCGGCGCCGGGTGATCGGTGCCGCGCTGTTCCTGCGGCGTCCGGAGCGGCCGGCGTTCGAGGCGGACGATCTGCTGGTGGCGGCGCAGCTGGCCACGCACAGCGCGCTCGGCATCGACAAGGCGGTGCTGTACGGCCGGGAGGCGTACATCGCCGACGAGTTGCAGCGCACCATGCTGCCGGAGACGCTGCCCCGGCCGACCGGGGTGCGGCTGGCGTCCCGTTATCTGCCGGCGGCGGAGACGGCGCGGGTGGGCGGCGACTGGTACGACGCTATCCCGCTGCCCGGCAGCAGGGTGGCGCTGGTGGTCGGTGATGTCATGGGGCATTCCATGACCTCGGCGGCGATCATGGGTCAGCTGCGCACGACGGCGCAGACGCTGGCCGGTCTCGACCTGCCTCCGCAGGAGGTGCTGCACCATCTGGACGAGCAGGCGCAGCGGCTGGGCACCGACCGGATGGCGACCTGTCTGTACGCGGTGTACGACCCGGTGACGCATCGCATCACGATCGCCAACGCGGGTCATCCGCCGCCCGTGCTGCTGCATCTGGGCGGCCGGGCGGAGGTGCTGCGGGTGCCGCCGGGCGCGCCGATCGGTGTGGGCGGGGTGGATTTCGAGGCGGTGGAGCTGGACGCGCCGGCCGGGGCCACGCTGCTGCTGTACACCGACGGGCTGGTGGAGTCCCGGCTGCGGGACGTGTGGACGGGCATAGAGCAGTTGCGCGAGAAGCTCGCCGCGACCGCTCGGCTGACCGGTCCGGACCATCCGCCGCCGCTCGAGGCGCTGTGCGACGAGGTGCTGGACATGCTCGGGCCGGGTGACCGGGACGACGACATCGCGCTGCTCGCGGCCCGTTTCGACGGGATCGCGCCGAGCGATGTGGCGTACTGGACGCTGGAGCCGGAGGACGCGGCCCCGCGCGAGGCCCGTCGGCTGGCGCGGCGTGCGCTGGCCCGCTGGGGTCTGGAGGAGCTGACGGACTCGGTGGAGCTGCTGGTCAGTGAGGTGGTCACGAACGCCGTGCGCTACGCCTCGCGTCCGGTGACGCTGCGTCTGCTGCGCACGGACGTGCTGCGCTGCGAGGTCGGCGACGATGTGCCCCAGTTGCCGCGGCTGTGCCAGGCGCGGGCGACCGACGAGGGCGGCCGCGGGCTGTACCTGGTCAACAGGCTGGCCCGGCGCTGGGGCGCCACGCGGCTGAGCACCGGCAAGGTGGTCTGGTTCGAGCTGAACAGGGCGTGAGCGCAGGCGGGTTCGGGGGCGTCCGCCTGCGGGCGCCCCGCCCGTGCGGGCGCGGCGGAGATCACATTCCTTGATCGCCGAAATGGGGTGCGCTTCCCCTCCGGTCGAGCCTAAGCTCCGGGTCGACCACGCGTTCGATTACGGACGCGATTTCAGCACGAAACGGGGTATCACCCATGCACAGGACCATCAGGCGGAGCCTGGTGACGCTGCTCGGCGTTGCCGCGCTGGCCACCACTCAGGCGGGGATCGCCTCAGCGAACGACCTGGACAAGACCACCGAGTCCTTCCCCGAGGGCTCGCGCGTGACCTGGCACGCGGACGGCGAGCACCTGCTCATCAAGGACACCGTGGCGGACGGCCACTCGGCGGTCGCGATCTTCCGGTGGTGGGACCAGGCGGAGGACCGGTACCACACGTTCACGTACTTCAACCGGGACGGCGAAGGCACCACGCGCAACGTGAACATGGACCTGTACGAGCACACCACCGTCAACTTCCGGGCCTGCGTCGGCGACTGGAAGGGCAGCCTGGAGAACAGCACGGACACGATCCGCAACTGCAGCAGCTGGGAAGTCAGCATGGCCTGACGTCACGGCGGACGAGGAGGGGCGCCCGGAGTGGTCCGGGCGCCCCTCTTGTCGTGCGCCTACTGGCCGACGTCACCGGCCGGGTCGAGCGGGTCCTCCGTGACGGGGTCCGTCGGCGGCTGACTGGACGGGCTCTGGGACGGCGACTGGGAGGGCGACTGGCTCGGCGACCTCGACGGGGTCTGGGACGGCGTCTGCGACGGCGACTCGGACACCGGCGGTTCGCTGCTCGGTGAGCTCGACGGGGTGTCGGAGGGCGACTCGCTGACCGTCGGGGTGTCCGTCGGCTCGACGGCCGCGCCCTGGGTGGTGTCCAGGTCGAACTCGGACCTCTGGGTGACACCGAAGGTGTAGGCCGCCCAGATCTCCGCCGGCGGGCCGCCGCCGTTGACCCGGCCGCCGCCCATGGCGCCGCTGAGCGTGACGTGGTCGTTCTTCTTGACCGGTTTGCCGTCGCAGCCGGTGCCGCCGGACTTGGCCGCCTCGCCGAACAGGCCGACGGAGGTGACGAGGTCGGGGGTGTAGCCGGTGAACCAGGCCGAGCGGTTGCAGTCGGAGGTACCCGTCTTGCCCGCGACCTGCTGGCCGTCCCGCAGCGGGTTGCCCGCCACGGACGTGCGGGCGGTGCCGTCGTCGACCACACCGGTCAGCACCGAGGTCACGCTGTCGGCCACCGTACGGCTGATCACCTGGTCGCCGACGGCGTCGGGCATCTGGACGGAACGGCTCTTCTGCTCGGCCGACTTGACGATGCTGGGCGTCACCTCGCGGCCGTGGTTGGCGAAGGTGGCGTAGATGCCGGCCATCTCCAGCGGGCTGGCGCCCATGGAGCCCAGCGTCTGCGCGGGCACCGCCTGCATGCCCTCGGTGTCCATGCCGAGCCGCTTCGCGGTGCTCATGACCTTGTCCATGCCCACGTCGACGCCCATCTGCGCGAAGACGGAGTTGACGGACTGGTTCATCGCCTGCTGGACGGTGATGGGGCCGTAGTTCCGGTTGTCCTCGTTCGGCGGTGCGAAGCCGACCTTGGCGCCGTGGTCGACGGCCTGGCGTCGGCTGGTGCCGTCGTAGACCGTGCTCGCCTCGATCGGCTTGCCCTCCTGCGTGGTGGCGCTCTGCGCCAGTGCGGCGGCGAGGATGATCGGCTTGAACGTGGACGCGGGCTGGTAGTCCCGGCGGGTGGCGTTGCTGGTCCAGTGGTCGAAGTAGTTCTCGCCGCCGTACATCGCGACGATCCTGCCGGTCTTCGGGTCCACCGACACGGCGCCGGCCTGGACGTCGTCGTCGACCTTGCGCTTCTTCGGTTCCAGCTTGCTGGTCAGCCGCTCCTTGACCGCCTTCTCCAGCGCGGCCTGCTTCTTGCGGCTGACGTTCAGGGTGATGGTCCAGCCCTGGCTGTCGACCTTGGCAGCCGCGTCGGACCTGGACAGGCCCTCGTCACGCATCAGCTTCTGGGCGAGCTGGTCGTTGGCGAGCCGGACCAGGTAGCCCTTCTGACCCTCCATGCCCGGGGCGCCCTTGGGCTCCTTGGGCACCGGGAACGTCATGGCGTCGCGCTTGGCTTTGGACAGCCAGTTCTCCTCGACCATGTTGTCCAGGACGTAGTTCCAGCGCGCCTTGACCAGCCGCTTGCCGACGGGGGTGGCGGCCGTCCAGTCGTACTGGCTCGGCGCCTGGAGCAGGGCGGCCAGGTAGGCGCCCTGTTGGACGGAGAGGTCCTCGGCGTCGACGCGGTAGTAGGCCTGGGCGGCGGCCTGGATGCCGTAGGCGTTGCGGCCGTAGTAGGAGGTGTTGATGTAGCCGGCGAGGATGTCGTCCTTGGACTTCTCGCGCTCCACCTTGAGCGAGATGACCAGTTCCTTCAGCTTCCGCGAGACGGTCTGGTCCTGGTTCAGGTAGTAGTTCTTCACGTACTGCTGGGTGATCGTCGAGCCACCCTGCTTGCCCCGCCCCGACAGGGTGTTGACCAGGCCTCGGGCGGTGCCCTTGAGGTCCACTCCGGGGTCGGTGTAGAAGGACTTGTTCTCGGCCGCCACGAAGGTCCGCTGGACGCCCTTGGGCACCTTGTCCAGGTCCACGATCTCGCGGTTGACCTTGCCGTCACGGGCCAGGATGCTGCCGTCGCTGTACTTGTAGACGTTGCTCTGCCGCTGGGCGGCGATGTTGCCGGCGGGCACGTCGACCGCCATGTACAGCGCGAAGAAGGCGCCGATGGACAGCAGGCACAGTCCGAAGAACGTGCCGAGGATCTTCTTCCAGGTGAACAGCCTGCGTATTCGGCCCTTGGCGGGCCTGCCGCCGGGCGCCGCCGCGGATTCGGCCGTGGACTGCGAGCGGTGGCGCTTGGGCGCCGCGCGGCGACCACCACGCTGTCGCGCTCGTCTCTCTTCCGCTCGTCCCATGAGTCCTACGCTCCTGCTTCCGTCTCAGTGGTCAGCTCCGAAAGCTAACACCCGTCTATATGACAAAGGGCGCCCGATCCGCTCTTTTACGGACGTGAGAATCAGCACCCGCCCCACAGGGAACCGACGGTTATCCCTGGCTTTGGGTTGCCCGGAGAAGTAAAGTGATATCACTTAGATAGAAGCAAGCTAGACGTCCGCAGAAGCCGGACGTCTTCGAGAACCGGGGGTCCCACCATGTCCGCAGCCCACACGTCCGCGCCCGACACCTCCACGCCCGCCGACATACCCGAGATGCCCGCACCGCGGGTCCGCGAGTTCCCGGCCCACAGCATCGGCGGCGGCCTCGCCCTGCTCCTCGGCCTGCTGGGGCTCGCCGCGGCCGTGGCCCTGTTCGCCGCCGCCTCGGCGGTGACGGGGGCCGGCGCCAAGGGCGGGCTCATCGTCTGCGGTGTGCTCGTCTTCCTCGCCGCCGTGATCGCGATGCGCGGCCTGAACACGGTCGCTCCCGGCGAGGCCCGCGTGGTCCAGCTCTTCGGCCGCTACCGGGGGACGATCCGGCAGGACGGACTGCGCTGGGTGAACCCCCTCACCTCGCGCACCCGCATCTCGACCCGCGTGCGCAACCACGAGACCGCCGTACTGAAGGTCAACGACGCCTACGGCAACCCGATCGAGCTGGCCGCGGTCGTGGTGTGGAAGGTCCAGGACACCGCGCAGGCCACGTTCGAGGTGGACGACTACGCCGAGTTCGTCGCCACCCAGACCGAGACGGCCGTACGGCACATCGCCATCGAGTACCCCTACGACGCCCACGAGGAGGACGGCCTCTCGCTGCGCGGCAACGCCGAGGAGATCACCGAGAAGCTGGCCGTCGAACTGCAGGCGCGGGTGGAGGCGGCCGGAGTGCGGGTCGTCGAGTCGCGCTTCACGCATCTCGCGTACGCTCCCGAGATCGCCTCGGCGATGCTCCAACGCCAGCAGGCCGGCGCGGTCGTAGCGGCCCGGCGGCAGATCGTGGACGGCGCGGTCGGCATGGTGGAGGCCGCGCTCGCCAGGATCGCGGAGCAGGACATCGTGGAGCTGGACGAGGAGCGGAAGGCGGCGATGGTGTCCAACCTGATGGTGGTGCTGTGCGGGGACCGGGCCCCGCAGCCCGTGCTCAACACCGGGACCCTCTACCAGTGACCGATCCGTCCGAGGAGACGCCGAGGCGACGGCCCCAGCAGCGCAAGCAGGTGCTGCTGAGGCTGGACCCGTCGGTCTACGACGCCCTCGCACGCTGGGCCGGGGACGAACTGCGGTCGGCCAACGCGCAGATCGAGTTCCTGCTGCGCAAGGCGCTGTCGGAGGCGGGGCGCCTGCCGCGGGACACCGGCCCGCTGCCCCGCCGCGGGCGGCCGCCCGGGGGCTCCGCCGCCGGGCCGCCGACGCCCTGAGGGCGGACACGTTCCGGCCGGGCCGCCCCCGTGGACGCGGGGGCGGGCCCGCCGCTGTTACCGAATCCGGACAACCGGCTCCGACCTGCGCCGCGCCACCGCGCGCCAGGCACTGGACACTCCGCGTATACACCCGGCGTATACACCGCGTGTAGAGTGCTCTCATGTCCATCGGTCACACCCTCCTAGGGCTCCTGGAGTCCGGCCCCCGACACGGTTACGACCTGAAGCGGGCCTTTGACGAGAAGTTCGGTCACGACCGGCCGCTGCACTACGGCCAGGTCTACTCGACGATGTCCCGGCTGCTGCGGAACGGGCTCGTGGAAGTCGACGGGATCGAGTCGGGCGGCGGACCCGAGCGCAAGCGGTACGCCGTCACCGACGCCGGCGTCACCGACGTCGAGCGGTGGCTCGCGACCCCGGAGAAACCGGAGGAGTACCTCCAGTCGACCCTCTACACCAAGGTCGTCCTGGCGCTGCTCACCCACCGCGACGCGGCGGACATCCTGGACAGCCAGCGCGCCGAGCACCTGCGCAGCATGCGCGTCCTCACCGACCGCAAGCGCAAGGGCGACCTTGCGGACCAGCTCATCTGCGACCACGCCCTGTTCCACCTGGAGGCCGACCTGCGCTGGCTGGAACTGACCGCCGCCCGGCTCGACAAGCTCCGTGCGGAGGTGGCCCGGTGACCCCTCCCCCCGGCTCCCTGCTCGCCGCCGAGGACCTGCGCAAGGCCTACGGCCCCACACTCGCCCTGGACGGCGCCGCGTTCTCCATCCACCCCGGCGAGGTCGTCGCGGTGATGGGCCCCTCCGGGTCCGGCAAGTCCACGCTGCTGCACTGCCTCGCCGGTATCGTGCCGCCCGACTCCGGCTCGATCACGTACGCCGGACGGGAACTCGCCACCATGAGCGACGTCGAGCGCAGCGCGCTGCGGCGCAGCGACTTCGGATTCGTCTTCCAGTTCGGGCAGTTGGTGCCGGAGCTGACCTGCGTGGAGAACGTGGCGCTCCCGCTGCGGCTGAACGGCACCTCCCGCAAGGAGGCCGAACGGGCCGCGCTGGGCTGGATGGAGCGGCTCGAGGTGGACGACCTCAGGGGCAAGCGGCCCGGTGAGGTCTCCGGCGGTCAGGGGCAGCGGGTCGCGGTGGCGCGGGCGCTGGTCACCGGGCCCCGGGTGCTGTTCGCCGACGAGCCGACCGGCGCGCTGGACTCGCTCAACGGGGAGCGCGTGATGGAGCTGCTCACCGACGCGGCCCGCTCCACCAACGCGGCCGTCGTGCTGGTCACGCACGAGGCCCGGGTGGCCGCGTACTCGGACCGCGAGATCGTCGTGCGCGACGGCAGGTCCCGGGACATGGAGCGGGCCATATGAAGCCGCGGACGGGGGACCTCCCGCGCGGACGAGGCCGCGCGCGGGGGAGGTTCAGGGATCTCGCCATGGGCGCCCGGTTCGCCGTCACCGGCGGGCGCGAGGGCTGGGTCCGGATGACGCTGACGGCGGTCGGCGTCGGGCTGGGCGTCGCCCTGCTGCTGCTGACCACCGCGCTGCCGAACGTGTTCAGCGCCCGCCACCGGGTCGAGGAGGCCCGCTACGACTACACGTTCTCCAGCACCACACGCCCCAGGGCCGACAACACCGTGCTGGTCGCCGCGACCGACACCCAGTGGCACTCCAAGGACGTGCGGGGCCGGCTCCTCGAACCCGAGGGCGCGCGGGCGCCGTTGCCGCCCGGTCTGGGACGCTTCCCCGCCAAGGGCGAGATGGTCGTCTCCCCCGCGCTGCGGGAACTGCTCGCCTCGGACGGCGCCCGGCTGCTGCGCGAGCGGCTGCCCTACCGGGTCGTCGGGACGATCGGCGAGAGCGGGCTGATCGGCTCGCAGGAGCTGGCCTACTACGCGGGCGCCAAGGGCCTGGACCCCGACGCGGACGGCGGCGTACGGGTGGACCGGCTGGTCCGGTTCGGCGATCCGCACCCGACCACCGAGAAGGCCGATCCGGTGCTGCTGCTGATGGTGCTGGTCGTGTTCGTGGTGCTGCTGATGCCGGTCGCCGTGTTCATCGCCGCGGCCGTGCGCTTCGGCGGTGAGCGGCGCGACCGCCGGCTGGCCGCGCTGCGGCTAGTGGGCTCCGACAGCGGCATGACCCGGCGGATCGCCGCGGGCGAGGCGCTGGCCGGGGCTCTGCTGGGACTGGCCGTCGGCACGGTCTTCTTCCTGGTCGGACGGCAGATCGCGGGCTCGGTGGAGGTGCTGGGCGAGAGCGTGTTCCCCGGCTACCTCGACCCCTCCCCCGCGCTCGTCGCGCTGGTGGCGGTGGCGGTTCCGGCGTCCGCGGTCCTGGTGACGTTGCTCGCGATGCGCGGGGTGGTCGTGGAGCCGCTCGGCGTGGTGCGGACGGCCAGGCCGGCCCGGCGCCGCCTGTGGTGGCGGCTGCTGCTGCCGCTTGCGGGCCTCGCGCTGCTGTACCCGATGGTCGGCAAGGGCCGGGACAACGGCGGCTTCAACCAGTACCTGGTGACCGGCGGCGTCCTGCTGCTGCTGGTGGGCGTGACCGCGCTGCTGCCGTGGATCGTGGAGCGGGTCGTCGCCCGGCTCGGCGCCGGGCCGGTCTCCTGGCAACTGGCGGTGCGAAGGCTGCAGTTGAGCAGCGGCACGGCGGCCCGCATGGTCAACGGCATCGCGGTGGCGGTGGCCGGCGCGATCGCGCTGCAGATGCTGTTCGCGGGCGTGGAGAGCCAGTACACCAAGAGCACCGGCCGGGACCCCAACCGGGCGTCGATGGAGGTCACGCTGCCGGACCGCAGTGACGCCGCCGCCGTGGGCGAGGCGTTCCGCCGGACCGAAGGGGTGCGGGTGTCGGTGGCGCTGTCCACCACGGCGGCCGCGGACAGGCGCCGGGACCCGGAGAACCTGATCGACCTCACGGTCGGTGACTGCGCCGCCCTTCGGGAGGTGGCCCGGTTGCCCTCCTGCCGGGACGGCGACGTGTTCAAGCTGCGCAACCCGCACTACGACTCCGCGTACAACGACTCCATGGAAGCCGTCGCACGGCCCGGCCGGCAGCTCTACCTCGCCCCGGACCGCTCGGACGCGCCCAGCCTTCAGGTGCCCTGGAAGCTGCCGGCCGGTCTCGAGCAGGTGCCCTACCGCGAGGACTCGCTGCAGAGCGACGCCAACGGTCTGCTGGCCACGCCGTCCGCCCTGCCCGCGAAGGCGCGGCCCTCGCTGCGCGGCCATGTCTTCGTCCGCACCGACGAGTCGGTGCCGGACGCGCCGGAGCACGTGCGCAACACGGCCGCCCGGGTGGACGCGACCGCGGACGTGTTCACCTGGGCGGCGACCGAGGAGTCCACGAAGTACACCTCGCTGCGCACCGGCCTCTTCGTCGGCGCGGTCTGCGTGCTGGCGCTGATCGGCGCGAGCCTGCTGGTCTCGCAACTGGAGCAGCTCCGCGAGCGGCGCAAGCTGCTGTCCTCGCTGGTCGCCTTCGGCACCCGGCGCCGCACGCTGGGCCTGTCGGTGCTGTGGCAGACGGCGGTCCCGATCGTCCTCGGGCTGCTGCTGTCCTCGGTGGTCGGCCTGACCCTGGGCGCCGTGCTGCTGAAGATGACGGCGACCCCGGTGACGGTCGACTGGGCGAGCGTGCTGTCCATGACCGGCGTCGGCGCCGCGGTGGTGCTCGCGGTGACCCTGCTCAGCCTGCCCCCGCTGCTCAGGCTGATGCGGCCGGACGGGCTGCGCACCGAGTAGGCGCCGGCGTCCCGTGCGGGGGCGCCGCCCGGCCCCCGGAAGGGCGGTCAGGCGTCCAGCACCCGCACGGGCAGGGGCCGCAGCTCCTCCCGCAGGGCCGCCGCCAGTTCCTCGTACTCCGCCCCCCTGGCGGCGCCCGCGCGCATGGCGAAGGCGATCCGGCGGCTGGGGGCGGGTTCGGCGAAATAGCCGGTGCGGAGCCGGCTGCCACGGGTCGTCTCGACCTTCAGGGCGGTGCGCGGCAGCAGGGTGCAGCCGAGACCGCCCGCGACGAGCTGCACCAGTGTGGACAGCCCGGCGGCCGTGGTGGTGACCGGCGCGTCCTCCCGTCCGGCCTCGCGGCAGATGTCCAGGGCCTGGTCGCGCAGGCAGTGACCCTCGTCCAGCAGCAGCAGGTTGAGTTCCCGCAGCGCCTCGCGCGGGATGCCCTCACGGCCGCCGAGTCGGTGGTCGGGCGGCGTGACGAGCGCGAAGTCCTCGTCGAACAGCGGGAGTTCGGTCATGCCGGGGACGCCGAGCGGGACGGCCAGCAGCAGCAGGTCCAGACGGCCGGACTGCAGGCCCTCGACGAGACGGGCGGTCTGCTCCTCGTGCACCTGCAGGTCGAGGTGCGGGTACCGCTCGTGGACCAGGCCCAGCAAGGTGGGCAGCAGATACGGCGCGACGGTCGGGATCACCCCGAGCCGCAGCACGCCGGTGAACGGCGCCCGGACCGCCTCGGCCTCCTCCAGCAGCGCCCCGACCTCGTCCAGCACCGCCTTCGCCCGCACCGCGAGCCGCTCGCCCGCGGGCGAGAGCAGCACCTTGCGGGTCGTACGCTCGAGGAGGGTCACGCCCAGGATCTCCTCCAGCGCCGAGACCGCGCCGGACAGGGCGGGCTGGCTCATCCCGATGGCCGCGGCCGCGTCCCGGAAGTGCAGGTGCTCGGCCACGGCCGCGAAGGCCCGGAGCTGGGACAGGCTGGGCTGGCGCCGCTTACCACTCGCGCTACTGACGGTCACTGATAGATACCTCCGATCAACACGACCGAGTGTAGCTATTTCTCGTATCAATGCACCCTGTGCCAACATCGACAAAGTCCAACCCATGGGTAGTGCCCGCGATCCGGGCGCTCCCTCGCTGCAAGGAGAGCGTGTGCTCACTGTCGGTGACAAGTTCCCCGAGTTCGAACTGACCGCCTGCGTCTCGCTGGAGAAGGGCGCGGAGTTCGACACGATCAACCACAAGACCTACGAGGGCAAGTGGAAGATCGTTTTCGCCTGGCCCAAGGACTTCACCTTCGTGTGCCCGACCGAGATCGCCGCCTTCGGCAAGCTGAACGACGAGTTCGCCGACCGCGACGCCCAGATCCTCGGCTTCTCCGGTGACTCCGAGTTCGTCCACCACGCCTGGCGCAAGGACCACGACGACCTTCGTGACCTGCCCTTCCCGATGATGGCCGACTCCAAGCACGAGCTGATGCGCGAGCTGGGCATCGAGGGCGAGGACGGCTTCGCCAAGCGCGCCGTCTTCATCGTCGACCAGAACAACGAGATCCAGTTCTCCATGGTGACCGCCGGCTCCGTCGGCCGTAACCCCAAGGAGGTCCTGCGGGTCCTCGACGCCCTGCAGACGGACGAGCTGTGCCCCTGCAACTGGAGCAAGGGCGACGAGACGCTCGACCCGGTCGCGCTGCTGGCCGGTGAGTGACCCATGTCGCTCGACTCGCTGAAGTCCCGCGTCCCGGACTACGCCAAGGACCTGAAGCTCAACCTGGGTTCGGTCATCGGCAACTCCGACCTGCCGGCCCAGCAGCTCTGGGGCACGGTGCTGGCGACCGCCATCGCCTCCCGTTCCCCGATCGTGCTGCGTGAGCTGGAGCCGGAGGCGAAGGCGAACCTGTCGCCGGAGGCGTACACGGCCGCCAAGGCCGCGGCCGCGGTGATGGCGATGAACAACGTCTTCTACCGCACCCGGCACCTGCTGTCCGACCACGAGTACGGCACCCTGCGCGCCGGTCTGCGGATGAACGTCATCGGCAACCCGGGCGTGGAGAAGGTCGACTTCGAGCTGTGGTCCTTCGCGGTCTCCGCGATCAACGGCTGCGGCATGTGCCTCGACTCGCACGAGCAGGTGCTGCGCAAGGCCGGCGTCGAGCGCGACGTGGTCCAGGAGGCGTTCAAGATCGCGTCCGTGGTCCAGGCCGTCGGCGTGACCCTCGACGCGGAGGCGGCCCTGGCCCAGGCGGCCGAGTAACCGCTCCGGAACATCACGGCCCCCGCCCATCCGATGGGCGGGGGCCGTCGTGCGTTCGATGGTGTGACAAGAACTACTCCCTCCGCTCCGGGCCGGAAACCATGAGTGAACAAGCCTCCGGACGATGCCCGGTTCACCCCTTCATGCGAAGAAGCTCCGCACGCCCAGAGTCATAGCGGAATACAAAGCTCCACTTTGCTTCCGAATTACTGTTCGACAGTCGCAAAGAGGATCTGATTAGCTCCCCGGGACCACATTTATGCCGTCGGCCTGACTTTCCGACGGCAGCTCAAATGCAGCTCAAATGCATTCCATGGGGGGACGCATGTCCATTCGATTCCGTGTCTCGGCGAGGACCGCGCTCGCCGCCACCGCGGCCGGCCTGGGCCTCCTCGGTGTGACCGCACCGCAGGTCGCCGCCACCGACCAGCCGGTGCCCGCCATCTCCGTCAAGGCCGACAGGCACACCGACGCGATCGCGGCGGCGCAGCCCACCGCCGCCGCCGCGGGCGCGACCGTCTGCGGTACGGGATACAAGCTCTACAAGGCGGACATCCTGCCCGACGCGTCGCGCAAGGCGACTCTCTTCGTCTACGTCAAGGGCGACAACCCCGCCAGCAACGACGCTCCCACCTGCGCCATCCTCGACAACAACACGTCGGGCGCGAAGTGGATGAAGATCAAGCTCTGCTCGAACTACACGGCGGAGGGCTGCGCGAGCGACGCGGGCACCTACTCCCAGTACGCGGGCCCCGTCTACCGCAACCACGGCGGCTGCGGCACGGTCACCTCGCTGATGAAGACCAGCTCCAGCTCGAGCACGTACATCGTCAACAACGTTCAGGACAGCACGAACTGCAACTAGCAGGCACTGCCCGAACGGTGCACCGGGACTTCGCGCGTCGCACGCGCGGAGTCCCGGATCGCTGAATTCGAATTCCCACCGCCATCCGTCCCGCAGGGCTGTCCCGCCCCGGGCGGAGGGGCGTTCGCCCGTGCCCGGAAAGGCACGGAAACAACTCAATGAAATACGGGGAAAGCTCCTTTGCGCTCCAAGAGACGAACTCGCGCGCCCCTGGTGGCCCTCGTGGCCTGCGCCGCTGTGACCGGCGGCATGCTTCAGGCGGCACCCGCCGGCGCCACTCCGGCGTCCCACCCCTCCGCCCGCACCACCCCGCCACCGCCCGCACCCTCCGGCGCGGTACGGAACCCGGGCGGGCAGCTCGGCAAGGGCTGGCAGAACAGTCCCGACCGCGCGGTCACCGCCGCCGCAGACGCCGACGGTCTGCGGATCCTCGTCGCCGACAGCTCCAAGGCCTACGCGTGGAAGACCGTCGCGCTGCTGTCGGAACCGGGCATGCCGGCGGACTCGTGGATCGGCAACCAGTGCCTGATGGACCGCTCGCACGCGGCCGTCGTCTACGCGCCGCGCGGTTTCACCAACAAGCCCGACCTGATGCAGGGCGGCGCCTTCGCCGCCGTCGTCGATCTGACGACCGGCAAGGTGACCAAGCTGCCCTTCACCGCGTCGCTGGCCTACTTCGACCCGTCCTGCAACACGACCACCCACCAGGCCGCGTTCACCGGCTTCCGGGACATGAACGACGCCGCGAGCACGCGGACCCGTGTGATCACCGTGAACGTGTCCGGGAGGACGACGGGCACTGCGGCGGCGCGCGGTGAGATCACGAGCGCCGTGCCGGTGAAGGACGGCGCGGTCGCCGCGCTCGGCAGCCGCCTTATCCACCTCGACCGCTCCGGCAAGGTGAAGAACCTCGCGGACGCGGACAGTGCCCCGTTCGACATCCGGCCCGCCGCCGACGGCGGTATCGCCTTCGTCGACCGCAAGGGCGAGTCCACGGCGCACGCCAAGCTGTTCACCGGCCGCGGCAAGCCGAAGAGCATCGCCTCGGGCAGGCTCGGCGACCTCGACCTCATGCCGGGCGACGGCGGCCGGGTCTTCCTCACCGGCCACCCCAAGGGCTCTCCCGCCACCGCGGGAACCGGCGTCACCCGTCTGAACGCCCCGGCCGGCACCGATGTGTCCTCCCAGGGCAGGCTCGCCGTCGAGCCCGTGCTCACGCCCGGTGTCCGCGCCGGCCTGACGCACATCAAGGGCGCGGGCAAGGGCTTCACGAAGTCCGGGGAACCCGACTCGCGCACGGCGACGCCGGCCGACGAGGGCGACAAGGCGCTGACGGTCACCAGCACCGCCACCACCACCGGGACGAAGCTGACCCAGAGCGTGCTGCACGACGCCGTCAACGGCTCGGGGAACGATCCCTCCCCGGCCCTGGCCGCGGCCACCGGGACCCACCGGCCGCGGGGCGCCTCCTCGAAGGCGGGCCTGACCGCGAGCTCCCCGACGGACGACGACCGCTGGTGCGCCGTGTCCCGCAACGACATGAAGGCTCAGGCCCTGCAGCCGACGCCGAACCAGGTCGAGTGGGCCGTCGACATGGCGGTGCGCGGCAATCTGAGCGCGAGCTATATCCGCCAGGGCGGATACCGCGGCCAGGCCGGTCTGGGCACCATCGACCCGCAGTCCCTGTTCCCGCTGCCGAAGCTGACGGGCGGCGGCAGGATCCCGGTCAACGTGCTCCTCGGCATCATGGCCCAGGAGTCGAACATGTGGCAGGCCGAGGGCGGGTCGGTACCCGGGCAGATGGGCAACCCCCTGGCGGCCGTCGACGGCTACTACGGCCACAAGGCCGACCCGAACGACCCGGCCGCGTACTGGCAGATCAACTGGGACAAGTCGGACTGCGGGTACGGCGTCGGCCAGGTGACCGACGGCATGCGCATGGCCGGTCACGAGAAGGACCACGAGACCAGCCTGTCCCCGGCTCTGCAGAAACTCGTCGCGATCGACTACGCGACGAACATCGCCGCTTCCCTGAAGATCCTCGCCGACAAGTGGAACGAGGTCCACAAGGCCGGCCAGAAGATCACCGTCAACAACGACGACCCGGCCTACGTGGAGAACTGGTTCACCGCCGTCTGGAACTACAACCTCGGGTTCAACCCGCCCTCCGAGGCCGGGAAGCACGCGGGGCACTGGGGCCTCGGCTGGTACAACAACCCGGCCAACCCGATCTACGCCAAGGGCTGGGGCCGTCCGTTCATGAACACCGACGTGGACCCGTACGCCGTCAAGGACGCGGCTCATCCGCAGGACTGGCCGTACGAGGTCAAGGTGATGGGCTGGTCCGCCTGGTCCATGGACACCGGCTTCTCCTACGCGACCTCGGGCCGCCAGGACTGGCCGGGTGAGTCCGGTTTCTCCTCCGCCGGCTTCCGCCCGGCCTACTGGAACGGATCGGACCAGCCCTACCTGTACGAAGGCAGCGCTCGATACAACCGGGTGCACGTTCAGCCCTCGCTCGACGCGTTCTGCAACTCCAAGAACGGCTGCGACCCCGACACGCCGCCGAAGTGCCCGGACGCCGAGTGCTACGCGCAGTACTGGTGGAACCAGCCCAATGTGACCTGGAAGAGCGACTGCGCCGCCACCTGCGGCCACGAGAACATCAAGTACCAGTCCCTGGTGCAGGAACCGGGACGCGGCTACCGCCTCAAGAACGGCACGCCGGTGTGCTCCGGCGCCCCGGCCGGTTCCAAGGTCGTCGCCTCCGTCCCGAACGGAACACCGACCTGGAGCGACCAGAGCGACTGCGCGACGGTCTCCTCCGCGGGAAGTTTCCAGTTCTCCTTCAACCCGGGCACAGAAGGCCGATACCAGGCGAAGGCCGACCTGCACTCGGTGGGCGGCGGCTACGGCGGCCACTACTGGTACACCCACACACGCGACGCCGACCACTTCGGTGGCCCCAACGGCTACATGACCGTCGACGGCACCTGGACCCTCGGCCAGAGCCTGAACTGGGCACGCGTCCTGGTGCACCTTCCCGACACCGGCGCCCAGACGCGGCAGGCCTCCTACAACGTGCTCGGCACGGACAGCAAGAGCCCCAAGCGGGTCGTGCTGCAACGCGCGGGGGGCTGGGTCAGCCTCGGCGCGTTCCACTTCACCGGCACCCCGCGGGTGGAGCTGTCGAACGTGACCGAGGACGGAACCGCCGACGAGGACATCGCCTGGGGGGCGGTCGCCTTCCAGCCGCTCGCGGGCAAGCCGGCCAACTCCGTCGTCGCGATGGGCGACTCCTACTCGTCGGGTGAAGGCGCCACCGCGCCCGGCGGCGCCGACCTGTACGCGGAGACCGACCACCCCGACAAGCTGAGCGACAAGCAGATCGACAAATGCCACCGCTCCAAGCTGGCGTGGTCGAGGCAGGCGACGCTCCCGGGATACTCGAGCTCCATCGGTGCCATGTCCGACAACCTCGACCCGAAGATGGACTACCACTTCGTGGCCTGCTCCGGAGCGCGCACCTACAACGTGCTCAGCGAGGGTCAGTCCAGCGAGGTGCCCCAGATCGACACCGGGTACCTGGACCAGAACACCACGCTGGTGACGATCAGCATCGGCGGCAACGACGCACGCTTCGCCGACATCATGAAGAAGTGCATCGACCTGCCGGTTCCGTCGCTCAGCACGTGCCCGTACTCCGAACTCGACAACGTCGACCCCGCGACCGGCGACAAGACGAGCGGCTCCACCGGTGACCTGAAGGACTGGGCGCCGACGTGGCTGCACGACGCCGTGCGGCCACAGATCGTCAAGGTGCTCAACGCCATCCACACCCGGGCGCAGAACGCGAAGGTCGTCCTCATGGGCTACCCGCGCCTGGTGGAGAAGGACCACGGCTGCCTCCCCGGCGCATACGAGACCGTGGAGAACGACTGGGTGCGTTCACTGGCCGACACACTCGCGACCGAGATGAACGGGGCCACCCAGGACGCCGGTTCGTGGGCGGTCTTCTCCGACCCGCGAAAGAACTTCGACGGCAAGGGGGCCTGCGGTGATCCGGAAGGCATCCACGCTCTCGTGGAGACCGGGCGGGAGCAGGCGGACAACGAGGCGCCTAACCCCTCCATGCAGTCCTTCCACCCCAAGCCGGCGGGAGCCCGGCTCTACGCGGACACACTGGAACAGACCCTCAGGAGCATGTGACGGGGCGCTGATCGAGAACCGCTGATTTCGGACAACCGATCCGGGGGCCTGAGTATCCGCACTCAGGCCCCCGGCCGTCGACTGAGGAAGACTGCAGGCATGAACACCCTCGCCACGGAGCCACCGCACGCGGCACCGCGCGTGTCCGGAGCCGCCGTCACGGGCGCGGTACTGGCCGCCGGTGCCGTGCACCACCTCGCATGGGTCAAGCACCACAGCGACAAGGCGTGCGAGACGACGGACGGCCTCTGCTTCACCTGGTGGGACCTGACGGCCCTTCCGTTGATCATCGCGGTCGCCCTGATCACGCTGATCGTCGTCTACAAGCGGCTGGAGATACGGCCCCGGCTCGCCGTGATCCCTCCGACGGTCCTGCTGGCTCCGCTTCCCCTCTCGGCGGCGCAGACGACAGCGGGGTGGTGGGCCGCCATGGTCGTGGGCGGAGTCTGGTCGGGCTGCCTCGCGCTCACGGCGTGGAGCCGGTTCCGCGTCCTCGGGCTCTCCGCCTCAGGCGCGCTGCTGCTCGCGTCCCTCCTCGTCCTCTACCGCTGAGGACACCTCCGAGGGCGCCCGCGACGGCTCGCCGGCCGCTTCCTGGGCGGCCGCGGGTGCCGCCTCGGAGTCCACCAGCACTGTGTCCGGATCGGGCGCAGGTTCCTGCGCGTACTGGCGCAGATACCCCACCACCGTGTTCGTCACCGCCACCAGCGGTACGGCCACCACCGCGCCGCCGATGCCGGCCACCATGCCGCCGGCCGCCACCGTGAGGACGACGGCGAGCGGGTGGACTCGGACCGCGCGGCCCAGGATGAAGGGCTGCAGGACGTGGCCCTCGATCTGCTGGACGGCGAGGACGACCACGAGGGTCATCAGCGCGGTGAAGACGCCCTGTGTCACCAGGGCCACGATCACCGCCAGCGCGCCGGAGGCGACGGCGCCGACCAGAGGGATGAACGAGAACAGGAAGATGAAGACGGCCAGCGGGACGGCCATCGGCACGTTGAGGAAGTAGATGCCGATGCCGATGAAGATGGCGTCGATGAGGGCCACCAGCACCGTGCCCCGGACGTAGGCCGTCAGGGTGCGCCAGGCACGCGGGCCGGCGCCGGCCACGCCGGGGCGGGCCGCGGAGGGCACCAGCTTCAGGGACCACTGCCAGATGCGCTCGCCGTCGTAGAGCAGGAACAGCGTCGAGAAGAACACCAGCAGGATGCCGGTCAGTGCCTCGACGACTACCTGAACACCTTCCAGGCCCGCGGACGTTATCTGGTCGGTGTTCGCGCCGATGGCCTCGCGGAGGTTCTTGGCGATCTGGTTGATCTGCTTGTCGGTGACGTGGAAGGGGCTCTTCAGCAGCCAGTTGCGCAGGTCGTCGATGCCGCTCTGGATCTGGCTGGAGAGGGTGTCGATGTTCTCCACGACCTGCCAGGTCACGAACCAGCCCATCAGCCCGATGACGACGAAGCCGAGGATCGCGGTCAGCGCGGTGGCCGGGCCGCGCGGCACCCCGTGCCGCATCAGCCGGGCGACCGTCGGCTGGAGCAGTGCGGTGACCAGCAGGGCGATGACGAAGGTGAACACGACGAGCTGGATGGCGCTGATGACCCGCATCAGGACCCACACGGTGCCGGCCAGGACCAGCAGGCGCCAGCCCGCCTCCGCCGCGACCCGCACACCCCAGGGCACCGCCTGGGCCGGGTCGGGCCGCGGCCCGGCCGGTGCGGCCGGCCGGGGAGCGGGCGGCGCAGGGTCGGCGGCCCGGTCGGCCCTCCGGCGGGCGACGGGGTCGGACCCGGTGTCCTTCTCCACTTCGGCGCGGCGCTCGTTCAACCGCTCACTCATCTCGGTCAGTCCGGCACCCAGCCGGCCCAGCCACCCTGGCACTCGCGACATGATCCGTCCTCTTCCCCCGCCTCCCGGGTGTACGCCACCGCTCCCCGGGAGCCGTTCGCGTACGACCGTACAGTGCGAAAGCCCCTCCCCGTAGGACGGGGAGGGGCTGCGCGGGGTTGAGCGGGGCCGGCCCGCTGCCGGGGGTCGGCCCTGGACCGGCCGTCGGCCTAGTACCAGCTGTTGGCCTGCCAGAACGACCAGGCGCCACAGGGGCTGTGGTACCGCTCGTTCATGTAGTTGAGGCCCCACTTGATCTGGGTCGCCGGGTTGGTCCGCCAGTCGGCACCGGCGGAGGCGTACTTGCCGGCGGGCAGGGCCTGGAAGAGGCCGTAGGCACCGGACGAGGCGTTGACCGCCTGGTAGTTCCAGCTCGACTCGTGGTTCACGATGTTGCTGAAGCACTGGAACTGGTCGGCCGCCACCATCTGACGTGCCATCGCCTGGATCTGCGCCACGCTGTAGCTGCTCTGCACCGGGAAGCTCGAGGAGTCCCGGGTGGAGCGGGTGGCCGCGGCCTTCGCCTCGGCGCGCTCCTTGGCGGCTGCCTCGGCCGCCTTCTCTGCCGCCGCCTTCTTGGCGACCGCGGTCTCGGCGGCTGCCTTGCGGGCGGCTTCCTCGGCGTCCTTCTTGGCACTCGCGTCAGCGGCGATGGCCTGCGCGTCGGCCTGCTGCGTCAGGGACGCGGTCTGCACCTGGGCCTGCTGACCCGCGGGTATGTCCGCGAGGAGCGTGGTGTCGGCTGCCGTCGCCTCGGCGTCGTTGTTCTGCGCGGTGCTGCCCGAGGCAACACCGACGACGCTTCCGACGGCGGTGACCGCGGTGGCCGAGGCCACTGCGAATCCCCGGACCGAAATCCGGCTCACACGGTTTCCTTCCAGCATCGCCCGCTTCGGTGACCCTGGCGGACGCAATCGTGCCCCTGGCACTGGCCTCCCAACTGCGGGGTCACGGGAGGCGCGGGCCCGGTGGGCAACTCCCCCAGGGGGAGCGCCGCGTGGTGCGCGGGCGGCATACGACGACGCTATGGAGTTGGAGCGTTGCTTCTGTGGTGCCGTACCTCCCCCACTGCCTCAAGGGCGTGGGGGTACCCCCAGGGGTACAGGTGTGTCGTATGCGGGGCCTGACAGGAGTGAGACTCTGCCGTAACCAGACACCGGGTGGCAATTCTGAGTTGCGTGTGAAAGCTCACACCTCGTTTGCCCCAGGGGTTTTCAGGAAACCCCCACACGCGAAGGCGCCGCCCGGCTAGGCTCTTGGCCTTTGCCGGACGGCGCCAACGGGGCTACTCCCGTCAGATATGGCCCTCTTCGAGCATTTCGGTCACAAGGGCGGCGATCTGGGACCTCTCGGACCGGGTCAGCGTGACATGGGCGAAGAGCGGATGCCCCTTCAGCTTCTCGACCACGGCCACGACGCCGTCGTAGCGGCCGACCCGCAGATTGTCCCGCTGGGCGACGTCATGGGTCAGGACGACCCGTGAATTGGCGCCGATCCGGGACAGGACGGTCAGCAGTACGTTCCGTTCCAGGGACTGCGCCTCGTCGACGATCACGAAGGCGTCGTGGAGGGAGCGGCCCCGGATGTGGGTCAGGGGCAGGACCTCCAGCATGCCCCGGGCGGTGACCTCCTCGATGACCTCGCGGCTGGTGACGGCGGAGAGCGTGTCGAAGACGGCCTGCGCCCACGGGCTCATCTTCTCGGCCTCGGAGCCCGGCAGATAGCCCAGCTCCTGGCCGCCGACCGCGTACAGCGGCCGGAAGACCATCACCTTCTGGTGCTGACGGCGCTCCAGGACCGCCTCCAGGCCCGCGCACAGCGCGAGCGCCGACTTGCCGGTGCCGGCCCGGCCGCCCATCGAGACGATTCCGACGTCCGGGTCGAGCAGCAGGTCGAGCGCGATGCGCTGCTCGGCGCTGCGGCCCTTGATGCCGAACGCCTCCCGGTCGCCGCGCACCAGCCGGACATTGCCCTCGGCGGTGACCCGGCCGAGCGCCTTGCCGCGCTCGGACTGGATGGTCAGACCGGTGTGCACGGGGAAGGCGGAGGCCTCCGGGACGTACACGTGTCCTTCCTCGAAGAGGATGTCCACCTGTTCGGCCGGAAGCGTCAGTTCGGACATTCCGGTCCAGCCGGAGTTCTCCGTGATGGCGAGCTCGGCCCGGTACTCCTCGGCCAGCAGGCCGACCGAGGAGGCCTTGATCCGGAGCGGCAGGTCCTTCGAGACGACGGTGACGTCGTACCCCTCGGCCTGCAGGTTGCGGGCCACCGCGAGGATGCGTGAGTCGTTGTCCCCCAGGCGGTAGCCGGTGGGCAGCACGCTGGGGTCCGAGTGGTTGAGCTCGACACGGATGGTTCCGCCCAGTTCACCGATCGGGATGGGGGCGTCGAGGCGACCGTGCTTCACCCGGTAGTCGTCCAGCAGGCGCAGCGCCTGGCGGGCGAAGTAGCCGAGTTCGGGATGGTGCCGCTTGGCCTCCAGCTCCGTGACCACGACGACGGGGAGCACGACCTCGTGTTCCTCGAAGCGCGTCAGGGCGTTGGGGTCGGCCAGCAGGACGCTGGTGTCGAGAACATAAGTGCGCCGATCTGGCTTGTGGCGCTTTGTGCTGGTCACCACGGAAGGACGTACCCCCTCGGATGAGGTCGGGGAGCGACGAAGTGGAAGCCGGGCCGGGAGGGCGGGAGCGTTGCGACCGGTCCCCGGCCCCCGCGCAGGACGGGCCGGACACCGGACCTCCGCGGCTGCTTCCGTACGGTGACCGCACGGTCGGGCTGGTGCAAAGGGCCTCCCGGGCGGACGGCCCCGTGCCGCCCGCTGAGATCCGACACCCGTGGTTCGGGTGTCGACCTGTTTGCCTTATGCCCTGCGAAAAGCGCCGCCATGCAGAAGTGGCCGACAGCGCACCGGTGAACTCCTTGTTACTTCCCACCCAACCGGGGTATACGGGACGCCCCGCCGGTGTGGAGGCCGGCGGGGCGTGAGGTCTGGGCGTGGTGCGGCGTCAGCCGCCGTAACGGCGGTGACGTGCGGCGTAGTCCCGCAACGCGCGCAGGAAGTCCACCTTGCGGAAGGCCGGCCAGAAGACCTCGCAGAAGTAGTACTCGGAGTGGGCCGTCTGCCAGAGCATGAATCCGGACAGCCGCTGCTCACCGCTGGTGCGGATGACGAGGTCCGGGTCGGGCTGGTCACCGGTGTAGAGGTGACGGCCGATCATGTCTACGTCGACGGACTCGGCGAGGCTCTCCAGCGAAGCGCCCTTGTCCTGGGCGTCGAGGAGCATGGAGCGCACGGCGTCGGCGATCTCCTGGCGGCCGCCGTAACCGATGGCGACGTTGACCACTATCCCGTCCACGTGGGCGGTGGTCTCCTCGGCCTCCTTGAGGACTCCCTGCATCCCGGCCGGCAGCAGGTCGCGGGTGCCGACGTGGTGCACCCGCCAGCGGCCGTCGGCGGCAAGGGTACGGACGACGTCCTCGATGATGCCGAGGAGCGGGACCAGCTCCTCCTGCGGACGGTCGAAGTTGTCGGTGGACAGCAGCCACAGGGTGACGACCTCGACATCGGTCTCGCTGCACCAGCCGAGGAACTCCTCGATCTTCTCGGCACCGGCCCGGTGGCCGTGGACCGTGGTGGAACCGGCCGCCTTCGCCCAGCGGCGGTTGCCGTCCATGATGACGCCGATGTGCTTGGGCACCTGAGCGTGGTCCAGGTGACCTTCCACCCGGCGCGCGTAGAGCCCGACGAGCAGGCCACGCAGCTTGTCGCGCAGGTTCACGGGAGAGACCCTTCGGGGTTTGTCTGGGCGGGTTTCGAGGGTACCGCCGCCGGCGGCTCGCCCCCCGGGGTGGGGACGCCGGCCCTCCGCCGGGTGGTTCCCGAAGAAAAAACGGGCCGGTCCGTGGGGGGGAGACGGACCGGCCCGAGGGGGGGTTTCCACCATAACCCTTCGTGAGGGCGGACGCGTGCATCGGCGTGCCACAACTACTCTCCGGAATCGACCGGCGACGCCGAGGTGTGCGCGGAACGCTGGATTCAGGGGTGTCTCATGGCCGATTCACAGCGGATTCTCAGGGAATCGGGTGGCGATCGGCGAGATCAAGAGGGTTTGGGCCGTCTTGGTGAACGCTCGGCGAGTTGTCCCCGGGTCCCTCCGACGGACTACCCGGCGAGCGAACGGCGGCTTGACGGTCCCGCCGCGGATCCGGCGGGCGTCGCGGCACCGCGCAGCCCCCTCCACCGCGCGGTGCCGCCCGCGCAGCTTTGCTGACGCGAATTACCTTGGCCTGAACCTACGTGACGGATGAGACGGATGTGAACCGCCCCCGATAACGATGTGAAAACCCCGAGGGAAACGCAGATGAACCGGTGGACGACATGCCCCGTTTCTCCTTCTTTTCAGGAGGCCGGCTTCCGGACATCGAAGAGGTGCCGCGCGCTGTGCGCCACGAACGGCCCCTCCTCCCCGATCCGCTCGTGCAGGGCGCGGAGTTGGGGCTCGTACGCCTCGACGGTGAAGCCCGGGACCATCCAGACCACCTTGCGCAGGAAGTGCACGACGGCGGCGATGTCGTGGAACTCCATCCGCAGCCGCTCCGCCCGCAGGTCCACGACCTCGAGCCCGGCCGCCTCCGCGTCCTTCCGCTCGCCCTCGGGATCACGGCCCCGGCGCACGGACTCCGGCTGGGGCCCGAGGAAGTACTCGACCAGCTCGAACACGCTGCCGGGCCCGACATGCTGGGCGAAGTACGTACCGCCCGGCCGCAGCACCCGGGCGATCTCCGCCCAGTGCGGGGTCACCGGGTGCCGGCTGAGCACCAGGTCGAACGACTCGTCGGCGAACGGCAGCGGCGCATCGTCGGGGGCCGCCACGACCACCACGCCACGCGGCCGCAGCAGGGCGGTGGCCTTGGCGACGTTCGGCGGCCACCCCTCCGTGGCGGCGACGAGGTGCGGCCGGTCCGTCCCAGCCCCGCCCAGGGCGAAGTCGAGCACCTCCCCGCCCCCGGTCTGGACGTCCAGCGCGGACTCGGCCCGCCCCAGCCGCTCCCCCGCCGAACGGGCGTACCCCCAGGAGGGCCGAGCCTCACTGGCCCGCCCCTCGAACCAGGAGAAGTCCCAGCCCTCGGTGGGCACGGCGGCGCCCTCGGCCACGAGGTCCTCGAAGGCGCGGAAGGAGCCCTTCTCTGTCATGGACGCCATCGTCGCAGCCTCGTTGTCACAGGGTCCTGTTAATTTCCGCGTCCATGACGAACTCACCCGCCGATGGTGCCGCGGAAGAGAAGGACATCCTGCGCGCGAGCCTGGACCGCCACCGGGACGCCGTGCTCTGGAAGCTCGACGGCTTGGACGACGAACAAGTGCGCCGCCCCATGACGCCGACCGGAACCACCCTGCTCGGCCTGGTCAAGCACCTGGCCTCGGTCGAGTACGGCTGGTTCGTGGAGACGTTCGGCGGCGAGCCGGAGCCCCTGTGGTTCGACCCGTACGAGGGCGAGGACATGCGGATCGCTCCGGACGAGACGACGGACCGGATCGTCGCCTTCTACGGCCGCGCCCGCGCCGCCGCCGACCGGATGATCGCCGACCTGCCCCTGGACACCCTGGGCCGCCCCTCCTGGCGGGACCAGTCCGTCTCCCTGCGCTGGACCCTCGTCCACATGACCACGGAAACGGCCCGGCACGCCGGCCACATGGACATCCTGCGCGAACTGATCGACGGGGCCACGGGCGCGCACCGCCCGGCGGCCGGCTGATCGCCGGTGGCCGGTGCGGGGTCCGTCACCGGCCTTCCGCGGCAGGGCGCCGGAGGGCGAGCACGACGAACACGTCGTCGCCGTCCCGGTCCGTGCCGACGTGTTCGAAGCCGTGCTTCTCCAGCAGGCGGACCGAGGCGGTGTTCCCGGAGAAGGGGTCGGCGTACAGGGGGCGCACCCGCTCCAGCTCCAGGAAGAGGCCGAGGGCGCGGGTTCCCACGCCGCGCGCCCAGTACGGGCGGCCGAGCCAGTAGCCGACGAATCTGCGCCCGTCCTTCGCGGTCCAGGAGACGACGCTGCCGGCCACCTCGCCGTCGACGGTGACCGTGCGCACCAGGCTGTCGGGGTCGCGGATGATCCGCTCCCGCCAGTGCTCGAGGAAGGCGTCCAGCGGCCGGGGAGTGAACTTCGACCGCCGGACGGCCTCCGGGTCGTTCTCGTAGGCGTGGAGGACGTGGAGGTCGTCGTCCCTGACTTCACGCAGACGCACATCGTCGTGTTCGTCGGTCATGCCGTGCAGTGTGGCAGCCGCCACTGACAACGCCCCCTCCTTCCACGGCTCCGCTACGGCAGGAGGGGCCGGACCTCCCGCGCGGCGAAGCGCACGAAGCCCTCGGGGTCCGGTTCGTCACCCGTCGGCTGCAGGACGACGGTGTCTGCACCGGCCTCGGCGATCCGGCGCACCGCCGCGGCCACGGCCACCGCGTCCCCCGCGACACCGAGGTCCGGGACCGACTCCAGCCCCTCGGTGACGAGTTCCGCCCGCAGTCGTGCGGCGGCGTCCGGCCCGGTGGCGGTGAGGAGGTTCGCGACGAGCCGGTACGGTCCGCCGCGACCCGCCTCCCGGCGCGCCTCGTCGATGATCCGCCGGGCCTGCCGTACGCCGTCCGGTGAGGTGGAGGCGGTGAGGAGGACGCCGTCGGCCTTCTGCCCGGCGAGACGGAGCGTTCGGGGGCCGGTGGCGCCGGCCAGCACGCCGAGCGGCCGCTCCGGGGGCCAGTCGAGAGCGACGTCGTCCAGCCGGACGTACCGTCCGCTCACGCTGACCCGCTCGCCGCGCAGCAGGGCGCGCAGGGCGTCGAGATGCTCACCCAGCAGGGTGAGGGGCGAGGCGGCCCGTGCGCCGACCTGCCCCATCCAGTCCTGGACGCCGTGGCCCACGGTCAGGACGGCCCGGCCGGGGAACATCCGCTCGAGCGAGGCGGCCTCCATGGCGGTGACGGCCACGTTCCTGAGCGGCACGGGCAGCAGACCGATCCCGACCCGCAACCGCTCGGTCCAGGCGAGCGCGGCGGCGGCCGTCGACACCCCTCCCTCCAGGAAGCAGTCCTCCCACAACCACAGCTCCCCGAGCCCCGACTCCTCCGCGGCCCGGGCCACTTCACGAAGCCGCTCGGGAGGAAGCTGAGGTCGGAACACCGCGCCTAGTCCAGTCATAGGGCCTTCCTAGTGCGCGGCGTCGAACGGGACAACTCCTTTACGGGCACCGCTGTTGGCGCTTCTCCTTCCCTCTCCCGGGTACGGTCACCCGCGGAGGTGGGCTGGGGATGGCGCGTTGGCGGAACGGGCGGGGGAGGCTGGTGATCCGGCCGAGCGGGGGCGGGGCGGCGGTCACCGTCCCGCTGGAGATGGCGACGTCCTACCGGGCGCGGACGAGGGGTCTGCTGGGCCGTGACTCGCTCACCGGGGCGATGCTGCTGTCCCCCGCGAGCAGCGTGCACACCTTCCGCATGCGCTTCCCCATCGACGTCGCCTACCTGGACCGCCGCCTCACCGTCCTGGCCGTCCACACGATGCACCCCGGCCGCCTGGGCCTGCCCCGGCTCCGGGCCCGCCATGTCCTGGAGGCGGAGGCGGGGGCCATGGCGGGGTGGGGGCTGGCGGCGGGGGCACGGGTCGGGATCGAGGTGGAGCCGGCGTAGGTGCCGGGCCTCGTGGCGCGGAGCGGCCGGGGACTCCTAGTTCTCCGTGCGCGGGAAGGAGACCTCCACCCGGCGGTTCTTCTTCCTGCCCGCCTCCGTCGAGTTGTCGGCGATCGGGTACTGCTCGCCGTAGCCGCGCACCTCGAAGGTGACGCTCGGGTCGTTCAGGTCCTGGTCGAGGACGGCCTGTACGGCGTTGGCGCGCTGCCTGGACAGGACGTCGCCGTGGGCGGAGGAGCCGAGGTCGTCGGTGAAGCCGAAG
Source organism: Streptomyces sp. NPDC041129 (assembly GCF_055592265.1). NCBI lineage: Bacteria > Bacillati > Actinomycetota > Actinomycetes > Kitasatosporales > Streptomycetaceae > Streptomyces > Streptomyces sp. NPDC041129. The sequence goes on along the minus strand of NZ_JBVIYV010000002.1, from coordinate 575,762 downwards.
ACGCGGACCCGGGGCGCGTTCTGCTTCTTGATCTCATCGGCGATCGTCGCGATACGGGCCTTGGCCTCGCCGCTCAGCTTGGCGCTGTCCTTGCCGAAGAGGACCTCGGCCTGGAGGGCGAAGGTGACGTCGGCGTTGGTGTCCTCCCGCCGCTCGTCCCCGCTCTGGTCCTCGACGACCGACTTGATGTCCAGCACCTTGGACTCGGCGAGGGTGGCCCCCTCGGGAAGCTTGAGGTCCGGGTCGGTGGGGTCGACTTCCACGGGGGCGGTGGCGGAGGGTTCCGTGCCCGGGGGTTCGCTGGGGGAGGTGTCGTCGGCGCGGGCCAGGGAGAGGTTGGCGGCGGCGAGGAGGAGGGCTGTGGTGAGGGTGAGGGTGAGGCGGGGTGTGGTGGTCACTTTGGCCTCACCCGGAGATCTGGATGGAGGCCGTGGGGAATCCGGGCAGCTGGAAGTTGACCTCGGATGTGGTGGTCGGCGGAGAGGGGAACTGCATGAACACCGGCAACGTTTCACCAGGCTTGAGGGTAGGCAGGCCCGTGGTGGTGAGTGGCCTTCCGTCCGTGTCGCGCAGTACGTAATAGCGCTTCTTGCCCTTGGAGTCGACGAGTGTGGCGCCACCGAGTGAGCTGCCGTTCCTGATGATCTCCGTCTCGTTACCGCTGAGATTGGACGGGATGACGGCCTTGCTCCCGCTGTCGTTCTTCAGGTTTCCGCTCACTGTGACGAATCCACCCGAATCGCGCGCGGCCGCCGTGATCTGAAGTAGCAGGCCATTGGGTCCCTTCAGCTCCGCCAATGGCTCCTCGGACTGTCCCTCCTGAGCACTCGACTTGGAACCGTCGCCCTTTGAAGCGGAAGCCGAGGTCTCCGGCTTCTTGGCGTCATCGCCACCACCGCCACCACCGCCACCACCGCCACCACAAGCGGTTACCCCGAGAGCCAGACCGGTCGACACTGTGAGCGCGACCAGTCCTCTGCGGGCGTGCGCAGTGAACCGAATGCTCATGACTCTGCTTCCTTCTTGATCGTCGTGCGCTTGTCAGTCGGCCAAGTGGACATCGAAGAGATCTTCGGGCTTTGGCAGTCCTGCTCGGTCGTCCGGATCCGGTTCCCAGTCCTTGCCGTCCTCGCAGGTGAGTTGTGGCAGCGCATCGGTCGTGGCGCCCTCGCCGGGAGGATCGAAATCACATAGAGCCTCGATCACAGCCGTCGCGGATTTGGTCGACTTGATGTTCTCGGTGCCGGGTACGACGGAGTCCCCGACCGACTTGTTGGTCTGGACTTCGACTGTGTATCGGAGCAGTTCAGGATTGCAGGAGTTGAGGTGGGCATCGTTCTCCGCGGCCAGCTGCTCCGCTCGCCAGCAGGGATCGTCGGCGCCCTTGCCCTCGAAGATGTCAGTCCACTTGGCGGGGTCGGACAAGGCATCCACCCACAGTCCGGCGAGCTGGTCGCGTGCCTCCTGGGCGGCTGCGAGCGCTGCTGCGTCGGCCGCGGTCTGGGCGCCGCCCCGGTTCACCGCGGCCTGTCCGACCGCAAGGTAGGCGAACGCAAGAAAGAGCAGGCCTGCCACCACCGTGATGTAGATGGGGAAGGCCTGCCCTGAGTCGCTGAACCTGCGTGGACGGCTCAGGTGATCTCGGCGATCTTCGACTTGATCGCGTCCAGAATCGTCTGCCCGATATCCGTGCCGGTGATTGCCAGCACGATCGCCACGACCACCGCGATGATCCCCAAGTACTCGACCGCAGTCTGCCCCTTGTCGCTGTCGCGTCGCTGCAGGACTTCCAGCAGCTTCAGCATCAGGTCGCTCACGGTGCTCTCCTCCGGCTTCGTTTTCAACCCTGAGAAGGTAGGGCGAAGCCCAACGCTCCCCTAAGGGCCCCAGGACCCATTCCCGGGCCCAGCCCCTCCCCCGGTCGGCCATTTCAGGCCACCCCCAGCCACTTGGCCGCCGCCTGGGACCTGGTCGTGCTGTGGAGCTTGGCGAAGATGCGGTTGATGTGGTTCTTGACGGTCTTCTCGCTGATGAAGCAGGCGGCGGCGATCTGCTGGTTGGTCATGCCGGACGCGATGAGGTCCATGATCTCCGCCTCCCTGCCGCTCAGTTGGAACCGCGACCGATACGACTGTCCCACATCCGGTTGCAGTTGCGAAAGGTTTTGGGGCGGAATCAAGCCTAGAACGGAGGGCAGTTCAGGCTCCGAATGTGCAGATGCACTCTCCCGCAACCCGTTCACCAACGCCCGCGCCGCGCCCGGCGTCACATGCGGCCGTCCCTCGCGTACGTCGCGCACCGCCCTCACCAGCTGCTCCGTCGTGAACTCACCGTGCACCAGGTAACCCCCCGCCCCCAGCCGCAGCGCCTCCCGTACCGTCTCCGTCTCATGGCTGTACGTCAGCATCATGACCGGGGCCAGGCGTACCAGGTGGGGCAATGCCGAGATTCCGTCGACGCCGGGCATGCGGACGTCGAGGAGGATGACGTCGGGGCGGTGGAGCAGTGCCGCCTCGTACGCCTCGCGGCCGTCCGCCGCCTGCGCCACCACCGTGGTGTCCTCGCGGTCGGAGAGGAGGGCGGTGAGACCCGCGCGGATGACCGGGTTGTCGTCGGCCACCACGAGGCGGAGGGGGGCCGTGACGGTGGCCGGCGGGAAGTCCGGGCCGGGGTTCAGGTGCTGCATCGGGTGCCTCCTCTCGGGCTCATGGGCTCAGGGCTTCTCGGGCGTGACGTCGAAGTGCGCGGGCCGTGCCGGCCGCAGGGGCAGTTCCACCCTGACCTCCGTGCCGCGTGCGTTGCCGCCGCGGCCGACGCGGATGCGGGCTCCCGCCGCGGCGGCGCGTTCGACCATGCCGAGCAGGCCGAAGTGGCCGGAGCGGCGCAGGTTGTCCAGCGTCGTACCGGGTGGCAGGCCGTCGCCGTCGTCGGTGACCGACAGGCGGAACAGGTCGCCCTCGACTCCCGCGGTCAGCTCCACGCGGGTGGCGGACGCGTGGCGGTGGGCGTTCTCCAGCGCCTCCGCGGTGATGGCGAGGAGGTGGCGGGCGAGGGGTGGGGGGAGGGGTGGGAGGGGAGTCCGGGGGTCGTCCGTGCGGCGGCAGGTCACCGGTAGGCCGGTGCGGGTGCTGAAGTCCGCCGCGCGGGACGTCGCTTCCGGCCAGAGGTCCGTGTGCGGCGCAGCCGCCGGGGAGTCCTCGCGGCGCAGGTCCTCCAGGAGTTCCCGGGACTCCGCCGCCGCCCTGCGGGCCGAGCGGGACACCAGGTCGGCCTGGCGGCGGACCCGGGCCGGGTCCGGGGCGCCGGCCGCCGCGGTCGCCGCCAGGCCGTCGGCCGCCAGGGCCACGCCGTACAGGGTCTTGGCCACCGAGTCGTGCATCTCGCGGGCCAGCCGGGCCCGTTCCGCGTGTACCGCCTCCGTCGCCGCCAGGCGGGCCTGTACCGCCGTGAGGGCCTGGGTCGCGGCGCCGTAGCGGAGCATCAGGTTGCGCAGGGTCGAGCCCATCGCGCCGGTGACGACGCACAGGCCCGGCAGCAGCAGGGACTCGGCGACGCCCGCCCGCTGGTCGGCCTTCAGGGTGGCGTGGACCAGCAGCAGGATCAGCGACTGGAGCGAGGCGAAGCAGGCCGCGCCCCGCCAGCCGTAGACCAGGCCGGCGAGCAGCGGGGTGCAGACGCTGACGTAGGCGAGGGTGGTGCCGGGGCCCGCGGAGATCAGCGGGAGGGAGCCGAAGAGGGTGTCGGCGGCCAGCAGGCTGGGGTGGCGCAGCAGGAGGGGGCCGAAGCGTTCCCAGTCGCGGAACAGCACGTAGGACACCATGAAGGTGACGACGACGGCCGCGCCGACCAGGCGGACGCCCAGTCCGGGGGACGCGTTGAGCAGGGCTGCCGGGGCCGCCAGGACGATCATGGCGAGGCGGAACCCGAAGACCTGCCGGCACATCGCCTGCAGGGCACGGATCTGCAGCTTCTCGGGGTCGGGGGGAGGAGGATAGGCCCCGCCCGGCACCGGGTTCGCGTCGCCAACGGCGCCATCGGAGGGGCCGCGACCGGCACCGACGCCCGCCGCGGGCAGTCCGGCCCCGGTGCCCGGGCCGCCCCTGCCCGCGCCCGCGTCCCTCGCCCGGGCACGCCAGTGCCGGCGGCCCGTGGTCCCCCTCGCCGGCGTCATGGTCGTCACCTCGTCCCCGCCTACTCGCCCGTCAGGGAGCCGAAGTCGACGCCGGAGCCCAGCAGCAGGCCCGCGCCCAGCAGCAGCATCGTCGCCGGGACCATGAACGTGGTGATCATCAGCGTGGCCTTGGGGACGGCGCGGGCGGCCTTGCGGCGGGCGTTCTGGGCGTCCGTGCGGCGCATGTCCTTGGCGAGGGAGACGAGGGTGTCGACGATCGGCGCGCCCAGTTCCTCGCCCTGCTGCAGTGCCGTCACGAACATCGCCACCTGTTCGGAGTCGTTCCGGCGCCGCAGCTCGGCGAAGGCCTGGCGGCGGCTCATGCCGAGGTCCATCTGGCGCAGGGTGATGCGCAGTTCGTCCGCCCAGGGGCCCTCGTAGCGGGTGGCCACCCGGTCCAGCGCCTGGCGGAAGCCGAGCCCCGCGCTCACCACCACCGCGAGCACGTCCAGGAAGTCCGGCAGGGTCCGCTCGATGACGTCCTTGCGGACGCGGATCGCCGACCAGATGCCGACCTCCGTCCAGAACGCCCCGAACAGCAGCAGGAGCAGGGCGACGAACCACTGGCCGCGCAGCAGGAAGACCAGGAAGCCGACGCCGCCGAGCGCTCCGTACACCGCGCGGCGGGCCGCGTAGCGGTCGATGGTGAGGCCGCCGGGGTTGCCCGCGAGGTCGATCCTGCGGCGGTACCGGTCGACCAGGCGCGGGCCCATCAGGCGGAGCACGGCCGGGGCGTAGCGCATGCCCATGCGGTCGATCACGGAGTCCACCGCGCCGGTGCGGGTGGCGCCGACCTCGAGGGCGAGCGCTAGGTCGCCGGGGAGTTTCGCGTCCGCGCGGTACATCCGGATGCCGGCGAACACGCCCCAGACGCCGAGGCCCATGAGCAGGGCCAGCAGGTGTGCCATCAGGTCAGCCCCCTCACACGTCGATCCGGCTCATCCGGCGGATGAGGACGAACCCGACGGCGTACATGGCGAACGCGATGATCACGCAGGCCTGGCCGACCGGTGAGCCGGTCATGCGGTCGAGGGCGCCGTCCTTGACCCCGTTCATCAGGAACAGTGCGCCGACGCCGAGGACGGGGACGGCGTACGACGTCATCGTCACCTGGGAGAGCTGGGTGCGGATCTCGCGCCGGGTCTCCTTGCGTTCCTCGAGGGTCTCGGTGAGGTTGCGGAGTGCCGACACGACCTGGCCGCCCGCCCGGTTGGACAGCACCAGGGTGGTGACGAGCACGACCAGTTCGCGGGAGGGGAGCCGGTCGGCGAGTTCGCCGAGCGCGTCGTCGAGGGAGTGGCCGATGGCGAGCTGGTCGGAGACCTTGGCCAGTTCCTCGCCCGCGGGTGCCTCCAGCTCCTCCGCCGCCATGCCGATCGCGGTGCGCAGCGCGAGGCCGGCCTGGGTGGCGTTGGCCAGGATGCGGGCCAGTTCGGGGAGCTGGTTGATGAAGCGCTCGATGCGTTTCTGGCGCTGCCAGTTGAGGAACTGGACGGCCGCCCAGACGCCGAGCAGCCCGGCGAGCGGCCCGAAGAAGGGGGCCAGCGTGGCCTGCCCGATGAGCCAGAGCGCGGCGACCGTGGCGAGCATGTAGGCGAAGAACTCGCCCGGGGTGACGTCCAGGCCGGTCGCGGCCAGCCGCAGCTCCAGTTTCCGGCCGAGCGCCGTGCCGCGCAGCCGGCGGTCCAGGGTGCGGAAGCGGCGCCGGCGGCCGGGGACGGAGTCGGCTCCGGTGTGCGCGAGCCGGTCGATGAGTGCGGCGCGCTGGGCCCGGCCCGCGGCGTAGGTGTGGATGCCGGCGACGGCCAGGACGCAGGTCAGCAGGGCGACACCGGTGGTGAGCTGTACGAGCGTATGGAGTTCCATGCGGGTCCTACCTGGCTTCTCGGGTGGCGAGCTGTTCCGCGGAGTGGGCGACGCCGAAGGCCTGCGGGACGGGCTGGCCCGCCATGTGGAGGCGGTCGGCGGTGCGGCGGGGCAGCGGGTGGTACTCGAAGGCGCCGTACACCCGGCCGTCGGCGGTCATGGGCCGGGCGTGGAAGCGGGCGGCGGTGGCGAGCCGGTACGGATCGCCGCCGTGGCTGTCGAGCAGGGCGATCTCGGTGATGCGGCGGGCGCCGTCGGCGAACCGGGTGAGCTGGACGATGACGTCGACGGCGCTGTTGATCTGGTCGTGCAGCGCCACGAAGGGCACCTCGACGTCGGACATGGAGGCGAGGGTCTGCAGCCGGGTGAGGGCGTCCTCCGCGCTGTTGGCGTGCACGGTGGCGAGGGAGCCGTCGTGGCCGGTGGACATGGCCTGGAGCATGTCGAGGGACTCGCCGCCGCGGACCTCGCCCACCACGATGCGGTCGGGCCGCATGCGCAGGGAGTTGCGCACGAGGTCCCGGATGGTGACCTGCCCCTTGCCCTCGACGTTCGGCGGCCGTGACTCTAGCCGGACCACGTGGGTCTGCTGGAGCTGGAGTTCGGCCGAGTCCTCGATGGTGATGATGCGCTCGTGTGCCGGGATGAGCCCGGACAGGGCGTTGAGCAGGGTGGTCTTGCCGGTGCCGGTGGCGCCGGAGACGATGATGTTGAACTTCGCCTGCACCAGCCCGGCCAGCAGGTACACCATGGGTTCGTCGAGTGAGCCGAAGCCGATCAGCTCCTGGAGGGTGAAGGAGCGGGGGAAGCGGCGGATGGTGAGGGTGGGGCCGGTCAGGGACAGCGGCGGGATGATGACGTTGACCCGCTCGCCGGAGGGGAGCCGGGCGTCCACCATCGGGTTGGACTCGTCCACCCGGCGGTTGACCGTGGAGACGATCCGCTCGATGGTCTGCATGAGCTGGTCGGCGGAGGCGAAGCGCAGCGGCAGCTGCTCGACGCGGCCGCCGCGTTCGACGAAGATCGCGTCCGGGCCGTTCACCATGATCTCGGTGATGGAGGCGTCCTCCAGCAGGGGTTCCAGGATGCCGAGGCCCAGCGCCTCGTCCACCACCCGCCGGATGAGCTGGGAGCGCTCGGCGGTGGAGAGCACCGGGCCCTCACGGCTGATGATGTGCCCGAGCACCCGCTCGAGCCGCGCCCTGCGCTCGGCGGCGGCCAGCGAACTCATCTCGGCGAGGTCGATCTCCTCCAGCAGCTTGGCCCGGTAGGAGGCGACCAGATGCCCGTCCTCTCCCCGGGTGCCCTGCTCCTCGGGGGAGTTGATGCGTGCCCGCAGGCTCATGGGTTCGCCTCTCCTCGGTCAGTGGTCGCGGGGCATGGTGGCGGACTTCTCGGCGGGGTCGAAGTGCCAGCCCGGGACGATCGAGGGGATGGAGACGGAGGCGGTGACGGTGACGGAGTCGTCCCCTCCCCCGCTCGGGCCGCACGTCACGGTCAGCCCGCCGCTGACGGCCTGCGCGCACGCCTGCTGGGCGGACTGCCCCAGCGACTCGGCCCGTGCCCCGGCCCGCGCGGCCGTGCCGGCCTGCTCGGCGGCGTAGGCGATCGCCCCGATCTGGAACCCGGCCAGCCCGACGATCAGCAGGACCGGGATGAACCCCAGGTACTCGACGGCCACCTGGCCGCGGTCTCGTCCCCTGCGTGGCATGTCAGTCCTTCACCTCCTCGACGGCTCCGGCGTGGCCGTGCACCGTGACGGGGAAGTCGATGGAGCCGGGGAAGAGGACGGGGACCTTCAGCGAGACGTCGGCGGTCACGTAGCCCTCCCCGCCGCACTGTGTCACCTCGGCACCCTCTCGCCAGGCTCCTGACAGGTGCTTCAGCGCCGCCTGTTCGCACGCGCCGAAACGCTCCCCCCGATGCGCCGCCGTCCCCGCCCGCACACCCTCGTCGGCAGCATTCCCCGCGAGCGTGTAGGCGTACCCCACGAGCACGCACTGCCACATCAGCACCAGCGTGAGCACGATCAGCGGGGTCATCCCCAGGAACTCGACGGCGACCTGGCCCCGGTCGTCACCGCGCAGGCGTCTCATCGGACCCTCACTCCTTCCGCCGCCGGAAACTCACCGACCCCCGGTCGCCGCGCGGCCGGCCACCGCCCCGGTGGGACGGGCCGTCGGGCGCCTTCGCGAGGCCCAGTTCCCCGGCGAGCGCCCACAGGGCCTGCTTGACGGTGCTTCTGCCGTCGAGCTCGTGGACCCGGCCCGCGTCCACGACCGCCTGCAGTTCCCGGAAGTTGGCGGGTACGGCCGTGCGCGCCAGCGCCGTTCCGGTGATGCGCTGCACCAGCGGGGGCTGGATCTCCGTGGTCCGCGAGTGCCGGTTGACGACGACCGTGGTCTCCTCGGCCTTGCGGATCTGCAGCCGGTCCCACATGCGCACGGTCCGCTTGGCCGCGCGTACGGCGACCACGTCGGGCGTGGCCACCAGCAGCGCGGTGTCGGCCGTCTCCACCGCCGCCGCGCTCGCGCCGCCGAGCTGGGCGCCGCAGTCCACGACGACGACCTCGTAGCGCGAGCGCAGGGCGCTGACGATCTGGCGGGCGGCGCGGTCGGTGACCTCCTCCCCGCGTTCGCCCTCGGCGGGGGCGAGGAGCAGGGCGAGCCCAGTGTCGTGGCGGAAGACGGCGTCGGCGAGGACGCGCGGGGAGATGTCGTTGATGGCGGCCAGGTCCACCACCGAGCGGCGGAACTGGACGTCCAGGTAGGAGGCGATGTCGCCGGTCTGCAGGTCGAGGTCGAGCAGGGCGGTGGGCCGGCCGGAGGCCTGGGCGGCGAGCGCGAGCTGGATGGCGACCAGGGTCGCACCGACGCCCCCCTTGGCGCCGCTGACCGTGACGACGGTGCCGCCGGCCCCGCCGAACGGCTCGGCGCCGTGCCCGAGATGGCGGCGTACGCCCGTCGACCACTGGGCGACGGCCTGCACCCGGCTGGCGAGTTCCTCGTACGACAGCGGGAGCGGGACGACGCCGCGGGCGCCGGAGTCCATGGCGGCGGCGAACAGGCCGGGGCTCGCGTCGGTGGTGACGAGGATGACGCCGACGGCCGGGAAGCGCAGGGCGACCTCACGGATCAGGTCCAGCGCGGGTACCGGGCCGATGCGTTCGTGGACCACGACGACCTCGGGCAGTTCGTCGACCGACTCGGCGGCGAGCCGGGCGAGGGTGTCGACGAGCTGGGTGGAGTCGGTGGCGGGCGGCTGCGGTTCCGCGTCGGGAAGCTGGCTGAGCAGCGTGACGAGGGAGCGGACGGCGTCAGGGTCGGCGCCGGCCGGGAGGATCCTGGTGGGCATGCGGACCGCCTCTCACTTGTCCGTCGCGAGTTCGTACGTGCGGTCCTTGTCCGGGACGCCGGTCTGGCCGCCGGGTGCCACCAGGGCGAGCCGGACCCGCTGGGCGAAGGACTCGGCGTAGGTGATCCGCTGGGCGTCGAGGGTGGACAGCGCGAAGGTGATCGGGACGGCCTCGGTGGGCTCCCTGCGGTCCTTGCCGGCGTCGGGTTCGAGCGCGGTGATCCGGCCGACGTCGAGGACGCGGGCGTTGGTCACGATGATCTTCGACTGGTCGGGGTCGCCCTCCTTCTTTCCCTCGAAGGTGGCATAGACGTTGACGCGCGAGCCGGGGGTGATCTTGCCCGCGACCCCGGTCGCCGCGTCGATCATGATGGCGACCTCCTGCTGGCCCGGCTGGAGGGCGGGCCGGTCGACGATCATGTCGGTCTGGAGCAGGGAGCCCGCCCGCAGGGTGGTCACGGCGATCTTGCCCCGGAGCTGCCGCAGATCGGTGACGGCGTTGCCGGACAGCCACCGCTTCGGCATCTCGGTCTTCTCGAACTGGCCCGTGTTCAGCGCGGTGTACGGCTTCACGTCGGACTTGACCCGGTAGGCGGTGACCTCGGGCCCGACCTTGGAGTTCACGTCATGGACGACGGAGAGCACGCCGGCGAACGCGCCCAGAGCGCACAGGACCGACAGGATCAGGAGTATCACGCCGCGGCGCTGACGGGAGTTCATGAACCGTGCAACCTCATTGGGGGAATCGGTCGAGCGGGATGTGATCTGGCGTTCGGGCTGGTCAGGCGGGCGTTCGCTGCTCCAGGGCGCGCGGCGCGTGGGGCTCGTGGGCGGGCGGGGTGGCGGAGCAGAACACGCAGCGGTCGCCGATGACGTCGAGGCCGCACCAGTGGCAGGTGGACTGCCGTACCGAGGTGACCAGTTGGTACAGGACGGACAGGTCGGCGAGGTGGCTGCAGAACTCGATCACCCGGCCCGTACCCCACCAGCGCGGTGACTCGGCGGGCAGCGGGGTCTCGCGCAGCGCGTGCGCGGTCCACTCCTTGGCGAGTCCGGCGAGCCAGTCGCTCTGCAACTGCCCCCTGGCGACGAGCATCCAGGTGCCGAACTCGGGACCCTTGAGCTTGGCACCGGGGGCGACCCGGACGAGTTGCGGCTCGGGATGGGCGACGACGGCGAATTGGCTGCCCGGCACCCAGGACTTGGCGTGCGCCTTGAGGCCGACCGGCACCCGGTCGAGCCGGGCGACCGAGCCGAGGACGGCGCCGGCGTGGATGTAGTGGGTGAGCAGCCGGCCGGCCGAGGCGAGCACGCCCGGGCTGAGGTCGCAGGAGGCGAGCTGCCGCAACTGCCGGGCGAGGACGGCGACGCCGAGCGGCGGGAGCTCGGGCCGGAAGACGGCGACGCGGTCGCTCTCCAGGAGCGAGCGGAGGGTGTGCAGCCGTCGCACGACGGGTTCCGGGGTGGCCTGCGAGCACACGACGACCAGGTACCCGTACTGCTCCGTCAGAGCGTGCAGCTCCGTGAGGGTGTGCTCCAGCGGGCGCCGGTCGAGGTCGCGCAGCACGACGGCCGGCATGGTCCGTTCGTCCTGCGCCGGCAGTGCCATGTCGGCACTGGTCACGGCAATGGCAGTTGGCACGCGCAGCTCCCCGCTCCTTCACGCCCCGCGGCTCGTCGGTGTCACTCCAACGCGCCGGGACGACTTCATTGCGTGACTACCTGAGCACTGTATCCACGCCCCAATGACCGGAGAACAGCGTTTGTGTAGCTCGTGTGGAACTCATCGGGCACAAGTGGCTCCAAAACCGGACAGGTTGAGCGCTCGACCGGAGATGGTTTTGGTCTGGACCTCTTGACAGCCGGATTGGCCTAGACCAACTTGTACGCCAACGGTGGCCACCGTCCCCAGCCCCACCCTCCCCACCGACTCCCCCACCGGAGGCCCCTGTGGACCGTGCATCAGCCATGCCATCGGACCGGACAGGACGCAGACGCCGGACTCGCGTCGGCACCTGGTCCGCCGCCACCGCCCTCGCCCTCGCGGTCGCGGGCCTGGCCACGACCCCCGCCTCGGCCGCGGACGTCAACAACGCCCGCAACGCCGGCTTCGAGTCGGGCCTGGGCAACTGGACCTGTACGGCCGCGAGCGGCACGACGGTCTCCTCCCCCGTCCACTCCGGCGCCTCGGCCCTGAAGGCCACCCCGGCCGGTCAGGACAACGCCCAGTGCACCCAGTCGGTGGCGGTTAAGCCCAACTCCACCTACTCGCTGAGCGGATGGGTCCAGGGCGGCTACTCCTACCTGGGCGTCACCGGCACGGGTACGACGGACGTCTCGACCTGGACCCCCGACACCGCGTCCTGGAAGCAGCTCTCCACGACGTTCACCACCGGCGCGTCGACGACGTCCGTCACGGTGTACACGCACGGGTGGTACGGCCAGGCCGCGTACTACGCCGACGACATCTCCGTCTACGGCCCCGACGGCGGCGGTGGCGGCGACCCGGCCCCCACCGTTCCCGCCGCGCCCTCCGGGCTGACGGTCTCCGGCACGACGTCCTCCTCCGTCTCACTGTCCTGGTCGGCCGTGTCGGGCGCCACCGGCTACAACGTCTACCGCAACGGCACCAAGGTGACGGCGGTGACGGGCACCTCGGCGACCATCAGCGGCCTCACCGCGTCGACCTCGTACTCCTTCCAGGTCACGGCTACCAACTCGGCGGGCGAGTCCGCGAAGTCGGGCACGGTGACCGCGACGACGGCGGCCACCGGCGGTGGCGGTGGGGGCGGCGGCTCGCTGCCCAAGCACGCCGTGACCGGCTACTGGCAGAACTTCAACAACGGTGCCAGGGTCCAGAAGATCTCCGACGTCCCGTCGGCCTACGACATCATCGCGGTCGCCTTCGCCGACGCCACCACCACACCGGGCGCGGTCTCCTTCAGCCTGGACTCGGCGGGCCTCGGCGGCTACACCGTCGACCAGTTCAAGGCCGACATCAAGGCCAAGCAGGCGGCGGGCAAGAAGGTCATCATCTCCATCGGCGGCCAGAACGGCACGGTGTCGATCAGCGACTCGGCCTCGGCGGCGAACTTCGCGAACTCCGTCTACTCCCTGATGCAGACGTACGGGTTCGACGGGGTCGACATCGACCTGGAGAACGGCCTCAACGCCACGTACATGACGCAGGCGCTGCGCTCCCTCTCCTCGAAGGCGGGCTCGTCCCTGATCATCACGATGGCGCCCCAGACGATCGACATGCAGTCGACGTCGAACTCCTACTTCCAGACGGCCCTGAACATCAAGGACATCCTCACGGTCGTCAACATGCAGTACTACAACAGCGGTTCCATGCTGGGCTGCGACGGCAAGGTCTACAGCCAGGGCTCGGTGGACTTCCTGACGGCCCTCGCCTGCATCCAGCTCGAAGGCGGCCTCTCCCCGTCCCAGGTCGGCCTCGGCCTGCCGGCCTCGACGAGCGGCGCGGGCAGCGGCTACGTGTCCCCGACGGTCGTGAACAACGCCCTGGACTGCCTGAGCAAGGGCACGGGCTGCGGCACCTTCAAGCCCTCGAAGACCTACCCCGACCTGCGCGGCGCGATGACCTGGTCCACGAACTGGGACGCCTCGTCCGGCAACGCGTGGTCGAACGCGGTGGGGGCGCATGTGCACGCGATGCCGTGAGGTGAGCGCCGGCTGAACTTCGGCGGCTGTGGACGCCCGGGTCCGGGGGGATCCGGGCGTTCGTATGTCCGCAGCACCGCCCGTCCGCATCGCCGCAACCCTCTGCGAACAAACCACCACCTCCGCAGACGTCGTCCACCCGGTCACCCTCACCTGGGACCACCAGGGCCTGCGCCCCCTGGCCCAGACGGAACGCATCACAGCGGCCGACGCCACCCAGGACGAGATCGACTCCCGCTTCTTCTCACCGACCTGGTCGGCACCCCCAGCGAACTCATCGACGAACAGGGCGACATCGCCTGGCGAACCCGACGCACCATGTGGGGCACCACGGCGTGGACAGCCAACAACACCGCCTACACACCCCTACGCTTCCCCGGCCAGTACAACGACCCGGAAACCTGCCTCCACTACAACTACTCCCGCCCCTACGACCCAGAGACCGCGCGGTACGTCACAGCCGACCCATTCGGGCTCGCCCCCGCCCCCAAACCCGGGCTCATGCGTGATAAATCCAGCCCGCCTCATAGACCCTCTCGGTCTTGCTCCGTGCTTTAGCAATCAACTCCCTGAAGAGCTCGAGAGAGAGTTGGCCGATGCAGAGCGCCTCGGTGCCAAACCGTTGAAGTCAACAATAACAGCGGGCACTACAGGCCCTCGCCTGAGAGCCTCCAGACAGGAAGGGATGCATTCGAACGTGCGGGAATCATACTCATGGGATGCGTCGTCGAACACGAGCCTCAGCGCACTAACAGGAGGAAATCTATCCGACAAATCCGTGGACGAGTTGAGGGATATTGCAGCCAGGGCCGATCCCTCTACCCACTGGCAAGAGTGGGAAACTTTGCGTGAACTGTCTGACGGCCGCATGCGCGACGATCAGCAGGATACTGAGACGCGACTTCGCTGGGCCCGCCTAGCCCTGACCGCATGCGAACGCAAGCGAGAGAGCGGCAGAGTGGATTCTGCCAAAATCCTCGCCAACGAGGCGAATATTCGCGTTTACACCATTCGAGCATTCGGCCCAGCAGAGAGTGATCCAATGCGCGACATTTCTGATCTGTGCGCGGCAGTGTTCCGCGAGACCGGGAAAACTCGCGAAGAAGTGGCTGCTGAGGCGGCAGACTGGAATTCGCTACCTCCGAACAGAATGCTCAGACTGAGGTACGTGAAAAATCTGTTGACACCACTACAGGTACTGATGGACACCATGCCGGAGGATCCGATGCGCCAACGACTCGCGGCATGCCTTGAATGCTCGGATGCCCCACATAGTCCCCGCTTGAGACCTGATCTCCCACTCAGCGACCTGAGGCGCGCCTGAGAGATGGATCGGTGGGGCTTAGCGTGCGATTCGGCACGCTGGCGGAGGCCGAAGCCGTCGTCGCCCAGACGAGGCGAACGGCCTTACCCAGCAGCGAGTTCGCACCACACGTACTTCCCCCGGTTCCCGAACCTGGCCGACGGCTGCCAGCCCCAGAAGTCCGCGCACTCCCTGACCAGGGCCAGGCCCCGGCCCTCCTCTCCCAGCTCGGCGACCTCCTCCAGCGGGCGGAACGGCTCCGGTGGGCCGGGGTCCGTGTCCCACGCGCCGATCCACACCACCCCCTCCGCCGAGCGGCGCACCCTCAGCGCGGCCGGCCCCTTCGTGTGCCGTACGGCGTTCGACACCAGCTCCGTCGCAAGGAGTTCGGCCGTATCGACCAGGCCGATCAGACCGTGCATCGTCAGGATCAGGCGCAGCGTGCGGCGGGAGATCGTCACCGCTCTGAGGTCGTTGGGGATGTAGAGGGTGTAGTCCCAGGTTTCGGGCATGACTCATCGGCTCAGGTGAGGTGAGGGGTTCGGTGCGAGTGCGCGCGGTGGCATTGCCGCAGGCGTCATGGCGGGACGATGCGGTGCGCTTCCGCTGAGCGTTCTTGGCGTCACTGACGGTAGGGCCACATTTTGGGACTACGCAAGTCGTTGCCGTAATCTACCCCTCGAACGAGGCACGGCCGCACAGCAGTTGAAGCGAGGGAGGAAGCCATGCCGCGCAGGCAGCAGCCCACCGCACGACAAGAACGCCTGGGTGCTGAGCTGCGGAAACTGCGGGAAGCCGCAGGGCTGAAGGGGCGCGAGGCGGCCGCCCTGCTCGGGACCGACTCGGCGCAGATGAGTCAGATCGAGGCCGGCACCGCCGGTGTTAGCGAGGAGCGGGTACGACGGCTCGCCGCTCAGTACGCCTGCACGGACGAGGGACTGATCGAGGCCCTGGTCGGGATGGCGACCGACCGGACCCGTGGCTGGTGGGAGGACTACCGGGGACACCTGCCGACGCCCTTCATGGACTTGCCCGAGCTGGAGCACCACGCCAACTACCGCTGGGACGTCGAGTTCCTGCATGTCCCAGGTCTTCTACAGACCGCTGCGTACGCCCGATCCCTCTTCGCCTACGTCAATCCGGAGTTCCCGGACGGTGACATCGAGCGCTGGGTGGAGCATCGAATGAAGCGCAGGGTCATCATCGAGCGCGCGGATCCGGTTCCCTACAAAGCGGTGGTCCACGAGGCGGCGCTGCGCATCAGGGTCGGGGAGCGAGTCGCAGCGCGCGAGCAACTCACTCGCGTTCTTGAACTCTCCGAGGCCGACCATGTGACAGTGCGCATCGTCCCCTTCGATGTCGACGGCTTCGGCGGCGCAGGCAGCGCCATGGTGTACGCGGGTGGTCCCGTGCCCAGGCTGGACACCGTCGTTCGCGACGGCCCCAACGGTCCGGTCTTCGTCGATGCCGAAGCCCAACTCACCAGGTACCGAACGCTCTTCCGTAGGGTGGAGGCGGTGTCACTCGACCCCCACCGGTCGCGTGACTTCATCCACCGGCTGGCGAAGGAGCTGTGAGCATGCTGACCCCCGAGACATGGCGGAAGTCGTCCTTCTCGGGCGGAGGCCAGGGAGACGCCTGCGTCGAGATCGCCGACGGCACCACCCACATATCCGTCCGCGACTCCAAAGCCCCCGCCCGAGCCGCCCTCACCTTCGCCGCCGAGGCGTTCGCCCCATTCATCGACGCCCTGAAGACCCCGGGCTCCACTGCCGTCACGGTCGACTAGCTCTGCTGAGACCCACAACTCGAGAGAGGCACAACCATGTCGTTCGGTCCGCCGCCCGCGGGTTTCGGGCCTGCTGCGCCGCCTGTCTGGACGCCGCCGACGGAGATCGAGCAGGCCTTGATGGAGGCCAAGGCGCGGGAGGACTGGACGGCGTACTTCGACACACTCGCGGACAGCCGGCTGTACTTCGAGATACGGCGTGACGGGGCGGACGCGGAGCCGAGCAGGACGATTCCCGTCTTCGGGCACGATCCCCGGGTGGCCGGCGGGCGGGTGTGGGCCGTGTACACGGAGGGGATGCTGCCCGCGCCGGATCCGCACCGGGTGCTCGACTGGCAGAAGCTCGGGTGGTTCGCCAAGGTGTGGGCGCCGACCGATCCGGCGATGATCGTGGTCAACCCCGGGACCCCGTGCGAGGCGTTCCTGCCCTCCGCGCCGCCGCACTCCGCCACGTGGGCCCAGCACAGCGCGCGGGAGCGGGCCCCTCTGGACCGGGCGCGGGTGCTCACGCTGAGGGTGGGCGGTCCGCAGGACGGGCCCGTCGCGCGGGGACTGGCGTGCGGGGCGCTGTTGATCGTGCGGGACGGGCTGGCCTGGAACGCCATGGCGTATCACGGAAACGGATACACGTCGGAGCGGCGGCTGCTGCGCGAATGGTGGGGCGTGGGGAGCCGGGAGGAGTGGCAGGGCCAGCAGCGGGCGCTGCTCGATCCCGACGGTGCCAATCCCGTCTGGGAGTTCGCCCTCGAGCTGCGGCGGACCATCGCGCGCGACTTCGGGGGGCATGTCGACACCGGGTACTGGCGGGACGCCGTGGCACGGGTGCTGCGCGCGCGGGCCGGTGGGGAGACCGTCATCACCCCGGACGGCGTGACCACCACGCCCACCGTCCCCGAGGCGGAGACCGAGGCGCGCATCAAGGGGGTGCAGAACCTCATCGGCCGCATCACCCGGTACGAGGCGCGTTTCCGGGCCGACGGGATTCTGGACGGGAACCGGTACGTCAGCTCCGTGGACGCCTGGAACTTCGGGCGGGCGTCCGGCATGGCCCGTTGGGGGCTGGGGGCGCGGTACTGCTCACTGCCGGAGGCCGAGACCGCCGTCGTGGAGGCGGGCCGGGCCGCCGCGCGGTCGTACAAGTCGTGGCAGGACTTCGCCGCCGGGTACATCCTCGGGCGCTGTCTGCACTTCGACGACGAGGAGTTCGGGAACTGGTACACGGACATGGTGGACGTCCACCGGGTCCTGATGTCCGACCCCCAGAGCCCCTGGCTCACCGTCTCCTTCAGGTGAGGCCGTGGCGGACGGCTCCGGCGAGTTTCGGACGGAGCCCGCTCCACCCTCGGCCGTCTCTTGACCTGATCATGCCAACGCCGGACCATGAGCGCCAGCCCCGCACAGCGGACTCACAGCTACAGGCTTCCCTCGTCCGCACCCGCACGTCGCACTGAAGCAGCTCAGCTCCCAGCTCCACTCCCCCACTTCCGGCGACCCCGGAATCCCTGGAGACCCAAGGAGAGTTCATGCGACTTCGCATCCGCGGCTCCGGCATGCGCGGCGGCAGGCGTACCGCCGCACTCGGCGCGCTGCTGGCCCTCGCTCTCGCCGCACCCGTCTCGGCCACCGCCACGCACGCCACCGCCGAGAGCGCCCGGAAGGCCGCCCCGTCCTCCGGTGAGGACATCCGGCAGTACGAGATCCATCGGAGTACCAATCCCGTGACGCGTACGGCCATCCAGGCCACCGGTGTCACCGTGGACGAGGCCGACGAGGAGACCGTGGTCGTCTCCGGCCGGGCCGACCAGATCCGTCGGTTGCGCCGGCTCGGGTACGACGTCACGCCCCTGGGCGCGCCGCCCGACCGGGCCGGCGCCCGCGGCGAGCAGCGGCTGTACGACTTCCCCAGCGCCGACTCCAAGTACCACAACTACGCCGAGGCGAACGCCGAGATCGACCAGCGGATCGCCGCCCACCCGGACATCATGAGCAAGCGGGTGATCGGGAAGTCGTACCAGGGCCGGGACATCGTCGCCGTCAAGGTCAGCGACAACGTGGGCTCCGACGAGGACGAGCCCGAGGTGCTGTTCACCTTCCACCAGCACGCCCGTGAGCACCTGACCGTGGAGATGGCCCTCTACCTGCTGCGCGAGTTCGCCGCCGGGTACGGGAGCGACTCCCGGATCACCAACCTCGTCAACGGCCGGGAGATCTGGCTCGTACCCGACCTCAACCCGGACGGCGGCGAGTACGACATCGCCACCGGGTCGTACCGGTCGTGGCGGAAGAACCGGCAGCCCAACTCCGGTTCCTCGTACGTCGGGACCGACCTCAACCGGAACTGGGACTACAAGTGGGGCTGCTGCGGCGGCTCGTCGGGGTCGAAGTCGTCCGAGACCTACCGCGGCGCGGCCGCCGAATCGGCGCCCGAGGTGAAGGTCGTCTCCGACTTCGTGCGCAGCCGGGTCGTCGGGGGCAGGCAGCAGATCAGGGCCGGTATCGACTTCCACACCTACAGCGAGCTGGTGCTGTGGCCGTTCGGCTACACGTACTCGGACACCGCCCCCGGGATGACCGCCGACGACGCCGCCGCGTTCAAGGCCGTGGGGCAGAAGATGGCCGCGAGCAACGGGTACACACCGGAGCAGTCGAGCGATCTGTACATCACCGACGGGTCGATCGACGACTATCTGTGGGGTACGCAGAAGATCTTCGACTACACCTTCGAGATGTATCCGACCTCGAGCTGGGACGGCGGGTTCTACCCGCCCGACGAGGTGATCGAGCGGGAGACCTCCCGTAACCGGGACGCGGTGCTGCAGCTGCTGGAGAACGCGGACTGCATGTACCGGTCGATCGGGAAGGCCGCCCAGTACTGCGGCTAGGGGTGTTCGCGTGGGCGGGGGCGCCGGTTCTCCCGGCGCCCCCGCCGCCACGCGGCCCTACGCCTCTTCGAAGTACGCGTCGAGTACCGCGTCCAGTTGGGACTCCCACTCCTTGAAGTGGGACCTGGACGCCGCCTCGATCTCGATCGGGTACCAGCGGCGGTCCGGGGTGTGCACCGTGATGGTGAAACGCTTGCCGAAGCGGGCGGACTCGGTCTCGACCGCGGCGATCTCGTCCCAGCGGAACTCGCAGCCCTCCTCGTCCAGGCGGAGGCGGACGCCGCGGTGGTCGGCCGCGAATCTGGCCCGGCGGTCGGAGGCTTCGAAGACGGGGGCGCCGTCCTCGGGTTCACTCTCCTCCGCCGGTTCCTTCTCCGGTCCACCGTCCGCCGAATCGGCGGATGCCGGCTCGGCGGACGCCTCGGCGGGCTCCGGGGTCGCCGGCTTGGCGTCCTCGGCGTCGGCCTCGGCCGTCGGCCTGGCGTCCGCCGGTTCCGGTTCCGGTTGCGTCGCCGGTGCGGTGATCCCCGGGATGAAGGCCGGGTCGAAACCGGCGCCCTTGACGGGCTCGCCCTTCAGGGGCTGGCTGCTCGATCCTATGCGCTGGTCCACGGCGGCAGTATGGACGACATTCCTGTGCCGGAACCAGTCAGCTCACTCCTCACGTCGGTTCACACAGGTCACACTTACACAAACAGGCTCACCACCCCGGCCACCGCGAACCCGGCGACCGACAGCACCGATTCCAGCACCGTCCAGGTGCGCAGCGTGTCCCGCTCGGTGATGCCGAAGTACTTGGCGACCATCCAGAAGCCGCCGTCGTTGACGTGTGAGGCGAAGATGGAGCCGGCCGACACGGCCATGATGACGAGGGCGACGAAGGCCTGGGAGTGGTGGCCCTCGGTCAGCAGCGGGGCCACGATGCCGGCCGTGGTGACGATGGCGACCGTGGCCGAGCCCTGGGCCACCCGCAGCACCACCGAGATCAGGTACGACAGCACGATCACCGGCAGGCCCACGCCGTTGAAGGTGTCCGACAGCGCCTGCGCCACCCCGCTCGCCTTGAGGACCGCGCCGAAGACCCCGCCCGCGCCGACCACCAGCAGGATGTTGCCGACCGGCTTGAGCGATGAAGTGGACACCGTCTCCAGGGACTTGCGGGACCAGCCGCGCCGGATGCCGAGCAGGTAGTAGGCGAGCAGCAGGGCGAGGGTGAGGGCGACGAAGGGGCTGCCGACGAACTCCAGCACCGAGCGGCCCGCGGAGGGGTCGAGGGCGATGGAGGAGAAGGTGGCGGCGAGGATCAGCACGAGCGGCGTGCCGATGATGGCGAGGACCGTGCCGAGCGGCACCGGCTGCTCCTGCGGCCGTACACCCTGTGCGCGCTGCTCGGCGAGGACGGCCTGCCGGGCCTCCTCGGCGGCCTCGACCATGTCCTGCGGCACGGCGACGAAGATGCGCCTGCCGATCCAGGCGGAGTACGCCCAGGCGGCGAGGACTGCGGGGATGCCGCAGACGACGCCCATGAGCACGACCCAGCCGAGCTGGACGTGCAGCAGTCCGGCGGCGGCCACCGGGCCGGGGTGCGGGGGCAGGAACGCGTGCGTCATGGACAGGCCGGCGAGCAGCGGCAGGCAGTACAGGAGGATCGACCTGCCGCTGCGCTTGGCGGCCGCGTAGACGATCGGGGCGAGCACGAAGATGCCCACGTCGAAGAAGACCGGGATGCCGAAGATCAGGCCGGTCAGGCCCATGGCGAGGGGTGCGCGACGTTCGCCGAACAGGTGCAGCAGGCGGGAGGCCAGTACCTCGGCGCCGCCGCTGACCTCGAGGATCGCGCCGAGCATCGTGCCGAGCCCGATGATGATCGCGACATGGCCGAGGATGCCGCCCATGCCGGACTCGATGGTGGAGACGGCGTCGGAGCGCTGGACGGTGCCGAAGAGTTCGGTGACCGAGAGGCCGGCGAGCAGGCCGACGGTTATGGAGACGGCGAGCAGGGCGACGAACGGCTGCAGCCGGACCTTGATGATCAGGAAGAGCAGCAGGGCTATGCCGATGGCGGCGACGGTGAGGAGCCCGGCGGTGCCGTCGACGAGGAGGAGCAGGCCTCCGGTGTGGGGTGGGGTGGCGGGCGCTGGAGCGGTTGCGGCGAGCGAATGGGACATTCGGGGGACCTCTTCGTAAATGCATACTGCTTTCGGGCAGGGGGGATCGCGGCACGGCGCCGCGAGTGCGGTGCCGTGCCGTGTGCCGTGCGTGTGCCGGTCGTGCGAAGGGGGTGGCGCGAAGGAGGGTGACGCGGACTGGGGATGGCGCGAGTTGGGGGGGGGGGTGGCGCGAAGGAGGGTGGCGCCCGAGCCGGCGTCAGCCCAGGACGGCGAGCGCGTCGATCTCGATGAGGAGGCCGGGCGGCAGGCCGACGTAGACCGTGGTCCGGGCGGCGGGCGGCTGGGTGAGGCCCTGCTCGCCGAAGTAGGTGTTGTAGATGTCGTTCATCTCGGCGAAGTGGTCCACGTCGGTGAGGTAGACGCGGATCATCATCACGTCGTCCCAGCTCGCGCCGCCCTCCTCGAGGATCGCCTTGACGTTGGCGAGCGTCTGGAGGGTCTGCTCGCGCAGGGTCGGACCGGCGGGCGTGGGGGGCTTGCCCTCCTCGGCGGGCAGGAAGCCGACCTGGCCGGCGACCTGGAGGATGTTGCCCTTCCGTACCCCGTGGGAGAACCTCGCCGGCGGGGTGGTGTGCGTCTTCGGGGTGAGCGCGATCTTGTCGGTCATACGGGGGTGCCCTTCACTGGCGTTCTTCCGGAGTACTCGCCGCTGATCGCGTCCGCGGTACGGCGCACCTGCGGGAGCAGGGTGAGGAGTTCCTCGGCGGTGACGACGACGTTCGGCGCGGACACCGACATGGCGGCGACGACCCGGCCGTCGGCGCCGCGGACGGGGGCCGCGACGCAGTTGATGGACTCCTCGTGGCCACCGAGGTCGGTGGCCCAGCCCTGTTCGCGCACCTGCTCCAACTCCCTGAGGAACGCCGCGGCGTTGGGAGTGGAGCGGGGCGTGTAGAGGGGGTAGTCGAGCTGGTCCGCGAGGGCGCGGCGCTCGGGTTCGGGGAGGTCGGCGAGGAGGAGTTTCGCCACGGCCGCCACGGTGATCGCCACGGGCTTGCCGATGCGGGAGTACATCCGGACCGGGTAGCGGCTCTCCACCTTGTCGATGTAGAGCACCTCGTTCTCCTCGTGGACGGCGAGGTGCACGGTGTGGCCGCAGGCCTCGTTGAGGCGGACGAGGTGGGGGTGGGCGATCTCGCGGATGTCGAGGTTCTCCATCGCCTCCTGGGCGAGGGCGAAGAGGCGCGCGCCGAGCCGGTAGCGCTGGTCGGACTGGCGGTAGACCATGCCGTGCTCGTGCAGGGTGCGCAGGAGGCGGAGCGCGGTCGACTTGTGCACGTCGAGACGGTCGGCGACCTGGCCGAGGTCGGCGGGGCCCTCGGCGAGCAGCGGCAGGATGCTGAGAGCGCGGTCGACGGTCTGACTCATGGGGTGTTCGCCTCCTCCGGGGCCCGGTCGGCCTGTGTCCAGCCGGGGCCGAGTCGAAGTCTCCCCCATGCCTCGTCGTCCAGGGCGGCCAGGCGGTCGGCGTGCCCGCGGGCGGGCGGGGCGCCGAGGTCGGCAGAGGTGGTGAGGGCGGCCGCGGCCGCCAGGTGTCCGTGTCGCAGGCGTCGCTCCACCGGCAGTCCGCGGAGGGTGGCGGAGAGGAACCCGGCGGCGAAGGCGTCGCCGGCGCCGACGGGGGCGACGACGTCCACGTAGGGGGCCGGTTCGAAAGCGGAGGGGGCGGTGGTGGGCCCGGGGGCCGTCGCGTGGCCCGGTGCCGACGGGCCGTCACCCGCGCCCGCCCCGGCGGCAGGAGTGCCCACGGCTGACCGGAAGGGCTCCCCGGCGCCGTCGTGCGCGAACGCCGTCGCGCCCTTGGCCGCCTGTTTGACGACCAGCAGGGCCGGCTCGGGGAGCAGGGCGCGGATCGCGGCCGGTCCGCCCGTGACGCCCCAGGCGTGTTCCGCCTCGTCCTCTCCCACGAACACGATGTCGGCGCCCCGGGCCAGCTCCAGCAGTACCTCGGCGCCGTCCGTGCCGGTCCACAGGCCCGGGCGGTGGTTCACGTCGAAGGAGAGCAGCGGGCGCCCGGCGGCGGGCCGCGCCAGGTGCCGTACGAGGCCCAGGCACTCCGCCGACAGCGCCGCCGTGATGCCCGACAGGTGCAGTACGCGGCCCGCGCGGGCCGCCGTCAGGTCCGTGTTGGTCACGGACATCGCGGAGGCCGCCGAGCCGGCCCGGTAGTACGCCACCTCGTGGTCGGCGGTGGCCCGGTCGGCGGCCGTGCGGAAGTAGACGCCGGTGGGGCGGGCCGGGTCGGTGCGGACGGCGCCGACGTCGACGCCGTATCCCGCGATCCGCTCCACCAGGTGGCCGCCGAAGCCGTCCGCACCCACCCTGCTCACCCACCTCGTGGAGTGGCCGAGGGCGGCCAGTACGCAGGCCACGTTGGACTCCGCGCCGCCGATGCCCCGTTCGAAGGAGGGGACGTCGGCGAGGCGGCCCGGCCGGGTGGGCAGGAAGGTGACCATGGACTCGCCGAGCGTGACGACATCCACGACGTTCACGATGGTGGGGCTCCTCGTCATCCTGGGGTGGGCGGCTTTCGTTGACCCTGTGTCGGCCGAGATGCTAGACAGCAGTGAGCGACATACGCAATGGGCGTTGCACATAGCGCAACGCACGGATCAGGAGGGTCACATGCCCCGCGAAACCGGCACCGAAGCGCTCTCCCGCCTCGCCGAGGAACGGGTGGACCACCGCTTCAAGGGCCTCCCGCCGGACGCCGAGGGCCTGACCGTCGCCGAGCTGGCCGCCCAGCGCCGCAACCTCTTCACGGGCGGGTTCAGCACGCCCGTCCTCGCGCTCTCCGCCGAGCGGCTGGAGCACAACCTGGCGCTCATGGAGGCGTACGCGGAGCGGCACGGCCTCGCCTTCGCGCCGCACGGCAAGACCTCGATGGCCCCGCAGCTCTTCCAGCGGCAGATCGAGCACGGCGCCTGGGGCATCACGCTCGCGGTGCCGCACCAGGTCTGGGTGGCCCGGGCGTTCGGCGTCGAGCGGATCTTCCTGGCCAACGAACTGGTGGATCCGGCCGCGCTGCGCCGCGTCGCCGCCGAGCTGGCGGCCGACCCGGCCTTCCGTCTGGTCTGCTACGTCGACTCCGTGCGCGGGGTCGAGCTGATGGACGCGGCCCTGCGCGGCGCCGCCCGCCCGGTGGACGTCGTGGTGGAGCTGGCCGCGGGCGACGGGGCCCGTACCGGGGTGCGTACGGAGGCGGAGTGCGCGGCCGTCGCCGACGCCGTGGCCGCCGTACCGACGCTCCGGCTGGTCGGGGTCGCGGGGTACGAGGGCGAGGTGCCGCGGGCCGACACCGGACGGGTGACGGCCTATCTGCGGCGGCTCACGGCGCTGGCAGCCGACTTCGACAAGAGCGGCCGGTTCACCGGGGTGGACGAGATCGTGGTGAGCGCCGGCGGCAGCGCGTGGTTCGACGCGGTGGCCGAGGTGTTCGCGGAGATCCCCGAACTGTCCGTGCCCGTGCTCAAGTTGCTGCGTTCGGGTGCCTACGTCTCGCACGACGACGGGCACTACCGCAGGCTCACCCCTTTCACCCGAGTCCCCCAGGAGGGCGCGCTGGAGCCCGCGTTCCGGCTGTGGGCGCAGGTCGTCTCCCGGCCGTCGCCCGAGCAGGCCTTCGCCAACGCGGGCAAGCGGGACGCGGCCCACGACCTGGACCTGCCCGAGGCCCAGGTGGTGCGCAGGGACGGCCCCGAGCGCCCGGCCGACGGAGTCACCGTGACAGGTCTGTCCGACCAGCACGCCTGGCTGCGCACCACCGGGGAAGCGGACCTGGAGGTCGGTGACTGGGTCGGCTTCGGCCTGTCCCACCCCTGCACGTCCTTCGACAAGTGGCAGCTCATCCCGCTGGCCGAGGCGGACGGGACGGTCGTCGACTACATCCGCACGTTCTTCTAGGGGGCACCGTGGAGGAGCTGGTCATCCGGGACGCGGACGTCGTCGACGGCAGCGGCGGGGACTCCTACCGCGCCGACGTGGTGGTCGACGGCGGCCGGATCGTCTCCATCGTCAAGGAGGCCGCGGCGGCGGGCTGCCAGCGGCCGAGGGCACGGCGGGAGCTGGACGCGGAGGGGCTGGTCCTGTCCCCCGGCTTCATCGACATGCACGCCCACTCCGACCTGGCCCTGCTGCGCGACCCGGACCACAGCGCGAAGCTCGCCCAGGGGGTCACGCTCGAGGTCGTCGGGCAGGACGGGCTGTCGTACGCGCCGGTGGACGACCGCACGCTGGAGGAGGTCCGCCGGGCGATCACCGGCTGGAACGGGTACGGCGACGACATCGACCTCGACTGGCGCACGGTCGGCGAGTACCTGGACCGCCTCGACCGCGGGATCGCCGTGAACGCGGCCTATCTGATCCCGCAGGGCACGGTCCGCGCGATGGCCGTCGGCTGGGAGGACCGCCCGGCGACCGGCCAGGAGCTGGACCGCATGCGGCAGTTGGTGGCGGAGGGCCTGGAGCAGGGCGCGGTCGGCCTGTCCTCCGGGCTCACCTACACACCCGGCATGTACGCGGGCGACGCCGAACTGACCGAGCTGTGCCGGGTGGTGGCCGCGTACGGCGGTTACTACTGCCCGCACCACCGGTCCTACGGCGCCGGCGCCCTGGAGGCGTACGCCGAGATGGTGGAGCTGACCCGCAAGGCGGGCTGCCCGCTGCACCTGGCCCACGCCACGATGAACTTCCGCGTGAACGAAGGCCGTGCGCCCGAGCTCCTGGCCCTGCTCGACCGGGCGCTGGACTCCGGCGCGGACATCACCCTGGACAGCTACCCCTACACCCCCGGCTGCACCACCCTCGCCGCGCTGCTGCCGAGCTGGGCGGGCGAGGGCGGGCCGGAGGAGATCCTGGCCCGGCTCGCCGACCCGGCGACCGCCGAGCGCATCCGGCACGACCTGGAGGTCACCGGCTCGGACGGCTGCCACGGCGTGCCGGTGGAGTGGGACACGATCGAGATCTCCGGCGTGACCGGCCCGGCCCTGGCGGACCATGTCGGGCGGACCGTGCGGGAGTCGGCGGAGGCGCGCGGCGAGGCGCCCTGGACGACCGCCCGCCGGCTGCTGGTCGAGGACCGGCTCGGTACGACGATCCTCCAGCACGTCGGCCACGAGGAGAACGTCCGCGCGATCATGCGGCACCGCGCCCACACCGGCGGGTCCGACGGCATCCTGCGGGGCGCGAAGCCGCATCCGCGCGCCTACGGCACGTTCCCCCGCTATCTCGGGCACTACGTGCGGGAGGCGGGTGTGCTGACCCTTGAGGAGTGCGTCGCCCGTCTCACCGCGCGGCCCGCGGCCCGGCTGCGGCTGCCGGACCGGGGGCTGGTGCGCGAGGGGTACCGGGCCGACCTGGTGCTGTTCGACCCGGACACCGTCGCCTCCGGTGCCACCTTCGCCGAGCCCCGCGTGCTCCCGGCCGGGATTCCTTACGTGCTGGTCGACGGCCGTCTCGCGATCGAGGACGGCCGCCGCACGGACGTGCTGGCGGGCCGGGCGGTCCGCCGGACACCGGTGTGACCGCCCGGCCCCGGGCCACGGCTCGGACAGGAGCCGTGGCAGCAGGGCTTACGGCTTGGGCAGGGTGCAGCCGGAAGCGCTCAGGTTCAGCTTGTTGCCGGTGGTGAAGCAGGCCGGGATGTTGTAGGTCTCCTCGGCGTAGTTGATGCCCTGGCGGACGGTGACGTTGCCGCTCGCGTCGACCTCGCAGGGGTTGTTCTCGGTGCAGCGCTCGCCGTCCTCGTTGCCCGTGTTGTTGACGGCGACGACCTTGCCGGTGGCGGTGTCGATGACCGGCGAGCCCGAGGTGCCGCCGATGGTGTTGCAGGCGGAGGTGTAGCGGACCGAGTCCTTCCAGGTCCAGTCGCCCTCCTTCAGCCGGTACACGAAGCCGTCGATGTTGCAGCTGTAGATGCGCTTCCAGTAGCCGGAGACGACCTTGATGGCGGTGCCGGCGACCGGGTGGGTGTCCTGCATGGTGAGCGGGCTGATGCCGTACGAGCTCTTGATCGCCGCGTAGGTGGTGGTGGTGCGGTAGATCGTGACGTCGGTGTCCGTCATGGTCGAGTAGACGACCTGGTTGGCGCGGAGCGTGGCCACCTTGCTGCCGGAGGAGTTCAGCAGGCCGAAGGTGCGGCTGGAGGACTGGCCGGTGATGACCTGTCCGGGCGCCGGGAAGCCGGTCTCCAGGCAGTGGCCGTTGGTCAGCACGAGCGCCGGGTCGGTGTCCGCGGAGTTGGGGAAGCGGATGACCGAGCCGGAGCAGTTGCTGAGCGAGACGGTACCGGCGAAGTTGACGGTCACCGCGTTGGCCGCCTTGGCCTGCGGTGCGGCGACCGCCGGGGTCGCGCCCAGCCCGGCGATGGCCAGGGAGGAGAGCGCGGCCAGGAGAGGCTTGTTCATGTGGGGGTCCCCTCTTACGACTTGGGCGACCGGAGATTTTCCGGTCGCCTCACGTCTTGTCATGAACATTCTCATGAGAGGGGCGTGCGGGGGCAAGCAGTTGTTTGCGACGGCGCGGCATCCCGGGGCATACGCGCACGTTTGTCGGGTGACGGACCGCAACTCACCCGGGATCACTACCCACTTGGCGGCGCGCTACGACCGCCTCCCGCTACCGGGGACGCTTCGTCGCGCCGTGGCCGTGGCCCCGGCCGCCGCCCGGGGTGCCCGAGTCGGACTGCGTCGGTGTGGCGGACGTGGGGCTCGGCGAGGGGGTGGCGGGAACGGCGGAGGCCGTGGCGGCCGGGGAGCCGCTCGCGACGGAGGTGCGGGGGGCCGTGGACCCCCGGGTGGCGGTGGCCGCCGGACCGTCCGGGGCGGCCACGGTGGACGACGGCGTCAAGGGAAGGCCGGACTCGGTGCCGGGCGCGCCCGTCGCGGGGGCGGAGGAGTCCCCGCGGGTGGTCGCGGTACCGGGGGCGCCGGCGGGCCCGTCGCTCGCGGGGCGCGTTCCGGACGGGGTGCCGTCCGGCCAGGCGAGTACCGCGATCACCGCGACCGCGCCGGCCGCGCCGAGTCCTCCGGCAAGGAGAGCCGTCCGGCGGCGGGCGCCCGACCGCCGTTTCCGGCGCCGGTCGCGGCGGCCGCCGTCCGCCCCGCCCGCGACGGGGGCCTGCGGCTCGGCGGGCCCGGACGGCCCGGAGAGCGAGGGCAGCTCGCGGGTCTCGTCGTAGGCGTTCTGCCAGCCGTGGGCGGCGGCGGGATCGGCGTACTCCTCGTACGAGGGGGCCGCGGCCGTCTGCGGGTGGTACACGTTCGGCTGAACCTCCGGCTCGCCGCCGCGACCGTGCGCCTCGTACAACCCCACCCTCCCCTTGCCCGGCCGTCCTCGCACCGCCCCCTGTCGCACCAGGCCCGTCAGCGGCCTCGGCGCACCGGCACCGCGGCGCATTCTAGGGACGCGAGTGACTTCTGAGACAGCTACCGCCGATAACGAGGCAAACCGCACCGTCTCAAGTGGCGGAAGACACCACCCATGAGCCGTTACCGGGTCGTAAGCTCACGGACATGCAGGTGATCCAGTCGACCAAGCTCGCGAACGTCTGTTACGAGATCCGGGGCCCGGTTCTCGAGGAGGCGATGCGCCTGGAGGCGGCCGGGCACCGCATCCTGAAGCTCAACACGGGCAATCCGGCCGCGTTCGGCTTCGAGTGCCCGCCGGAGATCCTCGAGGACATCCTGCGCAACGTCTCCGGCGCACACGGCTACGGCGACGCCAAGGGCCTGCTGGCCGCCCGGCGCGCGGTCGTCATGCACAACCAGACCATCGGCATCGAGACGGACGTCGAGCACGTCTACATCGGCAACGGCGTCTCCGAGCTCATCGTGATGGCGATGCAGGGCCTGCTGGACGACGGCGACGAGGTGCTCGTACCGGCGCCGGACTACCCGCTGTGGACGGCGGCCGTCTCCCTCTCCGGCGGCACGGCCGTGCACTACCGCTGCGACGAGCAGTCCGACTGGATGCCCGACCTCGCCGACGTCGAGCGCAAGGTCACCGACCGCACCAAGGCGATCGTCATCATCAACCCGAACAACCCCACGGGCGCGGTGTACGACGAGGCGGTGCTCAGGGGCCTGACCGACATCGCCCGGCGGCACAACCTGCTGGTCTGCTCGGACGAGATCTACGACAAGATCCTCTACGACGGCGCCACGCACACCCCGACCGCGAAGGTCGCCCCCGACCTGCTGACCCTCACCTTCAACGGCATGTCCAAGGCCTACCGGGTGGCCGGCTACCGCGTCGGCTGGATGTCGATCTCCGGCCCGCGCGCCCACGCCGACTCCTACATCGAGGGCCTGACGATCCTGGCGAACATGCGCCTGTGCGCGAACATGCCGGGGCAGCACGGGGTCGTGGCCGCGCTCAGCGGCCGGCAGACGATCAACGACCTGGTACTGCCGGGCGGCAGGCTGAAGGAGCAGATGGATGTCGCCTACGAGCTGCTGACCCAGATCCCGGGCGTGAGTTGCGTCAGGCCCAGGGGCGCGCTGTATCTCTTCCCGCGCCTGGACCCGCAGGTCTTCAAGATCAAGGACGACCGGCGGATGGTGCTGGACCTGCTGCGCCAGGAGAAGATCATGGTCGTCCAGGGCACCGGGTTCAACTGGCCCGAGCCGGACCACTTCCGGGTGGTGACCCTGCCCAGCGCCGGGGATCTCCGGGACGCGGTGACCCGGATCGGGACCTTCCTGGACGGCTACGGCCAGCCCTAGGGCCGGCCACCGCGGCCCGCCGCGGGTTCTGCCCACGGTAGCCGGAGGGCCGCGATCCGTGACCCGACTCAACTTTAGACGAAATCCAAGCTAGGATGGCTTCCTGTCAGAGCACAGGAGGCCATCCCCCATGTACGAACCGATCCGCACCAAGTCGGTCCACAGCACGATGGCCGGCGAACCTTCCGACTTCCCCCACCGCTCGCGCGAGGAGGAGCTGGACATCCAGCTCGCCGGGCATCTCGCCGCCCTGCTCGCCGTCACCGACGAACTGCGCGCCCTGACCCCCTCCGCCGATCTGGAGGCGGCCGCCGAGCGGCTCGCGGCCCAGGTGGCCCGGCTGCGCGGAGGGCGGGCGCCGCTGCGCGCCCAGCCGTCCGCCGCCGGCGAGCCGACGGGCCTGCACCGGCGGGCGCACGCCCTCGCGGGCCGCGCGCTGGTGGTCGCCGCCTCCCGCGCCGACACCGCCGCGGCGATCCTGTCGGCCGAGCGGATGGACGCGCACGCCGCCGCGCTGGCCGGGCCGAGGGAACTCAGCTCGGCCCGCTGACCCCGCCCGGGGCCCCCGAACGGCCCCGGTCCGCGTGCATCCTGCAGCGACGCGCGGACCGGGCGCCACACATCCGGTCGCCCCTCAGCGCCGGACGTTCACCGTCGCCGACGCCGTCGCGCCCTCGTGCAGGGCGTCGCCCGCCCAGGCGACCGTGTAGGTCGTGTCGCGGCGGGTGCGCGGCAGGTCGTCGATGGTGAAGGTGCCGTCGGCGGCGACGGTCACCGACGACAGGGTGCCGGTGCCGAGCCGGTCCGCGCGCCTCACGGTGAGCGTGGCCCGCTCGGGCAGCGCCTTGCCCTGGGCGGCGAACGTGCCGGTGATGTGCACGCCCCCGCTCATCGTGGCCTCCGCGGGCGCGGTGAGCGCGATCGAGCTGGGTGCCCTGCCGACCGTGACGGTGGTCGTGACGTCGGTGGCCGGACGGTGGGTCAGGTCGCCGAGGAAGGACACGGTGTACGTGGCCTCACCGACCAGGTCGGGCTCGTCGAGGACGGTGAAGGTGCCGTCGTCCTTGACGGTCGCGGTGCCGAGCTGGTGCGTGCCGTCGGCGTCCTGGCGCACGGCGGTCACCTTCAGCGGCCCGGCGGGCGCGGGCCCGTCCCACTGGAGCCGGCCTCGCACCGCCAGCGGTTCGCCCGCCACCGCCCCGGAGGGGCTGTGGGTGGGGCCTCCGCTGAAGCCGGTGTCGTACTGGACGGCCGGGGGCTGGATGACGTGCAGCCAGAACTGGCTGCCGGCCGCGTCGGTGGTCACCGCGAACAGCCGGGAGCCGTCGGCCGCCCACTCCATGCCGCGCGGGGCCACCCGGTCGCCGTCGAGGCTGCCCTCGAAGACGAACTCCAGCGGGCCCGTCGCGTCGGCGGGGTCGGCGGGCTGGAGGAGCAGGTCGGGCGTGGATCCGGTGGCCGCAGCCCCGCGCGCCAGGTACTTGCCGTCACCGCTGAAGGCGACCGAGCCGGCGGTGGCGCCGACCGGGAGGGCCGGGTACGAACCGGCCGCGTCGGAGAGGTCGTCGGTGTTGAGCAGCCGGGTGCCGTAGGCCGCGTCGGCGAGGGCGACCTTGGTTCCGTCGGCGGAGAACGCCATGTCCTTCAGGTCGAGCGCGCCGTTGCCGGCGTCGTCGGCGAAGCGGCGCGCGGCGTCGCGGACCAGGGAGTCGCACGGTGGACGGAGTCGACGGCGATCGCCGAGTACGAGGAGATCGGCAGCTTGACCGCGGCGTCCGAGGCCGCCGCGTAGGCGGCGGGCGCGCCGGCGACGGTCAGTCCGGTCCCGGCGAGAGCGGCGGTCAGCAGCGTGGCCGCGAGCCGTCTGGATCGGTGTGCAGTATTCAACTGGGCCCCCGCAGGCTTGGTTGGGCGCTCCACCGGTGCCGGTGGGGCGCCTGTGAACGCCATGAGACCGGTGTGAAGATCCGGTAGCAAGGGGGCGCGCGACAGGGCCCCGCACGCCTTTGTGCGGGGCCCTGTCGGGGTTGTCACCACGGCCGGCCGTGACGATCACTGGTCAGGGCATCCGGACCGGCCGTGGAGTCATGGGGTGCGGGTCTCAGCCCAGGCGCTGCACCAGCGCGCGGTACTGGTCCCACAGTTCCTTCGGGGTGTGGTCGCCGAAGGTGTTGAGGTGCTCGGGGACCAGGGCGGCCTCCTCACGCCAGACCTCCTTGTCGACCGTGAGCAGGAAGTCCAGGTCGGCGTCGGACAGGTCGAGGCCCTTGGTGTCCAGCGCCTCCTTGGTCGGCAGGATGCCGATCGGGGTCTCGACGCCCTCGGCCCGGCCGTCCAGCCGGTCCACGATCCACTTCAGGACGCGGCTGTTCTCGCCGAAGCCCGGCCAGACGAACTTGCCCTCGTCGTTCTTGCGGAACCAGTTGACGTAGTAGATCTTCGGCAGCTTGGACTGGTCCTTGTCCTTGGCCACGTCGACCCAGTGGCCCATGTAGTCGCCCATGTTGTAGCCGCAGAACGGCAGCATGGCGAACGGGTCGCGGCGCAGCTCGCCGACCTTGCCCTCGGCGGCGGCGGTCTTCTCGGAGGCCACGTTGGCGCCCAGGAAGACACCGTGGTTCCAGTCGAAGGACTCTGTCACCAGCGGCACCGCGCTGGCCCGGCGGCCGCCGAAGAGGATCGCCGAGATCGGCACGCCCTTGGGGTCCTCCCACTCCGGCGCGATGATCGGGCACTGCGAGGCCGGGGTGGTGAAACGGGCGTTGGGATGGGCGGCGGGCGTACCGGACCCGGGGGTCCAGGAGTTGCCCTTCCAGTCGGTGAGATGGGCCGGGGTCTCCTCCGTCATGCCCTCCCACCAGACGTCGT
Source organism: Streptomyces sp. NPDC041129 (assembly GCF_055592265.1). Lineage (NCBI taxonomy): Bacteria > Bacillati > Actinomycetota > Actinomycetes > Kitasatosporales > Streptomycetaceae > Streptomyces > Streptomyces sp. NPDC041129. The sequence goes on along the minus strand of NZ_JBVIYV010000002.1, from coordinate 542,951 downwards.
TGTCGTCCGTCAGCGCCACGTTGGTGAAGACCGAGTTGCCCCACAGCGTCTTCATCGCGTTGGCGTTGGTGTGCTCACCGGTGCCGGGCGCGACGCCGAAGAAGCCGGCCTCGGGGTTGATCGCGTACAGCCGGCCGTCCTCGCCGAAGCGCATCCAGGCGATGTCGTCGCCGATGGTCTCCACGGTCCAGCCGGAGATCGTCGGCTCCAGCATGGCGAGGTTGGTCTTGCCGCAGGCGCTCGGGAAGGCGGCGGCGACGTACTTGGACTCACCCTGCGGCGGGGTGAGCTTGAGGATCAGCATGTGCTCGGCCAGCCAGCCCTCGTCGCGGGCCATGACGGAGGCGATGCGCAGTGCGTAGCACTTCTTGCCGAGCAGGGCGTTGCCGCCGTAGCCGGAGCCGTAGGACCAAATCTCGCGGTCCTCGGGGAAGTGGGAGATGTACTTGGTGGAGTTGCACGGCCAGGGGACGTCCTCCTGGCCCTCCTCCAGCGGGGCGCCGACGGTGTGCACGGCCTTGACGAAGAAGCCGCTGTCACCGAGTTCGTCGAGGACCGGCTGTCCCATGCGGGTCATGGTGCGCATGGAGACCGCGACGTAGGCGGAGTCGGTGATCTCGACGCCGATCGCGGAGAGCGGGGAGCCCAGCGGGCCCATGCAGAACGGGACGACGTACATCGTCCGGCCCTTCATCGAGCCGCGGAAGACGCCGCCCTCGCCGCCCGAGCCCTGGAAGATCTCCCGCATCTCGGCCGGGGCCTTCCAGTGGTTGGTCGGGCCGGCGTCCTCCTCCTTGGCGGAGCAGATGAAGGTCCGGTCCTCGACGCGCGCGACGTCGGTGGGGTCGGAGGCGGCGTAGTAGGAGTTGGGGCGCTTGATCGGGTCGAGCTTGCGGAAGGTGCCCTTCTGGACGAGCTCCTCGCACAGCCGCTCGTACTCGGCCTCGGATCCGTCACACCAGACCACGTTGTCCGGCTGGGTCAGTTCGACGATCTCGTTGACCCACGAGATCAGTTCCTGGTGGTGGGTGGGGACGCCGGTGGGAGCCGCGATGTCGCGCGCCACGATTGCTCCTAAATGAGGAATTTTTTGTCTTGTCGCCCCGTGGGGGCCTCGACCCGGACGCTTCGTAGCCGCTCATCCGGTGCCGACCGCACTCATTTGATCATCCGATTCTAGTGCCCATCTGTCCAGAGGGCATCACAGGTGAGCAACGTGAGGAACGCCACGGTTACCGCGGTTCTTTGCGTACACATGGATTTCGACAGAAGGACTTTTTGCGTTGGGGCTCTCATGGGGGTGCCCTGACACGCGACTTACGGGTCCGTAGGTACGATGGCCCCCATGACTGCGCCCGTCCCCGACGCGCCCCATGACACGCCGGCCGCCGGCCGCGGTCCCGTGGCGCTCTCACTGCCGCACCCGGTCAAGCCCCGGCTGCGCGGCTGGCTGCACCTCGGAATGTTCCCGGCCGTGCTTGTCGCGGGCCTCGTGCTCACCGCCCTCGCCGACTCCAGCAGAGGCCGGATCGCCTGCGGCATCTACGCCCTGACGGCATGCCTGCTCTTCGGCGTCAGCGCGCTCTACCACCGGGGCAACTGGAGCCCTCGGATGGACGGCGTCCTGCGCCGCCTGGACCACGCCAACATCTTCCTGATCATCGCGGGCACCTACACGCCGCTGACCATGCTGCTCCTGCCGGACGGCAAGGGGCGGTGGCTGCTGTGGGGGATCTGGGCCGCGGCCGCCGCCGGCATCGTCTTCCGCGTCTTCTGGGTCGGCGCCCCGCGCTGGCTCTACACGCCCTGCTACATCGCGATGGGCTGGGCGGCGGTCTTCTTCCTGCCGGACTTCATGCGCAGCGGCGGCATCGCCGTCCTGGTGCTGGTCGTCGTCGGCGGCCTGCTGTACAGCGCCGGAGGCGTGGTCTACGGCATCAAGCGGCCGAACCCCTCACCGCGCTGGTTCGGCTTCCACGAGGTCTTCCACTCCCTCACCCTCGCCGCCTTCGTGGCCCACTACGTCGGCATCTCCCTGGTGGCGTACCAGCACGCCTAAGCGCTCACGCGCACCCCATGGCCACGGCTCGTCAGCCGTGGCCATTTTCGTGCGCCCGGAAGTACCTACCGATTGACAGTGAGACTATTTTGATAGCTACTGTCATTTCATGGCTACTGTCATGGACTGCTGCTGACGATGCGCCAGGTCGGCTCCGCGATCGGCATCGCCCTGCTCGGCAGCCTGCTGTCGGGCGTCTTCCGCGACCGGCTGGACGTCAACGGCCTGCCCGCGGGGGCCGCCGGCACCGCCGGCGACTCCGTGGTCGCCGCGCACCTGATCGCCGCGCGGACCGGCTCGGCCCGGCTCGCGGCCTCAGCGGACAGCGCGTACGTGCACGGCATGGGCGGCGTGGTCCTGCTGGTCCGCGCGCTCGCCGCCCTGGCCTCGGCGCTGCCGGCGGCGGCGTTCCCGCCCGGCACCGGCCCCACCGCGCGCGGCGCCTCGCGTGCCGCTCCGGAGATGGTCACCTCCGGGCCTGATGCCGGACAATGACCCGCATGACGGCAGCACCCTCCCCCCTCTCCCCCGCCGACCGCCCCCGGCCGGGTCTGCGTGAACGCAAGAAGATCAAGACCCGCGAGGCGATCCGCTCCGCGACGTACGCGCTGGTCGAGGAGCAGGGGTACGACGCCACGACGATCGAGCAGATCGCCGAGCGGGCCGAGGTGTCGCCGTCGACCGTCTTCCGGTACTTCCCGACGAAGGAGGACATCGTCCTGACGGACGAGTACGACCCGCTGATGGTGCAGGAGTTGCGGTCCCGGCCGGCCGGCGAGTCGTGGATGGACTCGCTGCGGGTCGTGATGGACAAGGCCATCGACGCGATGACGCGGGAGGACCCCGAGGTGCTGCGGATGCGGGCGCACCTCGGCGTCCAGGTCCCCGCCGTGCGCTCCCGGATGGTGGAGAGCATGTCGGAGACCGGCCGGCTGCTGCGCGGCGCCCTCGCCGAGCGGGCCGGTCTCGACCCGGACGGCCTGGAGGTGCGCGTCTACGCGATGTCCCTGGTCGGCGGTATGATGGAGGTCTACATGGCCTGGGCGGAGAACGACTTCGAGGGCGATCTGCGCGACCTCGTGCAGCGGGCCCTGGACGTCCTGGAGCACGGTCTGCCCACCGCGAATCCCTGAGCCCCGGCGCCCCGAGGCGTGTCATCCTGGCCGGGTGAACGGTCCCGAGATCCACGTCGAGTTCGCCCCCGGCCTGGCCCTGTTCGTCCCGAGCGGACGGCGCCGGGGGTCCACCGCCCTCGTCACCGACGGTGTCTCGACCCTCGGCCACGTCGTCGAGTCGGCGGGCGTCCCGCTGACCGAGGTCGGAGCCCTGTGGGTCGACGGCCGTGAGGTGCCGGTCTCGTACGTCCCCGTCGCGGGCGACTCGGTGGAGGTCCGCTCCGTCGTCCGGCCCCAGCGGGTACCCGGCGCCCCGCTCCGCTTCCTCCTCGACGTCCACCTCGGCACCCTCGCCCGCCGGCTGCGCCTGCTCGGCGTGGACACGGCGTACGAGTCGACCGACATCGGCGACCCGGCGCTGGCCGCCCGCTCGGCCGCCGAGAAGCGGGTCATGCTCAGCCGCGACCGCGGGCTGCTGCGCCGCCGCGAGCTGTGGGCCGGCGCGTACGTCTACAGCACCCGCCCCGAGGACCAGCTCCGCGACGTCCTCGAGCGCTTCGCCCCCGAGCTGCGCCCCTGGACCCGCTGCACCGCCTGCAACGGCCTGCTGACGGAGGCCACCAAGGAGGAGGTCGCCGACCAGCTCGAGCACGGCACCCGGCACACCTACGACGCCTTCGCCCGGTGCGGGGACTGCGGCCGCGCCTACTGGAAGGGCGCGCACCACGACCAGCTCGAGGCCATCGTGGAGCGCGCCCTGGCGGAGTTCAGCGGGCGGGGCTGACGCCTCCGGACGCTCAGGTGGTGTCCAGCGCCCGGCCCAGCGCCTCCGGATCCGTCGTCGGCGCGTCGCAGGTGAAGTTCCGGCAGACGTAGGCCGCCGGCCGGCCGTCCACGAGCGGGCGGTCGGCGAGCAGCGGGAACTCCTCGCCGCCGGGGGTCCCGGCCGCGACCACCGCACCCGGCGCGGTGCCGAGAAGTGCCGTGCGGTGCAGGGCCGTTGTCGCCTCGTCGGTGAGGGAGGGCCCGACCACCGCCACTTCCCGCGGCCCGTCGAGCAGCGCCTCGGCGACGGCGAGACCCCAGCCGATGAACCGGGGCACCCGCGGGCCCAGCGCCGTCACGACACCCAGCGCCCGCTCGGCGGCGGTTCGGTGGGCCGCGGAGCCCGTGTGGGCGGCGTAGCTCAGCAGGGCGCCCGCCGCGGCGCTCCACCCCGAGGGGGTGGCGTTGTCGGTGGGGTCCTGCGGCCGGCGGATGAGCTGCTCGGCGTCGGCGGCGGTGTCGTACAGGGCGCCGCCGGTGGGGTCGCCGAAGCGTACCGGCACCTGGTCGAGGAGCAGCCCGGCGAAGTCCAGCCACACGCCCTCCCCGGTCACGGAGGCGAGCGCGAGGAAGCCCTCGGCGACGTCGGCGTAGTCCTCCAGCACCCCGGAGTTGGGACCCACCCGGCCGTCCCGGCTGGTCCGGGCCAGGTGGGCGTGCTCGTCCAGGTGCACCCGGACCAGGAGATCGGCGGCCGCGACGGCGGCCCGGACGAGGTCGGGCCGCTGGAAGTAGGCGCCGGTCTCGGCGAGCGCGGCGATCGCCAGCCCGTTCCAGGCGGCGACGACCTTGTCGTCCCGGCCGGGGGCGGGCCGCTGCGCCCGCCGTGCCAGCAGGCGCTCCTTGACGGACGCCACCTGCTCCGCATCGAAGACGCCCTCGGTCTGCGGCAGTTGAAACACCGACCGGCCGTGCTCGAAGGTGCCCTCCTCCGTCACCCCGAAGTACTGGGCGGCGAGCTCGGCCTCCCCACCGAGGACCTCGCGCAGCTCCTGCGGAGTCCAGACGTAGTAGGCGCCCTCCACATGGCGGCCGGCACCGTCGTCGCTGTCCGCGTCGAGGGCCGAGGCGAACCCGCCCTCGTCCGTGCGCAGTTCGCGGACCATGAAGTCGGCGGTCTCCAGTGCGACCCGCCGGGCGAGCTCGGAGCCGGTCGCCCGCCACAGGTGCGCGTACACCCGGCACAGCAGGGCGTTGTCGTACAGCATCTTCTCGAAGTGGGGCACGACCCAGTCGCGGTCGACGGAGTAGCGGGCGAAGCCACCGCCGAGCTGGTCGTAGATCCCTCCCCGGGCCATCCGCTCACAGGTGTCGGACACCATCTGCAGGGCGCCCTCGGCGCCGGTGCGCGCGTGGTGCCGCAGCAGGAACTCCAGCACCATCGACGGCGGGAACTTCGGCGCCCCGCCGAATCCGCCGCGCTGCGGATCGTACTCCCGGGTGAGCGCGAGCAGCGCCTGGGCGAGTTCCTGCTCTCCGGGCGGCTCGGTGGCCTGGTGGCCCAGTTCCCGCTGGGACAGGTCCCGCACGATCTTCCGCGCGACCTCGCCGACCTCGGCCCGCCGGTCGGCCCAGGCCTGCTGCACGCCCGCCAGCACCTGCCGGAAGGAGGGCATGCCGTGCCGGGGCTCGGGCGGGAAGTAGGTGCCGAAGTAGAAGGGCTCGGCGTCCGGGGTGAGGAACACGGTCATGGGCCAGCCGCCCTGACCGGTGGCCGCCTGGACGGCCTCCATATACACGGCGTCGACATCGGGGCGTTCCTCGCGGTCGACCTTGATGCTGACGTAGTGCTCGTTGAGGTAGTCGGCCGTGGCCTGGTCCTCGAACGATTCACCGGCCATGACATGGCACCAGTGATCAGCCGGCTAAGTGGCACGACGAGTAGCCCACCGAAAGAAGGATGGGAACGTCGCGCCTCTTGGCCTCTTGCATCGCCTCCTCTCCCCATGGCCACCAATCCACTGGATTGCCGGCGTGCTGGAGGAGATACGGCGACTGGGAGTGAGCCAGTCGATTCATACCAGCATCGTCGCACGACCGGGGCCGTCCGGCCCAGCACGCGGGGCCGGGATCCCGGAGGGATTTTTCGCCGCACCGGGCGAGCGAAACAGAGAATTACCGGAAAAGGGAAACTCGAATTGGACCCGGGCGTCCGGGCCGGCGAATTCGTACGTGAAGACCGATGTAATGCGGACCTCACTTGTCCGCATTTCCCCGTATGGTCGCGCCGGCCACCCCCGTGTCGCCTGCTTACAGATCCAGTGACTTGATCTTGCATGGTGAGACGGCAACTGTCAACCAAATCAAGCCGGATGCGATCGCGGAGTCCGGCCGAGCCACACCACGACGAACCAGACATACGACCGCCAAATGCGGCAACATTCATGGTTGACAGGGGGTCACTTTGGACTACGCTCAGGCGAGTTCGTGGTCGTCTCAATGTCCGAGACCGCATTAGAGATTCTTCCGACGGCGTTCCGCCTGGACGTGAATGCCCTTGATGCTCCGACGCTCTGATGCTATTGCACCGTTTCCTTGGGGGTAGCTATTTCTACGCGCGTTATTGGCTTCAATCTGAGCCATGACAGCAGTGTGTGCTTGGTGGAAGACGGTGTGATTCGCTTCGCGCTGGCCCTCGAGCGCACCACCCGCGTCAAGCGCGGCACCGTCCCGCTCCACGCCTATGCGGCGGCCATGTCCGATCTGACCAACGAGATCCTTTCCGTGGCGGGTCTCACCGCGGGCGAGATCGACGGCTGGATCGCGACCTCGACCGAGTCCCGCGACCAGCGGGACGAGGCCAAGCTGCTCAGCGTGCTGGGGCTGGTCGCCCCGCAGGAACGTTGCCTCGCCCTGCCGCACCCCGGTCACCACCTGGCCCACGCCAGCGCCGCCTTCTACTCGTCCGGCTTCGACGAGGCCGCGGCCCTGGTCATGGACTCCTACGGCTCCCGGATCGCCGGCGGCGGCCGCGAGCGGGAGACGGCGTTCACCTTCCGCACCGGGCAGGCGCCCGAGATCCTGATGCGCGTCGTGCGGGACGCCGACCGCATCGCCGGCTACCGCCGCGACGGCGAGGTCTGGACCCCCGCGGCGCTGTCCGGCGTCGGTGAGATCTACCGCGTGGTCACGCTCGCGCTGGGCTTCCGCGAGGCCGGCACCACGTACGACGACGCGGGCAAGACCATGGGCCTCGCCTCGTACGGCAAGCGGCTCAGCGACGACAACATGTTCTACGAGCTCGCGCCCGACGGCGGACTGCGCTTCGACCGGGCCGCCGAGTCCCTCGTCGAACTCGGCGTCGCCGTCCGTGAGGGCGAAGAGCTCCGGCTGGTCCCGCGTCCGCCCCGGGCGCCCTACGAGCAGTTCCACTTCGACCTGGCCGCGCAGCTCCAGGCGGAGTTCGAGGAGGCCGTGCTGCACGTGACCCGGCATGTGCTGGCGATCGGCGGCACCCGCTCGCTGGTGACGTGCGGCGGCTCCTTCCTGAACTCGAGCCTGAACACGCGCATCATGCGCGAGACCGAAGTCGAGCGGATGTTCGTCTTCCCGGCGGCGACCGACGACGGCAACGCGGCCGGCGCGGCGCTCTACGCGTACCACAACCTGATGGGGCTGCCCGCCCGGGCCACCCCGCCGATGCGGCACGTCTACCTCGGTCCGCCGCGGGTGACCGGCACCGACATCCAGGCCGTGGCGGACCGCTGGGGCCTGGAGACCCGTACGCACGAGGGCACCGAGGCGATCGCCTCCGCCGCCGCCGACGCGATCGCCCGCGGCGACATCATCGGCTGGTTCCAGGACCGGGCCGAGTTCGGCCCGCGTTCGCTCGGCGCCCGGTCGATCCTGTGCCACCCGGGCATGCCCGGCATGAAGGACCGGCTGAACGCCCGGGTCAAGTTCCGCGAGGGCTTCCGCCCCTTCGCCGGCTCCGTGCTCGCCGAGCGCGCCGGCAAATGGTTCGACATGCCCGCCGCCGAGAGCCCGTTCATGCTCATGGTGTGTCCGGTCCTCGAGGCGCAGCGGGAGCTCGTGAGCGAGGTCGTGCACATCGACGGCACCTGCCGCGTGCAGACCGTCGCCGAGGACAACCCGGGAGCGTTCCGCGCGCTGATCGAGGCGTTCGAGGACCGCACCGGTCTGCCGATGGTCCTCAACACCTCGTTCAACCTGCGGGGCATGCCGATCGTGGAGCACCCCGACGAGGCGATGGACTGCCTGTACGGCTCACGGCTCGACCGGCTGTTCATCGGCGGTCTCGAGGTCACCGCGCCGGACCTCGCCGAGCTGCGTCCCGAGCGGCTCCAGGCGGCGGGCTCCCGTGGCTCCGTCGGGCTGCCGGCCACCGGTGAGCAGCGCGCGGCGGTGGCGGTCAGGTCCGAGTGGGAGGGCGTCCTCGGCCTCGCGGACGGCACCCGTTCCATGCGGGCGATCGCGGACGAACTGGGCGCGGACGTCGAGGAACTGGTCGACTTCGCCCTCGACATGCGGCGACACGGGCTGCTGCGCTGGGCCGGACTCCCGCAGGCGAGCCGCCCGGTGTTCCCGCTGCCGCAGTACTCACCGGACACCTCCGGGGGGTGAGCCGAACCGATGGGTGATCTCTCCGTGGCCGGGCCGCTGTCCTTCGCTCAGCAGCGGCTGTGGTTCTTCGACCGGCTCATGCCCGGCAACCCCTTCTACAACCTCGCGTTCGCGCACCGGCTGACCGGGTCGCCCGACGTGCGCGCGCTGGAGCGCGCGTTCACCGAGATCGTGGCCCGCCACGAGGCCCTGCGGACCAGGTTCACGGACGACGGCGGAGCACCGCGCCAGGTGATCGACCCGCCGTACGCGGTGACCCTGGCCGTGGAGGACGCCGGGCGGGCGGAGGACCCGGTCGCGGAGGCCCACCGGCTGGCCGCCGAGGAGGCGCGCGAGCCGTTCGACCTGGCCAAGGGCAGGGTGCTGCGGGTACGTCTGGTGCGTCTCGCCGACGCCGACCACGTGCTGCTGGTGACCCTGCACCACATCGCCGGCGACGGCTGGTCGCTGGGCGTCCTGCAGTCCGAGCTGAGCGCGCTCTACGCTGCGTTCGGCTCGGGCCGGCCGTCCCCGCTGCCGCCGCTGGAGATCCAGTACGCGGACTACGCCGACTGGCAGCGGTCCTACCTGTCCGGTGAGGTGCTGGCCGAGCGGCTGGAGCACTGGCGGGAGCGCCTGCTCGGCATGCCCGCCGTGCTGGAGCTCCCGGCGGACCGCCCGCGGCCCCCGATGCCCGGCCACACCGCGGGGGTGGTGCCGTTCGAGGTGCCCGCCGAGGTGGCGCACCGGCTGCGGGCGATCGGCACGGAGCGCCATGCCACGCTGTTCATGGTGCTGCTGGCGGCGTTCGACGCGGTGCTGGCCGGGTACACCGGCGGCACCGACATCGTGGTCGGCGTGCCGGTCGCGGGCCGGGACCAGGCCGAACTCGAGGATCTCGTCGGCTTCTTCGTCAACAACCTCGTGACGCGGGTGGACTGCTCGGGCGATCCGACGTTCGGTGAGCTGGTGGAACGGGTGCGCGCGGTGTCGCTCGACGCCTTCGACCACCAGGACCTGCCGTTCGAGCGGCTGGTGGAGGAGCTCCATCCGGCGCGGGACACCAGCCGCAACCCGCTGACCCAGGTCGGATTCCAGCTTCTCCAGGAGAAGCACACGGGGCGCTCGCTCGATCTGCCGGGCCTTCGGTCCGCGCCGTTCGGCGACCACGGGGCCACGATCCACCTCGATGTGGAGATGTGCTGCTGGGAGACGCCCGACGGGCTCTCGGGAGAACTGATCTACGCGGCCGACCTGTTCGACCATTCGACCATGGAGCGGCTCGCACGGCACTTCGCCCATCTCCTGGACCGGGTGGGCGCCGACGTCCGGCTGTCGGAGCTGCCGCTGCTCACCGGCGAGGAGACCCGCCGTCAGCTCGTCGAGTGGAACGCAACGGAGCGGGAGTTCCCGGACCGGACCGTGGTGCGGCTCTTCGAGGAGCAGGCCGCGCGGACCCCGCGGGCGGTCGCGGTGTCGTACCGGGACAGCGCGCTGACGTACGCGGAGCTGAACGCGCGGGCCAACCGGTTCGCCCGGCGGCTGCGCTCGGCCGGTGTCGGCCCCGAGGTGGTCGTGGGACTGTGCGCGGAACGCGGGCTGGACCTGATGGTGGGCATGCTCGCCGTCCTGAAGGCCGGCGGCGCCTATCTGCCGCTCGACCCGGAGTACCCGGCCGAGCGGATCGCCTACATGCTCCAGGACGCCCGCTGCCCGTTCGTGGTCGTGCAGCGCGGACTCGACGTCGGCACCGGTGACGCCGAGGTCGTCCACCTCGACGAGGAGGCGGACCGGTCCTGGCCGGCGCACGATCTCGGTCTCGGGACGCACCCGGACAGCCTCGCCTACGTCATCTACACCTCGGGTTCGACCGGCCGTCCCAAGGGCGTCGAGGTCCCGCACCGGGGCGTGACCAGCATGATCCGCTTCCAGAGCAGGGAGTTCGGCCTCGGACCGCACTCCCGCGTGCTGCAGGTGGCGTCGATCTGCTTCGACGCCTCGGTGTCGGAGATCTGGATCACCTGGATCAGCGGCGGCGAACTGGTGGTCGCGCCCCGGCACCTGCTCGGCGGGGAGCTGTCCGCCCTGCTCGCCGAGCGGGAGATCACCCAGGTGGCGCTCGTGCCGTCGGTGCTGGCGACGCTGTCGGAGACCGTGCTGCCGCGCCTGGAGACCATCCTCATCGGCGGCGAGGCCGCCACCCCCGCCGTCGTGAACCGGTGGTCGAAGGGGCGGGAGCTGTTCAACGTCTTCGGTCCCACCGAGACCACGGTCAACGCCTCCTTCTTCCGCTGCGCCGGTGACGTCACCACCGCGCTGCCGATCGGCCGGCCCGTCGACAACACGCGGCTGTACGTGCTGGACGCCCTGCTGCGTCCGGTGCCGGTCGGGGTGGCCGGTGAGATCTACATCGGCGGTACCAACGTGGCCCGCGGCTATCTCGGCCGTCCGGGGCTCACCGCGTCGCGGTTCGTCGCCGACCCGTTCGCCGCCGACGGCTCGCGGCTCTACCGGACCGGCGACCTGGCCCGCTTCCTGCCGGACGGGAACATCGAGTTCCTCGGCCGCCTCGACGACCAGGTGAAACTGCGCGGCTTCCGGGTCGAGCTCGGAGAGGTGGAGGCGACGCTCTCCGAACACCCGGCGGTCGGGCAGGCCGCCGTCACGGTCCGCGAGGACGGCCACGGCGACCACCGCATGTACGCCTACGTGGTCCCCGCCGGACAGGCGCGCGCCGAATGGGCGGCGGACCCGCTGACGGCCGCGGAGCACGTCGCCGAACGGCAGCGGTTCTTCGACGAGGCCCACCGGGACGGCGGAGCCGGACAGCCGGCGAACCGCACCGCCCTGGACCGGATCGCGCCGCTGCGCCCGGACCGGCTGCTGGAGATCGGCTGCGGCGGCGGGGCGCTGCTGCGGGAGCTGTCGCCCTCGTGCGGCCAGTACGTGGCGACGGACTTCTCCTCGTCGGCGATCGACCTGCTGAGGTCCGCGCCGGACCTCGCCGGCGGGACCCGTCCGACGCTGCTGCACCGGGAGGCCACAGACTTCCGCGGCTTCCGCGACCGGTCCTTCGGGGCGGTCGTGATCGACTCCGTGCTCCGGCACTGCCCGTCGCTGGCCTACGCGGACGGCGTCGTCGGGCAGGCGCTGGGCGCGCTCCGCGACGGCGGTGTCCTCGTCGTCACGGACATACCGGAGAAAGCGGCAGACGGCGAACTCGCCATCGGTACGCGTTACTTCACGGAGCTCGCCGGCCGGTGGCCCAGGGCCGCCTCGGTGGAGCTGGTCCAGCGGGACGGCGTCTTCGACGTGGTCGTCACGGCCGGCCCCGAACCGGCGTCGGCGGCGGACGGGGCCGGCCAGCCGGACCTCGGCCCGGACCTGGCGAGCGATCCGCTGGGTGCCAGGCGCGCCGGGCTGCTGGCCCGGGAACTGCGCGAGTTCGTCCGGGCCCGGCTGCCGGAGTACATGGTGCCCTCCGGGGTCCTCGTGCTGGACAGCCTGCCGCTGTCGCCGAACGGCAAGGCCGACGTACGGGCGCTGCCCGTACCGGAGGCCGGGCCGTCGTCGGGCCGGGCCCCGTCGGGGCCCGCCGAGGAGGCCCTGTGCGCCCTCTTCGCCGAGGTGCTGGGGCAGGAGGCGGTCGGTCCCGACGACGCCTTCTTCGACCTGGGCGGGCACTCGCTGCTGGCGCTGCGCCTGCTCAACCTCATCGGCGAGCGGCTCGGTGCGCAGATCACCCTCGGCGCCCTGTTCCAGCGGCCGACTCCCGCCGCGCTCGCCGGACTTCTCATCCACTCACGCCAGGAGGCATGACATGACCAATCCGTTCGACGACGAGGACGGCGTGTTCTTCGTGCTGAGGAACGAGGAGGGCCAGTACTCGCTGTGGCCCCAGTCCATCGAGGTGCCGGCCGGCTGGACCGCCGTGCACGGCCCGGACGGCCGCCAGGCGTGCCTGGCGCTGATCGAGCAGGACTGGACGGACATGCGTCCGCGCAGCCTCGCTCTGGCGACGGACGCGGACCGGGCCGGCTGAGCCGGCGGGTGCGTCTCACGGAACAGGCCCGGGCCGGCCGCACGACGCGTGGCACACGCCATCGCGTCGCGCGGCCGGCCCGTCGGCCGACGCAGACACCGACGGGGGCCGCAGCGGTGGCCGGGGGAGAAACAGGATGACGGCGATCACGACCGAGGTCGCGGACGGGAACGGCGGGCCGGCCCACGGGAGGCGGGCTCCGGCGGACGCGCCGCGGGAGCTGGCCCTGCCGTTCGACCGGCCCCGGCCGCGCACCCCTGACCCGCGCACCGCACGCGTTCCCCTGGACATCGGGCCGGAGCTGCACGCCCGGGTCGGGGGACTGGCCGCCGCCGAGGGCGTGTCCCCGGTGACGGTGCTGCGGGCCGCGCTCGCCGCGCTGCTGTCCCGCCTCGGCGCGGGCACCGACATCCCGCTCGGCGGCAGCACCGCCGCGGGTGACCGCATCGTGGTGCGGGCCGATCTCTCGGGCGACCCCTCCTTCACCGAGTCGCTGGGCAGGCTGCACGAAGGCGCCGGGACCGCCACCCGGTACGACGAGCGCGTCGCGGCGGAGCCCCCGTCGCACCACTCGCCGGCCGTCCATCCGCTCTACCAGGTCGAGCTGGTCGTCGAGGAACCGGCCGCATCCGGGCTCGCGGGGGACCCGGCCGGGACGACCGCCGAACAGCCCACGGGCGGCGCGGCGTTCCCGCCGTGCGACCTGTCCTTCCGCCTGCGGCCGCACCTCGGGGCCGACGGCGGCCCGGCCGGGATGCGCGGCGTGCTCACCTTCGCGGCGGGCCTGTTCGACGAGGCGACCGCCGAGGCACTCGCCCGGCGTCTCGTACGGGTCCTCGGCCAGGCCGTGGCGCGTCCCGGCCTGCCGCTGAGCCGGATCGAACCGCTCGACGCGGCCGAACTGCACCGCCTGCTGGTGGACTGGAACGACACCGCCAGGGACGTGCCCGCGGCGACGCTGCCGGAGCTGTTCGAGGCCCAGGCGGAGCGCACCCCGGACGCCCTCGCCGTCGTCGACGGCCGGGTCCGGCTGTCGTACGGGGAGCTCAACGCGCGGGCCAACCGGCTGGCGCGGGTGCTCGTCGGGCACGGCGTCGGTCCCGAGTCACTGGTCGCGGTCGCGCTCGACCGCTCCGCCGAGCTGGTGGTGGCCCTGCTCGCCGTCGTCAAGGCGGGCGGGGCGTACGTGCCCGTGGACCCCGCGTACCCCGCCGAGCACATCGCCTATCTGCTCGACGACTCCGCTCCCGCCTGCCTGATCACCACCGGTGCCCTCCGCCCGCGTACCGCCGGCGCCCCCGGCACCACGACCGTCGTGCTGGACGACCCGCTGACCGAGGCGGCCCTGCTCGGCCGTCCCGGCACCGACCTCGGCCGGGCGGAGCGCACGGCCGAGTTGCGGCCGGCGCACCCCGCCTACGGCATCTACACCTCCGGCTCCACCGGCCGCCCCAAGGGCGTGCTGGTGACGCACGCGTCCGTGGACCGGCTGGTTCGCCGGACCGGCTACCTGGACATCGGCGCGGGTGACGTGGTCGGCCAGCTCGCCTCGCCGTCGTTCGACGCCACGACGCTCGAGGTGTGGGGCGCCCTGCTCAACGGGGCGGTGCTGGCGGTCGCGCCGCCGGGCGTGCTGTCGGTGGCGGAGCTGAAGGAGTTCACCGCCGGGCACGGGGTGACCGTCCTGTGGCTGACGGCGGGACTGTTCCACCAGGTGGTCGACACCGATGTGACCGCCCTGCGGGGGCTGCGCCACCTGCTGGCCGGCGGTGACGTGCTGTCGCCCGCGATGTGCGCGGCCGTCGTCGACGGGCTGCCCGGCGTCCGGCTCTCCAACGGGTACGGGCCGACCGAGAACACCACGTTCACCACCACGCACGACGTGCGCGGGACGGACCTCAGCGGCTCGGGCACGGTGCCCATCGGCAGGCCCGTCTCCGACACCCGGGTGTACGTGCTGGACGCCGCGCTGCGGCCGACGGCGCCGGGCGTGGCGGGTGAGCTGTACGTCGCGGGGGCCGGTCTGGCCCGGGGGTATCTGCGCCGCCCGGGGACGACGGCGGAACGCTTCGTCGCGAACCCGTTCGGCGAGCCCGGCGAGCGGATGTACCGCACCGGGGACGTGGTGCGGTGGACCACCGGAGGCGTGCTGGAGTTCCTGGGCCGTGTGGACGGCCAGGTCAAGCTCCGGGGCTTCCGGATCGAGCTGGGCGAGGTCGAGGCGGCCCTCGCCGGTCACCCCGGGGTGGGGCGTGCCGCCGTGGTGGTGCACGAGTCGGACTCCGGCGACAGGCGGCTGGTGGGCTATGTGGTGCCGCGGCCGGGGGCGGCGGGCGTCGAGGCCGCGGAGGTACGGGCCTTCGTCGCGCGGCGGCTGCCGGAGTACATGGTGCCCGGCGCCGTCGTGCCCCTGGCGGAGCTTCCGCTGACGGTCAACGGCAAGCTGGACCGGCGGGCCCTGCCCGTGCCGCGGTTCGCCCCTGTGACGGCCTACCGGGCGCCGGGCTCGGCGCGGGAGAAGGCCCTGTGCGAGATCTTCGCGGCCGTGCTGGACGTGGAGCGGGTCGGTCTCGACGACAACTTCTTCGAGCTGGGCGGGCATTCGCTGCACGTCACCCAGATCGTGTCCCGCATCCGCCGGGAGCTGTCGGTGGAGCTGCGGCCGCGCGTGATCTACGACATGCCGACGGTCGCGGGTGTGGCCGAGCGGCTGGGCACGGCCCGTCCGGCGCCGCCGCCGATCGTCCGGCGCCGGTCCGGATGAGACCGGGCCCGCGGGCCGCAACGCCGGCCGGGCCGTCGTCTCCTCCGGCACACGACACGCCGCCGCCCGCCTGAGGATCACCTCACGCGGGCGGCGGCGCTCGTCGTTCCCCGGCCGCTCAGTGACCGGCGCGTTTTCCAGCTTCGGCCAGCGGCGCCGAGGCCGCGGGCTCCTCCAGCAGGTTGTGGTCCTCCGGCCCGGCCAGCCAGCGCAGCAGGACGCCGGCCATGCCGGTCGTGACGACCGCCATGACGACCATCTGCGAGTACAGGCTGTTGTCGAGCATCCCGATCTGCAGGCCGACACCGAGCACGATGAGTTCGGTCAGGCCGCGGGTGTTCATCAGGGTGGCCAGGACCGCCGAGTGCCGCGAGGTCATCCCCTGGGTCCGCGCGGCGACGTAGGTACCGGCGACCTTGCCGAAGACCGCGGTGAGCACGATCAGCAGGAGTTCCAGCAGTCCGCTGAAGCCCATCGTGCTGAGGTCGACCTTGAAGCCGGAGACGACGAAGTAGACCGGCAGCAGGAAGGCGGTTCCCGTCCGGGAGTGCTGCATCAGCTCCTCACGGGCCTTCTCAGTGGCCTTCCGGGGGACGACCAGACCGAACATGAACGCCCCGAACACGAAGTGCAGGCCGATCAGTTCGGTCACCGCCGCCGAGGCGAACAGACCGGCCACCACCGTCACGAAGCGCGTCACGGTCAGCGGGACGGCCTCGCCTTCGTGGGTGAGCAGCCGCTTCAGCAGCGGCCTGACGACGAAGGCGAGCAGCGCGGCGAACGGCACCACCAGCACGGTCGTCCAGTGGGCGGAGCCGTTGCCGCCCACGATCGCCTGGACGATCGCCAGCATCGTCCAGGCGGCCAGGTCGCACGACGCGGCGGCGGACAGTGCGATCGAGCCGACCAGCGTCCGGTTCATCCGCCGGTCCACGAGGATCCTGGCGAGGACCGGGAAGGCCGTGATCGACATCGCCACCCCGAAGAACAGCACGAAGCCGAGGTGGTGCTTGCTGTGGTGGGTGCCGGCGAGGTGCAGCGCCAGCAGGGATCCGAGCCCGAACGGCACCAGGGCCGCGCTGAGCGCGGTGACACCGGTCACCCGGCCGAAGCCGCGCAGCCGCCCGTAGTCGAACTCCAGGCCCACCACGAACATGAACAGGACCAGGCCGACGTTGGCCAGGGCGCTCAGATACGGGCGGAGGTCCGTCGGGAACAGCGTGTCGGACAGGGAGCCGTGCAGGAGCGTGGGCCCCAGGAGGATGCCGGCGACTATCTCGCCGAGCACCGCGGGCTGTCCGAGCGCACGGGCGGCGCGCCCCGCGAGCTGGGCCACCAGGAGGATGAGAGCGAGGTCGAAGAACAGCAGCGCCACTTGGTTCTGGGTCATCTGCCCTCTCTTGGGTGGGAGTCGGTCAGAGCGAGGGCACGGCGCCACCGTCGCACCGCAGCGCGGTGCCGGTGACGTAGGAGGCGGCCGCACTGCAGAGGAAGGCCGCGACGGCGCCGAACTCGTCCGGCTGCCCGTACCGGCGGGCCGGGATGGCCGCCTGGGCCCGCGCCGCGAACTCCTCCACGCCGATGCCCTCACGGGCGGCCCGGTAGGTGTTCATCTGCACGGTGCGCGCGGTCTCGATGCGCCCGGGGAGCAGCATGTTGACGGTGACGCCGTCGCCCGCGACCTCCGTCGCGAGGGTCTTGAGGTATCCGCCCAGGGCGGCCCGGCCGATGTTGGACAGCGCCAGGCTGGGGATCGGGGTGACGACACCGATCGACGCGAGGGCGAGGACGCGCCCCCAGCCGCGTTCCCGCATGCCCGGCAGGACCAGGGACACCAGCCGCTGGTGGGGCAGGACCAGGGATTCCATCGCCGCGACGATGTCGGCGTCACCGATGTCCTGCGAGCCGCCGGGCGGCGGTCCTGGGCTGTTCAGGACCACGATGTCGGCCGGCCCGAAGGCCTCCTCGGTGGCGGCGACCAGCCGGGCCGGCCCGTCCGGTGCCACCAGGTCGATCTCGACGCCGATCGCCTCGGGGAGCTGCGCCGCGATCTCCTTGGCGACGTCCCCGCGCCGCCCGCAGACCACCACGCGGGCCCCTTCGGCGGCGAGGGCCCGTGCGGTGGCCTCACCGAGTCCGGCGGTCGATGCGCAGACGATCGCGACGCGCCCTCGGATACCAAGGTCCATGGGGTTGATTACCTCCTAGGCATAGGTGAGGAGCCGAGTTTCCGTACGGGAGGGTCGATTCGGGTACGGGAGTCGGCTCGGGGTAGGGAATGTCGTTTCCGGTCGGTGCGGAAGGAAGGTGCTCCGGGCGAGGGAGCGGACGGCCGGTGGAGGCCCGCGTCAGCCGACGTCCATCACGACGGTCTTCGCCTCGGTGAAGAACTCACGGGAGTGGCCGCCGCCCTCGCGGCCGATGCCTGAACGGCCGAAGCCGCCGAAGGGCGAACGCAGGTCGCGCACCCAGAAGCAGTTGACCCAGACGTTGCCCGCCCGCAGCCGTCCGGCGACCCGGTGCGCGCGCGCCAGCCGGCTGGTGAACACCATGGCGGAGAGGCCGTAGGGGGTCGCGTTGGCGATGCGTACGGCCTCCTCCTCGGTGTCGAAGGGGTGCACCGTGACGACGGGTCCGAAGACCTCCTCCCGGCAGACGGCGGCGTCGGGAGCGGCGTCCACGACCACGGCCGGGGCCACCCACCAGCCGTCCCGGGGGCCTCCGGTGAGCAGCGCGGCGCCCTCCTCGGCGGCCCGGCGCAGATGCCCGGTGACCTTGGCGTGGTGCTCCTCGGAGGAGAGCGGCCCGATGTCGGTCCCCGGCTCGCGCGGGTCGCCCAGGCGCAGTCCCTCCGCCCGCTCGACCAGCGCCGCGACGACCCGGTCGTGGACGTCGCGGTGGACCAGGACGCGGGACCCCGCGAGGCAGATCTGGCCGGCGTTGGAGAAGGCCGCGTCGGCCGCGACGGCCACGGCCCGGTCGATGTCGGCGTCGTCGAAGACGATCGAGGCGCCCTTGCCGCCGAGTTCGAAGCTGACGGCCCGGACCCCGTCGGCGGCGGACCGCATGATCGCCTCTCCGGTGCGGGTCTCCCCGGTGAAGGTGATCAGGTCGACGCCCTGGTGGGAGACCAGGGCCTCGCCCGCGCCGGCGGGTCCGAGGCCGTGCACGACGTTGAGCACGCCGGGCGGCAGACCGGCCTCGACGGCGAGTTCGGCGAGCCGGGTGGCGGAGGCGGGGCTCTGCTCGGCGGGCTTGAGGACGACGGTGTTGCCGTAGGCGAGGGCCGGCGCGATCTTCCACGTGGCCTGCATCAGCGGGAAGTTCCAGGGGGACACAGCGGCCACCACACCCGCCGGTTCGTGGCGGGTGTAGACGTGGTGGCCGGGGTGACCGGGGAACGAGGCGTCGGCGGCGAGGCGCGCGTCGTCGGCGAAGAAGCGGAAGTTGGCCGCGGCGCGCACCACGTCGTTGTCGCGCGTGGCCGTGAGCGGGCGCCCCATGTCGCGGGTGTCGAGCAGGCCCAGCTCCGCCGCGTGGGCCTCCAGCACGTCGGCGAAGGCGTGCAGGACACGGGACCGCTCCGGCTGCGTCATCCGGGGCCAGGGCCCCTCGTCGAACGCCTCGCGGGCGGACCGGACGGCCCGGTCGACGTCCACCGCCGAGCCGAGGGCCACCTCGGCCCAGGCCGTACGGGTGGTGGGGTCGACGGAGACCATGGTGGCGCCGTCGGCGGAGCCGGTGGTCTCGCCGCCGATGACATGACCGAACCGTTCGAGCGCGGTCATGACGCGCCGTTCCGGTGGGTGGGCGCCGCGGTCACGACTCGACCTGGACGATCATCTCGATCTCCACGGCGAAGTCATGGGGCAGCGCGATCGCGCCGATGGCCGAGCGCGCGTGCCTACCCGCCTCGCCGAACAGCTCGACGAGCAGGTCGGAGGCCCCGTTGATGACCTGCGGGCCGCGGTCGAAGCCGGGTTGACAGTTGACGAACCCGAGCAGCTTCACGATCCGCTTCACGCGGTCGAGGGAGCCGAGTTCCTCCCGGACGAGGGCGAGCAGGCGCAGCGCGGCCTCGCGGGCGGCCAGCCGGGCGGTGTCCTCGTCGATGTCGACGCCGATCTTGCCCCGGATGTCGTGGCTGCCCTGTCCGGACACGAACAGCAGGTCGCCGACGCGCACGGTGCTCAGGAAGTTTCCGGTCCGCCCCGGAGCGGGCGGGAACGACAGCCCGAGCTCCTCGAAGCGCGCCTCCGTCGATGCGGTGTCAGTACTCAATGTCGAACCTCGGTCGTGTGTGGGCGTTCCCGGCCGATGGGGCCGGGTCATGACGCTGGTCACCGGGCTGCCGCGGTCAGCAGCGCGGAGGCGTTGCCGGACAGGATCGCCGTCTTGACGTCCTCGTCGAGCGAGGACCGTTCGACGGCGTCCCCCGGGCGCTCCTCGCCGAACGGGAAGGGGTAGTCGGTGCCGAGCACGATGTGGTCCCAGCCGATCCGGCCCGCGACGAGCCGCAGGTTGGCCTCGTCGCCGGCGAGCGAGTCGGCCCACAGCCGCCGGGCGATCGCCCCCGGGGTCTCGTCCGCGCCGCCCCGCTTGTCGGGCCAGGTCGCCCAGCCCCGGTCGATGCGCGGCAGCAGCCAGGCGAGGGCGCCGGCTCCGTGCGCGAGCAGTACGCGCAGGGCGGGGTTCGCGCTCAGCACGCCGCCGTGCAGCAGGGCGAGCGCCGCGTACGCGGTCTCGGTGGGCATGCCGACGGTGTACATGGCGTTGTAGCGGGTCAGCCGGTCGGCGGAGCGTACGTCCCAGGGGTGGACCAGCACCGGCACGTCCAGCTCGGCGATGGCCTCGAAGACCGGCCTCAGCAGCGGGTCGTCGAGTTCGCGGCCGGCGATGTTGGTGCCGATCTCCACTCCGCGCAGGCCCAGTTCGCGCACCGCGCGCTCCAGTTCCGCGACGGCGAGGTCCGGGTCGCCCATCGGGAGGGTGGCCAGGCCGGTGAAGCGGTCCGGCGCGTGCCGCACCATCTCGGCGATGCCGTCGTTGACGTGCCGGGCCATCTCCGCCGCCTGCCGGGGCGGCGCCCAGTAGCTGAACATCACCGGGGTGACGGACAGCCACTGGCCGGCCACGCCCGACGCGTCCATCTGCTCGATCCTCGCCGCCGGGTCCCAGCAGGTGTGCGGGACCGTGCGGAAGTGCTTGCCGCTCACGAACAGGTCGGCGGTGCAGTCGTCGACCGCGCGCCGGACGGGCCAGCGGGCGTCGCCGTAGCGCTCGGCGAGGTCCGGCCAGTGCCGGGGCAGCGTGTGGGTATGGCAGTCGACCAGCCGGGGCCGGGCGCCATCCGTCATGCCGGCCCCTCCATGACGAACGGGCCCGGCTTGGCGAGGACGTGTCCGCAGGAGCGGCAGGTGCGGCGGTCCTCGGAGGCCTGGAACTCGTTGAGCAGCGGCATCAGGGACTCGATCATCTGCGAGGACTCCATGGTCACCCGCTCGATCAGCGCGTCGCACCGGTCGCAGTACCACTCCACGGCCTCGGTGTCCCCGGGCTTGCGGCGGACCTCGACGACGATGCCCCAGGTGCCCTCGGGGCGCAGCGGCGAGTGGGCGGTGCCCGCGGGCACGACGAACAGCTCGCCCTCGTGCACGAGGTTGCGCCGCGGCTCGCCGCCCTGCTCCCGGGTGTCGACCCGGATGGTGCCCTCCACCTGGAGGAAGAGCTCGTCGTACGGGTTGACGTGGAAGTCGTTGCGGCTGTTGGGGCCGCGAACCAGCACGACCTCGAAGTCGGAGTCCGGATAGAGCGACTTGGCGGCCAGCGCGCCGGGGAAGGCGGCGCTGCCGGCCTTGCGGAGCTGCTCGACGGAGACGATGCCCGGGCGGGCGTCGGTCTGCTCGGTCTGCTCGGTCATGTTGTGGGACCCCCTGTCACCCCGACCTCTGTACCGAGACCGTGGAATCTCTGGCTGTAGTAGAGGAGCGGCTCGGCCTCGCTGCCGGCCTCGTCCGCCCAGCGGATCGACTCGATGTGCCCGATGAGGAGGGCGTGCGTGCCGTGCTCCACGGACTCCGCGACCCGGCACTCGAAGGAGGCCAGGGCGGTGCCGAGCACGGGCACGCCCAGCGTTCCCGGTGACCAGTCACCGCTGCTGAATCGTTCCGCTCCGAAGGTGCCGTGCAGGCCGGCGAACATCCGCGCGACCTCGAGGTCGTCGCCGGCCAGGACGTTGACGGAGAACACCCCGTTGTGCACGAGCCGTTCCCGGGTGCCGGCCGCGTGGTTGAGGCAGACGACCAGGCTCGGCGGCTCGGCGCAGAGGGAGCACACCGCGGTCGCGGTCATGCCCCGCCAGCCGGCCGGGTCGGCGGCGGTTCCGGTGGCGATCACGCTCACCCCGCCGGCCAGCCGGCTCATGCCGAGCCGGAAGTCGGAGATGGTCACACCCGGAGTCGTCGTGGCGCTCACGACGGGGAGCCGGGCACGTCGGACGGGTGCGTGTACGAGTCCAGCAGTCCGTCCACGATGCCGTGGAAGTGGTCCCAGGGGGCCTCGCGGTAGTTGTGGCCCCGCACGATGAACCCGGCACCGGCGTAGAACTTCTCGTACTGCTGGTGGCGGCCGGCGAACTCGCTGCCCACGAAGTCCCAGGCCAGCTTGTGCAGCTTCATCCGCTCGACGGCGGCGAGCTGCGGTGTGTGCCAGAACTCCTCGAAAGTCCGCCGCAGTTCGTCGTCCTCCAGGACGGAGCAGTCGGCCGGGAACTGCAGCGCCCCACCGCCGCACAGCTCGCGCAGGACGTCGATCAGCTCGGAGTAGTGCTCGACGCACCAGTTCATGGCGGCGTACATGGAACGCCGGTTGTAGGTGACGTATCCGTCCCCCCAGGGCTCCGCGCCCCAGAGCTGGCCGTCGATGAGCCCCGCGAGCAGCGCCTCCTGCGAGGCGAGCCGGCCGAGCTTCTCCCGGACGGCCGGCACCTGCTCGGCACCCGTCGACTGCGCGATGCGGCTCGCGACGCCCAGCAGCAGTTCGAGCTTCGCGTGGAAGCGGACGTTGGACTGGTGGTTGCCGTAGGCGTGCGCCGGGGTGCGGAAGTACAGCTCCCGGGAGAGCGGCACGTTGTTGTGCACGAAGACGCGTTCCCACGGGATGTGCACGTTGTCGAAGAGGACCATGGCGTCGGTCTCGTCGAACCGCCGGCTGAGCGGGGCGTCGAACTCCTCGGCCGTGGAGGTGCCGAGCGGTTTGCGCGACCACAGCGACACGCCGGGCGCGTTGCAGGGCACCGCCATGGTGATCGACTCGGCCTCGTTCTCCGGGGCCAGGGGGAGGATGTTGCCGATCCAGATCTCGTTGGCGAGGACCGCCCCGGTCGCCAGCATCTTCATGCCGTGCACGATCACGCCCGCGTCGTCCTCGCCGACGACCCGGAGGGTCGGAATCGGGAGGTTCTCACGTTCGTAGAATTTGGGATCGCGGGCCGCCTGAGGAGCGACGATCGCATGCGCCGCGTAGACGTCGTTGTCGCGCATATGGCGCCAGTAGGCGACGACCCGGTCGGCCGTGTCATTGAAGACTTCAGGCGATACGGCCATGCCGGTGACGAAGCTCGCGACGTAATCCGGAGAGCGGCCGAGCAGGCCGTAACTCAGGTCGGCAATCCGCTTGTGAGCAGCCGATCGCTTTGCCAGATCGTCACGGCTCCTCGCCCGCATGAAATACGAGCTGTGCCTTTCGCCGTCCTCCACATACGTCATTACTTCACTGTTGGCGGGGTCCGCCTTCAGGTCGTAGAGATCGGAGATCGTCTGAGCCGCACGCGCGAAAGCCGGGTGTGTGGTCACATCTTCAACAAGCGTCCGGCCGATGTAGACACGACGGCCGTCACGCAGGCTCTCGAGGTGTTCCTTGCCAGTCTTCAACACCCGATGGAGCAAACCACATGTTCCAGCATGTGGCTAGACCTTGACGATCTTCGTGCGAGGACACTCGAACCCTCAACACCCCCTAGGAGCTGGGGAAATGACTGACAGCTCAGCGCTCAACAACCTCCCTCGGCTCGATCGGAGGGAAATATTCCGCCCGATCCGGCCGCTTTACTCCCGTTGTTCACCACCGCATCTTGAGCCAGTCGCCACACAAAGTTCATGCCCCCGGCTCAACTCGGGCACGAACCACCCGGAAACCACTGCGGCGGGCCCTTCAAACACCGCCCACGGCAACCCATTTGCGGACGCCGACGCACACCCTGGACGCCATGGCCGAGGCACGGGTATCACAGTCAAAAGCGACAACCGGCGTCGCGCGATCTCCCCCGGGAAGCGAACGCAGGAATACGGAGCGGGCCATTCCGTCAACACCCCGAAAGACACTTGACGTTGCTCGGGACCGCTGGTTGTATCGCATAAGCCGCCTTGGGGGGTGGCAGGTGGCATCTCGCGGTCGCAGCCGCTTCTCAACTACTCAGCGCATCTTGTACAGCGCCAACTAGGTCCAACGGGGTCGTAAGAATCATCCATGGCCCCGGTGTGCGGAATTCCGCAACATGCCGGCACGTACGAACGGGGTCTTCGAGTCAGCCATGGAATATCTCAATGGCCAGCCATTGACGGACGAAAGTCCCGCCGAATCGCCCGCCGTGGGACACGCTGCCGAGGGAACCCCGTTCGCGAGTTACGTCGGCAGCGACACGCTGCTGTCCCTGCAGCGCACCCGCACCGGCGCCGAGACCGAACCGTCCTTCCTGATCATCACTCAGGTGATGGAGCTGCTGTTCAAGCTCGCGTACACCGAAGCCGTGCGCGCGCGGGAGCAGCTCGAACGCGACGACCTTCCGGGAGCCCTGCGCACACTTGGCCGGCTCCGCAAAACCTGTGTCTCGCTGCACGGCACCTGGGAGGCGCTCGGTTCGATGAGCCCGACCGAGTACGCCGAATTCCGTGACGCGCTCGGCGACGGCTCAGGATTCCAGTCCTACATGTACCGGCACATGGAGTTCGTCCTCGGCCACAAGGCCCCGCCGATGGCCGAGCTGCACCGGGGCCACGAGCGTGTCCACCGCGAACTCCTCGCGACGCTGGGCGAGATGAGCCTCTACGACGCCGCCCTGCGCCTGCTGTGGCGCCGCGGGCTGCCGGTCCCGCCCAGCAGCGTGGAACGGGACTGGAGCCTGCCGCATCCCGAGCAGGACGAGGTCGTGGCCGTCTGGCACACCGTGTACACGGAGCAGGAGAAGCACGCCGACCTGTACGTGCTGGCGGAGGCCCTGGTGGACGTCGCCTTCGAACTCGGCCGCTGGCGCGCGACCCACCTGCTGACCGTGGAACGCCTCCTCGGCTCGAAGACGGGCACCGGCGGCACCTCCGGGGTCACCTTCCTGCGCCGGGCAGCCGAACACCGCTTCTTCCCCGAGCTCTGGGCGGTCAGAGCGGACCTCTGAGCCACCGCCGGAACGACCCGGCGGCCGGCCCGGGCCGCGGACGGGGCCGGGCGCGATCCGCCGGGGCCCCCCAACCGCGCCGTACACCTCCGGACCACCACGTCCGGTGCACGACTCTCCGAAGGCAGGTCTCCCAATGATCAAGAACGTTGTCATCGTCGGTGGCGGAACCGCCGGCTGGATGACCGCCAGCTACCTCAAGGCGACCTTCGGGCCGAACGTCTCCGTGACGCTGGTCGAGTCGAAGAACATCCCGACCATCGGTGTCGGCGAGGCGACGTTCAGCACGGTCCGCCACTTCTTCCAGTACCTGGGCCTGCAGGAGCACGAGTGGATGCCGGAGTGCAGCGCCACCTACAAGCTGGCCATCCGGTTCGAGAACTGGCGTGAGCCCGGCCACCACTTCTACCACCCGTTCGAGCGCACCCGGGTCGTCGACGGCTTCCCCATCACCGACTGGTGGCTGCGCGGGGGCCCGTCCGACCGCTTCGACGACGACTGCTTCGTCATCCCGGCGCTCTGTGAGCAGAAGTCCTCGCCGCGCTACCTGGGCGGCGAGATCTTCGAGCAGCGCGAGGACCGGCTCGGCAGCGGTTCGGAGCCGGTGGGCCGCAGCACCATGAGCGAGCAGCAGACGCAGTTCCCGTACGCGTACCACTTCGACACGGTGCTGCTGGCGAAGTTCCTCACCAAGTACGGCACCGACCGCGGGGTGCGCCACATCCTCGACGACGTCACCGACGTGGCGCTCGACGAGCGGGGCTGGATCAGCCACGTCGGCACCGCCGAGCACGGCGAGCTGCACGGCGATCTGTTCATCGACTGCACCGGCTGGCGCGGGATGCTGCTGAACCAGGCACTCGAGGAGCCGTTCCTGTCCTACCAGGACACCCTGCCCAACGACCGGGCCGTGGCCCTGCGGGTGCCCGTGGACGCCGCCGAGCGCGGCATGCGCCCGTGCACCACGGCGACCGCCCAGGACGCGGGCTGGATCTGGACGATCCCGCTGTTCGACCGCATCGGCACCGGCTACGTGTACGCCGGTGACTACATCACCCCGGACGAGGCCGAGCAGGCCCTGCGCGACTACGTCGGCCCGGAGGCGGAGGGTGTGGAGGCCAACCACATCCGGATGCGGATCGGCCGCACCCGCAACACCTGGGTGCGCAACTGCGTCGGCATCGGCCTGACCGCCGGCTTCGTCGAGCCGCTGGAGTCCACCGGCATCTTCTTCATCCAGAACGGCATCGAGCAGCTGGTCAAGCACTTCCCGGACCAGAACTGGAACGAACAGCTCCGCGTCTCGTACAACAACCACATCGCCCGGATGATGGACGGTGTCCGCGAGTTCCTGGTCCTGCACTACTACGCGGCCCGGCGCCAGGACAACCAGTACTGGAAGGACACCAAGACCCGTCCGCTGCCGGACGGTCTGGCCGAGCGGCTCGAGCTGTGGCAGGCGAAGCTGCCCGACCGCGAGTCGGTCTTCCCGCACTACCACGGCTTCGAGCCCTACTCGTACCACGCCATGCTGCTGGGCCTCGGCGGTGTGCCGCTCCAGTCCTCGCCGGTCCTCGGCGCCATGGACCCGGCCGCCGCGGCGAAGGAGATGCGGACCATCCGCCAGGAGGCGCGGGACCTCGTCGCCAAGCTGCCGAGCCAGTACGAGTACTTCGCCCACATGCGCCAGGCGCGCTGACCGCCCTGGCCCTCCCGGCCCAGAGCAATCCCCCCATCGCACACCGCCGCGGCCCAGCGGGCCGCGGCGAAAGGACAGCAATTGACTACGGACGAGTCGCTCGCGGAGCCGGCGGCCAAGGCGCCGCCGCGCAGCCCCCTGCGCGACAGGGACTTCCGCTGGCTCATGGTCGGCAACACCGCATCCAATTTCGGCGGGCAGATCGGTGACGTCGCCATACCGCTGGTGGCCGTGCTCACCGTGGGCGCGTCCTCGTTCGACGTCGGTGTCATGCGCACCGTCGGGCAGCTGCCCTATCCGTTGTTCGTGCTCTTCGTGGGTGTCGTCGTCGACCGTTGGCGGCGCCGCAACATGCTGATCGCGGCGGACCTCGGCCGTGCGGCCGCCCTGGCACTGATCCCGCTCGCCTACTCGATGCACCAGCTCGGGCTCTCGGCGCTCTACATCACCGCGTTCCTGATCGGCACGTGCATGGTGCTGTTCGACGTTGGCTCGCAGGCGTATCTGCCCCGGGTGGTGGAGCGGGACCAGATCCCCGCGGGCAACAGCCATCTGGAGACGGCGCGTTCGGCCGCGCTGATCGCCGGGCCCGCGCTCGGCGGCCTCTTCGTCGCCTGGTTCTCACCGGCCAACGCGCTGATCGCCTGCGTGGTGTTCTACCTGATCTCCGCCTCGGGTATCTGGCTCATCCGCAGGCCGGAGCCGAAGCCGACGCCGAGCACGGAGCCCGTGAAGCCGCTGAAGCAGATCGGCGAGGGCTTCAGGCTGGTCTTCGGCAGCGCGATCCTGCGCTCCGTCGTGCTGATCGCGGCCATGTTCAACTTCTGCTACGCCGGCTACCTCGCCATCTACCTCGTGTACATGCCCGTCGAGCTGAAGCTGTCCAGCTACGAGATCGGCCTCGCGCTCGCGGCCTCGGGCCCCGGTCTGCTGGTGGGCGCGCTGTTCTCCTCGCGGCTGCCGAAGCGGTTCGGCTACGGCCTGGTGCTGAACGCCAGCGCGATCGTGAGCTGCGTGTTCCTGCTCGGGGTGTCGCTGCTGCACGGCAACGGCTGGCTCACGGTGGGCACGTTGATCCTGCTGAACTTCGTGTACAGCGCGCTCAGCATGACGTTCGGTGTGACGCTGGCGGGCATCCGGCAGTCGATCACCCCGGACCGGATGCTCGGCCGGGTCATGGCGACCCACCGCTTCCTCGGTGTCGGCTCGGTGCCGCTCGGCTCCTTCGTCGGCGGTGTCCTCGGTGAGGAACTGGGCCTGCGCGAAGGCCTGTTCGTCATCACCATCGGGATGATCGTGGCGTCGTCCCTCTTCCTCTTCTCGGCGCTGCGGAAGATCGGCCGAGAGCTTCCCGAGGCCCTGGACGCATGACGCGTCACCGCGTCCGCCGGCCCGCCTGTCCCATCCCCGTAGAAAAACTGAGAGTGGATCATGAGTGACGACGTCCCGTACTTCGTGAACGGCGCCTTTGTCCTGGAGCCGGAGCCCATCCAGCCCGAGCGCCACGGCCGCGTGGACCTCTACGTGCCCCCGGCGGCCGAGGGTCCGCTGCCGGCGGTCGTCTTCGTGTGCGGTGGCCCGCTGCCCGCCGAGGCGGAGTGGATCAACCCGCGCGAGTGGCCGGTCTACCGCGGCTACGGCAACCTGCTGGCCGCCAACGGCCTGATCGCCGCGCCCCTCCAACTCCCGCTGCACGAGTGGGACCAGTTCCCCGGTGCCGCCGACGCCCTGAAGGAGGCGATCGAGCAGGTCCGCGCGGACGAGCGGGTCGACTCCGACCGGATCGCGATCTGGTTCTTCTGCGGCGGCAGCCCGCTGATCTCCGACTACCTCCGCACGCCGCCGGAGTGGCTGCGCGTGCTGGCGGCGACCTACCCGGCGCTCGGCTCCCGTCCGCACATGGAGCTGGAGCCCCGCTTCGAGCCGTCCCTCGCGGTGGCCGAGCACGGTGACGTGCCGCAGATCGTGCTGACCCGCGTCGGCCTGGAGGCCCCGCTGGTCGCCGAGACCGTGGAGAAGTTCGTCGCCGCGGCCGAGGAGCACCAGGTCGAGCTGACCATCATCGACGTGCCCAACGGTCACCACGGGTTCGACATCGTCGACCACACCGAGGAGTCGCGCGAGGCCGTGCACCGAGCCCTGAACCTCGTGCGCGAGGCCCTGGTCAAGTAGCCGCTTCGGGCCCTCGAGCAACAGGAAGAAGGGACAAGGGGATGAAGGAACAGCCCGAAGGACACCTCGAAACGGCACTGCGGTCCCTGGCCGCGGAGGTGGAGACCGCCCGCACCTGGAGCAGGGCCTCCCGCTCCCTGGGGCAGGAGCGCATCGTCACGGTGTTCGGTTCCGCACGCACCCAGCCCGGGGATCCGTCCTACGAGCTGGCCCGGAGCCTCGGTGCCGCGGTCGCGCAGCGTGGCTGGGCGGCCGTGACGGGCGGCGGTCCCGGCATCATGCAGGCGGTCCGGGACGGCAGCGGGGAGCTGCTGTCCAGGGCGGTCCGGATCGAGATCGCCGGGGAGGTGCCCGACACCGTGCTCGACCCCAGCCGGTCCATCACGGTGGGCACCTTCGCACTGCGCAAGCTGCTGCTCACCCACGACATCGACGCGCTGTTCGTCTTCCCCGGCGGCGTCGGAACGCTCGACGAGCTGTACGAGGTCCTGGTCCACCAGGACACCGACCAGCACCGCCCGTTCCCCGTGATCCTGATGCAGCCAGAGGGCGTCCAGCTCTGGGACGCCTGGCTGCGGTTCATGACCGAACACCTGGTGCGCACCGGCCTGGTCAGCCCTTCCATCATGTCCCAGGTCGCCATCGCGGACAGCGTCGAGGACGCCCTCGCGCTGGCGGACAAGGGCATCCCCGCCGACCGCGCGGGCGCCACCGCCTGACGTGCACCGCGGGGCGTCGGCCGGGCCACCGGTCGGCGCCCCGACACGTGTTCCGGCCCCCGCCACCGAAGCCATGAGCATCCACGAGATCGACAAGGTTGAGTATGGGTAAGTCAGTGTCCGGCCCGTTCAGTGAGCTCTCCTCCATCCAGCGGCGTCTGTGGTTCGTCGACCAGGTGCAGCCGGGCGACATCGCGTACAACATGCCGGTGGTGCTGCGGGTGCGCGGCTCGCTCGACACGGCGGCGCTGCAGACCGCGCTCGACGGCGTCGTCGCCCGGCACGGGGCGCTGCGCACCCGGTTCACGGTGGTGGACGGCGAGCCCGTGCAGGAGGTCCTGGCGGGCGCCCGGGTGCTGGTCGACGTGGTGGACATGCGCGACCAGCCCGACGCCGAGGCCGTCGGCCGGGCCCACGCCATGGGCGAGGCGCGCCGGCCGTTCGACCTGACCACGGCACCGCTGCTGCGGTGTTCGGTGGTGCGGCTGGGCGACGAGGACCAGCTCGTCGTCTTCACCATCCACCACATCGTCTTCGACGGCTGGTCCGCCGGCGTCTTCTTCGAGGAGCTGTCCCAGCTCTTCGGCGCGGACCCGGACGCCCTGGGCGCACCGGCCGCGCAGTACCTCGACCTGGTCGAGTGGGAGCGGACGGCTCGCGAGAGCGGCGAGCAGGACCGGCTGGTGGCCTGGTGGAAGGAGCGGCTCGCCGGGGCGCCCACGGTCCTGGAGCTGGTGACCGACCGGCCGCGCCCGGCGGTGCAGGCGCACCGGGGCGCGCGCAGGCGGCTGAGCGTGCCCCAGGACGTGGTCGCGGGCCTGGAGAAGGTGAGCCGGACCGCGGGCGCGACGATGTTCATGACCCTGCTGTCCGCCTTCGGTGTGGTGCTCGCGCGGCACGCCGGACAGGAGGAGGTGCTGATCGGCACGCCGGTGGCGTTCCGGCCGCGTTCGGAGTTCGAGCGGGCGGTGGGCTGCTTCCTCAACACCGTGGTGATGCGCGTGGACACCGCGGGGCAGCCGTCCTTCGCCGAGCTGCTCGGCCGCGTCAAGGACATGTCCCTCGAGGCCTTCGACCACCAGGAGGCGCCGTTCGAGCGCCTGGTCGCCGAGCTCTCGCCGGACCACGACCTCAGCCGCAACCCCCTCGTCCAGGTCCTCGTCAACTTCGAGCCGGAGCCGCGGCTGCCCTCGTTCCCGGGCTGCGAGACCGAGCACGTGCCGAACGAGGAGGAGGCGGCCAAGTTCGACCTCACCCTCTACGTGAAGTCCGCCGCGGGCCGCCTCGACCTCGATCTGGTCTACGACGCCGACCTGTTCACCGAGACCCGGATCGGCTGGCTGCTCGACCAGACCGCCGAGCTGCTGGCGCAGGTGAGCCGCAACCCGCACCGCTCCGTCCTCGGCTACCCGCTGCTCTCGCGGGAGAGCCGCGAGCTGCTGCCGGACCCGTACGAGCCGCTCACCCCCGACTGGCACGAGTCCATCGTCGAGCGCTTCACCAAGCACGTGGACTGCGCGCCGGACCGGGTCGCCATCACGTACAAGGACGAGACCTGGACGTACCGGGAGCTGGACCGGGCGGCCAACGAACTCGCCCGCCGGCTGCGCGCGTCGGGGGTCGGACGCGGCGACATGGTGGGCATCGTCATCAAGCGCGACCCGTCCACCCAGATCGCGATGCTGGCCGCGCTGAAGTGCGCCGCGCCGTTCGTGATCATCGACTCGACGCTGCCGGCCGGCCGGCTCGTGCAGTGCATGCGGGTCAGCGCCCCTAAGGCGCTGATGCTCACGCGGGGCTGCGAGGCCCTGCCGGACGAGGTGCTGGCGGCGATGCCGGAGGGCGCCGGAACGATCCGCCTCGACGACGCCGGGGCCTGGGCCGCCCTGCCCGGTGACCCGCCGGGCATCCAGATCTCCCCGGACGACGCCATCTACGCGGTGTTCACCTCGGGCTCCACCGGCGTGCCGAAGTGCGTGGTCACCAAGCACGACGCGGTGACGCACTTCCTCGACTGGTACGAACGCTCGCAGAACCTCGGCCCCGACGACCGGTTCGCGGTCCTCGCCGGCCTCGGCTACGAGGTGCTGATGCGTGACCTGCTGACCCCCATGTGGGTCGGCGGCCGGTCCTGCTTCCCCGTCCACGACCGCCTCGACTTCGCCCCCACCACCCGGTGGCTCGGCGAGATCGGCGCGACCGTCGTCCACCTCACGCCGCCGTACGCCCACGAGCTCGCCGCGGCCATGCCGCCCGGCGGCACACTGCCGGCGATGCGCCTGGTCGGCATCAACGGCGACGTGCTGCGCCGCCACACGGCCACCGCGTGGGCGGCGATGGCACCGCACTGCAGCCTGATCAACATCTACGGGGCGACCGAGACGCCCCAGGTGATCTCCTCGCTGTCGCTGCGCGACGTCGAATCCCCCGACCAGGTACGGCCGTTCCTGTCGAAGGCGCCGATCGGGCCAGGCATCACCGGTGTGCAGATCCTGTTCGTGAACCCGGCCGGCGAGCTCTGCGCCGAGGGCGAGGTCGGCGAACTGGTGGTGCGCACGCCCTACCTCGCGAGCTATCTGAACGGGATCGCGGGCGGCTTCACCACCAGCCCCTGGACCGGCGACCCGGAGGACCGCGTCTACCACACCGGTGACCGCATCCGGTATCTCGGCGACGGCTGCGCCGAGTTCGTCGGCCGCGTCGACCACCAGATCAAGCTGCGCGGCCACCGCATCGAACCCGGCGACATCGAGGGCGTCCTGGTCGGGCACGAGAGCGTGAGCCAGGCACTGGTGATGGTGCGCGAGGACCGCCCGGGCGACCGGCGGCTGGTGGCCTACGTGACGGCCGAGCCCGGCACGGTGACCGGGGCCGAACTGCGCACCCTGGCCGCCGCCGCGCTGCCCAAGCCGATGGTGCCCTCGGCCTTCGTCGTCCTGCCCGGATTCCCGCTGAACGCCAACGCGAAGATCGACCGCGCGGCCCTGCCCTCCCCCAGCAACGAGTGGGAGCAGAGCGAGCACTCCCGCCCGCCGGCCACCGAGGACGAGCGCCGGATGGCCGGGCTGTGGGAGGACGTGCTGGCCCTCGTCGGGATCGGGGTCGAG
This sequence comes from Streptomyces sp. NPDC041129, assembly GCF_055592265.1. Lineage (NCBI taxonomy): Bacteria > Bacillati > Actinomycetota > Actinomycetes > Kitasatosporales > Streptomycetaceae > Streptomyces > Streptomyces sp. NPDC041129. Next base: position 510,438 of record NZ_JBVIYV010000002.1, on the reverse strand, counting down.
GACGACTTCTTCGCCCTCGGCGGCCACTCGCTGCTGCTCACCCGGCTGCTGTCCAGGATCAAGGAGACCTACGGGGTCAGGCTGAGCCTGCGCGAGGTGTTCGAGAACCCGACCATCACCGGGTTCCTCGCCCTCGTCGAGAACGGTGTGCCCGAGCCCGCCGAGGCGGAGCCGCTGCCGGTCCCGGTGAGCGGCGACGGCTCCCACGGCCTTTCGCTGGTCCAGCGCCGCCTGTGGTTCGTGGACCAGGTGCAGCCCGGCGACGTCGCGTACAACATGTCGGCGGTGCTGCGGGTGCGCGGCGACCTCGACACCGCGGCGCTGCAGACCGCGCTCGACGGCGTCGTCGCCCGGCACGGGGCGCTGCGCACCCGGTTCACCATGGTGGACGGGGAGCCCGTGCAGGAGGTCCTGCCCGGCGCCCGCGTGCTGGTCGACGTCGTCGACCTCGCCGACCGCGCCGACGCCGAGGAGGTGGGCCTCGCCTACGCGGCCGGTGAGACGCGCCGGCCCTTCGACCTCTCCGTGGCCCCGCTGATGCGCTGCCTGGTCGTGCGCCTCGGCGACGAGGAGCGGCTGCTCGTCTTCACCGTGCACCACATCGTCTTCGACGGCTGGTCCGCCGGCGTCTTCTTCGAGGACCTGTCGCGGATCTTCGCGGGCGGGCCGGAGGCCTGCGGGGCCCCGGCCGCCCAGTTCGCCGACCTGGTCGAGTGGGAGCGCGTCTTCCTGGACAGCGGTGAGCAGGACCGCCTGGTGGACTGGTGGAAGGAGCGGCTGGCCGGCGTCCCGACCGTGCTGGAGCTGCCCACCGACCGGCCCCGGCCCGCGGTGCAGGCGCACCGGGGTGCCCGCCGGCGTCTCACGGTGCCCGACGAGGTGGTGGCGGGGCTGGAGAAGGCCGGCCGGGAGTCCGGCGCGACCCTGTTCATGACGCTGCTGTCCGCGTTCGGCGTGGTGCTCGCGCGGCACGCCGGTGAGCGGGAGGTGCTGGTCGGCACGCCGGTGGCGTTCCGGCCCCGCTCCGACTTCGAACGGTCCGTCGGCTGCTTCCTCAACACGGTGCTGATGCGGGTGGACACCGGCGGCCGGCCGTCGTTCGCGGAACTGCTCACCCGGGTCAAGGACATGGCGCTGGCGGCCTTCGACCACCAGCAGGCGCCGTTCGAGCGCCTGGTCGCCGAGCTCGCGCCCGACCACGACCTCAGCCGCAACCCGCTCTACCAGGTGCTGTTCGCCCTGCAGAACGTCCCCGAGGTGCCGCTGCGGCTGCCCGGCCACGAGGTCGAGGCGCTCGTCAGCACCGAGGCCCGCGCGCAGTGCGACATCAGCCTGCGCTTCACCCAGGGCGACGACGGCCTGGTCGGCATGCTCGACTACGACCTCGACCTCTTCGACGAGGCCACCGTCGACCGGCTGACCGGCCATCTGCTGAACGTCCTCGCCCAGGTCGCGGCCGACCCGGCGGTCCCGCTGGACCGGCTGCGGCTCGCGGGCGAGGCCGAGCGGGAGCGGCTGACGCGCTGGAACGGGACGGCCACGCCGTACGACCTCGACCGCACGCTCCCCGAGATCATCGCCGAGCAGGTGCGCCGCACCCCCGACGCGCCGGCCGTCCGGTTCGAGGACGAGGTGCTGAGCTACGCCGAGCTCGACGGCCGGGCCAACCGGCTGGCGCTGCGGCTGCGCGAGAACGGTGTGGGACCGGACGTGGTCGTCGGCGTGCACCTGCACCGCTCCGTGGAGCTCATGGTGGCGCTGCTCGCCGTGCACAAGGCCGGCGGCGCCTATCTGCCGCTGGAGCCGGACCACCCGGTGGAGCGGCTGCGGACGATGGTCCGCACGAGCGCGGCGCCGGTCGTCCTGACGGCCGGACCCGCGGGGACCTTCGCCTCCGGCGGCTGCGTGGAGCTGGCCGTGGGCCGCGAGAGCGCCGAGACGGGGCCGGAGCCGACGGCCCGGGCGGGCAATCTCGCCTACGTGATCTACACCTCCGGCTCCACGGGCACGCCCAAGGGCGTCCAGATCCCGCACCGCGGCATCGTCAACCGGCTGCTGTGGATGCAGGAGTCGTACGGCCTGACGGCCCGGGACCGCGTACTGCACAAGACGCCGATCAGCTTCGACGTCTCGGTGTGGGAGCTGTTCTGGCCGCTGATGAACGGCGCCTGCCTGGTCCTGGCCGCCCCGCGGCGACACCGCGAGCCGGAGTACCTGGCCCGGCTGATGGCCGAGACCGGCGTGACCGTCTGCCACTTCGTGCCCGTCATGCTCCGGGCGTTCCTGGACACCCCGGACGCGGCGCGGCTGACCGCCCTGCGGCTGGTGGTGTGCAGCGGCGAGGCGCTGCCGGCCGACGTCGCACGGCTGGCCCTGCGCACCCTCGACGCGCGGCTGGAGAACCTCTACGGCCCGACCGAGGCGTCCGTGGACGTCACGGCCTGGACCTGCGCGAGCGACGACGACTCGGCGCCGGTGCCCATCGGCGCGCCGATCGCCAACACCCGGACGCACGTCCTGGACGACCGTCTCGCCCCGGCCCCGATCGGGGTGGCGGGCGAGCTGTACCTCGCGGGCGAGGGTCTGGCCCGCGGCTACCAGGGGCGTGCCGCGCTGACCGCCGAGCGGTTCGTCGCCGACCCGTACGGCCCGGCCGGCACCCGGATGTACCGCACCGGCGACCGCGCGCGGTGGCTGCCCGGCGGCCGGCTGGAGTTCCTGGGCCGGCGGGACGACCAGGTGAAGGTGCGCGGGTTCCGGATCGAGCTGGGCGAGATCGAGCAGGTGCTCGCGCGGCACGACCTGGTCGAGCAGGCGCGGGTCCTGGTCCGCGAGGACCGGCCGGGCGACCGGCGGCTGATCGCCTACGTCACCGCGCCGGCCGGCCAGGTACCGCCGCCGGCCGCCGAACTGCTGGCGCTGGCGGCCTCGTTGCTGCCCCGGTACATGGTGCCGGCGGCCGTGGTGGCGCTCGACGCCTTCCCGCTGTCCTCCAGCGGGAAGATCGACACGAAGGCGCTGCCCGAGCCCGTGGTCGAGCGCGAGGCGGCCTCTCGGGTGCCGGCCACGGAGCCGGAGCGGATGCTCGCGGCCCTGTGGGAGGAGGCGCTGGGAGTCGACGGCGTCGGCGCGGACGACGACTTCTTCCAGCTCGGCGGCGACTCCATGCATGTGATCGCGGTGGTGGGCCGGGCCCGGCAGCGTGGCTTCGGCTTCACCGTCGAGGACATGTTCCAGACCCCCACCGTCGCCGCCCTCGCCGCGCACCACCGCGGGGGTGCCCGCGAGGAGACCGAAGACAGTCCTGTGACCGAAAGCGTCGGCGAGTTCTCCCTGTTGTCCCAGGAGGACCTGGCCCGACTGCGTGAAGCGTGACCGGCGGGAGCTGAACACCATGGCGATTCAAGATGCTTACCCGCTCACGCGGCTGCAGTCCGGGATGCTGTACCACAGCCATCTGGACCCGGCGGGTTCCACCTACCACGATCTGTCCAGCCTGCGGATCTCCGGACCGTTCGACGAGAGCCTGCTGCGCGGCGCGCTGGCCGCGCTGGTGGCCGGCCACGACATCCTGCGCAGCAGTGTGGAGCTGACCCGGTTCAGCGAGCCCATGCAGCTCGTGCACGACACCGTCGAGCCCCCGCTGACCGTCGAGGACCTGTCCGGACTGGGCGCGGCGGAGCAGGAGGAGCGGCTCGCCGTGTGGCGGGCGGGCGAGAAGGCCCGGCCGTTCGACCTGGGCACCGCCCCGCTGCTGCGGGTGCACGCCCAGGTGGTCGGCGGCACCGCGTTCTGGCTCCACCTGAGCTTCCACCACGCGATCCTCGACGGCTGGAGCCTGTCGCTGCTGACCTCCTCGCTGCTGTCGGAGTACGACCGGGCGCTGTCCGGTCACGCGCCCCGGGTGCCCGAACTCGGCACCCGGTTCCGCGACTACGTGCTGCTGGAGCGCAAGGCGCTGGCGGACGGCGCGGCCCGCGACTACTGGGCCCGGCTCCTGGAGGACACCGAGGTGCTCGAACTGCCGCGCTGGGGCGGCGGCCGTACGGGCGCCGCGGCGGAGCGGTCCGCGCGGGTGCACCGGGTGGCCTTCGGGGCCGAACTGACCGAGCGGATCAAGGCCTTCGCGGCGGACTCGCGAGTGGCGACGAAGGCCGCGCTGTACGCCGCGCACGCCGCGGTCGTCGCCCGGCTGTCGGGACAGCGCCGGGTGCTCACCGGCCGCGTGGCCAACTGCCGCCCGGAGACGGCCGACGGAGAGCGGGTGATCGGCCTGTTCCTCAACAGCACCCCGCTGGTCGTGGACACGGGCGGGACGAACTGGCGCGACCTGGCCCGGCAGGTGCACCGAGCGGAGGGCGAGGCGCTCGTCCACCGACGCTATCCGCTGGTCCAGATGCAGCGCGACCTGAACCGGGACACGCTCTTCGAGACACTGGTCGACTACCGCGCCATGCGGAGCTACGGCGGTATGTCGCTGACCCATCTGACGGTCGACGAGACGGACTTCTTCGAGCAGACCAACCTGTCCTTCACCGCCAACTTCGGCGCCGACCCGGGCACCGGCGAGCTCGGCCTGGGCATCAACCACAACGCGGCGGAGTTCACCGCCGAGCAGATGGAGGCGATCGGCGGTTACTACACCGCGGCGCTGCGGGCCATGGTGGAGGACCCCGGCGCGTCCGTGTCGGGCACGCCGCTGCTGACCGCGGCGGAGACCACCCGGCAGCTTCGGGAGTGGAACGACACCGCCGCCGAACTCCCCCTGGACCGGCCGCTGCCCGCGCTGCTCGCGGAGACCGCGGCCCGCCACCCCGGCCGGGTCGCGCTGCGCGCCGGGGACCGGGAGCTGACCTACGCGGAGCTGTACCGGCGGGTGAACCGTCTGGCCCGGCGGCTGCGCGAGCAGGGCGTCGGCCCCGGAGTGATCACCGGCGTGTGCATGCGGCGCTCGGCGGACCTGATCACCGCGCTGCTGGCCGTGCTCTCGGCCGGCGGTGCCTATCTGCCGCTGGACCCGGAGTACCCGGCCGACCGGCTGGCCTACATGCTGGCCGACGCGCAGGCGCCGGTCGTGCTCGTCGATCCCGGCACGCGGCCGCCCGAGTCCCGGGCGACCGTGCTGACGATCGCGCCGGACACCCTGGACGAGGGCGCGGACGACGCCGTCGACCCGGGCCTGCGGGCGGAGGACCTGGCCTACGTGATCTACACGTCCGGCTCGACGGGCCGGCCGAAGGGTGTCCAGATCCCGCACCGCGCGCTGGTGAACCTGCTGCACTCGATGATCTCCGAGACCGGTCTCACGGCCGGGGACCGCTGGCTGGCGCTCACCTCCCTGTCCTTCGACATCGCCGGACTCGAGGTGTTCGCCCCGCTGCTGGTGGGCGCCGAGCTGCGCGTCCTCGAGGACGACGCCGCGCACGGCGCCGAGCTGGTCGCCGAGGTGCGGCGGGCCACGATCGTGCAGGCCACCCCCTCGGCCTGGCGCATGCTCGTGGACGCCGGCCTCGGCAGCGAGCCCGGCGTCCGGGCGATCAGCGGCGGCGAGGCGCTGCCCGGAGACCTCGCGCGGCAGCTCGCCGAGCGGCTGGGCTCGGTGTGGAACGCGTACGGGCCGACGGAGACCACCATCTGGTCCTGCCTCCAGGCCGTGCGCGCCGACGAGCCGGTGACCATCGGTACGCCGCTCGCCAACACCCAGGTCTACGTGCTGGACGACACCCTGCGTCCGGTGCCGGTGGGGGTCCCGGGCGAGCTGTACATCGGCGGCGAGGGCGTGGCCCGCGGCTACCGGGGGCAGCCCGCCCTGACGTCGGTGCGCTTCGTGGCCGCCCCCTTCGGAGCCGAGGGCGCGCGGCTGTTCCGCACGGGGGACACGGTGCGCTGGCGGCCGGACGGCCGGCTGGACTTCATCGGCCGGAACGACCACCAGGTCAAGATCCGCGGGTTCCGGATCGAACTCGGCGAGATCGAGTCGGTACTCGCCACGCACCCGGCGGTCGGCCAGGTCGTCGTCACCCCGCGCCCGGACCGGCGCGGCGAGCACCAGCTCGTCGCCTACCTGGTCGCGGCCCCGGGCTCCGGAGCGGCCGCCCCGCAGGAGCTGCGCGCGCTGGTGGCGGCCCGCGTACCGGACTACATGGTGCCCGCGGCGTACGTGTGGCTGGACGCGTACCCGCTGACCCCGAACGGCAAGATCGACCGGGCGGCGCTGCCGGACCCGGACCGCAGCGGCACCGCCGCCGGGCGGATCGTCGAACCCTCCACCGGGACCGAGCGGATGGTCGCCGGCCTGTGGGCGGAGGAGCTCGGGCTGGACACGGTGGGCGCCACCGACTCCTTCCGGGACCTGGGCGGGCACTCCATCGCCGCGCTCCGCATCGTCCTGCGGATCAAGGAGGCCACCGGCCACGAGGTTCCGCTGGCGAGCCTGCTCACCGGCGCCACGGTGGCCTCGCTCGCGGAGGGCATCGACGCGGGCCGCGAGGACGAGAGTTCGATCCTCGTCCCCCTGCGTGAGGCGCCGGGTTCGGACCAGCGGCCGCTGTTCCTGATCCATCCGCTGGGCGGCACGGTGTTCTGCTACGGTGCGCTGACCGACGCCCTCCCGGCGGACCAACCCGCCTACGGGATACAGGCCTTCGACCACGTGGCTCCCGACGGGCCGCGGCCCGCGACCATCGAGGCCATCGCCGAGCACTACCTGGACGTGGTGCGCGCCGTGCAGCCCGAGGGGCCGTACCGCTTCGGCGGCTGGTGCATGGGCGGTGCCGTGGCCTACGCCATGGCGCGCCGGGTGCGGGAGGAGGGGGGACAGGTGGAGACGCTCGCGCTGATCGACTCCAGCATCGCCGACCCCGTACCCCCGGCCTGGGTCGACGACGACGCGGCCGCGATCCTCGGCGCGTTCGCCAACCAGCTCCCGATCACCCTGGCCGAACTCCAGCGGGTCCCCGCCGAACGGCGGCTGGCCCACGCGCTGTCGCTCGCCGAGGGCCACCTCGCACGCCCCGACGTGGGCAGCGTGGACGACCTGCGGCGCCTGGTGGATCTCTACCGCCGGCACGCCAAGGCGCTGCTGGAGTACCGCGACGGCGCCCACGACCCGTACCGGGGCAGCGCGGTGGTGATCCGGGGCGAGGACGCCCCGCACACCACGCCGGACCTGGGCTGGAGCGCCAAGGTCGAGGGCCCGCTCGTGGTGCTGACGACCCCGGGTGACCACCGCAGTCTGCTCGCGGAACCGCGGGTGGGCGACCTGGCCGGCCGGCTCGTGGTCGCCATGCGCGAGGGCGTCGGCGCCCTGGCGCGGTTCACCGGCGAAAGCGCCGTGCACTGATGGCGCACCGTTCGGCGGCCGTGGCCGACCGCGCCGATACTTCTTGGAGGCCCTCATGACGACACCCTCGACCGACCAGTTGCCCGGCGACATCCCCGACTGGGCCTACGGTGTCCGCCGGCTCGTGGTGTTCAGCGGGGCCGGCATCTCCACCGACTCCGGCATCCAGGACTTCCGCGGTCCCTCCGGCGTCTGGACCCTGAGCCCGGGACTCCAGACGAAGCACACCTACCAGGCCTTCATGGCCGACCCCGAACTCCGGGTCAGCTACTGGAAGACGCGCTACGAGCACCCCGTGTGGGGAGCCGAGCCCAACGCCGGCCACCGCGCGGTGGCCGAGCTCGGCGAGTCGGGCATCGACACGACCGTCGTCACGCAGAACACCGACGGTCTGCACCAGCTCGCCGGCACCCCCGCCGACCGGGTCTTCGAGCTGCACGGCACGATGCGCACCACCCTGTGCGTCGCGTGCGGGCACCGCTCGCCGACCACGGACGTGCTGGCCAGGATCGAGGCCGGCGAGGCCACGCCGCCGTGCCCGGAGTGCGGCGGCGTCCAGAAGACCGCCAGCACCATGTTCGGGCAGACCATGTCCCCGGAGACGTTCGTCCGGGCCGAGGAGGCCGTCACCTCCTGCGACCTGATCCTCGCCGTGGGGACGACGCTCACCGTCGAGCCCGCGGGCTCGCTGTGCGCGAGCGCGGTGAACGCCGGGGCGACCCTGGTCATCGTCAACTGGGATCCCACGCCCTACGACGCCATCGCCACCGACATCATCCGGGACCCGCTGGGCGAGGCCCTGCCGCGCATCGCCGCGCAGCTGCGGGCCGCCGCCTCGGGTGCCGCCACCCGTGAAGAGGCCGCCGCCGGTGAGGAGACCGCCGCGCCGGCGGCACGTCCCAGCGTGCTGCTGCGCGCGGACGCCCGGACCGCGCGGTTCCGTTCGCGGGCCGCCGAGCTGGAGCGGCTCGCCCAGTGGTGTGCGGGCACCGGCACCCGTACCCATCTGGTGTCCGGTCCCGCCGGGAGCGGCAAGTCCCGCCTCGCCCTCGAACTCGCCGACCGGCTGGGCGAGTCGGGCGACTGGGAGGTCGCGTTCCCGACTCCGGGAGCGGGTCTTCCCGCCACGGAGCGGCCGCTGCTGGTGGTCGTGGAGAGCGCCGAGACCCGCGGCGAGCAGGTGGCCCGGATCCAGGCCGAGGCGGCGGCACGCGAGTCCGGCGCGCCGGTCCGCCTGCTGCTCCTCGCCCGCACGGACGGCCCCCGGCCGGCGGCGGACACGTACGAGGAGCTCGGGGCACCCGACGCGGCGGAGCCGGACCACGCCGACGCCGTGCGCGAGGCCGCGCGGGACTACGCGACGGCCCTGGGCGACCCCTCCCCCGCCGCCGTCCCGGACCAGGACGTACCGCCGCTGCCCGGGGCCCTCCAGGCCGCGGTGCTCGCCTCGGCACTGGCACCGTCCACCGGTGCGGGCGGACCGGACGAGGGGCTGCTGCTCCAGCGGGAACTGGCGTTTCTGCGGGCCTCCGCGGACGCGCACGGGCTGGCACTGCCGGCCGGCGTGGTGGCCAGTGCGGCCGCCACCGCCGTACTGTGCGGAGCCGCCGACGAGGAGGCGGCCCTCGCCGCCCTCGGGCACGTACAGGCGCTGGAGGACCCGGAGTTGCGGGTCCGGGTCGCGCGGTGGCTGCGCGAGATGTACCCGCCGGCCGCCGGCGGGTCCGCCTACTGGAGCGAGTCGCTGCCCGACGCGCTGGACGAGGAACTGGTCGCCGAGGTGGCCACGCCCCGGTTCCTGCTCGGGGCGCTGATGGAGACCACCGAGGGCCAGGACCGGCGCGTGCTGACCGTGCTGGCCCGCGCCGCGCACACCCGTCCGCAGGTCCGCCGGCGCCTGACCGAACTGCTGTCGCTGCTGCCGGGTGTCTCGCCCGCGGCGGTCGAGGTGGCACTGACCGGCGGCTACCCGGCACCGCTGGCCGAGGCGCTGACCGCGCTGGCCGAGAAGAACCCCGCGCTGCCCGCCGACCTGCTGGACGCCGTACCGGCGGGTGTGACGGTGTTCGGCGAGTTCCCGGTGCTGCTCGCGGAGAGTCTGGTGGACGCCTACGAGCGGCGGGCGCAGACCCAGAACGGGCTGCGCGGGCTCACCAAGACGCTCATCGAACTCGCCGAGCGCCAGGCCGACCTGGGGCGCGCCGAGCAGTCGCTGAGCGCGGCCCGCCGGGCGGTGGAGACCGCCGGCGCGCTGGAGCAGCAGGACGGCCATCTGGCCCGGGCCGAGCGGGCGCTGCACCGGGCCACCGAGCTGAGCCGGTGACGGGAGAGGCGGCGGTGCGCTGAGGTCCCGCGCCCGCCGCGGACACGAAGGCCCGCCCCCGCCGACGCAGGCGGGGGCGGGCCTTCGTGTGTGCGCTCAGCCGTGCCGGTGCAGCCAGCCGTGGGAGTCCTCGGCCCGGCCGGTCTGGAGGTCGAGCAGTGCCTCGCGCAGGCGCATGGTGACCTCGCCCGGCTCGCCGGTGCCGTGGGTCCACCCGGCGCCCCGGGACCTGACCGTGCCGACCGGGGTGATGACCGCCGCGGTGCCGCAGGCGAAGACCTCGGTCAGGGTGCCGTTCTCCGCGTCCCGCCGCCAGTCCTCGGTGGAGATCCGGCCCTCCTCGGCGGTGAGGCCGAGGTCGCGGGCGATGGTCAGCAGCGAGTCGCGGGTGATGCCCGGCAGCATGGAGCCGGTGAGCTCGGGGGTGACGACCCGGTCGCCGTACACGAAGTACATGTTCATGGCGCCCATTTCCTCCACCCAGCGGTGCTCGGCCGCGTCCAGCCAGACGACCTGGTCGCAGCCGTGCTCGGCGGCCTCGGCCTGGGCGACCAGTGAGGCGGCGTAGTTGCCGCCGGTCTTCGCGGCGCCGGTGCCGCCCTTCGCGGCGCGGACGTAGTCCTCGGAGATCCAGACCGAGACCGGCTTGACGCCGCCGGGGAAGTAGGCGCCGACCGGCGAGGCGATCACGATGAAGAGGAACTCGTCGGCCGGCCGGACGCCGAGACCGACCTCGGTGGCGATCATGAAGGGCCGCAGATACAGGGCGGCCTCGGCGGAGCCGGGCACCCAGGCGCGGTCCTGCTGGACCAGCGCGTCGCACGCGGCGAGGAACAGCTCGGTGGGCAGCTCCGGCATGGCCATGCGGCGGGCCGAAGCCTGGAAGCGCTCCGCGTTGGCCCGGGGGCGGAAGGTGGCCACGGTGCGGTCGGGCAGGCGGTACGCCTTGAACCCCTCGAAGATGGTCTGGGAGTAGTGCAGGGTCTTGTTCGCCGGGTCGATGGTCAGCGGCGCGTACGGGACCAGCTCGGCGTCGTGCCAGCCGCGGCCCCGCGTCCACTTGACCGTCACCATGTGGTCGGTGAAGTACCGGCCGTACCCGGGGGCGGCCAGAATCGCCTCGCGCTCCGCGTCGGACCGCGGGTTCGCGGAGGGCTTGAGCTCGATCGTGGGCGTCGTCATGAGTGCCAGTCCTTCACCGTCGTGTGTGACGGACCGCGCCCAGGCCGTGCGCCGCGGGACGTCCGAGCCTTTCCCGCATGTCGCGGCCCCCATGTGATTATCGCGCAAGCACCGTGCACGGGTGAGGAAAGCACTCCGCCACGACCGCGAAAACGGGCCGTCGACAAGGGCGTTGTCACGAAATCCGCACCCATCCGCTGATCGTCGCCCCCTCGCCAACCCGCCGCCCCCGAAGGACACTCGTAGGCAACGGAGTTGTCGCCGACAGGGGGACGGGACATGCGGGACGGCCATCGGACCGATGCCGAGCGGCTGCTGGCGCGGGCCGTGGACGAGGAGGTGCGGCGCTCCGGCGGCCGGACCGACGGGCAGTTGCTGCTGTCGCGGGCGCGCGGCTCGCTGGACACCATGGCGCGGCAGGCCGCCGAGGAGTACGAGGCCTACGTCCGCGCGCTCGACGAGGCCGAGGCCGGCCGGCTCACCTTCGGCCAGCGCTACGCACGCGAGGGCGCCGGAACGGCCTTGCTGGTGGCCGCCGTCGCCGCGGTGGCCGCCGCCGTCGCCGACCTGTCCCTGGGCACCGGCGCCGGCACGGCCGTCGGCGCGGGCGTCACCGTGGGCGTGGTGGGTGCCGCCGCGACCGTGGTGAAGGTGGCAGGATCCCATCTGCCGGCCGCCCATCACCGGGCGGGCGAGGCCGGTCAGCCCGGGGGCCCGGAGCAGCTCCGGCTGCAGTGGCTGACCGCGCTGGAGGTGCGCGGCATCCGCCCGTTCCTCGACCAGCAGCGGGTGCTCACCGCGTCCACCGGGCCGAAGAAGAAGACCGGCCCGGCGCTGCGCGGCGCCGACAAGAGCGCGGCGGCCCGCCGGCGCACGGTGCTGGAGCAGTCCTTCGGGCAACTGCCCGAGCCGAACGGGCCGTTCGCGGGCCGCCGGGCGGAGCTGGCGCGGATCAGGCAGTGGGCGCAGGCGGCCCGGGCGGCCACCGAGACCCGGCCGACGGTGGTCGTGCTGCACGGCGAGCCCGGCTCGGGCCGCACGACGCTCGCGGTCCGCGCGGCGCACGACCTCAAGGACCACTTCCGCGGGGCGGTCGTCGTGGACCTGCGCGGCGGTAGCCGGGACGAGCCGCCGCTGCCCGTCCGGGACGCGCTGCTGCATCTGCTGAACCGGCTCGGCGCGCCCCGCGAACAGTTGCTGTTCCGCGAGCGCTCCTCCCCCGATCAGCAGGTCAAGCGGCTGTCCGAGCTGTACCACCGGCATCTGACCGGCCTTCCGGTGACGATCGTGCTGGACGACGCCTCGGACCCGGAGCAGGTGCGCGCCCTGGTGCCCGAGCACTCCGACAGCCTGGTGCTGGTCACCGCCCGCGCCCCGCTGGAGCTGCCCGCGGAGCTCGGCGCCTGGGTGCACCACCTGCCGGTGCGGGAGCTGGACGCGGTCGGCGCCGAGGAACTGCTGGGGGCGACGGCACAGGACGACTCGGGCCCGTACGACGCGGAATCCGCCGACCGGGTACGCCGGTTGTGCGGGGGGCTGCCGCTGGCGCTGCGCGTCGCGGGCTCCTCGCTCGGCCCGCGTTCGCCCCGGCAGCTCGCCTCGGACCTCGGCGCGTACGGCCCGGTCGAGCCGGTGGAGCGGGCGCTGTGGCTGCGCTACGCCGACCAGCCGGACACCACCCGCCGGCTGCTGCGCAGGCTGGCGCTGGCCGGCCGGGCCTCGCTCGGCGCGGCGGCGGCCGCCGCCCTGCTGGCCACCGACGAGCCGGAGGCCACCCGGCATCTGGCGGCCCTCGCGGACGCCGGTCTGATCGACCATGTGCGCGGCGACCGCTACCGGCTGCACGACCTGGTGCGGGCCTTCGCCCAGGCGCGGCTGCTGGACGAGGAGGACCCGGCCGAGCGGACGGCCGCGCAGGAGCGGCTGGTCGTGAACTACGCGGAGCTGGCGGACTCGGTGCTGCGCCTGGTCGACGGCAACATGTCGACACGCTCGAACCACTTCGGCGCGCACGGCTTCACCTCGCTGGACGAGGCGCTGCGCTGGCTGGACGACGAGTCCAGCTTCATCACGGCCGCCCTGCGCCACGCCGAGGGCGTGGACCAGGCCGCCGTGCAGAACCTGCTCGGCGCCCTGTGCGACTACTGCCTGCTGCGCGGTGACCTCTACCGCCTCGGCGAGATCAGCGAGCTGGCGCAGGCCGTGGACGAGGGTCTGCTGATGCGCTCCGTGCAGTGGCGCACCGGTATCGCGGCGCGGCAGCTCGGCGAGCTGGACAAGGCGCGCACCACGCTGGCCTCGGTGGTCGACCTCTACCGGGAGGCCCACCACGACGCGGGCGCGGCCCGCGCGCTGTGCTCCCTCGGGATCACCCTGCACCACCAGGGCAACCTCACCGAGGCCGCGGCCCGGCTGCAGGAGGCCCTGGACCTGCAGACGGCCGAGGAGCTGGCGACCGACCGGGCCTGGACGATGCACGCGCTGGCGGCGGTGCAGCGTGACCGGGCCCGGCTGCCGGAGGCGCTGGACCTGCTCACCCGCTCACTGGTCCTGCACCGGCAGGGCGGCTCCCTGCACGGGGAGGCGTGGGCGCACTTCCAGCTCGGCCAGCTCGCGCTGCGCATGGGCGACGTGCCGAGGGCGGAGACGGAGCTGCGGGCCGCCCTGGAGCGCTACGGCCAGACGCACGACGCGCGCGGCGAGGCCTGGGCGCTGACCCAGCTCGCCCGGGCCCGGCTGGTCGACGGGGACGCCGGCCCCGCGGTGGAGGGCCTGCGCCGCGCGGCGGCACGGCACCGGGAGAACGAGGACGCGCGCGGCGAGGCCTGGACGCTGTTCCACCTCGGGCAGGCTCTGGAGGAGACGGGCGAGCTGGACCAGGCGGTCCGGGAGCTCGAGCGCTCCCGGCAGATGTTCTCCCGGATGCGGGACGTCTACGGGCTGGCCTGCGCCCGGCACCACTCGGCGCGGGTCACCCGGGACCAGCGGGCCGCGCAGACCGGCTCGCTGCGCAACTCGGGCTTCGCGCGGCAGTTGCTCGTCGACGCCCGCGCCGACTTCCAGCGCATCGGCGTCGCCCACGGCGAGGCCTGGAGTTGTCTGGAGCTGGCGGTGGTGGACGCGGGCAACGCCCGGATCCAGCAGGCGCTGGCGCTGTGCGACGAGGCGCTGACCCTGTTCACGTCCTACGGCGACCGCCGCGGTGAGGACTGGGCGCGGTTCCTGCGCTGCACCCTGCTGCCGTACGCGGCGCCGGGCGGGGTGGAGGTGGGCACGGCGGTCGCCCAGGAGGAGCTGGCCCAGCTCGCCCGCGCCTCGCATCCGCTGCGGGACGAGAAGCTGGACGAGTGGGTGCCGGCCTACGCCCTCCTGCTGGAGCGGGGCGTGAGCCTGGAGGCGGGCTGGCAGGCGTGGCGTCTGCGCATGACACCGGACCGCCACGCCCGCGAGGTGATGGGGGTGGCGGTTCCGGCGCGGAGCTGAACCCCTGGGGTCAGCCCCGCGGCGCCTTGGATTCGGTCTTCTCCTCGGCCCCGGCCTCGGGGGCCTCCTTGAAGTCGACCTTCTGCATCTGCTTGCTCATCGACTTCATCAGGCCCCACACGGCCAGGGCCATCACCGCGAACACGATGAAGCCGAGGACGCCGGGGGTGACCTTGTTCTCGTCGACCTCCTTGGCGAGGGGGACGAGATGCGTCAGTGCCAGGCTTGCGCTCATGTCAGGCATTGTCCCGGATGCCCGCGAAGAGGTCGTCCTCGGGGAGGGAGGTGTCGACGAGAGACTTCGCCAGCTCGTACTCCTCCGTCGGCCAGACCTCCTTCTGCAGGTCCATCGGCACCCGGAACCAGCCGCCGTCGGGGTCGATCTGCGTGGCGTGGGCGATCAGGGCCTTGTCGCGGACCTCGAAGAAGTCCGCGCACGGGACATGCGTGGTCAGCGTGCGCTCGACGCGCTCGAACTCCTTCCAGCGCTTGAGCCAGTCCCCGTACGGCGACTCCAGCCCGCGGTCGAGCATCGCGTGGTGCAGGGCCTCGGTGCGGGGGCGGTTGAAGCCCTGGTTGTAGTAGAGCTTCCGCGGCTGGTGGACGGGGCCGTACTCGGCCTCGGGGTACTTCTCGGCGTCCGCCGCGCCCTCGAACGCCACCATCGAGATCTTGTGGGTCATGATGTGGTCGGGGTGCGGGTAGCCGCCGTTCTCGTCGTAGGTGGTGATCACCTGCGGGCGGAAGGAGCGGATCTGCTTCACCAGTTCGCCGGCCGCCTTGTCGACGTCCTCCAGGGCGAAGCAGCCCTCGGGCAGCGGCGGCAGCGGGTCGCCCTCGGGCAGGCCGGAGTCGACGAAGCCCAGCCACTCCTGCCGGACGCCGAGGATCTCCCGGGCCTCGTCCATCTCCTTCTTGCGCACCTCGTGGATGTTCTCCTCGATGTACGTGTCGCCCTGCAGCTTGGGGTTGAGGATGGACCCGCGCTCGCCGCCGGTGCAGGTCACCACCAGCACGTCCACCCCCTCGGCCACGTACTTCGCCATGGTGGCCGCGCCCTTGCTCGACTCGTCGTCGGGGTGCGCGTGAACGGCCATCAGTCGCAGCTGGTCAGTCAAGACTCAATCCTCGGTAAGTCGGCGCCCCGTGTCTTCGGCGCAATCGCAGGCTTCTATAGTGACGGAATCGGTGGGCGTTTAATTCCGCGGAGAGGACGATCATGAGTACGGCGAGCACGCGGCTGCCCGAGGGCCGCTACGGCCGCTCCTCGGACCGGCGCGCCGACCGCGGGCTCAAGGTCGCCGGATCGCTGCTGGGCGTGGTCCTTCTCGCCCTGATCGGCCTCTTCGCCTACCACTACATCGCGCAGAACCAGATCAGCGCCCAGGTGATCACCTTCAAGGCCGCCGACGACGAGGTCCGGGTGCATCTCGAGGTGCACAAGGACTCCGGTGCCTCCGGCTACTGCACCCTGCGCTCCCAGTCGGCCGAGGGCGCCGAGGTGGGACGGGCGGACTTCCGGTTCACCGGCGCGGCCACGCGTATCGACAAGGTCGTCACGCTCCGTACGACGGCCAGGGGTACGACGGCCGAGCTGCTCGGCTGCCACGCCGGCTGACCATGCGCAGGCCGTGACCTGCGTTGATGTGATTCTGATGGCTTATGTCCTCCCCCTTCCGCCGTTGAATTGTTAGGCTCGTGGTTTCGCCCATCCAAGAGGGAACATTCTTCTGGGTAGGGCGATGCTTTGTATTTCCCAGTACCGACGAGGAGCACCCTGTGACCCAGACCAGCGAGAACGTCACCTGGCTGACCCAGGAGGCGTACAACAAGCTCAAGGACGAGCTTGAGTACCTTACTGGTCCTGCGCGCACGGAGATCGCCGCCAAGATCGCGGCCGCGCGCGAGGAGGGCGACCTGCGCGAGAACGGCGGGTACCACGCGGCCAAGGAGGAGCAGGGCAAGCAGGAGCTCCGTGTGCGCCAGCTGACCCAGCTTCTGGAGAACGCCCAGGTCGGCGAGGCTCCGGCCTCCGCGGACGGTGCCGTCGCGCCGGGCATGGTCGTCACGATCGCCTTCGACGGTGACGAGGACGACACGATGACGTTCCTGCTCGCCTCCCGCGAGTACGCGAGCGCGGATGTCGAGACCTACTCGCCGCAGTCACCGCTCGGCTCCGGCGTCATCGGCCACAAGGTCGGCGAGGACGCGGAGTACGAGCTGCCGAACGGCAAGAAGGCCTCGGTGCGGATCCTGAAGGCCGAGCCGTACTCGGGCTGATCCACCGGACCGGTTTCATGTCGCGCCCCCGGCGTCCCAGGACACCGGGGGCGTCTTCATGCCCTCACCCCGTGGCCGCCGTCACGCGGTGGCCGAGCGGTACTTGCGGACCGCGAGCGTACGGAAGGCCAAGGTGATCAGGACCGACCAGATCAGCGAGACCCACACGGCGTGCTGCATGGGCCACGCATCCGGGGTCCGGTAGCCCGGAGGGAAGTTGCCGAACAGCTCACGGCACGCCTGCACGGTGGCGCTGAACGGGTTCCACTCCGCGATGTGCCGGAGGAACGGGGGCATCTTGTTCGCGTCCACGAACGCGTTCGAGATGAACGTCAGCGGAAACAGCCAGATCAGGCCGCCCGAGGTCGCCGCCTCGGGGGTGCGCACGGAGAGGCCGATGAGCGCGCCGATCCAGGAGAACGCGTACCCGAGCAGCAGGAGCAGGCCGAATCCGGCGAGCACCTTGCCGAGGTTCTCGTGCGTGCGCCAGCCGACCAGCAGCGCCACCACGGCGAGGACGAGCAGGGTGAGTGCCGTCTGGACCAGGTCCGCGAGGGTCCGCCCGGTCAGCACCGCGCCGCGCGCCATGGGCAGGGAGCGGAAGCGGTCGATGAGACCCTTGTGCATGTCGTCGGCGATGCCCGCGCCGGCGCCGGCCGTGGCGAACGTGACGGTCTGCGCGAAGATGCCCGCCATCAGGAACTCGCGGTAGGCCTGCGTGGAGCTGGACCCGCCGACCTGGATCGAGCCGCCGAACACATAGGTGAACAGCACCACGAACATGATCGGCTGGATCAGTCCGAAGATGACCATCTCGGGGATCCGGCACATGCGGATCAGATTGCGCTTGGCGACGATCAGCGAGTCACGGACGGACCGGCCGACGGCGTTGCCGGGGGCCGCGAGGGGCGCGGCTTCGGTCACGGCACTCATTTCACGGTCTCCTTGCCCTTGGCGCTCTTGCTGCCCTTGCCGGCCTTGCCGGCCTTGCCGGACCGGTCGTTCCCGGCGGACTCCTCGGCCTCGGCCACGTGTCCGGTCAGTGAGAGGAAGACGTCGTCGAGGGTGGGGCGGCGCAGTCCGATGTCGTCCATCTCGATCCCGCGGCCGTCCAGCTCCCGGATGACCTCGGCGAGCAGCTTGGCGCCGCCGGTGACGGGCACCGTCAGCTTGCGGGTGTGCTCCTCGACCGTGGTGTCGCCCTTGCCGAAGCCGCGCAGCACCTCGGCGGCCGTCGCGATGTGCTCGCGCTCGTGCACGACGACCTCGACGCGCTCGCCGCCGGTGTGGGCCTTGAGCTGGTCGGAGGTGCCCTTGGCGATGACCCGGCCGTGGTCGACGACCGCTATGTCGTGGGCGAGGTGGTCGGCCTCCTCCAGGTACTGCGTGGTCAGCAGCAGGGTCGTACCGCCGGAGACGAGCTGCTTGATGACCTCCCAGAGCTGCTGCCGGTTGCGCGGGTCGAGGCCGGTGGTCGGCTCGTCCATGAACATCACGGGCGGTGAGACCACGAGGGCGGCGGCGAGGTCGAGCCGGCGGCGCATGCCTCCGGAGTAGGTCTTGGCGGGGCGGTCGGCGGCGTCCGTGAGATGGAACTGCTCCAGCAGCTCGACCGCGCGCTGCCGGGCCGCCTTCGCCCTCATCTGGTAGAGCTGACCGACCATCTGCAGGTTCTCCCGGCCGGTCAGGTACTCGTCGACCGCGGCGAACTGCCCGGACAGGCCGATGGAGCGGCGTACGGCGTCGGGGTCCTTGAGGACGTCCACGCCCGCCACGACGGCCCGTCCGCTGTCGGGCCGCAGCAGCGTCGTCAGACAGCGGACCGCCGTCGTCTTGCCGGCGCCGTTCGGCCCGAGCAGGCCGAGGACCGTGCCCTCGGGGACATCGAGGTCTACGCCGTCCAATGCCCTTACATCGCCGAAGGTCTTCACCAGACCTTCGGCGTAGATGGCGCCTGGCATGTGGGTCTCCACGTCGTTGGGGATGCTTCGGAAAGGCTAGGTTCGCGTGCTCGCCGCCGCCTTCGGTTTTCCATCAGCGGTTTTCACCCCCGGAGTTTCCACCCCCCGGGGGCTCCGCATGGGGGCACCGGCGCATGACGAGCGGCACGACACACCATAACGCGATGTATCGCGTCTGCCAATGGATTTCCCCGGACGAGTGACACCGCCTCCAGCGGTTCGGTACGGCGTCTCAGTCGATGACCGTGTAGCCCGCCCGACGCAGGGCCTGGCCGACCTCGACGCAGTGCGCCGGGCCCTTCGTCTCGAGGTGCAGCTCCACCTCCGCCTCCGTGAGCCCGAGCCGGGGATCGGTCCGCACATGGCTCACGTCGAGGACGTTGGCGTCGACCACGGACAGCACCCCGAGCAGCGTGGCGAGGGCGCCCGGGCGGTCCGTCAGCCGCAGCCGGACCGCCAGGTAGCGGCCCTGGGCGGCCATGCCGTGCCGCAGCACCCGCTGGAGCAGCACCGGGTCGACGTTGCCGCCGGACAGCACGGCGACGACCGGGCCGGGGAAGGCGCCGGGCTCGGACAGCAGGGCAGCGACCGGGCTGGCCCCGGCCGGCTCGACGACCAGCTTGGCGCGCTCCAGGCACAGCAGCAGCGCCGCCGACAACTGGTCCTCGCTGACCGTGCGGACCTCGTCCACCAGGTCGCCGATGATCTCGAACGGCACCAGACCGGGCCGGCCCACCTTGATGCCGTCGGCCATCGTCGCGGGGTTCCGCACCGACACCGGACGGCCGGCGGCGAGCGAGGGCGGATAGGCCGCCGCGCCCTCCGCCTGCACACCGACGATCCGGACCTCCGGCCGCAGCGCCTTCACCGCGACCGCGATGCCGGCCGCGAGCCCGCCGCCGCCGATGCCGACGACGATCGTGCGCACCTGCGGGCACTGCTCCAGGATCTCCAGGCCGACCGTGCCCTGGCCGGCGATGACGTCGGGATGGTCGAAGGGGTGGATGAACACCGCGCCCGTCGTGGCCGCGTACTCCTGGGCGGCGGCCAGGGTCTCGTCGACCACCTGACCGTGCAGCCTCACCTCGGCGCCGTACTCCCGGGTCGCGCTGATCTTCGGCAGCGGGGCGCCCTTCGGCATGAACACGGTCGCGTGCACACCCAGCAGCGAGGAGGCCAGGGCGACACCCTGCGCGTGGTTGCCGGCACTCGCCGCCACCACTCCGGCGGCCCGCTCCTCCGGCAGCAGCCCGGCGATCCGGACGTAGGCGCCGCGCAGCTTGAACGAGCCCGTTCGCTGCAGGTTCTCGCACTTGAGGTGCACCGGCGCGCCGACCAACTGGGACAGGTGCCGGCTGCCCTCCATCGCGGTCGTCCGCGCCACGCCCGAGAGCATCTTCTGGGCTCCGCGCACGTCGTCGAGGGTGACGGAGCGCAAGGAGCCGGCCGTGCGGTAGCTCATGACTCGAGTCTCGCAGTTCACGGTCGTGCGTGACGGGTGTGACCAAGCTCCGAGACCGGGTTTGCGCAGCGCCGGTACGGCCCGCGCCCGGGCCGCGTACCCTGTCCCCCAACCCAGCAGCCCTCATGAAGCGAGCCTCCGGCCATGCCCACAACACCTGAAATGTCGATGGACATGACGACCGTCGGTGACACCGGTCTTCTCGACACCCTCCAGCACGAGGTGGCGGTGTTCGCCCGGCGTGCCGAACAGACCCGGCTCGGCGGCGTCGGGCAGGTGCGCAACACCATGGACCGTGCCGCCTACCTGCTGCTCAACCGCCTGGACAGCGAGGGCCCGATGGGCGTCAAGGCGCTCGCCGCGAGCATGGGGATCGACTCCTCCACGGTCACCCGGCAGGTGGCCCCGCTGGTCGACACGGGACTCGTCAAGCGCACCTCGCACCCGGAGGACGGGCGGGCCGTGGTGCTCCAGCTGTCCCCGCGCGGTGCCGCCCGGCTGGAGGAAGTACGTTCGTCGAGGCGTCAGTTGATGGCCGAGCTGACACACGACTGGGCGCCGGAGGAGCGCGAGCAGTTCTGCGCGCTCCTCACGCGCTTCAATACCGCGCTCTCCTCGCGGATGGCGGTCCAGCCGGTGCCGGCGGCCGAGGGAACGGCCGCTTCCTGACCCGCGCCCCGGACGGGTGCGGTCCCGAGTCTTGACCCCGGGCCGCCACTGGCCTCATATGAGACCGGGTCCTGCGTGGTGCGCGGTCCGCCCGTCCCGTACCGGACAGGACCCCCTCAGGGGGGAGGCGCGGTGCGTGATCGGCAGGCCTCCCGCGATGCCCGCCGGGCCCGGGAGTTCGAGGCCTTCGTCGCGGGCGCGGCGGGGCGGCTGCTGCACGCCGCGACCCTGCTCACCGGAGAGGCCCCGGACGACGCCCCGCGCGCGCGGAGGCTGCTGGCACCGGCGCTGGCCCACACCTACGCCCGCTGGGCCCGGCTGCGCGGCGAGGACCCCTACGAGTGCGCCCGCCAGTACCTGGCCACCCGGTTCGCGCACGAGGCCTGGCGGCACTACGGCGCCGTGGGCCGCGCCCGTCCCCATCCGCGCAGCCCGCTGGCCGAACTGGCGCCGCGGGAGCGGCTGATCCTGGTGCTGCGGATGTTCGAGGGGGTCGCGGAGGAGCAGACGGCGGCCCTGCTGGGCCTGCCCGTCGAACGGGTGCACGCCGTCTGCGACCGCGCGACGGCCACCGTGCTGCATCCGGCGCGCAGGGCGGCGACGCGCGCGGTGGGCGCGAAGGCGGCGTCGCCATGAGGCGGCCACCGGGACGGAGGGACCGGTGAACCGCCCCCAGCGGGAGGCCGCCGTGCGCCGGATCCTGGAGCAGGTCGCGGTGCCGGTGCCGCCCGATCTGCACGCCGAGGCCGTCCGCCGCGGCAGCCGCCTGCTGCGGCGCCGGCTGCTCGCGCACCGCCTGCTGTGGCTGCTGCTGTGCGCGGCGGTGGTGGCGTTCACCGTGTGGGCCGTACGGGC
The DNA here is from genome assembly GCF_055592265.1 of Streptomyces sp. NPDC041129. Classification (NCBI taxonomy): domain Bacteria; kingdom Bacillati; phylum Actinomycetota; class Actinomycetes; order Kitasatosporales; family Streptomycetaceae; genus Streptomyces; species Streptomyces sp. NPDC041129. The sequence goes on along the minus strand of NZ_JBVIYV010000002.1, from coordinate 488,881 downwards.
ACAGCCCTGGGTGGAGCCGCCGTCGCAGACGACTCCACCGCTCACCGGCTGGTGACGGGGACGGCGGCCGACGGCTAGCCGAGCGCCTGCTGCAGGTCCTCGAGCAGGTCGTCGACGTTCTCGATGCCGACGGACAGGCGCACCAGGTCGGCCGGGACCTCCAGGGCGGAACCGGCCGTGGAGGCGTGGGTCATCCGGCCCGGGTGCTCGATGAGCGACTCGACGCCGCCGAGCGACTCGCCGAGGGTGAAGACCTTGGCGCGGTTGCACACCTCGACGGCGGCCTCCTCGCCGCCCCGGACCCGGAAGGACACCATGCCGCCGAACGCCTTCATCTGCTTGGCGGCCACCTCGTGCCCGGGGTGCTCCGGCAGACCCGGGTAGAGCACGCTGCTCACGCGCGCGTGCCGGGTGAGCATGTCGGCGATCCTCGTGGCGTTCTCGCTGTGCCGGTCCATGCGCACCGCGAGGGTCTTGGTGCCGCGCAGCACCAGCCAGGAGTCGAAGGGGCCGGCGACGGCGCCCATCGCGTTCTGGTGGTAGGCCAGCTCCTCGCCCAGCGTCTGGTCGGAGGCGATCAGGGCGCCACCGACCACGTCCGAGTGGCCGCCCATGTACTTGGTCAGCGAGTGCACCACGACGTCGGCCCCGAGCGACAGCGGCTGCTGGAGGTACGGCGTGGCGAAGGTGTTGTCGACGACGAGCCGCGCGCCCGCGTCGTGGGCGACCTGGGCGACGGCGGCGATGTCGGTGATGCCGAGCAGCGGGTTGGAGGGGGTCTCCACCCAGACCACCTTGGTCTTCGGCGTCATCGCGGCCCGCACGGCGGCCGGGTCGCTGGTGTCCGCGACGGACCACTCCACGCCCCAGCGGGTGACGACCTTGGCGAAGAGGCGGAAGGTGCCGCCGTAGGCGTCGTTGGGGATCACCACGTGGTCGCCGGGGCTGAGCAGCGTACGCAGCAGGGTGTCCTCGGCCGCCAGGCCGGAGGCGAACGCGAGACCGCGCCGGCCGCCCTCCAGCGCGGCGAGGTTCTCCTCGAGGGCGGTCCTGGTCGGGTTGGCGCTGCGGCTGTACTCGTAGCCGCCGCGCAGGCCGCCCACGCCGTCCTGCTTGTAGGTCGAGACCTGGTAGATCGGCGGGACGACCGCGCCGGTGAGGGGATCCGCGGTGTTGCCCGCGTGGATCGCGAGGGTCTCGAAGTGCTGACTGATGTGCCTGTCGCTCATGTGCACCGAGCGTAGTGCGCTCGGCCGGATGGTGGCGTCCGACGTGGCGTCCGACGGTTTCGGGAGCGTGAAGTCCCGGGGCGCCGGCGGCGCCGGACGCGGGTTTTCCACAGGCCGGGCGGGCGGGGTTGGCCAATTGCCGGCGGCGTCTGGTTCGCTTGAGGCATGGCGACTCTCTGGCTGCTCATGGCGCTGGTCCTGCTGTGTTTCGTGCTGCTCCCGGTCCTGCGGCGCAGGCGCGGGGCGGCGGGGCCGGGTCCGGCGGGCCGGCCGGACCCCGCGCGCGCGGCGGCCTACGGCTTCGTGCCCGAGGAGGAGCTGGACGTGCGGATGCCAGGCCCGGACAAGGATCTGCTGGACGTGCTGGACGTGGTGCGGCGCACGCACGACTACCGGGCCGCCGCCCAGATGCTGGCCGGCACCGAGGCGGAGGGCGAGACGCGCTGGCAGCGTGTGCAGGCCTTCGCCGGCGCGGCGGCACTGGAGCTGGCGGAGCGGCCGGGCGGGGTGCACGAGACGCCCGGCGGGCAGTGGCTGAGGGTGTGGCGGGCCGAGCGGCCCAAGGACGCCGGTGGTGCGGCCGTGTACGCCGAGTTCCTGGCGCAGCAGGCGTGGCGGACGTCCGCGCCGGGCAGGGAAGACTTCCGGATCATCATGGAGGAGGCCCGGCAGGCCTGCGGCGAGGCGGCGCTGCTCGCCCCCGGCGACCCGGTCCCGTACATCGTCGAGCTGTCCGTCGCCCGGGGCCTGGGGTGGCCGCGGCCGGAGTTCGAGAAGCTGTGGCTGACCCTCCTGGAGCGCGCCCCGCACCACATGGGCGCGCACCTGGCCGCACTGCACTACTGGTGCGAGAAGTGGCACGGCTCGCGCGAGGAGGCGTACGCCTTCGCCGAGGGCGCCGCGGCCCGTGCCCCGGAGGGCTCGCTGCTGGCCGCGTTGCCGCTCTTCGCGGTCTTCGAGCACATCCCCGAGGTCAACCTGGTCCGGAGCTTCTACCAGAGCGAGGTGGTCACCCGGGCGATGCAGGGCGCCCTGCACGCGGTGCACACCGCCCGCCCGGACGACCCGGTGCTCGCGCACGTCCGCCATCTGCTGCTGTTCTTCCTGGTCCGCGCCGAGCGCTGGCCGGAGGCCATGGACCAGCTCGCGCAGGTCGACGGCCATGTCGGCGCGCTGCCCTGGACCCTGTCCGCCGACCCGGCCGCCGCCTACGCCGGGCACCGCGCGCTGGCGGTGGCCGGCTACGAGGCTGCCGGCGGCACCCCGGCGGGCCTGCCCGGCTGACCGGTCCCGCTGACCGGTCCGCACAGGTCAGGGCCGGGATTGCCCTGCCGATCTTCGGTAGGGCATACTCCGCTTGCTCCGGCTTTGCTCGTGCTTTGCCCGGAGCCGCTCCGGGCGTATCCCGGAGGCCGTAGGCCGTCCCGAGCCCGCTCGAAGTCTGCTCCGAGTCCCCCCACACTCACCGGCAGCACCGCCCGGCGGTGCCCGTCGGCCTGTTCATTTCTCCGGGTCCTGTGGGGGGATCTGCCCGATGGGCGCAACTCTGCGCGCGCTGCGCGCTCTCGTTCTGCTGTGCGGCTTCTACCTGCTGAGCCTGCTGCTGCTCGCTGCGCTGGCCGGCGCCGACGCGGCCGTGGTCACCTGGGTGCACGGCGCCGCCGGCATCAAGATCGTCGCGGTCTCGGTGCTGCTCGCCGTCCCCGTCGTGCGCGGCATGTTCATGCTGCGCACACCCAGGGGCGACGGGCCGCCCGGCATCGAGGTCACCGAGGCGGACGAGCCCCGGCTGTGGGCGCTGGTGCGGGAGCTCGCCGCGGCGACCGGCACCCGCGCCCCCGACCGGATCGTGCTGACGGCCGACGTCAACGCGGCCGTCAGCGAGGACGCGCGCCTGCTCGGCCTGCTGGCCGGTCCGCGCCGGCTCTACCTGGGCGTCCCGCTGCTGACCGGCCTGACGCAGGCGCAACTGCGCGGCGTGCTCGCCCACGAGTACGGCCACTACACGGGCGGTGACACCCGGCTGTCCGCGCTCGTGGTGCGCGGCCGGGTGCAGATCGCCCGGGTCATCGGGCACTTCCACGAGAAGGCGGACGGCAAGGTGGCCGCCGAGCGCGGCCGCCAGGAGAAGGCCGCCGCCAAGCGGGTCGCGAAGGGCAAGAAGGCCAAGGAGGTCGACACCGCCGGGGCCGGGGTGACGTACCGGATGATGGCGTCGATCTACACGCTGTACGGCAACCTCTATCTGCGCGCCTCCCTGTCCACGGCCCGCGCCCAGGAGTACGCGGCCGACCGGGCCGCCGCCCGGATCGCCGGGCGCGACGCGATCGCCTCGGCTCTGCGCGAGATCCCGGCCCTGTCCGCCTCGCACGACTTCTACCTCGACTCGTACGCCACCCTGGGTCTGCCCGTGCGGCTGCTGCCGCCGCGCGGCGAGTTCTTCGGGGGCTTCGCCCGGCTCCTCGCGGCCCGCGAGGAGGAGCTGGCCGGGCTGCGGACGGAGCTGCCCACCACGCCGGCCTCGCCGTACGACTCCCACCCGCCGATCGCCGAACGGGTGCACCGGCTCGAGGCGCTGCCCGCCGACGGGCGCGCGGCGGAGGCCGGGGGGCCGGCGCTCGCCCTGCTCACCGACGCGGAGAAGACCCTGACCACGCTGGAGGACGCCGTCCTGTCGGACGAGATCCTCGGCTACCCGCGCGCCGCCGCGTGGCAGGAGCTGCTGGACGCCGCCATGGCCCAGGGCATGTCCGCCACACACACCCCGCTGCACCGGGCGCTGGCCGAGTACACCGGGCAGCCGGCCACGCTGTCCGCGCTGCTGGACGTCGTCGACGACGGCCGGCTGTGGCGGCTGGCCGAGCGGATGCCGCTGTCCGATCAGGCGGCCGCGGCGAAGGGCCGGGCCTTCCGCGAGTTCGTACGGCCGCGGCTGCGCTCGTCGCTGCGGACGATGGTGCTGGCCGAGTTCAGTGCCCGTTCGCTGCTGAGCTGGGAGTTCTCCTGGTCGCAGGCCGCCGCCGCGCGGCTGACCGGCCCGGTCCCGCACAGCACCCCGGACGACGGCCCCGAGGCCGCGCTCGACGCGGCCGTGAACGCGGCGCTCGCCGACCACCCCGACACCGCCCCGCTGCGGGCCCTGCTGCCCCCGGCGGCGACGCCGTCCGTGTGAGCCGCGGGGCCGCCGCCCCGCCCCGCCCCACCACGCCGACCCGACGCCGACTCCCCCGGCACCGGCTCTCCCGGCACCCCCAAGCCGTCCCCCGACGAACGGACCTCGCTCCCCATGACCGTCCTGCTCTGGATCCTCGGCATCCTGGCCGCCCCCGCGGTGCTCTTCGCGCTCTGGCTGGCCTGGGTCTTCCTGAAGGAGTTCTTCTCCCCCAGCCCCGACGACGACGCCGACGCCGCGGAGGCGGCCGCGGCAGCGAAGGCCGCGGAGCGGCTCGGACTGCTGCCCGTCGAGCGGCAGAACACCGAGCACGCCGCCCCGCTGCCCACGGACTGGGCGGCGGCGCTCACCGCGGTACGGGCCGGCGACTGGCGGCCCGCCGCCGAGCTGCTGAGCGCCATCGGCCGGGACTGGGAACGCCGGTCGGCGGCCGCGTACCTGCTCGCCGACCGTGCGGCCGAGGAGGACGAGTGGCTGCTGGCGTGGGAGACGGCGCGCCCCGAGGACCCCGACGCGGCCGTGGTCCGGGCGCGCAGCACGGTGATCCTCGCCTGGAAGCTGCGCGGCGCCCAGTCGGGCGAGCGCACGACGCGGGAGCAGGCCGAAGGCTTCCACCGGACCCTGCGCGGCGCCCGCGAGGAGATCGCGCGGGCGGCCGCGCTGAACCCCGACGACCCGACGCCGTACATCGCGGAGATCTGGGTGGCGCTGGGACTCGGCTACCCGAACGCCGAGATGGAGAAGCTCTGGGCGCAGATAACCACCCGGGCGCCGCACCACTACGAGGCGCACTTCTCGGCGCTCCAGTACTGGTGCGCCAAGTGGCGCGGCTCCGAGCGGCTCGCGTTCGACTTCGCCGAGCGGGCGGCGGCCGAGGCGCCGGCGGGCAGCCTGCTGACGGCGCTCCCGCTCATCGCGCACTTCGAGCACGACGACTCGGATGACACCGCGGCCGACAACACCCCGCAGATGCTGGCCCGGGTGGAGGCTGCCCTCGCGGACGCCGCGGCCGCCGACCCGGCACACCCGCGCCTGCCCGAGCTGCGCCACCTGCTGGCCTTCTACCTCCATCTGCAGGACCGCGACGAGGCTGCGCTGGAGCAGTTCAGGCTGGTCGACGGCCATGTCAACGCGCTGCCCTGGCGCTACCGGGGCGACGGCATGGCCCGCCACTTCTGCCAGGTGCGCGACACGGTGGCCCACAGGGTGACGGCCACCGACTGATCCCCGGCAGCCGTTTTCCGGGCGACGGCACCGGCCCCGACCCCGTACATTCGCCCCTCGCACAAGGACGAGAAGACGTGTGAGGACATGTGAACGGGAGGGGCCGGATGGGCGGTCGTACGTTTCTGATCGGTGGCGGATGGGACCGCGCGGAGGTGTACGCGCCGTTTCTGCGCGCGGCCGCCGAGCGCGCCGACGGTGTGCCGCGGATCGGCTGTGTCGTCGTGGACGAGGGTGACGGGCGGGAGCAGTTCGAGCGGTTCGCGCAGGCTCTGGGCAGGAGCGGGGCCGGGTGCACGCCCGTGCCGGCGCTGGTGCCGCTCGGTGGGCGGTTCGAGCCGGAGGAGGCGCTGGACGGCGCCGACGGCCTGCTGGTGTGCGGTGGGCTGACGCCCGCCTATCAGGAGGCGTTCGCCGGCTGCGCGGACCGGCTGCCGCGTCTGCTCGCCGAGCGCGGACTGCCGTACGCGGGCTTCTCCGCGGGGGCCGCCGTCGCCGCACGGCGGGCGGTGGTCGGCGGATGGCTGGTGGACGGGGTTCCCGTCTGCCCCGAGGACACCGCGGAGGACCTGGAGGAGGTCGCCGTGCGGCCGGGTCTGGGGCTGGTGCCGTTCGCGGTGGACGTGCACGCCGCGCAGTGGGGGACGCTGGCGCGGCTGCTCGCGGCGGTGGGGCGCGGGGACGCGCCCTACGGCGTCGCCGTCGACGAGAACACCGCGGTGGAGGTGGCCGGACCGGCCGCCCGGGTCGCGGGGCTCGGGCGGGCACATGTCGTACGGCCCGGTGCGGACGGTGCGGTGACCGTGCGGTCGTACGCCGACGGGGAGAGGTTCGACGTCGTGTGAGGCGGTCGGGGCCGAACGGGCCCGCGGCACCGGCTGCCACCGGCCGGCGCGCTCGGCGCGCCGGCCGGTGGGCTGGATCCCTCAGCCGAATCCCTGAGCCGGACCGGTCGCCGAACCCGTCAGATGGTGGCCGTGTCGATGACGAAGCGGTAGCGGACGTCGCTGGCCACCACCCGCTCGTAGGCCTCGTTGATCTCGGCCGCGCCGATCAGTTCGATCTCCGCGCCCAGGCCGTGCTCCGCGCAGAAGTCCAGCATCTCCTGGGTCTCGGGGATGCCCCCGATGTTGGAGGTGGTCAGGTTACGCAGATTGCCGAAGAGCGAGGTCAGGGCCACGTGCACCGGCTCCTCGGGCAGACCGACGTTCACCATCGAGCCGCCGGTGCGCAGCAGCGAGAGGTAGGCGCCGAAGTCCATCGGGGCCGAGACGGTGTTGAGGATGATGTCGAAGGTGCCCTTCAGGTTCTCGAAGGTCGCCGGGTCGCCGGTCGCGTAGTAGTGGTCGGCGCCCAGCCGCAGGCCGTCGTCCTTCTTGCGCAGGGACTGGGACAGCACGGTGACCTCGGCGCCCATCGCGTGCGCGATCTTGACGCCCATGTGGCCGAGGCCGCCGAGGCCGACGACGGCGACCCGCTTGCCGGGGCCCGCGTTCCAGCGCTTGAGCGGCGAGTACGTGGTGATGCCGGCGCACAGCAGCGGTGCGGCCACGTCCAGGGACAGGCCGTCGGGGACGCGGACGACGTAGTTCTCGTCGACCACGATCTTCTCGGAGTAGCCGCCGTAGGTCGGCTCGCCGTCTCCGCCGACGGCGTTGTAGGTCCAGGTCGGGCCGCGGTCGCAGTACTGCTGCTGCCCGGCCTTGCAGTTGTCGCACTCGCGGCAGGAGTCGACCATGCAGCCGACGCCCACCCGGTCGCCCACGGCGAACTTCGTGACGCCGGGGCCGACCTCGGACACGACGCCCGCGATCTCGTGACCGGGGACCATCGGGAAGATCGCCTCGCCCCAGCCCTCACGGGCCTGGTGGATGTCGGAGTGGCAGATGCCGGCGAACTTGATGTCGATCAGGACGTCGGACTCGCCGACCGGACGCCGCTCGATGGTGGTCCGCTCCAGCGGAGCCTTCGCGGCGGGCGCGGCATAGGCGGCAACAGTGGTCATGGGGGGATCTCCTAGCGGACTCTCGGTGCCCGGTCGCCTTCCGGCCAGGTACGTCTTCCAGCGTGCCCCAAGTCCCGCGGGTCACCCAGGTCCCGGTTCTTCGTACGACCACCGTGCCTACCACTGGCGGGGTCAGGCTCGTCTGCGTACGACCACGCGGCACCACGGATACTTGCCTTCATGGATGTACAGCCGGAAGCGGCCGCGGGAGCACCCCTGGACCGGTGGGCCGAGCTGAGCGAGTTCCTGCGCAGCCGGCGGGCCCGGCTGAAGCCGGAGGAGGTCGGACTGCCCGACTTCGGCCGGCGCCGCCGGGTACCGGGGCTGCGCCGCGAGGAGCTGGCCCAGCTCGCCGGGGTGTCGGTGGCGTACTACACGCGGCTGGAGCAGGGCAACGGCCGGAACGTCTCGGCGGAAGTGCTGGACTCCATCGCCCGGGCCCTGCGCCTGACGGACGCCGAGCACGCCCACCTGACCCACCTGGCCAAGCCGACGGCGCACAAGAAGAAGCCGGCGGCACGGCAGCAGCAGGTGCGGGCGGCCCTGCGCCGGCTCCTGGACTCGATGGAGGGCGTCCCGGCGTACGTGGTCGGCCGGCGCACGGAGGTGCTGGCCTGGAACCGGATGGCGGCCGCGGTCTTCGGCGACTGGTCGGAGCTCGCGCCCGCCGAGCGCAACTGGGCGCGGATGGTGTTCCTGCGCCCGGACTACCGGGACCTGTTCATCGAATGGGAGCAGAAGGCGATCGACATCGTCTGCGCCCTGCGCATGGACGCGGGCTGCTATCCGGACGACCCCCGGCTGTCCGCCCTGGTCGGCGAGCTGTCGGTGAAGAGCGCGGAGTTCCGCCGCCTGTGGGCGACGCACGACGTCAAGGAGAAGAGCCACGGCGTCAAGCGTCTGCGGCATCCGCTGGTGGGTGAGCTGTCCCTCAGCTACGAGACGTTCCGGCTGGCGGACGACGCCGACCAGGCGCTGATCACCTACCACGCCGAGCCGGACTCCCCGTCGGCGCAGTCCCTGCGGCTGCTGGCGAGCTGGGGCACGGACGCGGCCCGCGCGGTGCCGTCGGCCTGATCCGCGGGTGGGACTTTCGCGGCAGGCCCTCAGTCCTCGACACCGAGGTCGGCCCGCATGAGCCGGCGCATCGCGGTGAGCAGGGGCTCGGCCTCCTTCAGGTCGCGCAGGGCCCCTTCGGCGCTCTCGCCCTCGCGGGCCAGACCCCGGTCGAGCCGCTTGACCACGGCGTCGATACGGGCCAGAACCTCGTTGACGGCCCGGGAGGCGTCCAGGATCCGCTCGGGCACCACCATCTGCGCCTCGGCGTACCGGTCGCGGTAGTCCCGCCGGGCGTCCTCGAGCTGCTCCCGGTCCTGCTCGGCGTAGACGCCGTCGCGCACCCGGTGCAGGGCGTCCTTGAGCAGGGTGTGGAACTGACGCGAGGCCCGGTTCATGGCGGTGTAGGCGTCGCGCCGCTGCTCGAACAGCCGTCGCCGCTCGGCCTGTCCGGCCTCCTGGAGGCGCTGCCGGTCGGAGTGGCGCTGCGCGAGCACCGGCGCGAGGAGCGTGCCGAGGACACCGACGACGGCTGTGATCATTGCGGTCATTGCGGCGGTCACGAGGGGACCCTACGTCGCCGGGTGCGCCGGCGACACGGCGAGGGCGTGCCGGAAGCCGCTCCCGGCACGCCCCCTCCTGCTCAGAACACCAAGGACCGCTGTCCGCCGCTCACTTGCCGTAGTAGGCGTCGTAGACGGTGATCAGCGACGTGTTGCCCTTCTTGTCGGTGATCCTGGCGCGGAACGAGACGGACTTGTTCCGCGCCGGGTTCTTCACGGTGACCTTGCCGCCGCGGACCTCGGTCCTCTTGAAGGTCTTCCCGTCGTAGGAGACGTACACCTTCAGGGACTTCAGGTCGCGGCCCGCGGCCGCGCCCTCGACGGTGACCGGGAAGGTGACCTTCTTCCCGGCCTCGACGCGGCTGTCCAGGCCGGTCTTCGCGCCGAAGTGGAGTGCGGAGACCGGGAGTTCGGCGAAGCCGCTGGCGGGCTTCTTCGAGCGGAAGGTCCAGCTCGCGTCGATCCGCGAGGAGGCCCTGGCGACCGTGGCCGGGCGCCGGACCGAGGTGGTCAGCCGGTAGGCGGCGTCACCGGCCGGGACCTTGAAGGTCTCGTTGCCGAACAGCGGGTCGTCGTTGGAGCCGACCTTGACGCCGTCCCGGTACAGGGTCGTGCGCACCGAGGAGAACGCCGAGTACCCGGCGTTCCCGGCGCCGTCGGCGAACAGCGGCAGCGAGCCGTAGATCTCGTTGCCGTCCCGGAAGACACCGAGGCCGGCGCCGACGCTCGGGGCGAAGACGGCGGTGTTGACGGTCCTGGTGTACGTCCTGCCCGCCGTGAACGAGCGCTGGTCCGAGGTGTAGGCGGCGTCGGCGACCGGGAAGCCGTCCTCGTCGACCCCGCCGTCCTGCTCGAACTCGAACTGCCACCGCACGCCGCCCCTGGCGGACAGGTGCAGGGTGCGGGTGCCGGGCAGCTTCTGCGGGAGGCTGATGGAGGAGCCGCTGGTGCTGCCGGGCAGCCATCCCACCGCGCCGACGGAGCCCTTCTTGCCGCTCGCGGCGGCACCCATCCGGACCTTGACCGTGGCCAGTTCGCTCGCCTTGTAGTGCTTGGTGTAACCGGTGGCGAGCTGCCCGACCGGGCCGCCGGAGGTGGTGGCGTACTCCTGCGTCGCACCCTTCGACCAGTGGCCGTCCCACTGCTGGAACAGGGTTCCGGAGGCCGGCCGCGGGCCCAGGGCGGCGGTGCGGAAGTTCTTGTACGAGTCGAGCAGCCAGCCGTAGCCGTACTGGCCGTCGCCGACGGTGACGTCGAATTCCGGCACGGCGAACTCGGACCTGGCGCGGGACGCCGGCACCGTGATGTCCACCGGCCTGGCCTTGCGCGCGTCGATGGTGATCGTCCGCTTCCTGTCGACGGTCAGCTTCGGCTGGGCGATCCAGTCGACGCCCTTGGCCGCGTCCTCGGGGTCGACGAAGACACCGCTGTTGAGGATGTACGTCCCCTTGGGCGCGCGCACCTTCACCGTGCCGGACTTGTCGTACGGGTTCAGGAACCGGCCGTTCGCCAGGCCCGCCACTCCGGTCAGGTCGGCGCCGTAGTACGGGGCCGGCCTGCCGTCGCGGCCGATGAACCTGAGGGTCAGGTCGTAGGACTCCACCTCGCGCTGCACCGCGGCGGCCGTACGGACGCTCTGGCCGCCGCCGGTCGCGGTCACGTACGCGGAGTAGGCGCCGTCGGTGGTGCCGCCCAGCCTGGTGTCGGCGGTGAGGCCGACCGAGGCCGTGCCGTGCGCCGGGACGGTCACCTCGCCCGCGGCGAGCTTGAAGAAGCCGGCCGGGGCGGCGTGGCCCTTGGGGTCGGTGGCGGTGCTGGTCAGGTCGAGCGTGACGGCCTCGTCGCCGAGGTTGCGGTACGTCAGCCGCTTGGTGACCGGCTTGTCGTCGGTGTGCGGCCAGGCCTGGGTGCCGAAGCCGACCGAGACGGGCTCGGCGACGACGGACTGCCTGATCGCCCGGTCGACCGCGATCCGGCCCGAACCCTGCTGGAACGGGGTGTACTTGCCGCCCTTGGCGGAGCCGGTGAGCGCGCCCTTCAGCTCGGCGTAGCCCCAGTCGGGGTGTTCCTGCTTCAGGATCGCGGCGGCGCCGGCGACGTGCGGGGTGGCCATCGAGGTGCCGGAGATGGTCAGGTAGCCCTCGGGCTTCTCGCCGACCTCCTTGTCGATGACGCTGCCCTTGGCCGCCGCGGCGGTGATGTCGACGCCCGGAGCGGTGACGTCCGGCTTGATGGCGCCGTCGCCGATCCGCGGGCCGGTGGAGGAGAAGTCCGCCAGCCTGTCCTTCTTGTCGACGGCGCCCACGGTCAGCGCGGCGTCCGCGCTGCCCGGTGAACCGATCGACTGGGGGCCCTCGTTGCCCGCGGCGATCGCGAACAGGATGCCCTTCTCGGCGGAGAGCTTGTCGACCTCCGCCTCCAGCGGGTCCACCTCGGGCGTGTCGTAGCCGCCCAGGCTGAGGTTGATGACGGAGGCGCCCTGCGCGGCCGCCCACTCCATGCCGGCGAGGATGCCGGAGTCGTCACCGGAGCCGGAGTCGTCGAGGACCTTGCCGTTGAGGATCCTGGCGTCCGGCGCGACGCCCTTGTACTTGCCGCCCGACTTGGCGCCGGTGCCCGCCACGATGGACGCGACGTGCGTGCCGTGCCCGAAGTGGTCGGTGGCGTCGGCGGCGGCGGTGAAGTTCCGGGCGCCGATCACCTGGTCCTTGAGGTCCGGGTGGGTGGCGTCCACCCCGGTGTCCAGGACGGCGACCTTCACGCCCTTGCCGGTGTAGCCGGCCGCCCACGCGGTCGGGGCGCCGATCTGCGGTACGGACTTGTCCAGGGCGGCCTTGCGGACGCCGTCGAGCCAGACGTGCGCGATGCCGGAGGCGGCCCGGTCGCCGTCGGTGACCGCGTCCCACAGCCCGCCGCTCTTGTGGGCCGGGGCCTGCACGGCGTCCGCGTTCAGCGTCCTGAGGCTGCGGCGCAGGTGCCCGGCGTCGCGGACGTCGGTCCGGGCGCCGGTGGCGGTGCCGCGGTAGCCGACGATGACCTTCAGGCCGTTCCGCTGCGCCTTGCGGGTGGCCGCGCGGTTCAGCTCGGTGATGTCGAACAGCCGCTGGTCCAGCGTGTTGGAGGCGACCAGGCGGGCCGCGTCGGCGGGGACGAGCAGGGTGTGTCCGTGGGCCCGGCGGACCTGGAACGGTATGTGCTCGCGCCCCTCGGCCCGCCGCAGGCCGACGACCCGGCCCTTGCCGTCGAGGGCCACGCGGTCACCGGTGATCAGGGTGACATGGTGCCGAGCGGTGAACGAGGAGGCGGCGGCCGGGGTCTGCCGGCCGGGCTTCGCCGACGCGGGGCTGGTCATACCCGCTGCGAGGGCGACGGCTGCGGCGGTGGCCACGGTGGCCGCAGCTGCTCTTTTCACTTGTCTGCGCAAGATCTCCCCCTGGAGATGAGGTACCGGGCGAATTCCCCGTTCACCCGGCCGGGGGAGGATTCGTACACCTGCACGCCAATCTCCCCCCGGGGCACGCAGTATGACGGGGGGTGATCAGACGACTCAAGAGCGGGGAAGGGGGCGGAGAGCCCCGCCGGGAACTGTTACGCGCCGGGCGGGACACCGTTACACAACCGCGCAGTCCCGCGAGCGCGCGCGGTGTTATAGGCGGTCAGGAGCCCGCGTTCTCCTTGACGGTGATCTTCCCCTTGCGGATGGTGGCCAGCCGCGGGGCCTTCCGCGCTATCGAGGAGTCGTGGGTGACCATGACGAAGGTCAGCCCGTGCTCCTTCCACAGGCGTTCGAGCACGTCCATGATCTCGTCGCGCATGCCCTCGTCGAGGTTGCCGGTCGGCTCGTCGGCGAGCAGCACCTTGGGCCGCTTGACGAGGGCGCGGGCGATGGCGACGCGCTGCTGCTGTCCGCCGGACATCTCCGAGGGCAGGTGGGCCAGACGCTCGCCGAGGCCGACGGAGTGCAGGGCCTCGGCCGCCCGTTCGCGCCGCTCCCTCACCTTCACCCCGAGCGGGACCAGGGCGGTCTCGACGTTCTCCTGGGCGGTGAGGGTGGGGATCAGGTTGAAGGACTGGAAGACGAAGCCGATGTTCTCGCTGCGGACCCGGGTCAGCCGGGCCTCGGAGAGCCCGGCCAGGTCGGTGCCGTCCAGGACCACCTCTCCGGAGGTGGGGCGGTCCAGGCCGCCGAGCATCTGCAGGAGGGTGGACTTGCCCCCGCCGGTGGGTCCCTGGATGACCAGGCGGTCGCCGTCGGGGATGGTCAGGTCTATGCCGGCGAGGGCGTGGACGGTCTCCTTGCCTCTCGTGTAGCGCTTGGTGACGTTCCTGAGTTCGTACATGGGAGGACTCCTGAGGGGGCGTTCGGTTGGTGCGCGTCGCCGGGCGCCGCGCCTTCGTGCGGGGCCGGCCGCTACTCCACGCGCCGCAGCGCGTCGGCCGGACGCAGCCGCGAGGCCCGCCAGCCGCCGAACGCGCCCGCGATCAGGCCGCCCGCCACCGCGAGGCCCACCGCCAGGAGGATCGTGGTGACGCTGACCGGGGCCGTGAGGGCCACTTCCAGGGTCCTGGTGGCCGCCTGCCGCCCGGGGCCGCCGAAACCACCGCCGGGCCCGCCGCCGAGGCCGCCGCCCGTGCCGCCGCCGAGCTGCGCCTGCAGGACGGGGCTGACCGCCGTCACGGCGTAGGCGCCCGCCAGGCCGAGCGCGATGCCGAGGGCGCCGCCGACCAGGCCGTTGACGAAGGCCTCGCCGACCACCTGCCGGGTCACCCGGCCGGACTTCCAGCCCAGGGCCTTCAGCGTGCCGAACTCTCGCACCCGGCGGGAGACCGCGGAGGAGGTGAGCAGACCGGCCACCAGGAACGCGGCCACGAGCACCGCGATCGACAGCCACTTGCCGACCTTGGTGGCGAGAGAGGAGGCGGTGGACAGCGAACCCGAGACGGTCTTGGCCAGGTCGGCGGAGGTGGTGACGGTCGTACCCGGGACGTTCTTCCGGATGGCGCCCTTGACCGAGTCGATCCGCTGGGAGTCGGCCGCCTTGACGTAGATCGTGGTGACCTTGTTCTTCTCGCCGGCGAGGGTCTGCGCCCGCTTCAGCGGGACGTACAGGTCGGCCGCCGCGTCACCACTGTTCGCGGTGGCGATGCCGATCACCTTGAACCTGGTGCCCTTGACCGTGACGGTCGAGCCGACCTTGTACCTCTTCGTCTTGGCGTAGGCCGAGTCGGCCACGGCCACCTTGGCGTCGGTCTCGGTGGTCCGGAAGGTGCGGCCGCTGGTGATCTTCGAGGAGGTCAGCGGGCCGAGCGCGGTCCTGGTGACGTCGGTGCCGAAGACGGTGTACTGGTTGATGTCGAAGTCGGCGCCGCCGCCGCGGACCTCGCCCTGCGGCTGCCCGCCGCCGGCGCCGCCGGGACGGCCCTGCTGGGTGCCGCCGTTCTGCTGGAACTGGCCCCGGGTGAACTGTCCGTCGACCTTCACCACGTTGAGGCTGAGCCCGCCGACGGCCGAGGAGACCCCCTGCTGGCCCGCGACCTCGGTGACCGTCGAGGAGGCGAGGGTGGTGAAGCCCTGCACCATGACCCGGTCGCTGCTCTGGGACGAGGAGTCGCCGTCGTTCTGCGCGTCGAACCGGAAGCGCGGACGCTGCGCGTCGCCGGTGGACGCCGACGCGGCCTTGGTGACGGTCATGTCCGTGCCCAGTCCGTACAGCGACTGCAGGACCTTGTCCTGGGCCTTCCCCATGCCGCTGGACACCGAGTTGACGACGATGACGAGCGCGATGCCGAGCGCGAGACCGGAGGCGACGACGAGGGCCGCCTTTCTACGGCGGCGCAGTTCGCGCCTCAGGTAGGTGAAGAACATGCCCGCAAGCTAGGGACGGACCGTGATGGCTCGATAAGGCCGACATAAAAGAACCATGAGAAGGCTGTGCCCCACCCCGGGAGGAGCCCGGCAAACGCCGGTGCCGCCCCTGGGACAGGGGCGGCACCGGCGCGGGTGTGCGGGGAGCGCGGGATCAGACGGCCGAACCGGCCTTCCACTGCGCCCAGTCCAGGTTCCAGCCGTTGAGGCCGTTGTCCGGGGAGACGGTCTTGTCACCGGTGTGCCGGACCACCACGACGTCACCGATGAGGGAGTGGTCGTAGACCCACGCGGCGGGGGTGCTGGGGTCCTTGGCGCCCTTGGTGTCGGACAGGCCCACGCAGCCGTGACTGGTGTTGACGCTGCCGAAGATGGACTTCGCGCCCCAGTAGTTGCCGTGCAGGAAGGTGCCGGAGCTGGTCAGCCGGATGGCGTGCGGCACGTCCTTGATGTCGTACTCGCCCTTGCCGTCGTCGTCGGTGAAGCCCACGGTCGCGCCGTTCATGCGCGTCTGCTTGAACTTCTCGGACATCACCATGATGCCCTCGTAGGTCTTGTTCTCCGGCGAACCGGCGGAGATCGGTATGGTCTTGACGGTCCTGCCGTCCTGCGTGACCTTCATCTTCTTGGTCTGCGCGTCGACGTAGGAGACCTGGTTGCGGCCGATGTGGAAGGTGACCGTCTTCTGCTGCACGCCGTAGACGCCGGAGGCGCCCTCGACACCGTCGAGCGCGAGCTTCAGCGTGACGGTGGAGTTCTCCTTCCAGTACGCCTCCGGGCGGAAGTCGATGCGGTTGGCGTTGAACCAGTGCCCCACGACCTCCTGGCCGCTGCTGGAGGTGACCGATATCCCCTTCTGCACGGCGGCCTTGTTGGTGATCGCCTTGTCGAAGTTGATCGACACCGGCATGCCCACGCCGACGGTCGAACCGTCCTCCGGCGTGAAGTTGCCTATGAAGCTGTTGGTCGGCGAGACCGTGGTGAAGGAGGCGTTCTCGTGGGCCACGCGGCCCGCGGAGTCCTTGGCCTCGGCGGCGAGCTTGTAGGTGG
The DNA here is from genome assembly GCF_055592265.1 of Streptomyces sp. NPDC041129. Classification (NCBI taxonomy): domain Bacteria; kingdom Bacillati; phylum Actinomycetota; class Actinomycetes; order Kitasatosporales; family Streptomycetaceae; genus Streptomyces; species Streptomyces sp. NPDC041129. The sequence goes on along the minus strand of NZ_JBVIYV010000002.1, from coordinate 472,716 downwards.
TCGACCGCTCGAGCTGGGCGCTGGGCTTCCAGCTCGTCCTGTCGGCGGACAGCGCGCCGGACACGGCCTTGCCGTCCTCGGTGGTCATGGAGACGTCGGTGAGGGTGCCCTTGGCGACCTTGACGGCGGCCGAGTTGTTGATGGAGGCGTTGTTCGAGCCGTCCTTCGGCGTGATCGTGATCTGGGCCTCGGAGGACTTCTTGGCGGCTGCCTCGTCGGCCTTGGCCTGCGAGGTGTCACCGCTGCCGGAGGCCTTGGCATCGTCACCCCCGGAACATCCGGTGAGTGCCAGCACACCGCCGAGCAGTGCGGACGCGACCGTCAGGCCCTTGCGCCGCTTACTGTCCGTCATCACACGCTTCTCCATCGTTGCCGAAATCGCGAGAACCCCGAGTCCCCATGGGAACCTTCCACGCTACGGTCGATTCGTTCCGCTCCACATGGCCTGCGGGTGTGGGTCTCCCCACGCCCGCCGGTGACCGGGTGGTACTGAAGTCGTCCGTGCGCCCCCTCAGACGACAAAGCCCCGGACGGCGGTTGCCGTCCGGGGTGCACAAGTGCCCCGGGACGCTCAGCCGATGCCGCCCTCTTCTTCGTCGTCGTCCTCCCCATCATCCTCGTCCACGTTCCAGTCCGGGGAGTCGGGGTCGTAGTCGACCCGTTCGCTGGACCAGGACGCCTGCTGGAGTTCCACCCCGGGCACCTCGCTGACCAGGTCGAACGGGTCCACCAGATACGCAAGGGCCTCGGCGGTGTCTTCCGTCACAGCGCCCTCGGCATGCGACCGTTCGTCCTGCGGCAGCTCTGGATCGGCGGCGAGCCGGCGCAGCGCGGCCTTGGTCAGCTCGTCCTCGTCGTCCACCTCGAGGACCAGTTCCACCCGAAGACGTACAAACCTGGATGTCTCTTCCGTGTTCATGGCGGGAGCGTACGACTGAAACCCCCCGTGACTTTCCTGTGACCCGCGACTTTCACTAACATCGCCCCACACGGCCAATTCGCCAGCGTCACAAGGGGATCGATATTCCGTGTCATCCGCTCGCCGTCCGCTGCTGACCGCCACCGCCGCGGGGACGCTGCTGTGCGCCCTGTGGTTCGTCCCGTCCGCCAACGCGTCGCAGGACGACACGGCGAGAGCGGCGACCGAGGTGGCCTCGACGACACCGGTCACCCAGCAGGCGAAGGCCGTGAGCGAGGCCACGACGGCCGACGCCGCGGACACCACGGAGCTGGCCGACACCGGCAGCTTCGACACCACGCCGTATGTCGTCGGCGGCAGCATGTTCCTCGCCGTGGGCGCCGGGTTCGTGGTGTATTCGGTACGCAGGGAACGCCTCGGACTTTAATCTCGCTTGACGATTCTTTGGCAGTGCACTCATAGTCCGCTCATGAAGAGATCATCGGGCGTGCGGCTGTGCGCCACCGCGGCTGTGGGCGCACTGTCGCTCGCCCTCATCACCGGCTGTTCCGACGGCGGTTCCGGGGACGGCAAGGGCGGCTCGGCGAAGGCGCTGAGCGCCGCCGAACTGAAGGACCTGGTCATCGCCAAGGGCGAGGTGCCGGGATTCAAGGTCGGATCCGTCAAGGGCGGCCTCCCCGACAAGAGCAAGGTCAAGGCGGAGGACACCCGGTGCGACCCGCTGCTGCGGGCCCTGACCGCCATCGCGCCCGGCGAGCCGGCGGCCCAGGCCAGCCGCATGGCCACGGAGGACAAGAAGGACCCCACGGACGACGCCACGTCCCTGGACGACCTGGCCGACGGCAAGTTCGAGGACGCGCTCGACAAGTCCATGGACCTGGACGTCACCGTGGTCACCCTGGCCTCGTACGACGGTGACGGCGCCGAGAAGGCCCTGAAGTCGGTCTCGGACGCGGTGAAGGCGTGCGCGGGCGGCTTCGCCGGTGAGCAGGACGGCGAGAAGGGGAAGTTCACCAAGGTCGCCGAGGAGAAGTCCTCGGGCACCGGTGACGAGTCGGTGGCCTTCACGGCGACCAACGACAGCTCCGACGAGGGCGACATGCCGCTGCACGGCGAGGTCGTGCGGCACGGCAACACCCTCGCGACGTACTCCACGATCAACATCGGCGCGATGATGTCCAAGAAGCCGTACGCGGTCTCGGCACCGGTCGTCAAGGCCCAGGCGGCCAAGCTGAAGTGACGGCCCGTCTCCGGACGGAGGCGGCTGGCGGACCCGGCCTCCCGGAGCGGCGCTCCGGGAGGCCCCGCCGCAGCCAGGTCGTGTCAGCGAAGTCGCGTCGTTCGCCCGCAGGGCGGGCGTCGCTTTGCGGACACGACCTAGGAACTCGGGGGCCGCCGGGGCGGCGCGGACGGATCCTGGGCCTCCGGCGTGGCCTCCAGGGCGCTCAGGAAGGCGGCGGGCTCCTGATAGCGGTCCGCGGGGTCGCGGGCGAGACAGGTCTCCAGCACCCCGCGCAGCTCGGCGGAGACCGGGAGATCGTCGACGGAGACCGGGTTGCGCAGGATGGCGAAGGCGATCTCCACCACGTTGGCGCCCTCGTGCAGCGGACGTCCCGCGATTGCCTGGTACATGACCGTACCCAGCGAGTACAGGTCGGACCTGATGTCCGCCTCGCGGGCCGACCGCACCTGCTCGGGGGCCATGTAGGCGGGTGTGCCGACCACGTCCCCGGCCCGGGTCAGGCGGGTGTTCTCCGCCGCCCGCGCGATGCCGAGATCGATGATCACGCTGCCCCGGACGGGGTGGGAGATGATGTTCGACGGCTTGAGGTCCACCCGGGACATGTGGAGGGAGTGCAGGTACGCGAGCGCCTCGCCCAGGCTCCTGCCCATGCGGATGACCTCCGCGACGGTGAGGGTGCCGTGCTCCTCCAGGAGTTCGGCGAGTGAGGGACCCTCGATCAGTTCCATCACCAGCGCCGGTTCCGGCGACTCGACCGCCGCGATGGTCCGCACGATGTTGAGATGCCGCACCCGCAGGCCGATCTCGCCCTCGCGGCGGAAGCGTGCCAGCCAGAGGTCGTCCTCCGCCAGGTGCCCGTGCATCAGCTTGATCGCCACGCCCTCCCCGGTGCGCAGGTCACGGCCGCGGTAGACCGCGCCCATGCCACCGGAGCCGATCATGTTGTGCACCTCGTAGCGGTCGGCCAGGCGGGCGATCGGGGGCAGCCTGCCCGACATCGTGAGCGAGGACCGGGCCGCCGCCACCGGCTCGGCCGCGGACCCGCGGTCCCCGCGCAGCACCGTCGTGGTGTCGGCGTCGATCCTGCCGTCGCCGGTTCTGTCGCTGCCGCTGCCGCCGGTGTCGATGCCGGGCAGCGAGGGCGCCGGCAGCCGCAGCTCCGCGCGCTCGTTCTCGTTGTGCCGGGCCAGGCCCGCCACCTGACCGGAATAGGCGTCGGTGAGCCGGTAACGGGCGACACCGACGTCCCCCGGGTTCCCGTACACGGTGGCGTCCGGACGGCCCGGCTCGCTCACCACCTCGAGAACGCGGCGCCGGGCGAGATGGCGCAGCAGACGTTCGACCGTGGGGGTGTCCAGCCGCAGCAGCGGGTCGAGTTGCCCGCGGCCGGTCACGTCCTCCGCCGTGAACACCCGGCCGCGGCTGCGCAGCGCCCAGTCGGTCACGTGGTAGCCGCCCAGCCGCCAGCGGTCGTCGTCGATCGGGACCGGGGCCATCAGGCTCGTCGCGGTCGAGGAGACGGCCTCCGAGACGATCGCGTCCAGGCGGCTGTAGAACAGCACCCGCTGCCAGTCGTCGGGGCCCAGGTGCACCGAGGGACGTCCCGTGCCGTCCCACATCACAAGGGAGTTCAGCTCCTGGAGCAGGCGGCGCGGGACTCCCCTGGACTTGAACCGCAGGTAGGAGACCAGCATGCCCAGCCGGAGGGCCTCGCCCTCGCTTCCGGTCAGGTCCAGGGTGTCGTGCGGCTCCCCGGCGGGGGCCGGGACCGGCGCCGGCATCGGCGTCAGGCCCAGTTCCGCCCGCGCCCGTCCGGTCAGCTCGGTGACCAGGCGCTCCGGCGCCGCCCACAGGCACGGCACGTACATCCGCCAGGCGAAGACGCTCTCGTACAGGCCGTTGCCCCGGTCCGCGTCCGTGAGGGCCCGGTCGTTCAGGTCGGGGCCCGCCACCAGAATGAAGTGGGCGCCGCGCGCGGTGAGCACGTTCTTGAGCGAGCCGAGCAGTTTCTCCAGGTCGGCGATCGCGTCGTCGCCGTCGTCGGTCAGCTTGTCGACCTCGTCGAGGACGACGACCGGATGGATGCGCAGCCGGGGCCTGGGGCGGCGCAGCAGACCGCGCCGGCCGGGACGGCCGTCCCGGCCGCTGAGCAACTGGATGATGCGCACCAGGTCGTGCTCGACGTCGGTCTCCGAGTACGCGAGGAACGCGGCCTCGGTGGTGCGGGACCTCGTCCGCTTGCCCGTCATGCTCAGCGTGGGCGCGGCGGCGGCGAGCGGACCGCGCTGGAAGCCCACGCCCAGCGTGCCGCCGCGCTCGCTGCCCTCCGACTGGGTCTGGGTGAAGGACAGGGAGGTCCGGGTGTAGGCGAGCAGCAGCGATTCCTGGATCTCGGGCGGAAGCCGCTGGAAGAGTCCCTGGTCGTCCAGGGTCTCGAAGATCCGGCGGACCAGGGCGAAGAGCAACTGGTCCGGCTCCATCCGGCGGGCGACGCTCAGGTGCACGGTCAGCAGGGCGTCGTGGCCGGGACGCCGTCCGCCGGGTCCGCCCTCGGTGGGAGGGGAGAGCGCCTCGGTGAGGGCGCGCAGGACGAGGGTGGTCTTGCCGACCCCGCGGAATCCGGTGATCAGGAAGGTGCCGCCGTGGGAGTACGCCAGCCGCTCACGCAGCAGGCCGACGAGTTCCTCGTGGCCGAGAACCGGGATCGACGTGTCTCCGACGGGTAACGGCTCGTGGATGTAACGGAAATCCCGATGCAGCGGCACGTGCAGCACAGCCGTCTCCCCCTTCGCCGGAGGAACAGGCTAGCCCCGCGGCTGCCGGACGGGGGAGACGAGCGGCGCCCGGAGTGCGCCCGCCCGGTGGGGGTGCCGGCCGACGGCACCCCCACCGGGCGGAGTTCAGGCCAGCGGCCCCGTCACGGACTCGGCGGCGGCGACCAGACGCCCGCCGCGGACGAAGGCGTCGGCGGCGGCCAGGTCGGGGGCCAGGAAGCGGTCCGGGCCCGGACCCTGCACGCCCGCGGCGCGCACGGCGTCGATCACCGCGCGGGAGGCGGGCGCCGGGCTCAGTCCCTCGCGCAGCTCGATGGCGCGGGTGGCCGCGTACAGCTCGACGGCGATGATCCGGGCGAGGTTGCCGACGGCGGTGCGCAGCTTGCGCGCGGCCGACCAGCCCATCGAGACGTGGTCCTCCTGCATCGCGGAGGACGGGATCGAGTCCGCGGAGGCCGGCACGGCCAGCCGCTTCATCTCGCTGACCAGTGCGGCCTGCGTGTACTGGGCGATCATCAGGCCGGAGTCGACGCCGGCGTCGTCGGCGAGGAACGGCGGCAGGCCGTGGCTGCGGTTCTTGTCCAGCAGCCGGTCGGTGCGGCGCTCGGCGATGGAGCCGAGGTCGGCCGCCGCGATGGCGAGGAAGTCCAGGACGTAGGCGACGGGCGCGCCGTGGAAGTTGCCGTTGGACTCGACCCGCCCGTCGGGCAGCACCACCGGGTTGTCCACGGCGGAGGCCAGCTCGCGCTCGGCGACGAGCCGGGCGTGGGCGAGGGTGTCGCGGCCGGCGCCGGCGACCTGCGGGGCGCAGCGCACCGAGTAGGCGTCCTGGACGCGCGGGGCGTCGTCCTGGTGGTGGCCGGTGAGCTGGGAGCCCTTGAGCACGGCCAGCATGTTGGCGGCGGAGGCGCCCTGGCCCGGGTGCGGGCGGATGGCGTGCAGCTCGGGGGCGAGCACCTTGTCCGTGCCGAGCAGCGCCTCCATGCTGAGGGCGGCGGTGACGTCGGCGGACTTGTACAGGGTGTCGAGGTCGGCGAGGGCCATGACCAGCATGCCGAGCATGCCGTCGGTGCCGTTGAGGAGGGCGAGCCCCTCCTTCTCGCGCAGCTCGACGGGTGCGATCCCGTGCTCGGCGAGCAGTTCACCGGCGGGCCGGACCACGCCGTCGGGGCCTTCCGCGTCCCCCTCGCCCATCAGGGTCAGGGCGCAGTGGGAGAGCGGGGCGAGGTCGCCGGAGCAGCCCAGGGAGCCGTACTCGTGCACGACCGGGGTGATCCCGGCGTTGAGCACGTCGGCCATGGTCTGCGCGACCTCGGGCCGGACCCCGGTGTGTCCGGAGCAGACGGTCTTCAGCCGCAGGAACATCAGGGCGCGTACGACCTCGCGCTCGACCCGCGGGCCCATGCCGGCGGCGTGCGAGCGGACGATGTTGCGCTGTAGCTGGGCGCGCAGTTCCTGGCTGATGTGCCGGGTCGCCAGGGCTCCGAAACCCGTGGAGACGCCGTAGACCGGGTCGGGCTTGGCCGCCAGGGCGTCCACGATCTCCCGGGCCGCCGCGAGGGCCGCCACGGCCTCGGCCGACAGCTCGATGCGGGCACCGCCACGCGCCACGGCGAGAACGTCGGACGTCGTGACACCGGACGTCCCCACCACCACAGTGTGCATATCCATATTCAGGAGCGTACGCATTGAATGCGTTGGTGTCACTAGTGGGGCGCGGGAGCACCCCTTACCGCCCCGTGTGCTTCACCTCACTCACCCTCAGGGCAGCCGGCCCCGGAAGCGGCGCCGTTCGGCCCGTTCCGGCGAGGGCTCGTCGGCGAGGCGTACGACGGGGTCGTCCGGACCCTCCCGGCCCGCCACCACCGGCCGGTCCGCGCCCAGCGCCTTGGCCCGGTACTGCGCGGCGTCGGCCAGCCGGAAGAGCCGCCGGGCGTCGTGCACCGGCCCGATCGGATCCTCGGTCGAGGCGACGCCGCAGGCCACCCCCTCGCCCAGTTCCAGCTCCCCGGCCCGCCGGCACAGCTCGTCCGCCGCCTTGACCACGTCGTCCGCGGGCGGGCCCGCCACCAGCAGACAGAACTCGTCGCCGCCGAGCCGCGCGGCGAGCGCGCCCGGCACCATCGCCCCGCACAGCGAGAGCACCGAGCCGAACCGTTCCAGCAGCCGGTCGCCGACGGCGTGCCCGAGGGTGTCGTTGACCCGCTTGAGCCCGTTGAGGTCGCAGACGACGAGGCTGACGACCACGCCCCGCGTGCGGTGCCGCTCGACGGCCTCCTCCAGCCGCACGTCCACGGCACGCCGGTTGGCGAGACCGGTGAGGGCATCGGTGAACGCCAGCCGGCGGGCCTCCTCCAGCCGTTCGGTCTGGGCCAGCCCGGCGGCGACGACCGCGGCCAGCACGGTGGCGAAGTCGGCGTCCGGGGGCCCGAACACGGGCACGCTGACCGCCCGGGCCACGTACAGCTCACCCCACGCCCGGCCGTGCAGCACGACGGGGGCGACCACACAGCAGCCCCGGCCGCGGCGGCGCAGCGCGGCCACCCGCTGATGGAAGTAGCCGCGGTCGCCGGCGGCCGTGCCCTCGGCGGTCTCCACCCAGGCGTTCGGGCCGCCCCCGCCCACCCAGCGCTCGTGCAGGAACTCGGTGATCTCCGGGAACTGGTGCACCGGATAGGTCTCGGCCTCCGGGAACTCCTCCTCGTCCGGGCGGCGCTCCCCCACGTTCACCAGCACCCGCAGCCGGCCCAGGTCCCGCTCCCACACCGACAGCGCGGCGAAGTTGCCGTCCAGCGCCCAGCACGCGCCGAGCGCTGCGGCGCGCCACGACTCCATCGGCGCGCGCGCCGCGGCCATCCCCTGAGCCAGCGCCACCACTGCGGCCAGCCGCTTGTCCTCACCCATTGCCCCAGATTAGGAAGAAAATGGGATGAACAGGAACATCAAGAGACCGTCGCCGACTCGACGTGGCGGTCCGGCCCGGCCTGACCGGGGCGGAAATCCAGGCCCCGGCAGGGCCCGGGGCGCAACCCCTTCCGGGCTGCACGTGGCCGGAATCCCTTCCGGCCGCACCTGGCCGAACCACTTCCAGGCTGCCCCTGGCCGGAATCACTCCCGGGGCGCTCCCGGCGGGGGCTTCCGGGCGGTGCCCCGCGCCCTCACTCCCCCGGCCACTGCGGCTCGCGCTTCTCGTTGAAGGCCGCCACGCCCTCCGCCCGGTCCCCGGAGAACGCCACCGACCGCCATGCCGCGTCCTCGACCTCGAGACCGGCCCGCAGATCCAGCCCGTGCCCCAGTCGCAGCGCCCGTTTGGCGGCCCGCAGCCCCACGGGCGAGTTTCCGGCGATCCGCGCCGCCAGCGCCAGCGCCTCCTCGCGGTCCCGGCCCTCCTCCACCAACTGGTCCACCAGGCCGAGACCGGCGGCCTCCGCCGCGTCCAGCCGCCGTGCAGTGAAGATCAGCTCGGCCGCCCGGGCCGCCCCGACCCGCCGCGGCAGCAACTGCGTACCGCCGCCGCCCGGGATCACGCCCACCGACACCTCCGGCAGCCCCACGACCGCCGTCGGGTCGGCCACGATCAGGTCGCAGGACAGCGCCAGCTCGAACCCGCCGCCCAGCGCGAAGCCGTGCACCGCCGCGATCGTCGGCATCGGCAGCTCCAGCACGCCGGTGTACGCCCCGCGCGCCACCGGCCGCTGCTTCACCAGGTCGGCGTCGCCGAAGGAGTTCCGCTCCTTCAGATCGGCCCCGACGCAGAACGCGCGCTCGTGCGAGGAGGTCAGCACCACCACCCGCGCCTCCCGGTCGGCGGCGAGCGCCGTGCACGCGCCCGCGAGGGAGCGGGCCATCTCCGTCGAGACGGCGTTCATGGCCTTGGGCCGGTCCAGCACCAGCTCCGCCACGTGCCCGTGCCGCCGCACCAGCACGAACTCCCCGTACCGCTCCTCGCCCATGACACCCTCCGGTTAACGCGGGTTAACTCACTGTCGGCCCGATCATCGCAGCCGTACCCCGCCCCGGGAAAGAGCCGCCTCCATCGACGCCCTACACCCGTTCGAGTGACATCCCGGCTGTCTCGCCCCACACCGCCCACGAGAGCGCATAACGTGCGCTCCGCGCCACGGTGGGGAGGGGACCTCATGAGACCGAGAAGCGCCCAGTCCGGTACCGGGGAAACGAATCAGCGGACCGACGCCGCGGAGACCGTCGCGCTTTCCGGCCGCCGTGGCCGGCACCGCAAGCCCCGCCCCCGCAAGGTGCTGCTCGCCGCGGGGGGTATGGCGCTGGCCGCCGGGGTCCTCAGCCTGGTCCGCGCCGCACCGGAGTCCGGTGTCGGCGCTCCGGACACGGCGCAGGCCGAGCCCCGTCCCGGCCCGAGCGGCGGCACCACCGCCCGCTCCACCGACACGGCCGCCACCATCGGCACCGCCCGCACGACCCGGCCCTCCGCCACCTCGGCCATGGGCGGGGTCAGCGCGGCCCCGACGGCCCCGGCGGAGACGGACGGGGCGGCAACCGGCCCCTCGGCAACCCGCGTCCCGCTCCCGGGCGGCACCGGCGCACCGGCCACCGCCCCAGAGCGCACCGACCCGGCCACGAGCCCACCGCACTCCTCACCCGCGGCCCCCACGCCGACCCGGACCGCACCCGCGCCCGCGCCCACCCCGACCCGCGGCCCGACGGCCCCGCCCACCTGGGACGACGGGCTGTGCCTACCGGTGATCGGCCTCTGCGTGGACGTGCTGGGCGGCGGTCAGGACTGACCGTCGCGGTGGCCGAGCAGCCATGGCTCGACCACACCGAGCCCACGCACCGGGCGCTGCCACATCGGCTGGAGCGCGAAGCGGTACGAAGGCGGTTCCTCGCCCTCCTTCTCCGCGGCGGCCGCGGCCTCGGCGGCCTCCGCCTCCGAGGCGGGTGCCTCCTTGGTGCGGATCAGCTCCTCGGCGAAGGCGCTGTCCACCAGCACGGCGTCGCGGGGGGCTATGGAGGTCAGCCGGGAGGCGAGGTTGACGGTCGTGCCGAAGACATCGCCCATGCGCGTGGTGACCGTGCCGAACGCCATGCCGACGCGCAGCTCCGGCATCGTCTCGTCGTTGGCCATCGTCTCGACCAGCCGCAGTGCGATGTCCGCGGCCGTACCGGCGTCGTCGGCGACGTAGAGCACCTCGTCGCCGAGGGTCTTGATGAGCCGCCCGCCGCGCGCCGCCACCAGGTCGGCGGCCGTGGTCTCGAAGGCCTCGACCAGCTCGCCGAGCTCCTCCTCCTCCATCCGCCGGGTCAGCCGGGTGAACCCGACCAGGTCGGCGAAGGCGACGGCGAGCCGCCGGTCGACCATCTCCTCGTCGTCGCCGGTCTGCACGACCCGGCCGGCCGAGGCGGCGAGCTGCCGCCGCCACACGTAGACCAGGAACTCCTCGAGCTCGGGCAGCAGCAGCTCGACGATCGGGTAGGTGACCTCGGTGCGGGTCATGCCCGGCTCGGGCGGCTCGGTCAGGCCCTCCAGAAAGGAATCGATCTGCCATTCGGCCAACCGGGCGGTGGTCTGCCCCGTGGACCGGGCCACCTGCACCGCCATGGCCTCGCTCAGCAGCCCCGCCTCGACCAGACCGGCGAGCCGCCGCAGGGCCAGCACGTCGGCCTCGGTGAGCGCCTTGGCCTGCCCGATGTCGGCGAAGCCCATGGCCCGCCAGAAGCGTGACGCCAGCTCCATGGAGACACCGGCGCTGCGGGCCGCCTGGAACGGGGTGTAGCGCCGCTCGGCGCCGAGAATGAGCTGCTCGAGGCGCAGGGCGAGCGGATCATCGCCGGGGTCGGCGGCGTGGGGATCCACCCGCGCGTCCGCGCCGGAGCCCGTGTCGTCGACGGTCACGCCTGCTGCCCTTCCGATCTGCCACGGTCAGGTACGACCGGCCTCAACTCTACGGCAGGTGTGCGCCAGCTCACTCCGTCGGGTTGGGCCGGGTCCCCCTCCCGGCACCGGCCGGCCGGCGCCTCTCGCCGCCGTCCGTCTCAGGGGCCGCCGCCCCCGAGCCCTCCGCCACCGGACCACACCCAGGACACCACCCGTCACCCCCGGCCGCAGGCCCGTGGGGCCCGTTCGCGTGGTTCCCCGCGCTCCTGCCCGACCGGGGACATGCGGGCCGCCGAGGGCGGCACGGGTGGGCACAGCGGCTCCCCGCGAGCGCGGGCCCCCCCGGCCAGCCTCGGCACCGGGCCGGCATCCCGTCGTCCCCGGCCGCGGGCCCGTGAGGGCCGTTCGCGCGGTTCCCCGCGCCCCTTCAGGGCGCTGCCGGCACCGCGCCCTACCGCCTAGGCGGGTCGCAGATGGACGATGTCGCCCGCGCCCACCGGCTCCCGTACGCCCGACTCCGTGGCGATGACCAGGCGGCCGTCGCCGTCGATCGCGATCGCCTCTCCCACCACGGAGCGGTCTCCGGGGAGTTCCGCCCGGACCGTGCGCCCCAGCGTCGCGCACCCCGCCGCGTAGGTCTCCTGCAGTCCGCTGACGGCGGGGTCACCCCCCGCCGAGCGCCACCGCCCGTACCAGTCCTCCAGCGACCGCAGCACGCCCCGCAGCAGCGGATCCCGGTCCGTGCTGACCGCCCCCGCCAGTGCCAGCGACCCCGCCTGCGGCACCGGCAGTTCCCGCTCCCGGAGACTGACGTTGATGCCCACGCCGATGACGACCCCGTCGTCCCCGGCCCGTTCCGCGAGGATGCCGCCGGTCTTGCGCTCCTCGCCGCCGACGGTCACCAGCAGGTCGTTGGGCCACTTGAGTGCCGTGTCCACGCCGGCCGCGCGGGACAGCCCCGTCGCCACCGCGACACCGGTGAGCAGCGGCAGCCATCCCCAGCGGGCCACCGGCACCTCGGCCGGCTTGAGCAGCACCGAGAAGAACAGGCCGGACCGCGGCGGCGCGGTCCACTGCCGGTCCAGCCGGCCCCGCCCGGCCGTCTGCTCCTCGGCGACCAGCACCGCGCCCTCGTCCGCCCGGCCGGCCGCGGCCCTGTCCACCAGGTCGGAGTTGGTGGATCCGGTCCGCTGGACCAGCGCCACCTCCGACCACAGCCCGCCCTCCCGGACCAGGCCGTGCCGCAGCGCCGCGGCGTTCAGGGGCGGACGGTCCAGATCGGACCAGCGGTTGTCGTCTGATGCATTGTGCGGCGTCATGCAAGTCACCCTAGGTGTGGGAAACGCCGCACTGCTGATGCGCAGCGGCACCACTACGCTACGGATGAGTAACCGTCCCCCCTTTTGAGCAGGCAGGGAGCCGCGATCCCGATGTCCGAGCCGGAAGAGCGCCAAGAGATCGACATCCACACGACCGCGGGCAAACTCGCGGATCTGCAGCGCCGCATCCACGAGGCGACGCATGCCGGCTCGGAGCGCGCCGTCGAGAAGCAGCACGCCAAGGGCAAGCTGACGGCGCGTGAGCGCATCGAACTCCTCCTCGACGAGGGTTCCTTCGTGGAACTCGACGAGTTCGCGCGCCACCGTTCCACCAACTTCGGGCTGGAGAAGAACCGCCCGTACGGCGACGGCGTCGTGACCGGCTACGGCACGGTCGACGGCCGCCCGGTCGCGGTGTTCTCCCAGGACTTCACCGTCTTCGGCGGTGCGCTCGGCGAGGTCTACGGCCAGAAGATCGTCAAGGTGATGGACTTCGCGCTGAAGACCGGCTGCCCGGTCATCGGCATCAACGACTCCGGTGGCGCGCGCATCCAGGAAGGCGTGGCCTCCCTCGGCGCCTACGGTGAGATCTTCCGCCGCAACACCCACGCGTCCGGGGTGATCCCGCAGATCAGCCTGGTCGTCGGCCCGTGCGCGGGTGGCGCGGTGTACTCGCCGGCGATCACCGACTTCACGGTCATGGTCGACCAGACCTCGCACATGTTCATCACCGGCCCGGACGTGATCAAGACCGTCACCGGTGAGGACGTCGGCTTCGAGGAGCTGGGCGGCGCCCGCACCCACAACTCCGCCTCCGGTGTGGCCCACCACATGGCCGGGGACGAGAAGGACGCCATCGAGTACGTCAAGCAGCTGCTGTCGTACCTGCCGTCCAACAACCTCAGCGAGGCCCCGGTCTTCGCGGAGGAGGCGGACCTCACCGTGGGCGCCGAGGACCTGGAGCTGGACACCCTGGTCCCGGACAGCGCGAACCAGCCGTACGACATCCGCACGGTGATCGAACACGTCCTGGACGACGCCGAGTTCTTCGAGACGCAGGCGCTGTTCGCGCCGAACATCGTCACCGGCTTCGGGCGGGTCGAGGGCCACCCGGTGGGCATCGTCGCCAACCAGCCGATGCAGTTCGCCGGCTGCCTGGACATCGACGCCTCGGAGAAGGCCGCCCGCTTCGTGCGGACCTGCGACGCCTTCAACGTCCCCGTGCTCACCTTCGTCGACGTGCCGGGCTTCCTGCCGGGCGTCGACCAGGAGCACACCGGCATCATCCGGCGCGGCGCCAAGCTGATCTTCGCCTACGCCGAGGCGACGGTCCCGCTGATCACCGTCATCACCCGCAAGGCCTTCGGCGGCGCCTACGACGTCATGGGCTCCAAGCACCTGGGCGCCGACCTCAACCTGGCCTGGCCGACCGCCCAGATCGCCGTCATGGGCGCCCAGGGGGCCGTCAACATCCTGCACCGCCGCACCATCGCCGAGGCGGGAGACGACACCGAAGCGGTCCGCGCCCGCCTCATCCAGGAGTACGAGGACGCCCTCCTCAACCCCTACGTGGCGGCCGAGCGGGGCTACATCGACGCGGTGATCATGCCTTCCGACACCCGCTCCCACATCGTCCGCGGCCTGCGTCAACTGCGCACGAAGCGGGAATCCCTGCCTCCGAAGAAGCACGGCAACATCCCCCTGTAGGACCTGTGGGGCCCGTCCGGCGGACCACGGCGGACGGGCCCCCGCCCCGCGGACCCCTGGAGCGGTCATGAACATCAAGGTCGTACGAGGCAACCCGACCCCCGAGGAGCTCGCCGCCGCCCTGGCGGTGGTCCGGGCCCGCGCCGCGGTGGCCGCCGCGGCGCCTCCCGGCGCGCCCGGGACGAGGGACTCCTGGTCGGACCCGGCCCGCATCGCGTCGGCGCGCCTCCCCCAGCCGGGCCCGGCGTCCTGGACCCGCACCTACTGGCCGAGCTGAGCACCGGGCCGGGCGCCAACTTGAGTACGGGTACTCAGGCGCCCGGCCCGAAGCCACCCGCACGCTGGAAGAATGCTGTGGTCAGACCCCGAGAACGAGCCGCCCGAAGAACTGCGCGACACGCAGGAGATGCTGCGGCGGCTCGGACTCGTCCTGGCTCTGGCGATGGTGCTGGGGATGATCGTGATCGGCCTTCGGTAGCGCGGCGCCCGATCCGCGCGAGAGGGCCTAACCTGGCCGCATGACTGCCAAGCCACGCAGGCGACTCGTGCTCGCCTCCCAGTCCCCCGCCCGGCTCGGCCTGCTGCGCCAGGCGGGCCTCGCACCCGAGGTGATCGTGAGCGGGGTCGACGAGGACGCCGTCACCGCGCCCACCCCGGCGGAGCTGGCGCTCGCCCTGGCCGAGGCGAAGGCCTCGGTGGTGGCGGCGAAGCCGGAGGTGCTGGGCGCCCTGGTGATCGGCTGCGACTCGGTGCTGGAACTGGACGGGCAGGCGCTCGGCAAGCCCGCCGACGCCGAGGAGGCCACCGCCCGCTGGAAGGCCATGCGCGGGCGGGCCGGAACCCTGCAGACCGGGCACTGTGTCTGGGACACGACGGCGAACCGCCACGTCTCCGCGACCGCCTCCACCGTCGTGCGCTTCGGCGAGCCCTCGGACGAGGAGATCGCCGCGTACGTCGCCTCCGGCGAACCTCTCTACGTCGCCGGGGCGTTCACCCTGGACGGCCGTTCGGCGCCGTTCATCGAGGGCATCGACGGCGACCACGGCAACGTGATCGGCATCAGCCTGCCCCTCGTTCGCCGGCTGCTGGCCGAACTGGGCGTCGGCATCACGGAGTTGTGGGCACCGGCTGACTGACCTGGGCGGGGACGGAGTCCCGCGGCTCCGCGTCCCCGTCCCGCCGCTCGCCCGTACCGGCGTGCGCCGCGCCCGCGGCCTCCGGGTGCCCGGCGGCCGGCTCGTCCTCGGCCCTCGGGTCACCGCCGGCCCCGGGGGCGCCTCCGGACACGCCCTGCTCCGGGCCTCCGTCCCGGTCGTAGCTCACCAGGAGCAGGACGACCAGGCCGAGCATCACCACCATGAACACGAAGGACGGCCAGCCCATCAGGCTCAGCGTGAACGCCCCCAGCAGGCCGTGCACGACCGCCACGCTGATCAGCAGCACCCGTCCGAAGCCGGCGGGCGCCCGGTCGCGTATCGCCACCAGCAGGGCCACTAGGGCGCACAGGGCGAAGTAGAGGCCGAAGACCAGGCCGCCGATCTTCGAGGACGCCGACATGACGTCCGGGTCGAGTCCGGCCAGCGACATCTTCTGGCGTTCGACGACCATCCCGAGGAACCAGTTCAGCGCCCCGATGACGAACGCCTCGCCCAAGAGGACGATCGCCACGACCCATGCCACCGGTCTGCGCACCACCGGCCCCCACCCACTCTCCAGCCAAAACCCGGTTACTCCGGGTACGTTCGCGTCACCGCGAACGCTACTAACGGGTAAACCCTGGGACAAGGGTTCGGCCACCGGCAAAGAATCATTGGGCCATTCGTAGGGACTCGACAAAGAAACAGAGTGGGGCGCGGCACCCTCTCACAGAGACCTTGACCACATGTCGGGGCTAGGGTTGCCCGGAGGAGGCCTGCCGTACCCCAGGTGCGACATGGGCTTTCGCGGGTCGAGCGGGCCTCGGATCACGCTCTGTGTGGGCAAGCTCACCATTGGGAACGGGTCGATGAGCCGTGTCGGCAGTCCCTAAACTCGGCTTGTTTCAAGGAGGGAGCCTCAATCGTGCGCAAGGTGCTCATCGCCAACCGTGGCGAAATCGCTGTCCGCGTGGCCCGGGCCTGCCGGGACTCCGGGATCGCGAGCGTGGCCGTCTACGCCGACCCGGACCGGGACGCTCTGCATGTCCGCGCCGCGGATGAGGCGTTCGCTCTGGGCGGTGACACTCCGGCCACCAGCTATCTGGACATCGAGAAGGTGCTCAACGCCGCCCGGGAGTCGGGGGCCGACGCCATCCATCCGGGCTACGGCTTCCTCTCGGAGAACGCCGAGTTCGCGCAGGCCGTGCTGGACGCGGGCCTGATCTGGATCGGACCGCCGCCGCAGGCGATCCGCGACCTGGGTGACAAGGTCGCCGCCCGGCACATCGCCCAGCGCGCCGGTGCCCCGCTGGTCGCCGGTACGCCCGACCCCGTCTCCGGCGCGGACGAGGTCGTCGCCTTCGCCGAGCAGCACGGCCTGCCGATCGCCATCAAGGCCGCCTTCGGCGGCGGTGGCCGCGGTCTGAAGGTGGCCAGGACTCTCGAGGAGGTCCCGGAGCTGTACGACTCCGCGGTGCGCGAGGCGGTCGCCGCCTTCGGTCGCGGCGAGTGCTTCGTGGAGCGCTACCTGGACCGTCCGCGCCACGTGGAGACCCAGTGCCTGGCCGACAAGCACGGCAACGTGGTCGTCGTCTCCACCCGTGACTGCTCGCTGCAGCGCCGGCACCAGAAGCTGGTCGAGGAGGCCCCGGCGCCGTTCCTCTCCGAGGAGCAGGTCGCCGAGCTGTACCGCGCCTCGAAGGCCATCCTGAAGGAGGCCGGCTACGAGGGCGCCGGCACCTGTGAGTTCCTGGTCGGCCAGGACGGCACGATCTCCTTCCTCGAGGTCAACACCCGCCTCCAGGTGGAGCACCCGGTGACCGAGGAGGTCGCCGGCATCGACCTGGTCCGCGAGATGTTCCGCATCGCCGACGGCGAGGAGCTGGGTTACGACGACCCCGCGCTGCGCGGACACTCGTTCGAGTTCCGGATCAACGGCGAGGACCCGGGCCGCAACTTCCTGCCCGCCCCCGGCACGGTCACCCGCTTCGAGGCGCCGGCCGGTCCCGGTGTCCGGCTGGACGCGGGTGTGGAGGCCGGCAGTGTGATCGGCCCGGCCTGGGACTCCCTGCTCGCCAAGCTGATCGTCACCGGCCGCACGCGCAAGGAGGCCCTGGAGCGGGCCGCCCGGGCGCTGGACGAGTTCCAGGTCGAGGGCATGGCGACCGCCATCCCGTTCCACCGCGTGGTGGTCAGGGACCCGGCGTTCGCCCCCGAACTGACCGGCTCCGACGACGCGTTCACGGTCCACACCCGCTGGATCGAGACCGAGTTCGTCAACGAGATCAAGCCCTTCGCCGCCCCCGCCAACCTGGAGGCGGAGGAGGAGACGGGCCGCGAGACGGTCGTCGTCGAGGTCGGCGGCAAGCGCCTCGAGGTCTCCCTGCCGTCCTCGCTGGGCATGTCGCTGGCCCGCACCGGCCTCGCCGCCGGTGCCAAGCCGAAGCGCCGCGCGGCCAAGAAGTCCGGCCCGGCGGCCTCCGGTGACACCCTCGCCTCCCCGATGCAGGGCACCATCGTGAAGGTCGCCGTGGAGGAGGGCCAGGAGGTCAAGGAGGGCGACCTGGTCGTCGTCCTGGAGGCCATGAAGATGGAGCAGCCGCTCAACGCCCACCGGTCCGGCACCATCAAGGGCCTGAACTTCGAGGTCGGCGCGTCGGTCACGTCCGGCGCCGCGATCTGCGAGATCAAGGACTGACGGCAGGCATTCCCGAACACCGACGCCCGGTGGCGCCCGACAGGGGCCGCCGGGCGTCCGGTTTCCACGGGCCGCTCCGCGCACACGGGTCCGGGCGGCCGTCCTGCCGGCGCGGCGGCCCCAGGCCCTACGGCCAACCGGCGGCCCCGGCGCCCATGGAGGCCCTCATCACCCCCGTGCCGTCCCCTCAGGCATCCATGGAGACCCCTTAGTGCCCCTGTGACGGCCGCTCAGCGCCCGCGCGAAGGCCCTCAGCGCCTGCGCAGGTCGGCGACGCGACCCCGCTCGGCCCCGGCCGGCTGGTCCCCGAGCATGCCCCGCAGCGCGCCCCCGGCTACCTGCCCCCGACGGGGCCCCGGCAGCGAGGAGGACCTCTGCTGCCGGGCCGCGGGCATGGGTTCACCCACCGGGTTTCCCCCCGCCCCCGCCACGGCGATCTGCACGCCCTGGTCGGCGAGGGCCTGCAGCTCCGTGCCGGCGCGGTCGTCGTGCCCGGGCGGCTCGTCGGTGACCAGGCGGGTGATGACGTCGGTCGGCACCGTCTGGAACATCGTGTCGGTGCCCAGCTTGGTGTGGTCGGCGAGGACCACGACCTCGGCGGCGGCCTGCACCAGTGCCCGGTCGACGGACGCCGAGAGCATGTTGGACGTGGACAGCCCGCGCTCCGCGGTGAGCCCGCTCCCGGACAGGAAGGCCCTGGAGACCCTGAGCCCCTGGAGGGACTGTTCCGCGCCGGACCCGACCAGGGCGTAGTTGGAGCCGCGCAGGGTGCCGCCGGTCATCACGACCTCCACCCGGTTGGCATGGGCCAGCGCCTGTGCCACCAGCAGGGAGTTGGTGACGACGGTCAGCCCGGGCACCCGCGCGAGCCGGCGCGCCAGCTCCTGCGTGGTGGTGCCCGCCCCGACCACGATGGCCTCACCCTCTTCGACGAGGCCGGCGGCGAGATCGGCGATGGCCGTCTTCTCCGCGGTCGCGAGATGGGACTTCTGCGGAAAGCCGGACTCCCGCGTGAACCCGCCCGGCAGTACCGCACCGCCGTGCCGGCGGTCGAGGAGTCCTTCTGCCTCCAGTGCACGCACGTCCCGCCGTACGGTCACTTCGGAGGTCTGGACGACGCGGGCGAGTTCACGGAGCGACACCGCTCCGTTCGCTCGCACCATTTCGAGAATCAATTGGCGACGTTCTGCAGCGAACACGAAACTGACAGTAACCCCAACGACCGTCTGGTTTCAGCAGTTTGCGCCGAATAACAGAAGTTGTTCGCACGGTAGGGCGGGAGGTGATATAAGGCCTAGTCCGCCCGCCTATGCCGCACGCATGCTCGACAACTCCCCGTGACCAGCGGGAAGTCGGCCTCCGCAGGGTCAGGCCTCGATGCCCGCCTTGCGCGTGTGCAACTGCCGTGCCACCTCCGCGATCGACCCCGAAAGCGAGGGGTACACCGTGAAGGCGTTCGCGATCTGCTCGACCGTCAGATTGTTGTCGACGGCGATCGAGATGGGGTGGATCAGTTCCGAGGCGCGCGGCGCGACGACGACACCGCCGACGACGATCCCGGTGCCCGGCCGGCAGAAGATCTTGACGAAGCCGTCCCGGATGCCCTGCATCTTGGCGCGCGGGTTGCGCAGCAGGGGGAGCTTCACCACCCGGGCGTCGATCTTGCCCGCGTCCACGTCCGCCTGGCTGTAGCCGACGGTGGCGATCTCGGGGTCGGTGAAGACGTTGGAGGAGACCGTCTTCAGGTTCAGCGGGGCCACCGCGTCGCCGAGGAAGTGGTACATGGCGATGCGTCCCTGCATCGCCGCGACCGACGCGAGGGCGAAGACGCCCGTGACGTCACCGGCCGCGTACACGCCCGGGGCGGTGGTCCGCGACACCTTGTCGGTCCAGATGTGCCCGGAGTCGCGCAGCCTGACGCCGGCCTCCTCCAGACCCAGGCCCGCGCTGTTGGGGATGGCACCGACGGCCATGAGGCAGTGCGAGCCGGTGATGACCCGGCCGTCGGCCAGCGTCACCTCGACCCGGTCGCCGACGCGCTTGGCGGACTGCGCGCGGGAGCGGGCCATGACGTTCATGCCGCGGCGGCGGAAGACGTCCTCCAGGACCGCGGCGGCGTCCGGGTCCTCGCCCGGCAGCACCCGGTCACGGGAGGAGACCAGGGTGACCTTGGACCCCAGCGCCTGGTAGGCGCCGGCGAACTCGGCGCCGGTGACGCCGGAGCCGACCACGATCAGTTCTTCCGGCAGCTCGGAGAGGTCGTAGACCTGCGTCCAGTTGAGGATGCGCTCGCCGTCGGGCCGGGCGTCGGGCAGCTCGCGCGGGTGGCCGCCGGTGGCGATGAGGACGGCGTCGGCGGTGAGGGTCTCCTCGGTGCCGTCGGCGGCGGTGACGACGACCTTGCGGGAACCGTCCAGGGCCTGCATGCCGTCGAGCCGGCCGCGGCCGCGCATGACCCGGGCGCCGGCCCGGGTGACGGACGCGGTGATGTCGTGGGACTGGGCGAGCGCGAGGCGCTTCACCCGGCGGTTGACCTTGCCGAGGTCCACGCCGACCACCCGGGCCGCCTGCTCCAGCGGCGGGGTGTCGTCGGCGACGATGATGCCCAGCTCCTCGTAGGAGGAGTCGAAGGTGGTCATCACCTCGGCCGTAGCGATAAGGGTCTTCGACGGCACGCAGTCGGTCAGCACCGACGCTCCGCCCAGACCGTCGCAGTCCACGACGGTCACCTCCGCGCCGAGCTGGGCGGCCACCAGGGCCGCTTCATATCCGCCGGGTCCGCCACCGATGATCACGATCCGAGTCACGTACCCCATTGTCCCGCACGCTTCAAGGTGCGACCGCCCCGGGGCGGCCGCCGGGGCCTCCGGTACGCGTGGGGCGGGAATTTCGCCTGCCGTACTCTTCGTGCATGTCGCTCTATGCCGCGTACGCCGGCAACCTCGACGCCCGGCTGATGTCCCGCCGCGCCCCGCACTCCCCGCAGCGCGCCGTGGGCTGGCTGAACGGCTGGCGGCTCACCTTCGGCGGTGAGCAGCTCGGCTGGGAGGGGGCGCTGGCGATGATCGTCGAGGAGCCGGGGGCCCAGGTCTTCGTCGGCCTGTACGACATCGCACCGATGGACGAGGAGTCCCTCGACCGGTGGGAGGGCGTGGGCCTGGGGATCTACCGCCGCGTCCGGGTACGCGTGCACACCCTGGAAGGCGAGGAACCGGCCTGGGTGTACGCCCTCAACGGCTACGAGGGCGGGCTGCCCTCGGCCCGCTACCTGGGCGAGGTCGCGGACGCGGCGGAGTCGGCGGGCGCGCCCCACGACTACGTGATGGAGCTGCGCAAGCGGCCGTGCTAGCGGCAGCCGGGCACCCGGCGTCCCCCGGACGGGACCGCGTCTCGTTGGAAACGACAAGACAACGATCGCCATCCCGTTGGCTTCGTCATCTACGCGCGTAGGCGAGAACCGGCTACCCTCGTCGGCGTGAACGCATCTCTTCTTCCGGACGACATCCAGGGCGATCCCTACGCCGCCGCCGACGCCGCCGCCGCGCGCCTGCGCGAACTGACCGGCGCCGAGACCCACGACGTCGCCCTCGTGATGGGCTCCGGCTGGGCTCCGGCCGTCGACGCCCTGGGCGCCCCCGACGCCGAGTTCCAGGTCACCGAGCTGCCCGGCTTCCCGCCGCCGGCCGTCGAGGGGCACGGCGGCAAGATCCGCTCGTACTCCTTCGGTGACAAGCGCGCCCTGGTCTTCCTGGGCCGCACGCACTACTACGAGGGCCGCGGGGTCGCCGCCGTCGCGCACGGCGTCCGCACGGCCGTCGCCGCCGGTTGCAAGACCGTGGTCCTCACCAACGGCTGCGGCGGCCTGCGCGAGGGCATGCGCCCCGGCCAGCCGGTGCTGATCAGCGATCACATCAACCTGACGGCGACCTCGCCGATCGTCGGCGCCAACTTCGTCGACCTCACGGACCTCTACTCCCCGCGCCTGCGCGCCCTGTGCAAGGAGATCGACTCCAGCCTGGAGGAGGGCGTCTACGCGCAGTTCCCCGGCCCGCACTACGAGACCCCGGCGGAGATCCGCATGGCCCGCGTCATCGGCGCGGACCTGGTCGGCATGTCCACGGTGCTCGAGGCGATCGCCGCCCGTGAGGCCGGCGCCGAGGTGCTGGGCATCTCCCTGGTCACCAACCTGGCCGCGGGCATGACCGGCGAGCCGCTGAACCACGAGGAGGTCCTGCAGGCGGGCCGCGACTCGGCGGCGCGCATGGGCCAGCTGCTGACGCAGGTACTGGGCAGGATCTGAGAGACCGCCCGCCCGCCGGCCGGGCCGGCGGGGCGGTGCGGAACGGGGGTCCGGGGGCGAAGCCTCCGGCAGGAACTGAGGAGAGGTTGATCCCAAGGTGCACGACGAACTCATCGCCAAGGCCAAGGCATGGCTCGCCGAGGACCCCGACCCGCGCACCCGCGAGGAACTGGCCGGGCTGATCGACGCCGGTGACGTGTCCGAACTGGCCGCCCGGTTCTCCGGCACCCTCCAGTTCGGCACCGCGGGCCTGCGCGGCGAGCTGGGCGCCGGCCCGATGCGCATGAACCGCGCGGTCGTCATCCGTGCCGCGGCCGGCCTCGCCGCGTACCTGAGGAAGAACGGGGCCGCCCACGGGGACGACGGCGCCGGGCTGGTCGTCATCGGCTACGACGCCCGCCACATGTCCGCCGACTTCGCCCGGGACACCGCCGCCGTGGTGACCGGCGCCGGCCTGCGGGCCGCCGTGCTGCCGCGTCCCCTGCCCACCCCGGTCCTGGCGTTCGCCATCCGGCACCTGGGCGCGGTCGCGGGCGTGGAGGTCACCGCCAGCCACAACCCGCCCCGGGACAACGGCTACAAGGTCTACCTCGGCGACGGCTCCCAGATCGTCCCGCCCGCCGACGCGGAGATCGCCGCCGAGATCGACGCGATCGCGTCGCTGAACGACGTCCCCCGTCCGGAGTCCGGCTGGGAGACCCTGGACGACTCGGTCCTGGAGGCCTATCTGGCCCGTACGGACGCCGTCCTGGCGGCCGGCTCCCCGCGCACCGCCCGCACGGTCTACACGGCGATGCACGGCGTCGGCCGGGACGTCCTGCTGGCCGCGTTCGCCCGCGCCGGGTTCCCGGAGCCGGTTCTGGTCGCCGAGCAGGCCGACCCCGACCCGGACTTCCCGACGGTGGCGTTCCCCAACCCGGAGGAGCCGGGTGCCATGGACCTGGCGTTCGCGCGGGCCCGCGCCACCGACCCGGACCTGGTCATCGCCAACGACCCGGACGCCGACCGCTGCGCCGTGGCCGTCCGGGACGGCGCCGACTGGCGGATGCTGCGCGGCGACGAGGTGGGCTCGCTGCTCGCCGCCCATCTGGTCGGGCGCGGGGCCACCGGCACCTTCGCGGAGTCGATCGTCTCGTCCTCCCTCCTCGGCCGTATCGCCGAGAGCGCGAAGCTCCCGTACGAGGAGACCCTGACCGGCTTCAAGTGGATCGCCCGCGTGGACGGCCTGCGCTACGGCTACGAGGAGGCGCTCGGCTACTGCGTCGACCCGGAGGGTGTGCGGGACAAGGACGGCATCACCGCCGCGCTGCTGATCACCGAGCTGGCCTCGGTGCTCAAGGAGCGGGGCCGCACCCTGCTCGACCTGCTCGACGACCTGGCCGTGGAACACGGGCTGCACGCGACCGACCAGCTCTCGGTCCGCGTCGAGGACCTCTCGGTCATCTCGGACGCGATGCGCCGGCTGCGCGAGCAGCCTCCGACCGAGCTGGCGGGCCTGGCCATCAGCCGCGCCGAGGACCTGACCCTGGGCACGGACCGGCTCCCGCCCACCGACGGCCTGCGCTACACGCTCGACGGCGCCCGGGTCGTCGTCCGCCCCAGCGGCACCGAGCCCAAGCTGAAGTGCTACCTGGAGGTCGTCGTCCCGGCCCCCGACCACGCCGCCCTCCCGGCGGCCCGCACCAGGGCCACCGAGCTCCTGACGGCCCTCAAGCGGGACCTCTCGGCGGCCGCGGGGCTCTGAGCGGCCCTTCTTCCCCGATCACCGCACGCCTCCAGGCCCCGCCCCGCCACCGTGACCGATGACCCAGCACACGCACGGCGTCACGGAGCGGGGCCGGGCCCGGGGCGGCGGCACCGCGGCCGCCGGGCAGGCGGATCGCCCAAGGACCGGGGCGGACCGCGTCCGCGACCCCGGGAACACCGGCGGCCCCTGCCTCACGCTCCTCCCGTCCGCGCGGGCCGGCTTCCCGCCCCGCGTCCCCGGCCGGCCTCAGCCCACCGCCAGCAGCACCGCGAGCAGCACGGCGCCGGCGACCGCGGGGGCGATCACCTCGTAGGCCCAGCGCACCGTCACCTCGCCCTGGGCCGTCTTGGCCGGACCCCTGCGCTCCACGGTCGCCCGCAGGTCGTCGATGATCTGGTCGCTCTCCGCGCGGGTCGGCCCGTCGTGGTCGACGAGGCCCCCGAGGGCGCCGCCGAGGCCGAAGGTGCCGGACCGGCCGCCCCGGGCCGCCGCGTCCGCGCGGGCCTGCCGGCGTGCCGCCTTCTTGCGGGCGCGCAGCGAGACGGGGATGGCCCAGAGCTGGTACTTGTCGCCGGAGTTGGCGACGACCTCGTTGGTGTAGCCGGAGCGCAGGGAGGCGACCTCGCCCCAGGGCAGGGTGACCGACCGGAAGGGGTTGCGGACCCTGAGCCGGTCCTCGCCCGAGAACACCGCCGGGCGCAGCGTGAACGCGACCACCAGCGGTACGGCGAGGATCAGCGCGGCGAGCGCCAGCCAGGGGGTGCGCCCGTGCCCGCGGACCAGCGCGTCGAAGCCGAGCCAGCAGGCGAGCACCAGCAGCAGCACACCGGCCACGAGTGCCAGGGGCGAGCGGTAGATCACGTCCTTGGCGGTGGGCCGTGGCTCGGGTGACTGGTGGTCCGGGGTCGTCATGGTGCCGATTCTGCCCGACGGCGGCGAACCGTTCCCGCGCACCCCGGCGCGAGCGCTCGTCCGTGATCGCCGGGCAGGTGGTGAGCACCCGGGGCTTCACATCCGCTACGCGCGTAGATATGCTCGTCTGGTGACCATGCCCACCACTGCATCCCCCGCACAGCCTTTCGCTGACGTCACCGCGTCCGACAGCACGCTGCGCCGCTTCCTCCACGGGCTGCCCGGCGTCGACGCGGTCGGCCTGGAGGCGCGCGCCGCGTCTCTCGGCACCCGTTCCATCAAGACCACCGCGAAGGCGTACGCCATCGATCTGGCCATCTCGATGGTCGACCTGACGACGCTGGAAGGCGCGGACACCCCGGGCAAGGTCCGGGCGCTCGGCGCCAAGGCGGTCCATCCCGACCCGACGGACCGCACCACCCCCGCGACCGCGGCCGTCTGCGTCTACCCCGACATGGTGACCACCGCCAAGGAGGCCGTCGCCGGTTCCGGCGTGAAGGTCGCCTCGGTCGCCACCGCCTTCCCGGCCGGCCGGGCCGCCCTCGGGGTGAAGCTGGCCGACGTCCGGGACGCCGTCGCCGCGGGCGCCGACGAGATCGACATGGTCATCGACCGTGGCGCGTTCCTCTCGGGCGACTACCTCAAGGTGCACGACGAGATCGTCGCCGTGAAGGAGGCCTGCGGCACGAGTGCCCGGCTGAAGGTCATCTTCGAGACCGGCGAGCTGTCGACGTACGACAACATCCGCCGGGCGAGCTGGCTGGGCATGATCGCGGGGGCCGACTTCATCAAGACGTCGACCGGCAAGGTGGCGGTGAACGCCACGCCCGCCAACACCCTGCTCATGCTGGAGGCCGTCCGCGACTTCCGCGCCCAGACCGGCGTCCAGATCGGCGTGAAGCCGGCCGGCGGCATCCGGACCACCAAGGACGCCATCAAGTTCCTGGTCCTGGTCAACGAGACCGCGGGCGAGGACTGGCTGGACAACCACTGGTTCCGCTTCGGCGCCTCCTCGCTCCTGAACGACCTGCTGATGCAGCGTCAGAAGCTGGCCACCGGCCGTTACTCCGGCCCCGACTACGTGACGGTGGACTGATCACCATGGCATCCGCATTCGACTACGCACCGGCGCCCGAGTCCCGCGCGGTCGTCGACATCGCCCCCTCCTACGGCCTGTTCATCGACGGCGAGTTCACCGAGGCCGCCGCCGGCAAGGTCTTCAAGACGGTCTCGCCGTCGACGGAGGAGGTGCTCTCCGAGGTCGCCCAGGCCGGCGCCGAGGACGTCGACCGCGCCGTGAAGGCCGCCCGCAAGGCCTTCGAGAAGTGGTCGGCGCTGCCCGGCTCCGAGCGCGCCAAGTACCTGTTCCGCATCGCCCGCATCATCCAGGAGCGCAGCCGCGAGCTGGCGGTCCTGGAGACGCTGGACAACGGCAAGCCGATCAAGGAGACCCGCGACGCGGACCTCCCGCTGGTCGCCGCGCACTTCTTCTACTACGCGGGCTGGGCCGACAAGCTCGGCCACGCCGGCTTCGGCACGGACCCGAAGCCCCTCGGCGTCGCCGGCCAGGTGATCCCGTGGAACTTCCCGCTGCTGATGCTGGCGTGGAAGATCGCCCCGGCGCTGGCGACCGGCAACACGGTCGTGCTGAAGCCGGCCGAGACCACGCCGCTGTCGGCCCTGTTCTTCGCGGACATCTGCCGCCAGGCGGGCCTGCCCAAGGGCGTCGTCAACATCCTCCCGGGCTACGGCGACACGGGTGCCGCGCTCGTCGCGCACCCGGACGTGAACAAGGTCGCGTTCACCGGGTCGACGAACGTCGGCAAGGAGATCGCGCGGACCGTCGCCGGCACCCGCAAGAAGCTCACCCTCGAGCTGGGCGGCAAGGGCGCCAACATCGTCTTCGACGACGCGCCCATCGACCAGGCCGTCGAGGGCATCGTGAACGGCATCTTCTTCAACCAGGGCCAGGTCTGCTGCGCGGGCTCCAGGCTGCTGGTCCAGGAGTCGATCCACGACGAGCTGCTCGACTCCCTCAAGCGCCGGCTGTCCACGCTGCGGCTGGGCGACCCGCTCGACAAGAACACCGACATCGGCGCCATCAACTCCGCCGAGCAGCTCGCCCGGATCACCGCGCTGGCCGAGCAGGGTGAGGCGGAGGGCGCCCAGCGCTGGTCCCCCGCCTGCGAACTGCCGGGCTCCGGCTACTGGTTCGCGCCGACGCTCTTCACGAACGTCACCCAGGCGCACACCATCGCCCGCGACGAGATCTTCGGCCCGGTGCTGTCGGTCCTGACCTTCCGCACGCCCGACGAGGCGGTCGCCAAGGCCAACAACACCGCGTACGGCCTGTCGGCGGGCATCTGGACCGAGAAGGGCTCCCGCATCCTGGCCGTGGCGGGCAAGCTGCGCGCCGGTGTCGTCTGGTCCAACACGTTCAACAAGTTCGACCCGACCTCGCCGTTCGGCGGCTTCAAGGAGTCGGGCTTCGGCCGCGAGGGCGGCCGCCACGGCCTGGAGGCGTACCTCGATGTCTGATCGGCTCACTGTCTTCAAGACCTACAAGCTGTACGTCGGCGGGAAGTTCCCGCGATCCGAGAGCGGCCGGGTGTACGAGGTGACCGACTCGAAGGGCAAGTGGCTGGCCAACGCTCCGCAGTCCTCCCGCAAGGACGCCCGTGACGCGGTGGTCGCCGCGCGCAAGGCGTTCGGCGGCTGGTCCGGCGCGACCGCCTACAACCGCGGCCAGGTCCTCTACCGCGTCGCGGAGATGCTGGAGGGCCGCCGGGAACAGTTCGTCCGGGAGGTCGCGGACGCCGAGGGCCTGTCGAAGTCCAAGGCGGCGGCGGTCGTGGACGCCGCGATCGACCGCTGGGTCTGGTACGCGGGCTGGACCGACAAGATCGCCCAGGTGGTGGGTGGCGCCAACCCGGTCGCGGGCCCGTTCTTCAACCTCTCCTCCCCGGAGCCGACCGGCGTGGTCACCGTCCTGGCCCCGCAGGAGTCGTCGTTCCTCGGCCTGGTCTCGGTCGTGGCCCCGGTGATCGCCACCGGCAACACGGCGGTCGTGATCGCCTCCGAGAAGGCCCCGCTGCCCGCCCTGTCCCTGGGCGAGGTGCTGGCCACCTCCGACGTCCCCGGCGGTGTCGTCAACGTCCTGTCGGGCCGTACGGCGGAGATCGCCACGCCGCTGGCCGCGCACCAGGACGTCAACGCGATCGACCTCGCGGGCGCCGACGAGGTGCTGGCCAAGGAGCTGGAGATCGCGGCGGCGGACAACCTGAAGCGCGTCCTGCGTCCACAGCCTGTGGATTACTTCGAGACGCCGGGCACCGACCGCATGACGGCGTTCCTGGAGACCAAGACGGTCTGGCACCCGACGGGTTCCCTGGGCGCGTCCGGCTCGTCGTACTGAGCCTGCCCACGCCCGCACGAGCGAGCCGCGTCACCCCTCCGTCCGGGGGTGGCGCGGCTCTTCGTCGTACCGGGGCGGCGCCGGTCAGCCCTGCGGGCCCAGCACCTGACCCAGCACCGGCAGGCTCCCGAACGAATCCGCCTCGGCGACCGGCCGGGTCAGATCGCGGGAGCTGACCGGCTTGAAGTCGGCGATCTGGGTGCCGACGCCGTTGTCCAGCGGGTCGACGCCGGTGCCCGCGAGCGGGTTGGGCTTGAGGCCGGAGACCGGGCCGGTGGCGTAGCCGACCGTGCCGGTGACGGACGTCAGACCCGCGGCCGGGTCGAGGTCGCCGAGCGAGGCGGGCGCGTCGGCTAGCCGGGTGCCGCCGTCCGCGTGCGCGGACGCCGCGCCCGCTCCCAGCGCCGCTCCGGCGGCCGCGAGGGCGATCAGGGCGCGCTGCACGGTGGGGTGCTGGGAGGAAGTGTGTCGGGCCATCGCCGGTGCCGCCTTCTGGTGCGCAGGGTAAACAGATCAGCACGTAGGGTAGTTGAGATGTGACGCGCGCTCCAAAGCCGACCCGCGGGGTCGGCAGGAGCGCCGCCATACGTCAAACTGGTGTTCCGTGAGCCTTCATCCGCCGTCCCCCGCCCGCGTCGTGCTGCTCTGCGGCCCCTCGGGTTCGGGCAAGTCCCTCGTCGCCGCCCGTTCCGGGCTTCCCGTGCTGCGCCTCGACGACTTCTACAAGGAGGCCGGCGACCCGACCCTGCCGCTGGTGGACGGGAGTTCGGACATCGACTGGGACCACCCCGCGTCGTGGGACGCGGACGTCGCGGTCGAGGCCATCGTCCGGCTGTGCGCCACGGGAGCGACGCCCGTCCCGGTGTACGACCTCGCGCTGAGCGCCCGCACCGGCGAGGAGACGCTGAGCATAGGAACCGCGCCGCTGTTCATCGCGGAGGGCATCTTCGCGGCCGAGATCGTGGCGCGCTGCCGGGAACGGGGTGTGCTGGCCGACGCGCTGTGCCTGAGCCGGGGTTCGGTCACCACCTTCCGCCGGCGCTTCCTGCGGGACCTCAGGGAGGGCCGCAAGTCGGTGCCGTTCCTGCTGCGGCGGGGCTGGCGGCTGATGCGCTCCGAGCGGTCGATCGTGGCCCGGCAGGTGTCCCTGGGCGCCCATCCCTGCGACCGGGACGAGGCACTGGACCGGATGACCGCGGCCGTCCGGCCGGCTCCGCAGCGCACGGTGGCGTAGGAGGGGCGCGCGGCGCGCCGAACGCGAGGCGGGACTGGACGGGCCCGAGGCCCGCCAGTCCCGCTCCTTTTCACTCCCCCGTGCTCCCCCGTGTTCCCCCGTGGGTTCCACCCCCCAGTGGTCCCCCGTTCCCCCGTTGCTCCCCCCCTGACCTCAGGCGACCAGCTCGCCGAAGGCGCTCTCCTCGTCACGGCCGAAGCTGAGGACTTCGTCCTCGCGCAGCCGGCGCAGGGACCGCCAGATGCTGGACTTCACCGTGCCGACACTGATGCCGAGGATCTCCGCGATCTCCGGGTCCGTACGGCCCTCGTAGTAGCGCAGGACCAGCATGGTGCGCTGGAGTTCGGGCAGCCGGGCCAGCGCCTGCCACAGGACCGCGCGCAGTTCGGTGCCGCGCATCGCGTCCGTGTCGCCGGGCGTCTCCGGCAGTTCCTCGGTGGGGTACTCGTTGAGCTTGCGGCGCCGCCAGGCGCTGATGTGCAGGTTGGTCATGGTGCGGCGCAGATAGCCGCCGACCGCCGCCTTGTCGCTGATCCGCTCCCACGCCCGGTACGTCGAGAACAGCGCGCTCTGCAGCAGGTCCTCGGCCTCGAAACGGTCGCCGGTCAGGTGGTAGGCGGTGGCGTACAGGGAGGCGCGGCGCTCCTGGACGTAGGCGGTGAACTCCGCCTCGGTCAGCGAGCGACGCTCCCCCGATTCCTCCCCGTACGCGGATCCCCCGTGCGTCTCCCCCGTGTGCGCGTCAACCACCGTCATGTAACCGGTGTGCTGACGCCCGATGCCGCGAGCGCACCCCCGCCCGCTCACGGCACCGGACTTCTCCGGGCCCCGGTGCACGTCGTGCAGACGCGTGACCACTGCGCTGGTGCTGATGCTGTGCAGCGTGTTCATCTCGCGCTCCCCGTCGTGGACTTCCGGTGCCCCGGCCTGCTCGGCGTGCTTCCTTGCCTGTGCCGAAAAGCTTGCCGAGTGACCTTCATGGCCGTGTCCGCCGACTGTCACAGACCTGTCACAGGGGTCGGGGCCGGGGCGTGTCAGAGGGTCCGCCCGGGAGGGGGCGACACGGTCTCGCCGGTCCCGGGCGGAGCAGTCCGCCGGGGCGCGCCCGGGCCGCCGTGGGGCCCCGCTGCCGCGATCTACGTCCCACCGGTCGATCCGCACCCCGTCCATGGGCCAGAATGAGCCCGTGCCTTCCCTGTTGCTGATCGAGGACGACGACGCCATCCGCACGGCCCTGGAGCTCTCCCTGACGCGCCAGGGACACCGGGTGGCGACCGCTGCCAGCGGTGAGGACGGTCTGAAGCTGCTGCGCGAGCAGCGGCCGGATCTGATCGTGCTGGACGTGATGCTGCCCGGCATCGACGGGTTCGAGGTGTGCCGGCGCATCCGGCGCACCGACCAGTTGCCGATCATCCTGCTGACCGCCCGCAGCGATGACATCGACGTGGTGGTCGGACTGGAGTCCGGTGCCGACGACTACGTCGTGAAGCCCGTCCAGGGCCGGGTGCTGGACGCCCGGATCCGGGCCGTGCTGCGGCGCGGGGAGCGCGAGTCCAGCGACTCGGCGACCTTCGGCAGCCTCGTCATCGACCGCTCCGCGATGACCGTGACCAAGAACGGCGAGGACCTGCAGCTCACGCCGACCGAGCTGCGGCTGCTGCTGGAGCTGAGCCGGCGGCCCGGTCAGGCGCTCTCCCGGCAGCAGTTGCTGCGGCTGGTGTGGGAGCACGACTACCTGGGCGACTCGCGTCTGGTGGACGCGTGTGTGCAGCGGCTGCGCGCCAAGGTGGAGGACGTGCCCTCCTCCCCGACCCTGATCCGAACCGTGCGTGGTGTCGGCTACCGCCTGGACACGCCTCAGTGACCGATACGCGAGGGGGACCGCGCGGCTGGGCCGCGGGGCGCAAGGGAAGTGTGTCGCGGCTGCGGTTCACCAGCCTCAGGCTGCGGCTGGTCGTGGTCTTCGCGCTGGTCGCGCTCACCGCCGCGGTGTCGGCGTCGGCCATCGCGTACTGGCTGAACCGCGAGGCGGTGCTGACGCGCGCGCAGGACGCGGTGCTGCGCGACTTCCAGCAGGAGATGCAGAACCGCGCGGGCGCGCTGCCCACACGTCCCACCCAGGACGAACTCCAGCGCGCGGCGGGCCAGATGGCCGGCAGCAGCCAGCGGTTCAGCGTGCTGCTGGTCGCCGAGGACGCGGACGGCAAGACGGTGTACGGCACCTCGGGCGGGATCAACGGCTTCTCGCTGGAGGACGTGCCGGCGTCGCTGCGCGCGGCCGTGAACAAGCGGCAGAAGGTGACCGACGGCAACAAGGCGCCGTACCACCTGTACTGGCAGCGGGTCGACGACCACGGCACGCCCTACCTGGTGGCGGGCGCGCGGCTGGCCGGCGGTGGCCCGACGGGCTATCTGGCCAAGTCGCTGGAGCCGGAGGCCAAGGACCTGAACTCGCTGGCCTGGTCGCTGGGGATCGCGACCGGCCTGGCCCTGATCGGCTCCGCGCTGCTCGCGCAGGCCGCCGCCACCACCGTACTGAAGCCGGTGCACCGGCTCGGGGTGGCCGCCCGGCGGCTCGGCGAGGGCCGGCTGGACACCCGGCTCAGCGTGTCCGGCACCGACGAACTGGCCGATCTGTCCCGGACGTTCAACAACGCCGCCGAGGCGCTGGAGAAACGGGTCGCCGACATGGCCGCCCGGGACGAGTCCTCGCGCCGCTTCGTGGCGGACATGAGCCATGAGCTGCGGACCCCACTGACCGCCATCACCGCCGTGACGGAGGTGCTGGAGGAGGAGCTGGACGCGGAGGCCGGGAGCATCGACCCGATGATCGAGCCCGCCGTACGGCTCGTGGTCAGCGAGACCCGGCGGCTGAACGACCTGGTCGAGAACCTGATGGAGGTGACCCGCTTCGACGCGGGCACCGCCCGGCTGGTCCTGGACGACGTGGACATCGCCGACCAGATCACCGCCTGCATCGACGCCCGCGCCTGGCTGGACGCGGTCGAGCTGGACGCCGAGCGCGGACGCCACGCCCGGCTGGACCCGCGCCGCCTGGACGTCATACTGGCCAACCTGATCGGCAACGCCCTCAAGCACGGCGGCTCGCCGGTCAGGGTGTCGGTGCGGATCGACGGCGACGACCTCGTCATCGCGGTGCGCGACCACGGGCCGGGCATCCCCGAGGACGTCCTGCCGCACGTCTTCGACCGCTTCTACAAGGCCAGTGCCTCCCGGCCGCGCTCCGAGGGCAGCGGCCTGGGCCTGTCCATCGCCATGGAGAACGCCCACATCCACGGCGGCGGCATCACCGCCGCCAACTCGCCGGAGGGCGGCGCGGTGTTCACACTGCGGCTGCCACGGGACGCCTCCCGGCTGACGGCGGAGGACGACGAGGGCACCCAGGACGACAAGGCCGGGAACACCACCGGGAAGGAGGGATCATGACCGCACGGACCGAACGGACCGCCCCGACGGCCCGGACCGCACGACGTCTGCTCGCGGCCTCCCTCCTGACCACGGTGGTCGCCGGGTGCGGGATCCGGCCCACCGAGGTGCCGACGGACTTCGGCGCGGCGCCCTCCCGGGTGCCGTGCTCGCTGTCCGCGCCCGATGTGACGACCCAGTCCGCGCACGGCGTGCCGGTCCAGGTGTTCCTGCTGTGCGGGTCCTCCCTGGTCGCGGTCGACCGCACCGTGCGCGTCCCGGAGGGCACCCCGGACGCGCGGCGCCGGGTCATCGTGGCCCAGGGCCTGCTGGACCAGCTCGCCGCGTCCCCCACGGCCGCGGAGAAGTCGGCGCGCTACACCACGTACGTGCCCGGCGGCCTGGGCGTGGCGGGGCCCGGCCGCAAGGACCCGGAGGACACACTGCGGCTGAGCACCGTCCCGGCCCGGCTCACCTCCTACGCCCTCGCCCAGATCGTGTGCACGCTGTCCGACTCGGCGGCGACGGAGGGCGACGGCTCGGTGATCCTCGGCGGCCCGGCCCCCGCTCCGCTGCGCCGCTACGAGTGCACCGACACCGTCCGCAACCGCCCGGGCAGCGAGGACCCGCCGTCGAGCGAGGTCACCGCGGCCTGACGGGCCGGGCACCGCCCGCGTGTGGCGGACGCCTCACGCGCGTCCCCGTGACCGCTGCGGAACCGATTGTGCACAGAGGTGCGTCTTGGGGGGCGTGCAGCGTCAAGGCTCCATCGGCGGCAGCGCCGCGATCCGTATCCGTCTGGCGGGGGGTGTCCTCCTCGTCGCCCATCTCGGGCTCGTCGCCTGGCTGATGCTGCGGCCCCTGGACGTGCCCTGGGTGATGCCCGCCAATCTACGTCCGCTGGCCGGCATCCGGGCCGATCTGGCGCTGGGCGGGGCCCAGGCGGCCAGACGCATCGCCGAGGGGCTGGCGCTGCTCGCGCCGCTGGGTGTGCTGCTGCCCGCGGCACACGGCAGGCTCGCCGTGTCGCCGCTCGCCTCCCTGGTCCGTACGACCGCCGCGGGCGCCCTGGTCTCCACCGGCATCGCCCTGCTGCAGACCGGCGTGCCCGGCCGGGTCGTGGACGTCGACTCGCTGCTGCTGAACACCGTGGGCGTGGCCCTGGCCCACCTGGCCGTGGTCCCGGCCGGCCGGGCCCGGCTGCGCCGGCGGGCCGGGCAGGCGCCCGGCGCCACCGGGCAGGTCACCGTCCAGGAGGACCTGGCTCAGGGTCGTACCCCGACGATTCCCAGGGTCGGGATCGCCCCGTAGAGCGACGCTTCGCCCCCTTCGTCTCCGTACCGTGGACATCGTTGAGGCAGCCGACCGGACCGCCTCGTCCGACGTCCCGAAGGAGCCGCAGATGTCCAGCCTCGTCCGCCCCACCCACGGCCGCGTGATCGGCGGCGTGTGCGCCGCGCTGGCCCGGCGCTTCGGCACCTCGGCGACGACGATGCGGGTCGTCTTCCTGGTGTCCTGCCTGCTGCCCGGCCCGCAGTTCCTGCTCTACATAGCGCTGTGGATCCTGCTCCCGGCCGAGAACAAGGCCCGCGCCGCGACCTGGTGAGCCCATGCGGGCCGGTCCCCGCGCACGTGAACGCCGTCGGCGCGTCCCGGGAAGGTTCCGGGGCGCGCCGACGCGTCGTACGGCGGGGTGTCAGCCGAGCGGCAGGCCGTTCACCGCGACGCCCTGGGTGGGCATGCCCTGGAGCGGCAGTCCGCCGAGCAGCCCGGCGAGCGGCGCGGTCGGCCCCCCGGCGAGGACGTTCCCGACGACCGGCTGCGCGACGGTGCCCCCGGTGCCGAGAGCGCCCTGCCCCTGGGCGAGCGTCTGGCCGACGTTCTGGGCCGGCAGTGCGGTGGTGACGGAGTCCAGGGCCTGCGGGGCGACCGGAGCGGCCGGGGCCGCCTCGGCGGCGCCCGCACCCACGGCCGCGAAAGCGGCACCGAGGGCGGCGACACCGAGGGTCTTGGCAGCAGACTGCTTCATGTTAAATGCGTCCTTGAATACGGAGACGGGTGATCACAAAAGCTCTGAGCGGTCCCACGACCGTAGACACCCCGCGCGGCCCGCCGCAAACACCGAAATGCGTACGACTTGTGAAGCGGCGTTCGCATTTCGGCAGCGGATTTACCCGCCGTCACCCTTCCGAATCGGAAGAACCACTGGTGGAGGCGGTCTGCTGGAACAGCCATTCGGACTTCAGCTCTGCATATCCAGGCTTGATCACGTCATTGATCATCGCGAGTCGTTCATCGAAAGGAATGAACGCTGATTTCATCGCATTGACGGAGAACCACTGGAGGTCGTCGAGCGTGTAACCGAACGCCTCGACGAGATGCTCGAATTCCCGGCTCATGCTGGTGTGCGACATCAGCCTGTTGTCCGTGTTCACGGTCGCCCTGAAGTGCAGCCGCCGCAGCAGCCCGATCGGGTGCTCGGCGTAGGAGGAGGCGGCCCCGGTCTGCAGGTTGGAGCTGGGGCACAGCTCCAGCGGGATGCGCTTGTCGCGGACGTAGGAGGCCAGCCGGCCGAGCCGCACCGAGCCGTCCGCCCGGACCTCGATGTCGTCGATGATCCGCACCCCGTGCCCGAGCCGGTCGGCTCCGCACCACTGCAGCGCCTGCCAGATGGAGGGCAGTCCGAAGGCCTCGCCGGCGTGGATGGTGAAGTGGTTGTTCTCCCGCTTGAGGTACTCGAAGGCGTCGAGGTGCCGGGTGGGCGGGTAGCCGGCCTCGGCACCGGCGATGTCGAAGCCGACGACACCCATGTCCCGGTAGCGGTTGGCGAGTTCGGCGATCTCCAGGGCGCGGGCGGCGTGCCGCATGGCGGTCAGCAGGGCGCCGACCCGGATGCGATGGCCGTTCTCCCGGGCGAGCCGCTCCCCCTGCCGGAAGCCCTCGTCGACCGCCTCGACGACCTCTTCGAGGCTCAGCCCGGCGGCGAGGTGCTGCTCGGGCGCGTAGCGCACCTCGGCGTAGACGACCCCGTCCTCGGCCAGGTCCTCGGCGCACTCGCGGGCGACCCGGACCAGCGCGTCCCGGGTCTGCATCACGCCGACGGTGTGCGAGAAGGTCTCCAGGTACCGTTCCAGCGAGCCGGAGTCGGCTGCCTCACGGAACCAGAGGCCCAGCTTGCCGGGGTCGGTCTCGGGCAGTTGGGAGTACCCGATCTCCTGGGCGAGTTCGACGACGGTGCCGGGGCGCAGCCCGCCGTCGAGATGGTCGTGCAGCAGAACCTTGGGCGCCCGTCGGATCTGGTCCGGCGCCGGAACGTGGGCCGGGACGGTCCCAGTCGGTGCAGTCTGGCTCGTCATTTCCGCACTCTAACTCCTACGCGCGTAGAGCACCCCCGGTATCCCAGGAGACACAGCAGGTTTTCCGCCGATACGCAACGGTGACCGCCCGGACGGGTTTCGTACACCACGGCTTCTGACACTGTTGCGTCATGGGACAGCAAGCGACGCCGGTCCGAACGGCCGGACTGGGAAAGGCGGTCGGGGCGGAGCCGACGGCGGTGAGCGGAGCGGTGCTGCTGCTCCCCGGCGGGGAGGAGACCTCCGACCGCAGGCCGTCCCCCGTATGGGCGACGGCCTTCGTTCGTTCCCTGGGCCGCCGGTTCGCCCGGGCGGGCCGGGAGGAGGGGCTGGCCGTGCACGCCGTGCACTACCGGTACCGCGGCTGGAACGGCAGCGAGGCGCATCTGGCGGCGGACGCGGAGTGGGCAGCCGACGAGGTCGTACGCCGGTACGGGGATGTGCCGGTGTGCCTGGTGGGCCTGGACATGGGCGGCCGGGCGGCGCTGCGGGCGGGCGGCCACGAGGCGGTGAACTCCGTCGTCGCGCTCGCCCCTTGGCTGCCCGAGGAGGACGTGGCCGCACCCGCCGAGCCGGTGAAGCAGCTCGCGGGGCGGCGGGTGCTGATCGTGCACGGCACGAACGACGAACGCACCGACCCGGAGCTGTCGTTCCGGCTGGCGGAGCGGGCGAAGAAGGCGAACCGGAACGTGTGCCGGTTCGAAGTGCACACCGACGGCCACACCTTGCACCAGTACCGCGACGAAGTGCGCTCGCTCGCCGTGGACTTCGTCATGGGGGCCCTGTTCGGGCACTCTGTGTCACGGCCGGTGGAGGACGCGCTGGCCGCTCCGCCACCGATCGGACTGCGGATGCCACTGGCCGCGGGGTTCGGCAAGTCGCTGCGGAGGTAGGGCGGGACTCCCCCGGAGATCCACGGATCCCTAGGGAAGCAGGCTCCCCCTCCTGGAGAGCAGGAACTTCTTGAAGGCCGCCACCGGTGGGGTGTCCGGGCGGTCGGCCAGCCAGGCGACACCGATCTCCCGGGCCGCCCGCGGCGCCGTGACCGTCAGTTCCACCACTCCCGGGCGCGGCACCGTCGGGGGCGGCAGCAGGGCGACGCCGAGGCCGGCCGCCACCAGGCCCCTCAGGGTTTCCGCCTCCTCGCCCTCGAAGGCGATACGGGGCTTGAAGCCTGCCTCGCGGCACAGGTCGTCGGTGATACGGCGCAGGCCGTACCCCGGCTCCAGGGTGACGAAGGTTTCCTCGGCCGCCTCGGCCAGCCGGATACGGCGGCGGCCGGCCAGGCGGTGGTCGGCCGGCACGACCAGGCGCAGTTTCTGCTCGTCCAGGCGGCGGGCGACCAGGTCGGGGGCGTCCGGCACCGGGGAGGTCAGGCAGAGGTCCAGTTCGCCCGCGCGCAGCCGCTCCAGCATCGCCTCCCCGTAGTTCTGGAAGAGGCTGAAGCGGACGCGCGGGTGGTCGGCGCGGAAGGCGTGCAGCAGGCCGGGTACGGTCTCGGCGCCCATGGTGTGCAGGAAGCCGAAGGCGACCTTGCCGGTGGCCGGGTCGGCGTCGGCGCGGACCTCATCGGCGGCACGCTCGATCTCGGCGAGGGCGCGCTCGACGGAGGCGAGGAAGGTGCGGCCCGCGGTGGTGAGGGAGACCGTGCGGCCGTGGCGGGCGAACAGACCGACACCGAGGTCCTGCTCCAGCCGGACCATGGCCCGGGAGAGCGTGGACTGGGGGACGTTCATCTCGTGGGCGGCCCGGGTGACGTGCTCGGTGCGGGCGACTCCGGCGAAGTACGCGAGGCGCGGCGCGAGCAACAGCGCCATGTCTTCCATGTCACTGAACGATGACAGCTGACCCTGTGACCTCTGCTCATGCTTCACGGGAACGATTATGGCGATTCCATGCATTGGACGGATCAGTGGGCCGTGCATAGCGTCGAAGCATGTCTCCCGCCAGTACCGGGGCGTCCGCCACCCTGGACGCCGTCACGCCCGTCCCCTCCTCCGACTCCGCGACCGACTCCCGGATGGCTCCGGGCGGCCCCGGCTACCGCCGGATGAGCTTCGCCCTCTTCCTCGCCGGGGTCGCGACCTTCGCCCTGCTCTACTCCACCCAGGCCCTGCTGCCGCTGATCTCCGGTGAGTTCGGAGTGGCGGCGAGCGAGGCGAGCTGGACGGTGGCGGCCGCGACCGGCGGCCTGGCGCTGTTCGTGCTGCCGATGAGTGCCCTGTCGGAGCGCTTCGGCCGCCGTACGGTGATGACGGCCTCCCTGGCGGTCGCGGTGGGCGTGGGCCTGCTGGTGCCCTTCGCGCCGTCGATCGGCGCGCTGGTGGTGCTGCGGGCCGTGCAGGGCGCGGCGCTGGCGGGTCTGCCGGCCTCGGCGACGGCGTATCTGGCCGAGGAGGTCCGGCCGAAGGCGCTGGTCACGGCTATCGGGCTGTTCGTGGCGGGCAACAGCGTCGGCGGGATGAGCGGCCGGGTGATCACCGGCTGGGTCGCGCAGGAGTGGGGCTGGCGGGTCGCCGTCGGTGTGATCGGCGCGGTCGCGGTGGCCTGCGCGGTGGCGTTCCGGCTGCTGCTGCCGGCCCCGAGGCACTTCTCCGCGGGCTCGCTGCGCCCGCGGGTGCTGCTGGGCACGGTGCGCGGCCATCTCGCCGACCCGCTGCTGCGCCGGCTGTACGCGATCGGCGCGCTGTTCATGACGGTGTTCGGCGGCGTGTACACGGTGATCGGCTACCGGCTGACGGAGGCGCCGTTCTCCCTGCCGCAGGGCATCGTCGGCTCGATCTTCCTGGTGTACCTCGTCGGTACGGTGTCCGCGTCGACGGCGGGCCGTCTGGTGGGCCGACTCGGCCGCCGGGGCGCGCTGTACCTGGCGGGCGGTACGACGGCGGCGGGCCTGCTGCTGTCCCTGGCGCCCTCCCTCCCGCTGGTCCTGCTGGGCCTGGTGCTCATCACGGCGGGCTTCTTCGCGGGCCACGCGGTCGCCTCCTCGGCGGTCAGCAGGACGGCCGAGCACGGCCGCGCCCAGGCCTCCGCCCTGTACCAGTCCGCGTACTACATCGGCTCCAGCGCGGGCAGCACGGTGGGCGCGACGGCGTTCCACGCCGGCGGCTGGGCGGGCACGGTCGGCGTCGGTGTCCTCGCGGTCCTCGGCGTCGTGGCCATCACCGTCCTCGGGTCCCGGGCGGCCCGGCGGGAGCCGGTCCCGGCGTACTGAGGCGACGCGCGTACCACTGGGCGGGCACCGGCCGCGGTGTCCGCCCAGTTGTGTGAAGGAACCGGTCCCGGCCGGGCTTTTTCGCTCTCCGGGCGCCATTGTCAGTGGGCTGCGGTAGCTTCCGAAGTGCTGGGGCGCGAAGGGGCGCTACGGGGACGGACGGCCACAGGGGTGGGCACGATGGGCAGCGGAACGGCGACGACGGACCTCGACACAGCGCTGGAGAAGCACCGCACCGAGCTGACCGGGTACTGCTACCGGATGCTCGGGTCCTCCTTCGAGGCCGAGGACGCGGTGCAGGACACCCTGGTGCGGGCCTGGCGGAGCTACGACAAGTTCGAGGGCCGCTCCTCCCTGCGCTCGTGGCTGTACCGGATCGCGACGAACGTGTGCCTGGACATGCTGACGGCGGGCAACAAGCGGGCCCGCCCGATGGACCTCACCGACGCGACGCCGCTCGCGCGGGCGGCGCTCTCCCCCCGTCCCGACAACACCTGGCTGGAGCCGATGCCGGACGCCCGCGTGCTGCCGACGGTGGAGGACCCGGCGGAGGCGGCCGTCGCCAAGGAGTCGGTCCGGCTGGCGTTCATGGCGGCCCTGCAGCAGCTTCCGCCCAAGCAGCGGGCGGTGCTGATCCTGCGCGAGGTGCTGGCCTGGCGGGCGAGCGAGGTCGCCGAGCTGCTGGGCACCACGGTCGCCTCCGTCAACAGCGCCCTGCAGCGGGCCCGGGCGACGCTCGCCGAGCGGGACTCCGGGGCCGCCGCGGGGGCGGTGTCCGACCCGCTGGACGAGGAGCAGCAGAGACTGCTCGACCGCTATGTGAAGGCCTTCGAGGGCTACGACATGACGGCGCTGACCGCGCTGCTGCACGAGGACGCCGTCATGACGATGCCGCCGTTCGACCTGTGGCTGCGCGGCCCGGCCGACATCACCGGCTTCATGGCCACCCTGGGCGCGTCCTGCGCGGGCTCCCGGCTGCTGCCGGTGCGTGCGAACGGCCTGCCGGGCTTCGCGCACTACAAGCCGGACGAGGAGAAGGGCGGGTTCACTCCCTGGGCGGTGCAGGTGCTGGAGGTGTCAGACGGCCGGATCACCGGTTTCCACTGCTTCCTCGACACCGCGCGCTGGTTCCCGCTCTTCGGTCTGCCCCTCCACCTGGAAGCGGAGTCCGACCAGGTCGAGCAGGGCGTGTAGCGCGGGGGCGGGGTCGCGCAGCCGTATCCGCCCGCCGGCCCGGCGGGCTGCGAGCTCCAGCCGGGCCAGCAGGTCCACGGTCTGGAGCCCCGGCGGCCCGAGACCGGCCACGTCGCACACCACGACCGCGGCCCCGCCGCCCTCCAGCAGCGCCCGCACATCGGCGCAGAGCCCGGCCACCTCGGCACGGGTGACGGGTCCGGGCAGTACGAGCACGGCGGGTGTGTAGGCGTCCACGTGCGGTAGACCGGCGGCCAGGGCACAACTCATCGCGGACCGCCCGCCGGACACGCCCGGGCGGAGATCACATTGACCAGCCGTCGCGCCCCGGCGGAGGGTTGGGGCCGTGACGGGGGTGCTGAGCGGGTTCGCGGTGATCGCGGTCGTCATCGGGGTGGGCTATGTGCTCGGGTGGCGCGGCACCCTCGGTGAGCCGGGCCGTGACGTGCTGACCCGGCTCGCCTTCTCGGTGGCCGGACCGGCCCTGCTGTTCCACACGCTGGCCCGGGCCGACCTCTCCGTCCTGTTCTCCAGCCGCCTGCTGGTGACGGCTCTGAGCACGGCCGCGGTCTCGGCGGCCTTCGTGGCGGTGGGCGCGCTGCGGCACTGGGGCGTGGGCCGTACGACGATCGGCGCCCTGTGCGCGGGGTACGTCAACTCGGGCAACCTCGGCATCCCGATCGCCGCCTACGTCCTGGGCGATGCGTCCCTGGTGGCCCCGGTGCTGCTGTTCCAGGTCGTCATCGTCACGCCCGTCGCCCTGACCGTCCTGGACCTGACCGGCACGGGTGAGAAGGGCACCCTGTGGCGGCGGCTGCTGACCCCGCTGCGCAATCCGATCGCGGTGGGCTCGCTCACCGGTGTGGTGGTGTCCGCGGCGGGCTGGAAGGTCCCGGGCCCGGTCATGGAGCCGCTGACCATGATCGGCAACATGTCGGTCCCGGCGGCCCTGCTGGTCTTCGGCATGTCCCTGCGCGGCAGCGCGGCTCCCGGCCGGGGGCTCGACCGCCGGCTGGTCCTGCTGTCGGTGGCGCTGAAGTCGGTGGGCCAGCCGCTGGTGGCCTGGGTACTGGCGCGCGGCGTCTTCGGCCTGCACGGCGCGCCCCTGCTGGACGTGGTCGTCACCTCGGCCCTGCCGGCCGCCCAGAACCTGTTCACCTACGCCAGCCGCTACCGGGTCGCCGAGACCCTGGCCCGCGAGTCGGTCCTGCTGTCGACGGTGGTCTCGGTGCCGGTCCTGGTGGGGGTGGCGACGGTACTGGGGTGAGGGCGTGTCAGTCGACGGGGAACTCTCCGGTGTCGATGGTGATGCCGAACGGCTCCGGCAGCTTGATGGGATCGCCGAACTTCACGGCTGCGAGGACTCGGTAGACCTCGCCCTTCGGTTCTCCGTAGAGCGTCGCCGTCGGACCGCCGGGTGCCCAGCGGTCGACGAGGAGGTACAGCGGGATGCCTGCGGACGCGTACGCGGCAGGCCTGCTGATGCGGTCGTGACGTGCGTTGGACTTGGATGTCACTTCTACGACCAGTTCCGCCAGAGCGGCCGGAATGTGGGTTTCCGATTCCATGCACTCAGGCAACGGGGCGACCACGAGGTCCGGGATGAGCATCCCCAGTCGAGACGACACGGCGATGGCCAGTGTCTGGTAGATCGGTGC
This sequence comes from Streptomyces sp. NPDC041129, assembly GCF_055592265.1. NCBI lineage: Bacteria > Bacillati > Actinomycetota > Actinomycetes > Kitasatosporales > Streptomycetaceae > Streptomyces > Streptomyces sp. NPDC041129. The sequence goes on along the minus strand of NZ_JBVIYV010000002.1, from coordinate 430,610 downwards.
GTCACCGATCCCAGCATGCCGAACGGGACCGGCGGAGGTCCACCGATCCCGTTCACCCGAAAAGAGCCCTGCATCAGTAGCCCCGGCCGCGCGCCCTGGTCAGGCGATGCGCTCCAGCACCACCGGCGACGGCGTGAAGGGCGTGCCCGGGGCCGCGATGTCGTACGAGCCCTCGACCGCCTGGAGCGCGTACTCGAAGCGCTCGGGGGTGTCCGTGTGCAGGGTCAGCAGCGGCTGGCCCTCGGTCACCGTGTCGCCCGGCTTGGCGTGCATCTCCACGCCCGCCGCCGCCTGCACCGGGTCCTCCTTGCGGGCGCGGCCCGCGCCGAGGCGCCAGGCGGCGACACCGATGCCGTAGGCGTCCAGCCGGGTCAGGACGCCGGACGCGGACGCCCTGATGACGTGCTGCTCCTTGGACGTGGGCAGCACGGCGTCCGGGTCGCCGCCCTGAGCCGCGATCATCCGGCGCCACACGTCCATCGCCGAGCCGTCGGCCAGTGCCTTCGCGGGGTCGGCGTCCTTGATGCCGGCCGCGTCGAGCATCTCGCGGGCCAGGGCGACCGTCAGCTCGACCACGTCCGCCGGGCCGCCGCCCGCCAGGACCTCGACCGACTCGCGGACCTCGAGGGCGTTGCCGGCGGTGAGGCCGAGCGGGGTGGACATGTCCGTCAGCAGCGCGACCGTCCGCACCCCGTGGTCGGTGCCGAGGCCTACCATCGTGGAGGCCAGCTCACGGGCGTCCTCGATGGTCTTCATGAAGGCGCCGGAGCCCACCTTCACGTCCAGGACCAGGGAGCCGGTGCCCTCGGCGATCTTCTTGGACATGATCGAGGACGCGATCAGCGGGATCGCCTCGACCGTGCCGGTGACGTCCCGCAGGGCGTACAGCTTCTTGTCGGCCGGGGCCAGGCCGTCGCCGGCCGCGCAGATCACCGCGCCGGTGGTGTCGAGGACGTTCAGCATCTCCTCGTTGGACAGCAGCGCGCGCCAGCCGGGGATCGACTCCAGCTTGTCCAGCGTGCCGCCGGTGTGGCCGAGGCCCCGGCCGGAGAGCTGCGGGACGGCCGCGCCGCAGGCCGCGACGAGCGGGGCCAGCGGGAGCGTGATCTTATCGCCGACGCCGCCGGTGGAGTGCTTGTCCGCCGTCGGACGGGACAGCGAGGAGAAGTCCATGCGCTCGCCGGAGGCGATCATGGCCGCGGTCCAGCGGGCGATCTCCCGGCGGTTCATCCCGTTCAGCAGGATCGCCATCGCGAGCGACGACATCTGCTCGTCGGCGACCTCGCCGCGGGTGTACGCGTCGATGACCCAGTCGATCTGCTCGTCGGTCAGCTCACCGCGGTCGCGCTTGGCGCGGATGACGGAGATGGCGTCCATGGCCATGGCTATGGCTTCCTTCCGGGAGGTGCGAAGTGCACGGCCCCCCTGATCTGGTCAGGGGGGCCGTACGGGAGTTACTTGGAGAGATGGCCCGGGCCGAAGGCCTGGGGCAGCATCTCGGAGAGCGGTAGGACGCCCTCGGGAGTGTCCAGCAGCAGGCCGGGGCCGCCGAACTCGTGGAGGAGCTGGCGGCAGCGGCCGCACGGCACCAGCAGGGCGCCTTCGCCGTCCACGCAGGTGAAGTGCGTGAGGCGGCCGCCGCCCGTGCGCTGGAGCTGCGAGACGAGCCCGCACTCGGCGCACAGGCCGAGCCCGTAGGAGGCGTTCTCGACGTTGCAGCCGCTGACCGTGCGCCCGTCGTCGACCAGGGCGGCGACGCCGACCGGGTAGCCCGAGTAGGGGACGTAGGCGTGGGTCATGGCCTCGCGCGCCTCGGCGCGCAGCGGCTCCCAGTCGAAGCCGGCGTCCTGCGCGGCCGTCACTTGCCCTGTCCCTTCCGGTACCGCATGCCGTCCGCCTTGGGCATGCGCAGCCGCTGGGCGGAGAGCGAGAGCACCAGCAGCGTCACGACGTACGGGGTGGCGCCCACGAAGTCGCTCGGGACCTCGTCGGTGAGCAGGTACCAGGCAAGGACGAGCCCGCCCACGATGAGGCTGATGGCGCCCTGCCAGACGGCGGAGCGGTACAGCTTCCAGCCGGCCAGGACCACGAGCAGGACGACCAGCAGGAGCAGCAGCGCGTGGACGGTCGTGCCGCCGTTGCGGAGCTGCAGCGCGTCGGAGTAGCCGAACAGGCCGGCGCCCATGGCCAGACCGCCCGGCCGCCAGTTGCCGAAGATCATCGCCGCGAGGCCGATGTAGCCGCGCCCGCCGGTCTGGCCCTCCAGGTAGGTGTGGGAGGTGACCAGGGCGAGGAACGCGCCGCCGAGGCCGGCGAGACCGCCGGAGACGGCCACGGCCACGTACTTGTACTGGTAGACGTTGACGCCCAGCGACTCGGCGGCGACCGGGTTCTCACCGCAGGAGCGCAGCCGCAGGCCGAACGAGGTGCGCCACAGCAGCCACCAGCTTCCGACGAACAGCAGCACGGCCAGGATCGTCACCACCGACAGGTCGGTGATCAGACCGCCGACGATGCCCGCGAGGTCGGAGAGCAGGAACCAGTGGTGGTTCTGGACCGACTCCAGGGCGTCGGACAGACCCGGCACGGTGACGTGGGGCAGCGAGTCGACGGGCGGGGACTGCTTGGGGTTGCCGCCCGCCTCCGCCGGCTTGCCCTCGGCGAAGAAGAGCTTGGCGAGGTACTGGGTGGCGCCGAGCGCGAGCAGGTTGACCGCGACACCGGAGACGATGTGGTCGACACCGAAGGTGATGGTGGCGACGGCGTGCACCAGGCCGCCGAGGACACCGAAGCCGATGCCGCACAGCAGGCCCAGCCAGGGGTTGGTCTGCCAGCCGACCCAGCCGGCGCCGAAGGTGCCGAGGATCATCATGCCCTCGAGGCCGATGTTGACCACACCGGCCCGCTCGGACCACAGACCGGCCAGACCGGCGAGACCGATGGGCACGGCGAGTCCGAGGGCGGCTCCGACCTGTCCTTCGGAGGTGAGCTGGTCGGCGCCGGTGATGACGCGGACGGCGGCCACGAGGAGCAGCGCACCCGCGACGATCATGAGGATCTGGCCGAGCGAACGGCCCGAGCGCTTGCCGGCCGCGCCCTCCGCCTTGGGCGCCGCGGGCGGCGGCGCGTCGGTCATCGTGGCAGTCATCACGCCACCTCCTGCTTCTTCGTCGGGGCGGCGGCCTGGGCGGCGAGTTCGGCGCCGACCCGTTGCTGCTGGCGCTTGAGGCCGTAGCGGCGGACGACCTCGTAGGCGATCACGACGCACAGGACGATGACGCCCTGGATCACGCCGAGGATCTCCTTGTCGTAACCCTGGAACTCCAGGTGGTTGGTGGTGCGCTCCAGGAAGCCCCACAGGAGGGCGCCGAGCGCGATGCCGATCGGGCTGTTGCGGCCGAGCAGCGCGATGGCGATGCCGGTGAAGCCGATGCCCGCCGGGAAGTCGTTGCTGAACTGGTGGCTGTCGTTGAGCAGGGTCGGCATGCCGATCAGACCGGCCACCGCACCCGAGATGATCATGCTGGTCGCGATCATCTTCTTCACCCCGACGCCGCTCGCGGCGGCGGCGGTGTCGGACTGGCCGACGGTGCGCAGGTCGAAGCCGAACCGGGTGCGGCCGAGCACGAACCAGTAGCCGACGCCGACGACCACGGCGATGACGACGAAGCCCCACAGGACACCGGCCGGCCCGGTGTCGATGCTGAAGAAGTACGAGGACGACGGCAGCGGCTTGGTGGAGACGAGCGTGCCCGCCTGGTCGAGCTGGCCGAGCTTCCCGGGCTGCAGCAGGTAGGCGATGATCGCGGTGGCGATCGAGTTGAGCATGATCGTCGAGATGACCTCGCTGACGCCGCGGGTCACCTTCAGCACGCCGGCGATGGCCGCCCACAGGGCACCGGTCGCCATCGCGCAGATGATGATCAGGGGGATGGCGATCCAGCCGGGCACGGTCAGCGCCCCGCCGAGGACGGCCGCGATGAACGCGGCGAGCCGGTACTGGCCGTCGACACCGATGTTGAACAGGTTCATGCGGAAGCCGATGGCCACCGCGACACCGGCGAGGTAGTAGGTCGTCGCCTTGTTAAGGATGTAGACCTGGCTGTCGCTGGCGAAGCCGTAGGTCACCATGTCGCTGAAGGCGTCGCCCGGGTTCTTGCCGGTGGCGAGGATCACCAGGGTGGTGACGACGAGCGCGGCGACGATCGCCAGCAGCGGCGCCGCGATCCCGAGGAGCAGCCGCTCCTTGTCGATCCGTGAGGTCAGCTTCTTCATCGCTCGTCGTCCTCTGTGTGCTCCAGGTGGCCGGAGGCCGCACCCGTCATGGCGGAGCCCAGCTCCTCGGGGGTGATGGTGGCGGGGTCGGCGTCGGCGACCAGACGGCCCCGGTACATCACCCGCAGGGTGTCGGAGAGCCCGATGAGCTCGTCCAGGTCGGCGGAGATCAGCAGCACGGCCATGCCTTCGCGGCGGGCCTCGCGGATGTAGTCCCAGATCGCCGCCTGCGCGCCGACGTCCACACCGCGGGTGGGGTGGGCGGCGATGAGCAGCTTCGGGTTGTGGCTCATCTCGCGGCCGACGATCAGCTTCTGCTGGTTGCCGCCGGACAGCGAGGCGGCGGTCACCTCGATTCCGGGCGTACGGACGTCGTAGTCACGGACGATGCGCTCGGTGTCGGTCCGGGCGGCCTTCGTGTCGAGCAGTCCGCCGCGCGAGTTGGGGCGCTCGGTGACATGGCCGAGGATGCGGTTCTCCCACAGCGGCGCCTCGAGGAGCAGGCCGTGGCGGTGGCGGTCCTCGGGGATGTAGCCGATGCCGGCCTCACGGCGGCGGCGGGTGGGGGTGTGGGAGATGTCGTCGGCGTCCAACGTGACGACGCCGGCGTCCGGGTTCCGCATGCCCATGATCGCCTCGACCAGCTCGGACTGGCCGTTGCCCTCCACGCCGGCGATGCCGAGGACCTCGCCCTTGTGGATGGTGAAGGAGATCTCGTCGAGGATGATCCGCTCGACGCCGTCCAGGTCGGTCTGGGACAGGTGCAGCTTGTCCACCGTGAGCATGGGGACGTCCGTGACGGTGGACTCCTCCGTCTCCGGCGTGGGCAGCTCGCTGCCGACCATCATCTCGGCGAGCTGCTTGGAGGTGGTGCTGCGCGGCTCGGCCGTGCCGACCGTGGTGCCGCGCCGGATGACGGTGATCTCATCGGCGACGGAGAGCACCTCGCCCAGCTTGTGGGAGATGAAGATGACCGTGAGGCCCTCGGCCTTCAGCTCGCGGAGGTTGTCGAAGAGGGCGTCGACCTCCTGCGGCACGAGCACGGCGGTCGGCTCGTCCAGGATGAGGGTCCGGGCGCCGCGGTAGAGGACCTTGAGGATCTCCACGCGCTGGCGGTCGGCGACGCCGAGCGCCTCCACCAGGACGTCGGGCCGCACGCCCAGGCCGTACGCGTCGGAGATCTCCTTGATCTTCGTACGCGCCTTGCCGCCGATGCCGTGCAGCTTCTCCGCGCCGAGGACGACGTTCTCGAGGACGGTGAGGTTGTCGGCGAGCATGAAGTGCTGGTGCACCATGCCGATGCCGCGGGCGATGGCGTCGCCGGGGTTGCTGAAGGTGACCGGTTCACCGTTGATTTTGATGGTGCCCTCGTCCGGCTGCTGCATGCCGTAGAGGATCTTCATCAGGGTGGACTTGCCGGCGCCGTTCTCACCGCAGAGGGCGTGTACGGTGCCCGTGCGGACCGTGATGTCGATGTCGCGGTTGGCGACGACGCCGGGGAAACGCTTGGTGATGCCGCGCAGTTCGACGGCAGCGGGAGGGCTGGACGCGTTGATGGCGCACTCTCCTCGGGGAAAGGGGCTGCGGGGGGAGGGCAGGCGTCGGCGACGCTAGCGCGGCAACTCAATGCTACACGCGTAGAGTTGACACATTGTTATGGCTCGGCGGGGGGCTGCGGAAGCCGCCCCCGCGCCGAGCCGAGGTCCCACGGGACCCGTCAGGTCACGGGGTGGTCTTGACCTTGACGGAGCCGTCGACGATCTTCTTCTTCGCCGCGTCCAGCTTCGCCTGGATGTCGTCGATGAAGCCACCGCTGGTGGACAGCGAGACGCCGTCCTTGCTCAGCGAGTAGGTGTTGGTGCCGGTCAGCGGCTTGGCGTCGTGGACGGACTTGACGAAGTCGTAGACACCGAGGTCGACGTTCTTGACCATCGAGGTCAGGATCGAGTTCTTGTACTTGGCCAGACCCGGGATGCTGTACTGGTCCGAGTCCACGCCGATCGCCCAGGCGCCCTTGACGCCGTTGACGGCCTCGATCGCGCCGTTGCCGGAGGAGCCGGCCGCCGAGTAGATCACGTCGGCGCCGTTGTCCAGCATGCCCTGCGCGGCTTCCTTGCCCTTGTCGGGGCTGGCGAAGCCGGAGGTGTCCGAGCCGTGGCTCAGGTACTGGGTGTCGACCTTGATCTTGGAGTTGGTGTCCTTGACGCCCTGGACGTAACCCGCCTCGAACTTCTTGATCAGCGGGACGTCGACACCACCGATGAAGCCGACGTGGTCCTTCTTCGTCTTCAGCGCGGCGGCGACACCGGCCAGGTAGGAGCCCTGCTCCTCGGTGAAGGTGATGCTGTCGACGTTCTTGGCGTCGACCACCGAGTCGACGATGCCGAAGCTGGTCTTCGGGTACTTCGCCGCGACCTTGGTCATCGAGGCGGCGTACGCGTAACCGACACCGATGATCGGGCTGTACCCGGCCTCGGCCATGTCGGACAGGCGCTGCTCGCGGTCGGCCTCGGTGTCCGAGGTCTTCGCGGTCAGCTCCTTGATCTCGCCGCCGAACTCCTTCTTCGCCTTGTCGGCACCGCGCGCGGCGGAGTCGTTGAAGGAGCGGTCACCACGGCCGCCGACGTCGAAGGCGAGACCGATCTTGACGCCCTTGCCGTCACCGGAGGAGGACGACGAGGTGTCGTTGTCGGAGGAGGTACTGCCACACGCGGTGGCAGTGAGGGCGAGAGCTGCGGTGGCGACACACGCAGCGGAAAGCTTGGCTACCCGGCGCACGGGAAGGCTCCTTCACCTGACCTGAGCGCCTGTCGGCGCTTGATGTGAGCACCGGATCGGTGCTCGAGCCGAGACGCCCCGACGGCGTCGGCTTCGCGGCATCGTAACGCGCGTAGATGTCGCAAAAAACCCCCTCGCGAAGCCGTTATCTATTCGAGGCAAACACCGCCTGAACTCGGCGTACCGGACCTCTCACACCCCTGTTGCGCACAGTGCACAGTTGGCTTACGAGTGTGTTGCCCCGGGGCGGCCCGGCCGTTCCGGGCCGCCCTTCGGAGCCGGGGGGCCGGCTACACGTCGTCGAGCAGCGCGGCGGCCGTGAACAACTCCACGCCGACCGTGATGGCGTACTCGTCGGCGTCGAAGTCGCCCTGGTGCAGGTCCCGGACCATGCGGTCCCCGGGGGCGCGCACGCCCAGCCGGGCCATGGCGCCGGGCACGTTCTCCAGGTACCAGGAGAAGTCCTCGCCGCCGAGGCTCTGCTCCGTGCTCTCGACCGACTCCATACCGCGCCGGGCCACCATCGACCGGCGCAGCAGCTCGGTGGACTCCCGGTCGTTGACCACCGGCGGCACGCCCCGCACGTAGTTGATCTCCGACTTGGCGCGGTGCAGCGTGGCGATCTCGTCGATGGCCGCGTGCACGATGTCCGGCGCGTCCCGCCAGGCGTCCAGGTCCAGGCAGCGCACGGTGCCGGACAGTTCGGCGTGCTGCGGTACGACGTTCGGGGCATGGCCCGACTCGATCCGGCCCCAGGTCAGGGCGAGACCGGCGCGGGTGTCGACGCGCCGGGCGACCAGTGCGGGCACGTCGACGGCGACGCGGGCGGCCGCCGTCACCAGGTCGGTGGTCAGGTGCGGCCTGGCGGTGTGCCCGCCGGGCCCGTCGAGGGCGACTTCCAGCCGGTCGCAGGCGCTGGTGATGGGCCCGTGCCGCAGACCGATCCGGCCGGCCTCGACCTTGGGGTCGCAGTGCACGGCGAGCATCCGGCCCACCCCGTCGAGCGCCCCGTCCGCGATCGCGCCGAGCGCGCCGCCGGGCAGCACCTCCTCGGCGGGCTGGAAGACCAGCCGCACCGGGCGGGACAGCAGCCCCTTGGCGTGCAGGTCGGCGAGGACGAGGCCGGCGCCGAGCACGACGGTGGTGTGCACGTCGTGGCCGCAGGCGTGGGCCCGGTCGGGCACGGTGGACCGGTACGGGCAGTCGGCCTTGGTGTCGGGGATGGGCAGGGCGTCGATGTCGGCGCGCAGGGCGAGCAGCGGCGGGGCGGGCCGTTCCGCCTCGTGCCCCTCGGCGATCCCGATGTCACAGATCAGTCCGGTTCCGGTGGCGAGGACGCGGGGCCGCAGCCCGGCCTGCTCCAGCCGCTCCTTGATCGCGGCGGTCGTGCGGAACTCCTGGTTGCCCAGCTCGGGGTGCATGTGCAGGTCACGGCGGAAGGCGACCAGTTCGGCGTGCAGGGACTCGCTGAGCACGCCGGGGAGCACGTCCCCGGGCAGTTCGGCCTCGGACTCTCGGGACATCAATTGCTTCACCCTCTGAAGGGTAGGACGCCCGACCGGCCAACTGACCCCCGATCAACAAAAGTTCAGCCCGTTAGGGGAAGAAAATCTGACCGGCGGACGCATGGCGGCGGACTTCGGTGGGTAAAACCTCTGTTTCCTTCCTCCACGCATACCACGCATCACCCCCCTCACGCTCTCCCAGTCCGCTGAGCGGACGCAGTGCCGGCCGGTAGGGTGCGGCGCCGTGAGCGACTCGAACGCGGACTTCCTGCAGACCACCGGCTCCTCCTACGACGCGATCGCCAAGGACTACGCGTCCCGCTATCCGCACGGTCTGTCCCACCCTCTCGAACGCACGCTGATCGACGCCTTCGCCGAGCTGGTCACGGCGAACGGCCCCGCCCCCGTCGCCGACCTCGGCAGCGGCCCCGGCGGCGTCACCGCCCTCCTGCACGGCCTGGGCGTGCCCGTCTTCGGCGTGGACCTCTCCCCCGCGATGGTGTCCCTGGCCCGCGAGGCTTACCCGGAGCTGCGCTTCCACGTGGGCTCGATGACGTCCCTGGACCTCCCGGACGCCACGCTGGGCGGCATCCTCGCCCTCTACTCCACGATCCACGTCCCGGACGACCACCTCCCGGCCGCGTTCGCCGGCTTCCACCGCGCCCTGGTCCCCGGCGGCCACGTCCTGCTCGCCTTCCAGACCGGCACCGAGCCCGGCGGCCTCCACCTGACCGAACGCTTCGGCCACGAGATCGACCTGCGGTACTACTGGCGTACGCCGGAGCGGATGACGTCCATGCTCACGGGGGCGGGCCTGGACCTGGTGGCGACGGTGGTCCGCGAACCCCAGGACGAGGAGACGAGGCCGCGGGCCTTCCTGCTGGCACGCCGGCCGGAGTGAGGCCGCTGGGCTCGTCAGCACCGCGTGGGGGCCGGCCGCCCGACGAACCTCACATGTTGCTCAGAGAACCCCCGGAAGCCCCCGGTCCGCCCCTCACCGCTGCCATGCTCCCGTCAGTCGCCGGCCGCTACCTGGCCGCTACCTGGGGAGCTGACATGTCCGTCCGGACCTTCACGGGCCTGAGCGTCGCGTGCACCGCGCTGCTCGTCCCGCTCACGGGCTGCACCGTGGATCACGGTCACAGGTCCGGGCAGGGCCCGTCAGCGGCAGCGGCTGCACCGCGAAGCAGCGCGGTCCCGGCGCTCCAGAGGCCCCCGGAACTGGACGCCGACGAGACCCTGGCCGGCCGTCTTGGGGTGACCAAGGGGAACGCGAGCATCCCCTTCGGCAGGGGCAGGAAGGGCGACGCCCTGATCCTCGCGGTGCGCTGCCAGGGCGCGGGCCGGGTCCGGGTCGCTGTGCGGCCCGACCACGTCTCCTTCCCGCTGAAGTGCCGTGCCGACCGGCCCAGCACCACCTACAACCAGGTGAACGTCGGCGGCGCGGAAGACAGCGGCGTCGCCTCCGTCGAGGCCCCGTCCTCCGTGCGCTGGTCGATGACGATCGGCAGAGGAGCGCCGCCGCGGGAGGAACCCCCGACGGCGGCGACCGAATCCCCCTGAGGATCAGGCGCCCTTGGGCTCCGCCTGCTGGACGACCTCGAAGGACCACAGGGTGGATCCGGAGGCGGCGGGCTTCGGCCGCTCGGCGCCCTGGCCGCCGCCCTGGTGGGCGGACTTCATCGGCCCCTCCATCCATGCCTGGAACGACGCCTCGTCCCGCCAGCGGGTGTAGACGAGGTACTGGTCGGTGCCTTCGACCGGCCGCAGCAGCTCGAACCACTCGAACCCGTCGGAGTTCTCCACGGCGTGGGCCCGCGAAGCGAACCGCTTCTCAAGCGTCTCCCGCTGCTCGGCCGGCACGGACAGCACGTTGATCTTCACTACGCTCATGCCGCCTATCCTGCCCCGGGCCCGCGCCGCCCGCTCACTCCCCGGCGAACAACTCTGCCGTGTCCTTGGCATGCATCGCGCGCTGGGCCCACACTTCGAGCTGGTTCAGGTCGGTGCAGGCGGTCACCCGCTCGCGGGCGGTGTCGGGCACTTCGATACCGCGCCACTGCAGCATGTGCAGGATCATCTCGGCCTTTGCCTCGAGCCGTCCTTCTTCCCGACCTTCTTCCCGACCTTCTTCGCGCACCTGCTCCGCCAGCGGGTGTCGCCAGAAGTACTGAGTCGCTGTCATCAGGTCCCTCCACATCTGCTTCGCCTGGGGGTCGGCCAGGCAGGAGTCGACGAACTGCACGAAGACCGCGGCGGTTTCGTCATCGATGGTCCGTAGGGCGGTGGCCAGGGATCCCAGTATGGCGGGGGCCTGCGGGCCACGCCCGTGTGTCATGGCCGAAAGCACCGCAATGGGCACGTCCCTCGCGGCCGACTGCTCGTCCGCGATCACCGGCACGTTGTCCGGGCCCAGCACGAGCGGCCGTACCGTCAGCGAGTGCCAGTCCCGGAACCCCAGCCGGATCGGACGCGAGGCCCACTTGGCGGTGGCGCTGTTCTGCGTGACGACGATGAGCACCGGCTCACAGCGGTACTTCTCGTAGAGGGGCGGTGCCACAGCGTGCGGTAGGGGCCGAAGCAGTTCTCCGGGAAGACGCGCAGGGCGAGGACGTGTCCGGAGTCGAAGGGCAGCCCGAAGACACCCCAGCTCTTGACGTACTCGTGACGGGGCCAGGAAGCCCGGCCCCGACGGGGCGGGACATCGGACAGCGCGGAGGAAAGGTCGAGCATCTCCATCACCCCGGCCAGGTCGCGGCCTGCGCCTCGGTTCCAGGGTAGGCGGGCCACGAGCGGATCCGCTCGGGGAGGTCCGGATCACCGGTCGGGGCCCGCCTTCCGTCCCGCGCCTCCGTCTACTCCACGTCGATACCGAAATCCCGCACGAGCTCCTCCAGGCCGCCCGGGTAGCCCCTGCCGCCCAGGACGAAGTCCCAGTCACCGCTGGGCCTGCGCCGGAACGAGCCGAGGACCAGGGCGGTCTCGTGCGGCCGGCCGTCCGAGACCTCCAGACGGCCCAGCTCGGTCATTCCCGGGTCGAGAAGCCTGATGCGGGCATCCGTGAAGCCGGAGAGGTCGGCTGCCGGGTCGGCCTCCGGATCGATGGCGGCCACGAGTACGAGCCGGTCGGCCTCACTCGGCAGCCCGTCGAAGGAGACGCAGAGCGCGGCCTTGTCGGGTGCGGTGGCGGTAAGAGCGCGTACCGAGCCGTCCGGCGTTCGCGGGTTGTTGAAGAAGACGAAGTGATCGTCGCTGAGGGCGCGGTTGCCCTGGCAGACGAGAGCGCACACGTCCAGGGCGACGCTGCCGGTCCACGACATGCCCAGGACGTTGTAGTCGTCGGGCAGCGGAGTATCCGGCCCGGAAGCCGTCGGCTGTGCCGCGGATCGGCCTCCACCGTCGCCGAGCCGCCCACCGAGCCCGTGGCGGTGCAGCAGGTCGACGAGTTCGGGGCCCGAGACGAGTTCCAGCGGCTTGCCGTTGGCGAAGGTGTGCGAGCCGGGGCCGAACCTCGACGTCGTCACGAGGACACCCTTGTTGGCGCCGACGTCCTGCACGGTTCCGTACAGATCACGCACGGCGGTGGGCGGCACCGTGTTCCGGTAGCGCTTCACCTGCACGACGATCTTGCCGCCGCGGATCGGTGCCGGATCCAGTGCGTCGACGTCGACCCCTCCGTCGTTGGAACGCCGGGTGGTGACCGCCTGCATCCCCATGGCACGGAAGAGATCCGCGACGAGATCCTCGAAGGCGACGGGGTCCATGGTGAACAGGTCGGGCTCCTCGTCGCCGCCGTGGGCGACCACCCGGTTCCCGACGTCCTGCGGCCGCCTGCCCGGCCGTACCGCCGCGAGCTGGTCCGGCCGGGCCGAGAGCTGCCCGCGCAGCGCGTCGGCCAGGCAACTGCACGCGTCCACCTGTGCCAGGTGCAGCTCACGGAACGCGGAGCGGGAAGCCATGACCGTCGCGAGGAAGATCTGGCCGGCCCGGCCCGTCGTGGGGTCGTGCCCGTCGACGAAGCCGTTGAGGGCCACCGACTCGAGCGCGCCCAACTCGTCTGCGGCGAACAGCTCGTGCAGGACGAGCAGCATGCACTGGGCGAGAACCTCCCGGTACAGAGCACGGCGCCGGCCCACCGGCCGCGGTGTCTCCTTGTCCTGGTCGGTCCCGGACATGTACCGGACCGACTTGACCTCCGGCACGATGACGTAGGCGGGCAACTCCCAGTCCAGAACGAGCTGCCGGGCCGCCGGGTCGTAGGCCGCCGCCACCTGACGCGGGAGATCCTCCGGCCATGCCGTCGAGGCGTAGAGAGCGGCGGAGAAATACTCGATCACGGCATCGGGATCGTGGCGTCCCACACCTTCGGTCAGCGCGACGATGCCGGCGTTGTGCCTCCGTACATCGGCCAGCTGGGCATCGGCCCACTGCTGGTACTGCCACTGGTACGCCGCCAGCTGTTGCCGCCGGTGAGCCTCCGCTGCCTGGGCGGCGTGCCAATCGCGTTCGAAGCGCGCCCGCGCTTCGGCCTGCGCCTGGGCCCGGCGGCCCGCCGTCCAGCCGCTCTGCGTCTCATAGCGGCTGAAGTCCGGCATCGGCACCGGCTGGGCCAACGGCCCTGGAGAGAAGGGCTGAACCTCCTCGGGCCGCATGAGCGAGGAGGCCCGGAAGGCCGGTGCCCGGCAGCCCGAGACGAGAAGTCCCTGCAGCGAGGCGACCTGTGCGTCCAGTTCCTCCGTCCGCCGGAGGGCCTCCGCCTGCCGGTACTCGCGGTGACTCTGGGCGGCTCGTCGCTGGTAGGCCCGTGCCTGCTGTTCCTGCTGTCTGCGCCGTCGGGCTTCTGCCTCGAGTTGGCGCTGCTGCTGCCGTTGCATCTCGGCCCAGGCACCGACAAAACCAGTAGAGCGACGACTCATGCGCTGCAAACCCTCCCCAGGCCGTCGGCAGCCGAAAGGCATTCTGGTTGCCCCCACAACCAGTTGTAACGGGAAGACTTTAGTGCCGCATCAGTCGGCGTTCATCCCGCCGTGACCGATCGGTGACAGCGACCGCAAGGCGGGGAGAGGCACGCCCCGCTGTCAGGCCAACCCCACCGCCGCCAGGCGGTGCACATCCCGCGCCGTCCCCGTGACCCCCGACAGGAACCCCTGCGCACGGGGTGAGGCGGTCTCCGTGAGCCAGGTGGGGTCGATGTCGCAGACCGCCACGCGGACGCCGGTGCCGGCCAGGGCCAGCGGCAGGGTGTGGACGACGGTGGAGGGGAAGCTGAGGATGGTGCGGCCGATGGGGCCTCGGCGGGCGATGAGTTCGAGCGGGAGGTCGGGGCGGACGATCTCCAGGCCCGTCTCTCTGGCCAGGCGGTGGAGTTTGTCGGTGCTCTCGCGGCGGTGTGCGAAGTAGCGGGTGGCTCCGTGGGCCCCGGCCAGGGACTGGACGGCGGCCAGGTAGCGGTCGCCGTCCACCACGCCGGTCTCGACCAGGGACGTGCCGACCATGTCGGCGCTCGTCGTGATGCGCGGCGGGCCGAATCGGGCGCGGGTCCAGGCGAAGTCGTTGGCGGTGACCGTGACGCCGTCCGGGGTCTCGGTCACCGGCATGGAGGAGAAGACCTCGACGCGGCGGTCCTCGCTCGGGGTGAGGCGGCGGCGGGCCGAGGAGGAGACCGGGGCGAAGAGCAGGTCGCGGGGGCCGGGGCGGCCCCCCTTGCGGTGCCAGCGGACCAGGCGTTCGCCGCGGGCCAGTTGGGCGACGAACTCCATGGTCGCGGTGCCGTCGTCGACGACGACCAGGTCGCGGGCCCGGGTGATGGTCAGGAGCAGTTGCACGTAGCGGGAGAAGGGGTCTCCCATGACGATGCGGTCGGCGCGGCGCAGCGGGCCGGCCAGGCCGCCGATGGTGTGGAAGGGCGCGGTCGTGCCGCCCCGCGCCTCCTCCCAGCGCACCCGGTACCCCTCGTCCCGGGCCAGGTCCGCCATGCGGCGGAGCTGGCCCCGGGTCATGGGGTCGGTCGGGGACAGCACGACGAGGGTGAGCTCCGCGCCGGCCGGTGGCACAGCACCGGCCGGTGACCGGCGTATCTGCGCGGGCACCGACGGCGGGCCGTCCGGTTGCGCGCCCTGCAGGCCGTGCAGGTGCGCCCACTCCAGTACGTTCAGCAGCTGTACCGGGCTCTCCACGAAGGCGAGCGTGCGGGCAGGGTGGCCGGTGTGACCGGCGCGGGGGCTCATCGGCGTGCGACCGTCCCGTCTCAGGGCAACCGTTGGGCGATCGGGGTGCTCAGACCGCTACCGGCTCGCCCGCGGCCGCCGCGATCTCCGCCTCGGCGACGACGCCGGTGACGCGGCGCAGCTTCTTCATCGGGCCCATCTCGGAGTCGTAGACCTTCTTGACGCCGTCGCCGAGGGAGGCCTCGATGGTGCGGATGTCGCGGACGAGGCGCGTGAGGCCCTGCGGCTCGACGGAGGCGGCCTGGTCGGAGCCCCACATGGCGCGGTCGAGGGTGATGTGGCGCTCCACGAAGGTGGCGCCGAGGGCGACGGCGGCCAGCGTGGTCTGCAGGCCGGTCTCGTGGCCGGAGTAGCCGATCGGGACGTTCGGGTACTCGTCCTGCAGGGTGTTGATGACGCGGAGGTTGAGCTCCTCGGCCTTCGCCGGGTACGTCGAGGTGGCGTGGCAGAGAAGGATGTTGTCGCTGCCCAGGACCTCGACCGCGTGGCGGATCTGCTTCGGCGTCGACATGCCGGAGGACAGGATGACCGTGCGGCCCGTGGCGCGCAGGGCGCGCAGCAGCTCGTCGTCCGTCAGGGAGGCGGAGGCCACCTTGTGGGCGGGGACGTCGAACTTCTCCAGGAAGGCGACGGCCTCGGTGTCCCACGGGGAGGCGAACCAGTCGATGTTCTTGGTCTTGCAGTACTCGTCGATCTGGCGGTACTCGTCCTCGCCGAACTCGACCCGGTGGCGGTAGTCGATGTAGGTCATCCGGCCCCAGGGGGTGTCGCGCTCGATGTCCCACTGGTCGCGCGGGGTGCAGATCTCGGGGGTGCGCTTCTGGAACTTCACGGCGTCGCAGCCGGCCTCGGCGGCCACGTCGATGAGCTTGAAGGCGTTCTCCAGCTCACCGTTGTGGTTGATGCCGATCTCACCGCAGATGTAGACGGGGCGGCCCGGGCCGGCCTCGCGCGTACCGAAGGTGCGGATGCGGGAGTTGGTGCTCATGGCAGGAGGTGTCCTTACTTGGGGAGGGAATCGAGAGAGGGGCCGAGGATCCAGCTGGCGATCTCTCGGATCGCGCCGTCACCGCCGGGGACGGTGGTGACCGCGCGTGCGGCGCCGCGTACGACGTCGTGGGCGCTTCCGACCGCCACGGGCCAGCCGACGAGGGCGAAGCACGGGAGGTCGTTGACGTCGTTGCCGACGTAGAGCACGCGCTCCGGCGCGATGCCCTGCTCCTCGCACCACTGCTTGAGGGCGAGGTCCTTGCGGTCGATGCCGTGCAGCACCGGGAGCCTGAGCTTCCGGGCGCGGGCGGCGACCACCGGGTTCTGTTCCGTGGACAGGATCAGCATCTTCAGGCCGCTCCGGCGGAGGGCCGCGATGCCGAGTCCGTCGCCGCGGTGCACGGAGACGAACTCCCGTCCCTCGGAGTCGATCAGCACCCGGTCGTCGGTCTGGGTGCCGTCGAAGTCGAGGACTACGGCGTCGATGTCGTCGTAGGCGGGGAGGGCGCCGGGCCGGTCCGCGTCGAAGAGCGGGGCGAGGGCCCGGGCGCGGGCCAGGTCGTGCGGGTCGTCGATCTCCAGCACCCGGGCCGGGTCGGTGCGGACCAGCTCGGTGTGGCCGAAGAAGCGGTGCCGGTGCTCGCGGAAGCCGGCCGCGTCCATCGCGTAGGCGGCGCCGGTCTCCAGCAGGTCCTGGGGGCGGTCCTGGCGGCGGGGGCGGAAGGACTTGTCGTGGTTGACTCCGTAACCGCCGCCTGCCGTAGGCGTGTTGGAGACCGTCGTGGTGTCGACGGCCGTCAGGGAGGCGCCGATGGCCGCGGCCGGGTCCGTGTCGGCGGTCACCGGGTCGTCGGCCGCGTCCCGCCAGACGAAGCCGTGGAAGGCGGCGACGGTCACGGCGGTGTCGGCGCCGTTCTCGACGACGGCGGCGGCGACCGCGTCCACGTCCTCGCGGACCAGGAAGGGGCTGGTGCACTGCACCAGCAGGACGACGTCGACGGGGGCGCCGTGCAGGGCCTCGTGCGCGTCCATGGCGTGCAGGACGGCGGCCTCCGAGGTCGCCGTGTCCCCGGCTATGGCGGCGGGGCGGAGTACGACCTCGGCGCCGGCCTGGCGGGCCGCGGCGGCGATGGCCTGGTCGTCGGTGGAGACCACGACGTCGGTGACCAGCCGGGTCGCCCGGCACTCGCGCACCGCGCGGGTGACCAGCGGGATCCCGCCGACCGGGGCGAGGTTCTTCGCGGGCACGCCCTTGGAGCCGCCGCGGGCGGGGATCACCGCGAGCACCCGGGGCACCGTGGCGCCCGGTTCCGCTTCCGTGTGGGGCATGGGGTTCTCTCCTTGACGTGGGATCCGGGCGGTCACAGCTCCCCCATCCGTCGGATCACGGGGGCGACCCGCTGCACGCCGTGGCGGTAGGCGCCGCGGGCGGCCCGGCGCACGATCTGGCGGACGGGGCCGGGCTCCTTGTCGGCGGCGGGCGCGCCGGGCAGCGGGGCGCCGTCGGGGCCGAGGTGGTGGCGGGCGAGGATGCCGGGCAGGTAGCCGGGCGCGGTCTCGGGTGTGTAGTAGGGGTTCAGGGGCGGCAGGCCGCCCGGCCGGTCCAGCAGCGTGGTGATGCGTTCCCGGGCGGTGTCGAAGGCGGTGCCGTAGGAGCCCCCAGCGCAGACGCCCTGCCGGGCCAGCCACTCCGGGTCGGCGGCCGGGCGGTGGCCGGCGTCGAGCTGGTCCCAGGAGGCGAGGCAGCCGGAGCCGGTGAAGTGGTGGTTGCCGAGCACCTCGCGCACGCCCAGGTCGGTCAGGACGACCGTGGGGATGCGCCGGTGCAGGGCTTCGAGGGCGGCCGTGGAGCTGACCGTGACCAGCAGGTCGGTGCGGTCCAGCACCTCGCCCATGTGGCCGTACACCAGGCGGAAGTTGACGGGTGTCTCCATGCCCTGGACCAGCTTCTGGTACGGCAGTTCCTCGATGTGGGTGGTGTGTTCGCCGGGCTTGGAGCGCAGCTTCAGCAGCACCTCGCGCTCGGGGTGCCGGCGGGCGTGCTCGATGAGCCGGTTCAGCAGGTAGGCGCGGTCCCGGCGGCTGTCCGGGACGGAGGGCTGGGCCGCGAACACCACGGAGTACGGGTCGTGTTCGCCGGCGTAGGGCTCCCCGCCGAGGAAGGGCAGCGCGACCTCGGTGACCGCGGCGGCGTCGGCGCCGACCCCTTCGTATACGGCCCGGAAGCGGTCCGCGTCGTGGGCCGAGTTGGCGAGGACGAGATCGGCTCCGTGGCGCAGCAGCAGGCCGTCGGCGAGCTTCTCGTAGACGACACCGACGTATCCGGTGACGACGACGGGACGCCTGCCGGAGGCCCAGGCGTTGCGCAGCCCGTGCAGCATCGCCTGCACACCGCCGCCGACCAGGGCGAGGACGAGGATGTCGTACGGTTCCTCGGCGCTTTCGCTCATCGCGCGCAGGAACTGGACGCCGGTGACCTCGCTGAGGGAGTCGGCGCGGACGCCGACCTCCCGGAGCTGGCGGGCGGTGGGGGTGGCTCGTCCGCGCAGGAGGTAGCCGTCGAGCCGGACGTCGGCACCGGTCGGGGTGAGGCGTCGCGCGGTGAGCGCGCCCCACTTCCACCGGGTGTCGGAGTCCGCCAGGACGGCGATCCGCAGGGACTTCGTTGCACTTGCTGGCACGCCGAAGACGCTAGGAAGGCATTCCGAGGTTCCGCCCAACCCGAATGCAACAAACGGTTAACAGCACATCGCCGAATGGCGAATCGGGTCGCGATCGGCGCGGAAAAAGACCCGGTTCACAGCTTCGCCACGCGTCGTTCACCCGGCATCAAGCCGACGGTCAAGACGAATGACGGGCTTCGCCCTAACGTCCGTGACGTGGTCAAGCTCTCCGTCATCGTGCCGTTCTACAACGTGCAGCAATACGCGCCCGACACCCTGAGGAGCCTCGGTGCGAACGCGCGTGAGGACTTCGAATTCATTCTCGTCGACGACTGTTCCCGCGACGGGACACCAGAGATCCTCGCGCGCGCGGAGCGCGAGCTGCCGGGCGCGGTCCTCGTCCGGCACGAGCGGAACGGGGGGCTGGCGACCGCCCGCAACACCGGCATCGACCGGGCGCGCGGCGAGTATCTGACCTTCCTGGACGGGGACGACTGGCTCGCCCCCGGCTACTACCCGAAGCTGGTCGCCGCCATCGAGGAACTGGGCTGCGACTTCCTGCGCACCGACCATGTCCAGTGCACGGCGCGGGCCCGCACGGTGCACCGGGTGCCGGTCGGGCGGCGGAACGTGGTGCTGGACCCGCGCGAGGCGATCCTGCCCGCCGACCGGTCGACCTCCGTGGACTACGCCTACGCCTGGGCGGGCGTCTACCACCGCCGGCTCGTGGACAAGGGGCTGCTGCACTTCACCGACGGGCTGCGCACGGCCGAGGACCGGCCGTGGATCTGGAAGCTGCACCGGGAGGCGGAGTCGTTCGCCGCGGTCGGCCTGCTCGGGGTGTTCTACCGGCGCGGGGTCGCCTCCTCGCTCACCCAGATCGGTGATGTACGTCAGCTCGATTTCATTCGCGCTTTCGACCAGGTCGTGGCGGAAACAGCCGAGGACCGGGAAGCCGGTGCGTTGCTGCCGAAGGCCGTCCGCACGTATTGCGCCATCATTTCCCATCACCTGGGATCCATCGAAAGGTTCGAGCCGGCGGTGGCGAGAAAACTGAAATCCATGAGTTCGGCGGCGCTGCGGCGCATGCCGCAGGACGTCCTGGCCGACGCGCTGGACTCCATGGACCTGGAGCGCGCCACCAAGCTGCGCCGGCTGCGCCGCCGCCCCGCCCCCACGGGAGCCGCCGCGTGACCACCCAGATCTTCCAGGTGTCGACGCTGTACGGCACGGCCACGCTGGCCGCCGCCCTGGACTCCGGCTGCTTCCGCCCCGCCGACCGGCGGATCCTGCTGGTCTGCAACAACGCGGCCACGCCCGAGACCACGCCGGGACCGGACCGGATGCCCGGCTTCGAGCGGCTTCGTGAGCGCTTCGACGACGTGCTGTCGTACAACGAGGCGATCTTCCCCTTCCACCCCGGCGGCTGGGCGCCCCGGCCGGAGGACCTGCCGCTCTGGGAGCGGTATCTGCGCCACGAGTGGCGGCTCGGGGACGAGGACGTGGAGCTGGCCGTGGAGTCGATCCAGGTCAACCCGTCGCTCTCGCTCGCCCAGATCTTCACCGGCGCCCCGGTCACCGTCTACGCGGACGGCCTGATGAGCTACGGCCCCACCCGGAACAAGATCGACCCGCTGGTCGGCACCCGGGTGGACCGGGTGCTCCACCTCGACCTGGTGCCGGGCCTTACGCCGCTGCTGCTCACCGAGTTCGGTGTCCCGGCGGAGATCGTGCCGACGCCCGCCTTCACCAAGGTCCTGGCCGAACTCGCGCCGCCGGCCGACGAGCTGCCCGGGGTGGAGGAGCCCGCGCTGCTGCTCGGCCAGTACCTGTCCGCACTGGGCATCCTCACTCCCGAGCAGGAGGAGGAGCTGCATGTGCGGATGCTGAGGGGTGCCCATCGGCTCGGGCACGGCACGGTGGTGTTCAAGCCGCACCCCACCGCTCCCGCGCGCTTCACCCGCACCCTGGAGGAGGAGGCGGAGCGGCTCGGGGTGGACCTGACCGTGCTGGACACGCCGGTCCTCGCCGAGGTGCTGTACCAGCGGATGCGTCCCGCGCTGGTCGTCGGCTGCTTCTCCACCGCCCTGCTCACCGCCTCCGCGCTGTACGGTCTGCCGGTGGCCCGGATCGGCACCGAGATGCTGCTGGAGCGGCTGACGCCGTTCGAGAACAGCAACCGGATCCCGGTCACCGTGGTCGACGCGCTGCTGCCGGACCTCGGCGACCACGCCGCGGTGGGCGAGCGGCGGCCGGGCATGGACGTGGCGGCGCTGGGCGCGCTGATCCGCGCGGTGGGCTTCGCCATGCAGCCGAAGATCCTGCCCGGGCTGCGCGACGAGACCGAGCGGTACCTCGCGGGCAACCTGGACGAGCGGACCCTGCGCTACTTCAAGCGCAGGCGGCTGACCTCGCTGGCGCTGCCCGGCGGGGTGCCGTCCCAGCTCGCGTTCATCCCGCGCAACGCCACGGTCCGCCGGATGGCGCGCAAGGCGCGCGGTCTGCGCCGGGTCGTACGACGCTGATTCCCCCTTCCTCGCCAGGGCGGGCCCCTTTCCGGGCCCGCCCCTCGCGGCGTTCAGCGGCCGAGGACGGTGCGGATCCGGGCCGTGTTCTCCTGCGTGACCTTCCAGAGCAGTTCCTGCCGGTCGTGCACGTCGGCGACGGTCCGGTCGTGGTGGTCCAGGATGTCGAGCGCGCGCTCGGTGAGCACTTCGCCCAGGTTGCGCTCGTGCACCGAGACACCCCACTCGGGGCGCTCGATGTCGCTGAGGAAGTACGCCATCTTCGGGTGCGAGATCAGACTGACGATGGGCGTGCCGACCCCGAAGGGGATCATCCCGGCGTGCCCGCGCATGCCGATGACCAGCTTCGTCCTCGCGTACGTCTCGCGGATGGCGTCGTTGTCGAAGTCGTACATCGGGATCACCGGCAGCGAGATCCCGTGTTCACGGCGCAGGTCGAAGGCGATGCGCTCGTCGTCCAGCGAGTGGGCGACGCAGCGGACCTCGGTGTGCGCGCCGATCGCGCGCACGGCCTTCGCCATCTCGGCGAGGAAGTGTCCGTAGTCGTGCCCGAAGCGCAGGCCGGCGCGATCGTAGGCGGCGTTCAGCAGGACGGTGTCCTCGCGGTACGCCGGGTCGGACCAGCCGGCCACCAACTGGCGCATGACCGTGGTCGGGCAGGGCTGGAAGACGACCCGGTCGTGCAGCTCGGGCGGGAGCAGGGAACGGACCCTGGCGATGGAGCCGTGGTTGCGCAGCCCGAAGAAGGCGGACTTCTCCACCAGCAGCCGCAGGCTCTCGTTGAACCGCCGGGCGCGGTACGACTGCCCGTCGAAGGCGTTGAAGCCGACCGCGAACACCATGATCGGCACGTCGACGGCGCGCAGGTGCTCGTCCGGGACGTTCCACTGCCAGGCGCTGTTGCCGTTGGGCATGGTGTCGGGGATGAACAGTCCGCCGCCGCCGATGACCAGGCCGCGCCGGGCGTTGACCCGGTCCAGGGCGGCCTTGTCGAACAGCCGGTGGGCGTGGACGGAAGTCCAGCGGCGGGAGGTGGTGTCGGGGCCGAACGCGAGCCGTACGGTCTCGGGCAGCAGTTTGTCGCCCGCGTTGCCCTGCCGGTCCATGTAGAAGGCGACATGGGCGAGCTGGTCCTCGGCGGCGCCCTGTTCCTGGGCCGGGACGGCGGCGGCGCGCTGGGCCCACAGCCGGCTGGAGCGGTGGGTGGGGTCGACGGTCAGGCCGGCGGTGGCGTACGTGAGCGCCTGGGCGTTGTCGCCCTGCACCCAGGCCATCTGGGCGAGGCGGGCGTAGGCGGTGGCGGCCCGGTTGGGGGCGGCGGTCGCCAGCAGGAGCTGGGTCTTCGCCTCCGCGTGGCGGGAGACGCTCATCAGGGCGTGCCCGAACACCTCGTGCGGCCAGGCCTCGTCCAGCGGGATGCGCACACTGCTCATGATGTCGACGGCGTCCTGGTACTCGCCGGCCCCGATGTGCGCGGCGGCGACCTTGCGGGCGGCCTCCACGTCCCCGGTGCGCCGCACGTGCGGGGTGCCGTAGTGCACCAGCAGGTCGTGGTGGAGGGTGCCGCCGCTGCCCAGGTAGGCCGCGTGGAAGTCGGCGTCGGACAGCTCGAACTCCCGCCAGCGCTCCTCGGCCTGCTGGTATCCGGCCTCGCCGCCCTGCCAGGGTTTGTGCCGGCCGGTGAAGTGCAGGATCGCGGTGTCGTCCGGGACCGGCAGGTCACCCGAGAGGCGCCGCTTGACGAAGTTGTAGCGGGTGTCCAGGCGGACGAAGTCACCGTCGAGGACGGCGTTGAGGATGCCCTGGTCGTGCTTGTCGAGTTCGTAGCCGCCACCGCGCCCGACCGCGTCGAGCCGCGCGCAGAACGCGTCGGAGAGGTACTCGCGCTGGATGACCAGCAGCCCGGAGTTGAGCTTGTGCTGCCCGTAGAAGAACTGCGGGACGGCCGCGAGTCCCTCGCGCAGGGCGAGCAGTTCGCCCAGATCGCCGAGGACGACCATGTCGGTGTCCAGGGTGATGACCGTGTCGTAGTCGCGCAGCCGGAAGACGTCGAGGATGAAGTACGCCTTGCGGACGAGGTAGTTGTCCTGGTCGCCCTTGACGTAGGAGTCGTAGTGGGCGGCGTCGACGCGGCGCAGCACGATCCTCGGGTGCAGGGCGCGGATGCGGGCGACGGAGGAGGGCTTGAGGTCGTCGTGGAGGACGACGAAGTCCTCGCAGACGCCCGGGTTGGACAGGGCGAGGCTGCGCAGCAGGACGAGAAAGCCGGGCAGGTAGTTTTCGTCGACGAAGCTCGCGAAGGCGATGCGCCGCCTGCCGGTCAGCGCGTGTGCGGAGGTCTCCGGTGTTACCGGGGTGGCGGTGGTCATCGCAGGGATATCCTCATGTCGGTCACGCTCTGGGCCCGCTCCATGACCCATGCCTTCTCGCTGGTGTATTCGTGCACGGACGTGATCGCGAGCTTCATGGCCCCCGGCACGCGGTAGGCGCCGCTCTCGTAGAAGTCGAAGCCGATCAGGTCGAGGGTGGGGCTGACGTCCAGGAAGTCCAGCAGCCACAGCATGTTGAAGCCGGTGGTGGGGATGCCGGACCAGACGTCGTTGCCGAGCCGGCCGATGTTGCGTACGGGCCACCTGAGCGACTCGTCGCCGAGGTACCGCTGGGCGCCGGGCACCAGGCGGTTGCGCAGCGAGTGCTTCCAGTCGCCGGAGACCCCGCCGAAGACGAGCCGGGTGGTCACCGGCTTGTCCCAGTTGAAGCCGTGCTTGTGGATGGTGGCGTGGATGTCGGTGCGGCCGCCGGTGTGCTTCGGGTCGATCCGGTAGGAGTTGAAGCGCACGACGAGGTCGTAGTCGTCGATCCGGTCGCCCAGGCCGCTCTCGCCCACGCGGCCGGAGTTGGCGATCAGGCACACGGACCTGCCGGCGATCAGGTTGCGGAACTCACCGAGGCCGATCCAGTTCACTCCGCCGACGGTGGGGTCGGCGACCGGGCCGCGCATACGGACCCGGCGCTGTTCGGCGTAGAGGGCGACGGCCTCGGTGAGGTCGCCGCCGGGGATGCCGGTGCGCAGTTCGAGGTACTGGCCGAGCAGTTCCTGCCGGTCGGCGACCGGGGCCCGCTCGGCGGCGAGCGCCAGCAGAGCGCCCACCAGGCGGGGTTCGGCCGCCTCCCAGTCGCCGCCGGCGTGCAGCGCGAGGCCCTCGGCCCAGACGTCGGTGGCGGGCCCGTCGGCGAAGCCGGCGGCGCGCGGGCACTGCCTCTCCAGCAGGGTGAGCAGCTCGCGCTCGCGCTCGGCTGCCCGGCGCAGCCCGGTGATCCGGGCGGCCACGCCGAAGCCGTCCTCCTCGGTCAGCTCCAGATAGCGCTCGTACGCCTCGACGGCCTCGCGCTCCTCGCCGAACGCCTCCAGGACGCGGGCGCGCAGCCGCCAGCCGGCCCGGGAGTTGCGGCGCCGGTCGAGCACGGTGTCGCTGATCCGCAGGGCGAGGCGCAGCTCGTCGTCGTAACCGCATTCCAGGGCCTTGCCCGCGACGGCCAGCAGAGCGTCCAGCAGGTCGTCGGTCAGGCCGCCGGCGGGCGCGGTGGCGCCCTTGACGGCCCGCTTGAGCAGCGCGGTCGCGCCGCCGGCCGGGGCGGGCGCGGGGGTGGTGGTGCCGGTGGTGCTGGCCACCACGAGCAGCCTGCGCAGCTGCTCGGCCAGTTCCGTGCGCCGGCGGTCGAGGCTGCCCACGAGTTTGCCGCTGTGAACGGCACAGGCGTGCAGGCAGTCCTCCAGACCCCGTCCACGAGCGGGCGTCCGCCGGTTCTGGACCCTCGTCATAGCTCTCCTGATGTGTGCCAAGCAAAGACTGTGTATACGGCGGCATGCCATGGGTTTGCCGAAACGTGGGGGTTGATGGAGAAACTAGGAAGCCAAAACGACGTCCGGGTTAACGAATTCGGACGGCACGGCGAATGGTTGGGCTGTCAACCAAGTCGTTTCCGTGATTCGCCCAGGTGACAGTGATCCGGTGTCTCCGTACCAGGGACTTTCACAAAAGGGATCGGGATTATCAGCGGTTTATCGACTAGGTTCTGGGGCACCATGCCTGCTTCTTCGCCTCCCCTCGCCGCCGTTCCCGCTCCCCCGGTGCCCGAGGCGGGCTCGGCCCCCGCCGCCCGCACCGGACGGCGGGGCCGGCTGCACGCCCTCGACGGTCTGCGGCTCGTGGCCGCGCTGATGGTCTGCCTCTACCACTACGCCGGACGCGGCGGCACGGTCTCGGAGTCCTGGCACCAGAGCCCGTCACGCGTCTTCCCGACCCTGTCCCAGGTGGCGACGTACGGCTGTCTGGGCGTCCAGTTCTTCTTCGTCATCAGCGGTTTCGTCATCTGCATGAGCAGCTGGGGCCGCAGCCTCGGCGACTTCTTCCGGTCCCGGGTGGCCCGCCTCTACCCCGCATACTGGGTGGCCCTGGTGCTGGTCACCGGCGCCGCCCTGGTGCTGCCGGCCGTGGTGCACGCGGTCCGGCCGGACCAGTTCCTGGTCAACCTGACGATGCTGCAGCAGCCCATGGGCGCGCCGCGGGTGCTGGGCGTGTGCTGGACGCTCTGGGTCGAGGTGCGCTTCTACGCGCTGTTCGCCCTGTTCGTCGTCGTGCGCGGGGTCACCTACCGCCGGGTGGTGCTCTTCGCCTCCGTGTGGACGCTGGCGGCGGTGGTGTGCCGCACCAGCGGCAACGCGCTGACGGACCAGCTCGTCATGCCGGAGTACGCGCCCTTCTTCATCGGCGGTCTCGCCCTCTATCTGATCCACCGCTTCGGCAGCGACCTGCTGCTGTGGGGCATCGTGGCCGTCTCCTGGCTGCTCGGGCAGAGCACCGCGACGAGCGGGCTGTGGCACCCGGGGGCGCACGGCGACTTCGTCCGCGGCCCGTTCGTGATCCTGCTGATCGTCACCCTCGCCTTCGCCGCCGTGGCGGCCGTGGCGCTGGGCTGGACGCGGCGCGCGAACTGGCCCTGGCTGGCCACGGCCGGCGCGCTGACCTACCCGTTCTACCTGGTCCACGAGCACCTGGGCTGGTTCGTCATCCGGGTGCTGCGCCGGGGCCTCGGGCTGCCCGCGTATGCGACGCTCGCGGTGACCGTGCTGGGCATGCTGCTGCTTGCGTGGCTGATGCACCGGTTCGTGGAGAAACCATTCGGCCCGCGTCTGAAGAGGGCGCTGAAGAAATCCCGTACACCTGGAATTCCGGCGTCGTTCACCCTGCCGAAATAAAGAAAGCGAAACGGCCGGCCCGGCGGAAGATCCGGACGTTGGTAATCCGTTCCCCTTTCCTTGGCTTCCGCACCGCCCCTCCGGGCAGACACCGTGATGCCTTGCCGCCCCCCACAGGCTTTCGCAGGGATCTCACAGACTGCCTATCGAGGGTGTGCATCCGCCCCCTGGCCACCACTCAGGAAACGACGCGACCGCCCCACCGCCCCGGTGCCCGCCGGGCCGCCCGGACGTCCGGGCGGCCCGGCGGGCCCGCGTCCTACGCGCTGGCCAGCGACAGCTTGACCGCGAAGCCGAGGAACAGGGCGCCCGCCGCCGAGGTGGCCGTGGCCGACAGCCGCTTGCGGCGGCGGAAGGCGGCGGCGAGCCGGGTGCCGCCGAATATCAGCGCGCTCAGGTACAGGAAGCTGGCCGCCTGCGCGAAGGCGCCGAGGACGACGAAGGAGAGGGCCGGGTAGGCGTAGCCCGGGTCCACGAACTGCACGAAGAAGGCGACGAAGAACAGGATCGCCTTGGGGTTGAAGAGGCTGACGACGAGGGCGCGGCGGAACGGCCGCTCCTCGGCCGCCACGACCTCGGCGGTCTCCTCGACGGCCTTCTCCCGCCGGGTCCGCCACATCTGCCACGCGGCCCGCATCATCCCGATCGCCAGCCAGGTCAGATAGCCTGCGCCGGCGTACTTGACGATGCCGAACAGCACGGCGTTGGCCTGCAGCAGCGAGGCGACCCCGGCGGCGGACAGCGTCATCAGCACGGTGTCCCCGCACCACACGCCGGCGGCGGCGGTATAGCCGGACCGGACGCCGCGCCGGGCGGCGACGGAGAGGACGTAGAGCGAGTTGGGACCGGGCAGCAGCACGATGAGGACGAGCCCTGCCAGATAGGTGGGGAGATCGATGACGCCGAACATGGCAAGGAGTGTCGCACGGGGGTACGACAGTCCGGCCGGGGATTTCGGAGGGCAGGACGTGCCCGGGCTCAGAAGGCGTCCGAGGGCACGTGGCTGCCCCAGACCGACCGGAGGGCGCCGCACACCTCGCCCACCGTCGCCCGCGCCCGCAGCGCCTCCCGCATCGGGTACAGCACGTTGTCCTCGCCCGCCGCCGCCTTCTTCAACGCGGTCAGCGCCGCGTCCACCGCGCCCCCGTCCCGCCCGGCCCGCAGCCGGGCCAGCCGCTCCGCCTGCCGGGCCTCGATCGCCGGATCCACGCGCAGCGGCTCGTAGGGCTCCTCCTCGTCGAGCCGGAAGCGGTTGACGCCGACCACCACGCGCTCACCGGAATCGGTCTCCTGGGCGATGCGGTACGCGTTCCGCTCGATCTCGGCCTTCTGGAAGCCCTGCTCGATCGCCGCCTCCGCGCCGCCCAGGTCCTCGACCCTGCGCATCAGGTCCAGCGCGGCGGCCTCCACGTCGTCGGTCAGCCGCTCCACCGCGTAGGAGCCGGCGAAGGGGTCGACCGTCGCCGTCACGTCCGTCTCGTGCGCCAGCACCTGCTGGGTGCGCAGGGCCAGGCGGGCGCTCTTGTCCGTCGGCAGGGCGATCGCCTCGTCGAAGGAGTTGGTGTGCAGGGACTGGGTGCCGCCGAGGACCGCCCCGAGGGCCTGCACCGCGACCCGGACCAGGTTCACCTCCGGCTGCTGGGCGGTCAGCTGGACGCCCGCCGTCTGGGTGTGGAAGCGCAGCATCAGGGACTTGGGGTTGCGCGCGCCGAACTCCTCCCTCATCACCCGCGCCCAGATCCGGCGCGCCGCGCGGAACTTGGCGACCTCCTCCAGCAGCGTCGTGCGGGCCACGAAGAAGAAGGAGAGCCGGGGCGCGAAGTCGTCCACGTCCATGCCCGCCGCGACGGCCGTGCGGACGTACTCGATGCCGTCGGCGAGGGTGAAGGCGATCTCCTGCGCGGGCGAGGCACCCGCCTCGGCCATGTGGTAGCCGGAGATGGAGATGGTGTTCCACCTGGGAATCTCGGCACCGCAGTACTTGAAGATGTCCGCCGTCAGGCGCAGCGAGGGCTTCGGCGGGAAGATGTACGTCCCGCGGGCGATGTACTCCTTCAGGACGTCGTTCTGGATGGTGCCGGTCAGCCGGTCCGCCGGTACGCCCTGCTCCTCCGCCACCAGTTGGTAGAGGAGCAGCAGCAGGGCCGCCGGGGCGTTGATCGTCATCGACGTGGAGACCTGGTCCAGCGGGATGCCGTCGAACAGCTCCCGCATGTCCTCGATCGAGTCGATGGCCACGCCGACCTTTCCGACCTCGCCGTGCGCGAGGGGGGCGTCGGAGTCGTGGCCCATCTGGGTGGGCAGGTCGAAGGCGACGGAGAGGCCGGTGGTGCCGTGGGCGATGAGCTGCCGGTAGCGGGTGTTGGACTCCGCCGCCGTGCCGAAGCCCGCGTACTGGCGCATGGTCCAGGGGCGGCCGGTGTACATCGTCGGGTACACCCCGCGCGTGTAGGGGTATCCGCCCGGCTCACCGAGCTTTCCGGCGGGGTCCCAGCCGGTCAGGTCGCCGGGTCCGTAGACCGGCTCGATCGGCAGCCCCGACTCCGACTCACGTGCCATGGATGCCTCCGCAGTACGTTCCGACACCACCTCACCATGCCCCGTAGTTCGGCGGCGGTCACGCGGGGAAGCATCTCCGGCATGAGGATCCCGGGGAGATCTGCCGCCGTACTCGCCGCACTCGTCTCGGCCGCCGCACTCGCCGCGCTCAGCGGCTGCACCGTGCAGCACGCCGACGCCGACGGCAAGCACCACCTGCCGGTGCGCATCGAGCTGCCGTCCAGCCACGCTCCCACCGCCACCCGGTCGGCCGAGTCCGGCGGGACGGTGGGGTCCGGCGGGCGGGCCGCCCCGACCCCCGCCGCCAGACCCGCCCGGCCCGCGCCCCGGGTGCTGTGGTCGCGCGGCGACAGCGGTACGGGCGTGCGTGAACTGCAGGCACGGCTGCGCCAGGCCGACTGGCTGCTCGACGGGCCGACCGGGACGTACGACGATCTGACCGAGCGGGCCGTCAGCGGCTTCCAGGGCAAGCGCGGGCTGCCGCGGACCGGCGAGCTGGACACCGTCACCTGGCGGCGGCTGCTGGGCATGACCCACCGGCCCGGCAAGTGGGAGCTGTACCTGATGGGCGGTCAGCCGGCCGACGCGCCCGACCCGCGCTGTCTGACCGGGCGGGTGCTGTGCGTCAGCAAGACCAGCCGGACCCTGCGCTGGATGGTCGACGGGCGCACGCTCGAGACGATGTCGGTCCGCTTCGGCAGCCAGTACACGCCGACCCGCGAGGGCGTGTTCCACGTCTACTGGAAGTCACGGCACCATGTGTCGACGCTCTATGACTCCCCCATGCCGTACGCGCTGTTCTTCAGCGGCGGCCAGGCGGTGCACTACTCGTACGACTTCGCGGCCCGGGGCTACGCGGGCGGCTCGCACGGATGCGTCAACGTACGGGACGAGGCGGCGATCGCCGCGCTGTTCGCTCAGGTGCGGGTGGGCGACAAGGTCGTCGTCCACTGGTGAGGGATTCGGGGCGCGGGCGGGACCGGGGGAACGTGTCCCGCCCGCGCCATATGCACGAGCCGTAGGTACGGGGGGAACCCCGGCTCAGTGCGACGGCCGATGACCAGTCGGCTCACTCATTACTGCGTCGGGAGGGCCAGAAACGTCACACCTCTCGCGAAAAAATTTCGCGCTCGATAAATCCGCAGGTCACAGTCGTGAATGCAGCCGAGGGCGAGCGGTCAGAGGGCGGAGTACGTGGGGCTCGGCGAGGGAACCGGAGCGGCGCTGCGCCGGCCGGGGGCCAGGTGTGTGCGGTCTGACGGGAAGGGGGACGCCGCCGCGCCCCGGTGCCGGCGGCCGTGATGACCGCGCCCTCGGCCGTCCTCGTCGCCGCCCTGGCCGTTCTCGTCACCCTTGCCCTTGCCGCCCTTGCCCTTGCCGCCCTTCTCGCCCTTGCCCGAGTCGTCGCCCGATTCGTCGCCGGCGTTGTCGTCGCCGCCGGTGGGGGGCCGGCCCGTCAGGACGGCGTCGCAGTACTTGCCGACCCGCGCGGCACCGCCCGCCAGGCCCTCCAGGGCCCGCTTGCGGCTGTTGCCCAAATCCTTGCCGTCCCGGATGTCACGGCAGGCCGCGGTGGCGTCCCGCCACCAGCTTCCGGCGGTCCCGCCGGACGCCCCGGGGCCGGGCGTGCCGCCCTTGTCGGTGCCGGTGGTGGCCCCGCCCGAGGGGGCACCGCCGGCTGACGCGCCCGGGCCGCCGCCGGGGGTGCCGGTGCCGTTGCCGGGGCTCTGCGGGACCTGCGCGGAGGGTGAGACGCGCGGCCGTCCGTGCGTCTCGCCCGCGGAGACGGAGGCGGCGGGAGCCGGGCGGTCCTCGTGGAACGGGATGGGCAGCACACCGCTGCCGGCGGCCATGGCGACCCCGCCGAGCGTGCCGGCGGCCATGGCCGCGGCGAGCGTCAGGCGGACCGGCCGGGCCCAGCGCGGGCGGCGCGAGCGCCTTCCGGAACGGGCCGGGGCACCGATGCGGACCAGGCCCACGCCGGTGCCGGCCGCGAGGGACGCGGCTCCCCTGCCGGGGGCACCGTCGCCGAAGGCGGCGGCGGTACGCTCGGCTTCGGCCGCCTCGCGGGTCTTGCGGAACGCGGCCAGCGCGGCCTCCTCGCCCCGCAGTTCACCACTGGCGTCGGCCGCCGGGACGGAGAGCGCGCTCAGCGCTTCGGCGAGCCGTTCGGCCTGGTCACGGACCGCGGGGTCGAGGGATGCCGGTGACTCGCCGCGCAGCAGACGTTCCGCCGTTTCCCTGGTGAGCCACTCGCCAGGGGCCCGGGGGTCTTCCCCCGGAGAAACACAGCGCTCGTCGGCCATCACATGTCCTTCTGCGTCCGCGGACGCGTATGCGTCACAGTGGCGGACGTCACCGCGCGGCCACGCGGTTCTCGCTGGGGGGGCAGCGCGTCGAGCACTCCCGCCGATTCCGGATCGCCGCCGAGCAGCTCCGCGAGCCGTTTCAGCCCCCGGTGCGCGGCGGTGCGCACGGCGCCCGCGCGTTTGCCGAGCGTCTCGGCCGCGGACTTGGCGTCGAGGCCCATCACCACCCGCAGCACGACCGCTTCGGCCTGGTCCTGCGGGAGCCGCGCGATGAGCGAGAGGGTGCCGTCGGTGGCCAGGGCCTCGATGGCCTCACCGGCCGTGTCGGAGTCGGCGGCCCTGCCGGCCAGTTCCGTTTCGTCGCCGCCGATGGCGGGGCGGCGGCCGCGCATCCGTATGTGATCCAGCGCGCGGTTGCGGGCGATCCGGGCGGCCCAGCCGCGGAAGCGGTCGGCGTCGCCGCTGAACCGGTCGAGGTCCCGGGCGATCTGGAGCCATGCCTCGGACGCGACGTCCTCCGCGTCCGGATCGCCGACCAGCGTGCGTACGTAACCCAGCAGTCTCGGCTGCACCGCGCGGTACACCGTCCGGAACGCGGTCTCGTCCCCGTCCTGTGCCGCACGTACCGCGGCGGTCAGCTCCGCGTCGTCCCCCAGCACCGCACTCCCTTTACGCCCATGTCTTCGGTCCGGCGCGAAAGGCACGTTACGGCGAGAAACCCGCCCACGTCCATGTCTGTAGAAGATGCAACTAACTCGTGACACGTCGGGGCGCGACGGGGTGTGACAGAAACCGCACTCTTGGCGCTGAAGAAGGTACGGGCCGCCGCGCGGCCCGTGAAGCGCGACGGCCGGGGCCTCTCCTGTGGGGGGTGGCGGCCCCGGCCGTTGCCCTGGCCCCGGGCTTCCGCCCGGGCGGGCGTCACTTCTTCTCGTCGGCCTTCTTGAGGCCGGCCGCCTTCTGGTCCGAACTGCCCCTGTTGCGCCCCTTGTCGTCCGAGCCGTCGCCCGTGCCGTTGTCAGGGTGGCTCGGCTGCGCGGGTGACGCCGCCCGCCCGGGGCGCGCGGTCAGCGCCGCGCAGTAACCGGCGACGTCGTCCTCACCGCCCGCGGCGAGGACGAGCCGTTGCCGGGCCGTCGAGTCCAGCGCCTTGCCCCGGCCCCGCACCTGCTCGTAGGCGCGGCAGTGCGCGCGCAGGTCCTGGGCGGTGGCGGGGTGGTGCGGACGAGCCGACGGGACCGCGGACGCGGTGCCGGCCTGCCCGGCGGCCTGCTGCCGTGGTGCGGTGCTCGCCGGCGGCCTGCGGCGCGGGCCGGTGCCGCCGTCGTCGTGCCCGGAGAGGCCGGGGGAACCCATCGCCGCGAAGGCGACGCCGCCCAGCGTGAGGCTCGCGAGGAACACGGAGAGCGTGGTCCGCACCGAGAGCCTCGCGCGGCGCGGCCGCCCCGGCCGCCAGTCGTCCCGGCGGCGGGTCCGCGCCGGCCGCTGCCCGGAGTCCCGGGCGGTGCGGAAGGCGGCCACGGCGCGCCGCTCGGCCTCGGGGTCGACGCCGTCCATGCCGTCCCCGCGGAGCGCGGCGGCGATGCGGGCCTCGAACCCGTTGTCCGGACCGGCCGGCGCCGAGCCCAGGACGGTACCGCCGGGGTGCCCGCGCCGGCGGGCGGGCAGCCCCTCGCCGCTCAGCCGTTCACCCATCCCTGTTCCCGTCCCTGGTCCGGCCCGCCGGATCGCCGGATCGCCCGGGGAGCCTCGTGCCACTGCGTCTGCTGATTCCGCTGCTGATGCCGCTTCTGCCTTACCTGTACGGCCGCAGGCCGTCGCCGTTCATTTCGACTCCCCCAGCGTCCGGGGGCCGCCATCCGTCACACCCTCGTCCGCCGCGCCCGGCCCGCCGAGCTGACGGGCGAGCCGTTTGAGCCCGCGGTACGCGGCGGTGCGGACCGCTCCGGGGCGCTTGCCGAGGACCCGCGCCACGGAGGGGCCGTCGAGGCCGACGACCACCCGGAGCAGGACGGCCTCGGCCTGGTCGCGGGGCAGGGCGCGGACCAGTTCGAGGGCCCGCTGGGTGGAGATGGACTCCAGCGCCTGGTCGTGCGTGCTGTGCGGTCCGGGCAGTTCCAGGACGTCCTGTTCGGGCACCGCCGCCGCCCGGGGCCGTACCCGCTGTCTGCGCAGGTGGTCCAGTGCCCGGTGGCGGGCGATGGTCGCGGTCCAGCCGCGGAACCCGGCGCCGTCGCCCTTGAACCGTCCGAGGTCGCGGGCGATCTCCAGCCAGGCGTCGGAGGCCACGTCCTCCGCGTCCTCGCCGACCAGACCGCGCAGGTAGCCCAGCAAGCCCGGTTGCACCATCCGGTACGCCGCCGCGAACGCCGCCTCGTCCCCGTCCTGGGCCCGCGCGACGGCAGCGCCCAGTTCCCCGTCGTACGCCTGTACGCGGCGGGGTTCGCCTCGCTGGCCCAAGAACCGTCCTCGTCCGTACCGGGCACGGGCCGTCCCCGAGCCCCAAGGTCATCAGCGCCGCAGCTCACGGATTTGTCACAGCCTCACGGCGCCTTCACTGAAAGCCCGTCAGGCGGCCACCCCGCGCACCCGGCCGCGCAGGGTCAGGCAGAAGGTCTGCAGGGGCTCCTCGGGGCCGCCTGCCTAGAAGCGGTTGACGACCTTGCCGAGCGGGTTCCACACCCGGCCGCTCGCGCGTCGCGCCCGGCTCGCGGAGGGGGTCAGTGCGTCGGCGGGACGGGATCGACGCAGTACACGAGCACCGCGCGGTGTGCCGTGTCGACGTGGAACGAACCGGTGTAGCGCCCCTGGGTGACGGACCGGTCCAGCCGGTCGCTGCGCCGCCATCGGGCGTCACCGGGAAGGAGGTTCACGATCTCGTCGGGCAGCCCCTGCGGAGCCTGCGCGACCGGGTTCGCCCCCAGGTCCTCGACGATCCCGCGGAAGGCCGCGGGCGCGAGTTCGACGACACCGACGAGCCGCACGTCCGTAGGCCCGGGCACGCGTCCGTCGCCGGCGTTCAGCACCACACCACACCAGCGCACCCGCTCCGGCGTCCCGAAGACGGGGAAGCGCTTCTCGATCGGCGCCGGGTCGGACCGTACGGAACACCGGCCCTGTTCGTCCGCGCCGTCGTCCGGCGAGGCGCACGAGGTGAGCGGGGCGAGCGAGGCGAAGACCGCGAGCCCCGCGGCGAGTACGCGTATGTGTCCCACTGCCGACCGCCCGATCCGCACGTCGATGCCCGGCCCTGATGTCGCCGGGTGCCCGGGCGGCCGTCCAGGGCCGACCGTATCGCGAGCGGCCGTTCGGTGGCCGGGGCCGGACCCGACGGCCGGGGGCGGGTGACGTTCGGTGGCGTACGGGCGCTGAACAGGTGTCACCTGTGTGGCAGGTGATGTCACCGTGTTCATTCTCTAGGGGTGGGGCAGTTGAGTCCTCGCAGGACCCATGCGTACAGACCGCTCAGTCTCAAGCGGCGGGCGTGGCTGACGCTCGGCGCCGTGGTACTGGGCGGTGCCGGGGCCGTCACCTACGCGGTCGCGGACCCGGGTGCGCACAACGACGGCAAGGGTGCGGGCCGCAGGGCCTCCGTGCACACAGTGAAGCTGGCGGACCAGGGCGGGGGCCGCCGCGGGCTGGGCAAGCGGGACACCGAGCGGTTCAGCGCCGCGCTGCTCACCTGGGACAACGAGTGGGCCGGGCTCAAGGGCACACCGGAGCTCCGCTACCGCTCGCGGGAGACCGGGAAGTGGTCGGACTGGGCGAGGCTGCCCGACGACCCGTTCTCCGCCGACGGCGCCGAGGGCGCGCGGGCCGAGGCGCGCGGCGGCACGGGGTCCATGTGGACGGGCGACGCGGACGGCGTCGCGGTCCGGGTGGTCGACGCCGACGGCACCACGACGTCCGGGCTCCCGGCCGGGATGGACGTCAAGCTGCTCGACCCGGGCACGGACCCGGCGGGCAGCCCGCAGCCGGCCGCGTTCGCCGCGGACACCACGTCACCGGCGCCGTCCGACCCGTCGTCACCCACGGACTCACCGGCGCCCAGTGACTCCGCGTCGGCCCCGGACACGTCGTCCCCGTCTCCCTCGGTGTCCGACTCCACCGGCGCGTCCGCCTCGCCGTCGGTGTCCGACTCGGTCTCCCCGTCCCCGTCGAGCACCGTCCCGGAGCCGCGGACCTCCACGGTCGTCAAGCCGCCGGTCGTCACGCAGGCCGAGTGGGGCGCCTCCACGGACTACGACGGCACGCCGAGCTTCGGCACGGAGATCAAGGCCGCCGTCATCCACCACACCGGTGTCGACAGCGACAACACGGTGTCCTGCGCCGACTCGCGGGCCCGGATGCGCACGATCCAGCAGGAGCACTTCTCCCGCGGCTACTTCGACATCGGCTACAACTTCGTCGTCGACCGCTGCGGCCAGATCTTCGAAGGCCGCAGCGGCGGCATGGACCTGCCGGTGGTGGGTGCGCACGACATCGGGTTCAACACGAACACGGTCGGCATCTCCTACATCGGCAACTACATGTCGGCGAAGCCGTCCCGGGCCGCGCTCGACTCGATCGCCCGGATCGTGGCGTGGAAGTTCGGGATGTACGGCATCGACCCGACCGGCAAGGTCACGCTGACCTCCGGCAGCCCCAAGGGCCAGGACGGCAACCTGATCGACAAGGGCCAGGACATCACCCTGCCGCGGGTCTTCGGGCACCGTGACACCAACGGCACCGCCTGCCCCGGCGACAACCTGTACAGCAAGCTGTCCCTGATCGCCGCGCTGGCGAAGACCCCGGGCATCTCGCACGCGCTGCCGACCTCCGACCGCGACCGGGACGGTCTGGCCGACCTGGTGGCCGGCACCCCGAAGGCGAACTCGGTGACGGTGGTGCCGGGCGGGGTGGACGGTCCGGTCTCCGCGAAGAAGCTCACCCTCACCCAGAGCAGCCCGGGCGTCCCCGGCTCCTCCGAGTCCGGTGACGGCTTCGGCGCCGCCACCGCCTGGGGCGACGTCAACGGTGACGGCTACGCCGACCTCGCGATCGGCGCGCCCGGCGAGGACGACACCACCGGCCACGCCGACCGGGGCGCGGTCACCGTGATGTACGGGCCCGGCCTCGACTCGGGCTTCTCGTACGCCACGGCGGGCAGCGTCACGTCGGCCGGCGCCAAGCTCGGCTCCACCGTCGCGATCGGCGACTTCAACGCCGACGGCAGGGCGGACGTCTTCTCGGCGGGTACCGGCACGGGCGGCAACTGGAACGTCCGGCTGACCGGCGGCGCCACCACCTCCGGCTCGCTGACCACCGCCACCGGCTCCGTCGCCTACCTGGACGCCGCGACCGGCGACTTCAACCGGGACGGATACGCCGACGTCGCCCTCAACTACCGGGACGGCGGGGGCATCGGCCGTGTCGTGCGCTTCGCGGGCTCGGCGACGGGCCTGACGAAGGCGGGCGTCATCTCGGTCAAGGGCGGCCGGTCGATCGCCGCGGCCGACGTGAACGGCAACGGCTACGACGACATCGTCATCGGCCAGCCGTACACGAGCGAGTCCGGGGGCAGGTCGGGCGGCCAGGTCACCCTGGTGCCGGGCTCCTCGGGCGGCTTCACCACCACCGGCATGGTCACCGTCCACCAGGACACCACGGGCGTCCCCGGCGGCAACGAGTCCGGTGACGCGATGGGCGCCTCCGTCTCGGCCGGCGACTACAACGGCGACGGCTACCCGGACGTCCTGACCGGCCTGCCCGGCGAGGACGTCACGCGCGACGGCGTCAACCAGGCCGAGGCGGGCTCGGCGCTCCTCATCAAGGGCGGCGCCTCGGGCCTCACCGGCTCCGGCGCGGTCGCGGTCTCGCAGGACACCTCGGGTGTGCCGGGCAACACCGAGAGCGGTGACAAGGCCGGCTCGTCGGTGTCCCTGACCGACCTGTCCGGGTACGGGCGCGCCGACCCGACGCTCGGCGTGGCGGGCGAGGACAGCGGCAACGGCATCCTGATGTACCTGCCGAGCAACAGCTCGGGCCTCGGCTACACCCGGACGCTCGTGCTGAGCAGGACGATCCTCGGCACCCCGGCGGGCGCCGGGCTGGGCGTGACGCTGACGCCGTAACACCCGTGCGGCGCGCCGGCCGGGATTCCGCCACGCGGCGGGTCCCGGCCGGTGCGCGTCCGGGGCCGCTCCGTTACGCCGCGCGCCGGTGTCAGTCGGCCGGCCCGCTCGCGGCGTCCCGGCACAACAGGCGCAGGGAGCCGTGGCCGGCGTAGGCGCGGCGGGCCTCGTCGATGGGGTCCCACAGGCGGCCGTCGGGCGTGCGGATCCAGTGCTCGCCGCCGGACGACCACCACTCGGCGCCGGTCCGGCGGACGACCACCTCGCCGGCGTAGGCGCCGAAGCCGCGCAACGCGTGCTCGACCGCCGCGTACGGCGGCCCCTCGCGGCGTATGCCGTCGATCATCCGGTCCACCCGCCACAGGCTCTGCACCGAGTAGTCGAGCCTGAGCCGCGCGCCCTCGCGCATGGCCGCCACCGTGTCCGCGGCCCAGCGTGCGGGCTTGGCCGCGGCATGCGGCCGGGTCTCCTGCTGTGCTGTCACGTAGTGCGCTGTCACATAGGGAAAAGCGGTCCGCGCGGGGCATCCGTCACACGGATCCGGCCGGTTTCCGCGACCCGGCGCAGGACCGCCCCACCGTCACCGCAGGACGGACACAGGACTCGCCCAGCAGCGAGGTTTGGAATCCGCCGGTCCGGTATCGGGCGGTTTCGACGGGGGCGGGGGCCCGCCCGTCCGGTGCGGGCCGGTTCAGCCGCGGCCGCGGGCCCGGCGGGACACCACGGCGCTCAGCACCCGGCGGCCCTCCACCGACACGTCCAGGGCCCGGCGCAGGCCGTTCGTGCCGTGCTCGGCCAGGAGTTCCAGGACGACGGTCTGGCGGCGCAGTTCGGCGGCGACGAGCGGGGGCAGGTCCTCGGCGTCACCGGTGCGGCCGGCCTCCACGGCGCCGGTGTCGTCCGTGCCGTCGGCGGCGGGGTCGAGGAGCCGGTGGATGCGCAGGGAGGCGACCGAGCAGGCGTCCGCCCAGGCCCGTACCGCCTCGGGGGTGCGCTCGGCCGGGGCCTCGTCCAGCATGCGGTGGGCGAGCCGCGCGGCCTCGTCCTCGTCGGAGTCCTCCGGGCCGAGCGCGCCGCGCGCCTTCTCCAGGCCGCCGGCCCAGTCCGAGCCCTCGGCGACGCTCGCCCACAGCGGGCGGAGCACCTCGTCATCACCGCCCAGCAGGGGCACGCACCGGTCCAAACAAGCCAGCCCGCTCACGGCCAGCCCCCGTTCGCCGGCTTGCGCGATCAGTTCCACCAGGCTCATGGAAGCCTCCCTCGCCAGGGCGCCGCCTTTACGGAGCCCGCACTTCCCCTTACTGCGTGCAACGGGCCGAGGGTGTCACAGCCGAAGCTTTTCAGCCAAGAGCCGGGACGAAGACGGGACCGGCGAGGGCCCTGTCCCGCTGCATGCGGGTCAGCTTGAGGACGACCAGCACGGCGAGGACGGCGGCCGCTGCGTCGAGGGCGTCGGCGACCAGCATCTGGCGGAGGGCGCTCCGCCAGCCCACCACCCCTCGGGCCGTGTCGTGCCGCCACTCCGCCGCCCGGTCGGCGAAGAGCGCGACGATCCACAGGGTCCACCAGGAGTTGACCAGACCGTGGCCGGGCCGGTCGGCCCAGGACGCGCTGGCGTCCCAGACGTCGAGGGTGACGCGGCGGGGGAACCACAGGTTCACGACCGGGCAGAACCAGCCCCAGATCGCCCAGCCGCGCGCCCTGGTGTGCCTGGAGGGGTCGAAGACCTCCGCGTTGACCCGCACGCGGTGGAACCAGCACAGGAACACGACCGCCGTCGCGAGCAGCGTGAGGGCCTGGGCGATGCCGGACAGGTCGTACAGGAGCTCGGCCCGCTCGCCGCGGCGGATCGCGGCGTCGTCGTTGATGCCGTTGAGGATCTCGCCGGCGACGTGGATCTGCTGCACGCCGGCCCACATGGCGAACAGGTCGGCGGCGACGACCAGCCAGAGCAGGGCGACGGTGGCCCGGCCCAGGCCCAGCGGTGAGCGCAGGCGCGCTGCGGACATGATCAAGACCCCCGTGTCCCCGTGTGATGCGGCACCCGGAAGATATCCTGCCCGGCGGCCGCTCAGCCCAGCCGGTCGGCCAGCGCCTTGAACTCGGCCCAGGACAGCGCCGGCTTCCCCGGGTCCCACAGCTTCTGCACGGTGGCCCGCAGCGGCATCCGGATGCCGGCGGCGACCTGCGCCTCGGTCTGG
Organism: Streptomyces sp. NPDC041129; assembly: GCF_055592265.1. Lineage (NCBI taxonomy): Bacteria > Bacillati > Actinomycetota > Actinomycetes > Kitasatosporales > Streptomycetaceae > Streptomyces > Streptomyces sp. NPDC041129. Next base: position 391,205 of record NZ_JBVIYV010000002.1, on the reverse strand, counting down.
GCGCCCGGGATGTCGCTCCACACGGCGAACGAGCCGCCGGGGATCTGCCCGTCGTAGCTCGACGGGACGGCGGTGGTGCCGCGCAGCACGCGCGGGTTCCACTGCTCGTAGATCCGCTGCCCGGTCGGGTAGACGAAGGTCTGCGGCTGGCCGAGGACGTAGTACATGAACTCGTCGTTGTAGTTGAGGACCTTGCGGCCGTCGCGCAGGTACTCCACCGGTTGCCGGGCGCCGATCTCCTTGCCGGTCCAGTAGGCGACCTGGAGGTCCCCCGCGGGCCGCACGGTGGTGTTCCGGAAGAAGCCGTCGTTCCAGGCCCGCATGGTCCGGTGGTGGGCGCGGACGGTGGCGGCGCGATCGTTGAGCCAGCCGGTGGCGAGGTCGGCGACGGTCGCGCCGGAGCCGTACTTGCGCCGGGCGGCGGCCGCGAGCTGCGGGTAGGAGGCCTGCGGGTCCGACACCGTCAGCGCCTGGTACTCGTCACCGCCGAGGTGCCACTGGTTGCCCGGGAAGACCCCGGCGTACTCGTTCAGCAGGTCGTCGACGATCTTCGCGGAGCCGTCCTTGGAGATGTCGATCGCACCCCGCGTGGCCACCCCGTTGGCATTGCGGAGCTGCAGGTCGGGGTGGGCGGCGATGACGGCGCCGAGGTGGCCCGGTGAGTCGATCTCGGGCACCACGGTGATGTGGCGGCTCTTCGCCAGGTCCACGATCCGCTTGACCTGAGCCTTGGTCAGGTGGTCCTTGGAGACGATCTCGGGATGGCTGCTGGACTCGATCCGGAAGGCCTGGTCGTCGGAGAAGTGCAGTCCGAGCTCGTTGTACTTCAGGTCGCCCAGTTCGCGTATCCGGTCCTCGATCCAGGACGCGCTGTACGGCTTGCGGGCTATGTCCAGGTTGAAGCCGCGCACCGGCTTGGCGGGCTGGTCGCGCACGACGCCCTCCGGTGCCGTACCGCCGCCGTGGACCTCCTGCTTGAGGGTGCGGGTGCCGTAGAACACGCCGCTCTCGGCCGGCCCGCTGATGTCGACCCGGCCGTCGCGGACGGTCATGGTGTACGACTCCGGGTTGCCGCCGCGCTTGCCCAGCGTGAGCCGGACGTCCCCGGCCCGCTTGTCGTTCTTCTCGCCGGCGTACGTCAGCCCCAGCTCACCGGCCGTCAGCCGGCCCTCGTCGGCCAGCGACGGATCGCTCACCACCACCCGCTCGCCCTTCTTCGGGCGCCAGCCGGGGCCGTGCGCCGCGGTGTGGGAGCTGACCGCCGGTATGGTGCGCGGCGCCCGGGAGAGCGGATACGAGCGGCTGGGCGACGGACTGCTCGGCGCCCGGCCCGACGGGGCCTGCGCCACGTCCTCGGCCGGTCTTCCGCCGCTGTCCGCCGAGGCCCACATGCCGACGCCCACACCGAGCGCGACGGTTCCCGCGAAAGCCGCGGCCACCACCGCCCGCTTCCGCCTCACCTGCTGCGCCGACGCCCGGCGCCTGTGCTGGGTCACCCAGCCAACGTACGACCGATCGGCCCGTCATCCGCCATCGAGGTGTTCCGAAACTCTTCCGTACGGGTGAAATTCAGATACCCGTCGGACACACTGTGACCACTCTCGATAACGTAGCGACACAGCCTTCACAAGATCCCCTGCCACACCACCCGTGACGCGAGGACCCACGCTGCCTGCGCACCGTCTCCCGTACCTCCCTACACCGCTGGACGCCTTCAACGCCGCCCCCGCCGCCGAGGCGGGTGCGATGCTGCTGCGCTGCCTGCGCAATCCGCGCTGGTCCGGGCGCATCGCCGAACACCGCCCCTACCCCGACCTGGATGCCCTGCTGGCGGCGGCGGACGAGGCGACGTACGACCTGCCCGCGGCCGATCTCGCCCGGGCCCTGGCGGGCGAGCCGCTGCCCGAGCTGCCGGAGGACACCTACCAGGCGGCGCACATGGCGCTGAGCGCGGCACACGCGGCCTACGAGGCGAAATTCGGGCACACGTTCGTCATCTATCTGGGCGACACCCCGGCGTACGAGGTCATCGACCGCATCCTCGAGGGCATCCGGTCACGATTGGCGAACGATCCGGAGGAGGAGCGGGTCATGGCGGCGGAGGAGCTGCGGCGCCTGGCGAGGTACCGGCTCGCAGCGTTCCTGGCGGGCCCGGCACCCCACAGCCCGGCGGGCCCGCCGAGCGGCGCGACCAGCCACAACACGCCCGCTTCCGGGATATGACCGCACGCACCACCCGAATGCCGCACCCCTAGCCCGTCCGGTGCCACTTTGATCACACAAGTAGGCCCCCCGTAAGCCTCGCCGCGCCGCATGGATACGATGCTGAGGGCCGGTGGACCGTACCCGGCCGGGCCCGACCGACCGTGAAGCCGGCGCGGCCCTAGTCCCCGCTCCCGGAGGGTTCTTCCGTGCCGGCTGGAACGCTGTACCGCGGACGGGAAGGAATGTGGTCCTGGGTGGCTCACCGAGTCACCGGCGTCCTCATCTTCTTCTTCCTGTTCGTGCATGTGCTGGACACCGCACTCGTCCGTGTCTCCCCCGAGGCCTACGACAAGGTCGTGGCGACCTACAAGACGCCGATCGTCGCGCTGCTGGAATACGGCCTCGTCGCCGCCATCCTCTTCCACGCGCTCAACGGCCTGCGCGTCATCGCCGTCGACTTCTGGTCGAAGGGCCCGCGCTACCAGAAGCAGATGTTCTGGACCGTGATGGGCGTCTGGATCGTCCTGATGATCGGCGCGCTCTACCCGGTCCTCGGCCACGCCGTTCGTGCCCTGTTCGGGAGCTGACACTCATGTCCACGACTGAAACCCCCGCGTCCGGAGTCGGCCCCGTCGAGGGCGCCCCGGTGTACTCCGCCGACAACCCGGCCCCGCTGATCGAGGCGCCGCGCAGGCGGACCAAGAAGAGCCCCAAGTCCACCCGGGGCAACTTCGAGCTGGCCGCCTGGCTGTTCATGCGCCTGTCCGGCATCGTGCTGGTCGTCCTGGTCATCGGCCACCTGCTGATCCAGCTCGTCCTGGACGGCGGCGTCTCCAAGATCGGCTTCGCCTTCGTGGCCGGCCGCTGGGCGTCCCCGTTCTGGCAGGTCTGGGACCTGCTGATGCTGTGGCTCGCGATGCTGCACGGCGCCAACGGCCTGCGCACGGTCATCAACGACTACGCCGAGCGCCCGAACACCCGGCTGTGGCTGAAGGCTCTGCTCTACACCGCCACGGTGTTCACCATCCTGCTCGGCACGCTGGTGATCTTCACCTTCGACCCGAACATCCGCTAGGCACGGGGCTGCGAGAATCATGAAGATCCACAAGTACGACACAGTCATCGTCGGCGCCGGCGGCGCCGGCATGCGCGCGGCCATCGAGTCGACGAAGCGCAGCCGCACCGCGGTCCTCACCAAGCTCTACCCCACCCGCTCCCACACGGGCGCCGCGCAGGGCGGCATGGCCGCCGCGCTGGCCAACGTGGAGGAGGACAACTGGGAGTGGCACACCTTCGACACGGTCAAGGGCGGTGACTACCTGGTCGACCAGGACGCCGCGGAGATCCTGGCGAAGGAGGCCATCGACGCCGTCCTCGACCTGGAGAAGATGGGCCTGCCGTTCAACCGGACGCCCGAGGGGACGATCGACCAGCGCCGCTTCGGCGGTCACTCCCGCAACCACGGCGAGGCCCCGGTCCGCCGGTCCTGCTACGCCGCGGACCGCACCGGCCACATGATCCTCCAGACGCTGTACCAGAACTGCGTCAAGGAGGGCGTGGAGTTCTTCAACGAGTTCTACGTCCTGGACCAGCTCATCACCGAGGTCGAAGGCGTCAAGAAGTCGGCCGGCGTGGTGGCGTACGAGCTGGCGACCGGCGAGATCCACATCTTCCAGGCGAAGGCCGTGATCTACGCCTCCGGCGGCACCGGCAAGTTCTTCCGGGTGACCTCCAACGCGCACACCCTCACCGGTGACGGCCAGGCCGCCGTCTACCGCCGGGGCCTGCCGCTGGAGGACATGGAGTTCTTCCAGTTCCACCCGACCGGCATCTGGCGCATGGGCATCCTCCTCACCGAGGGTGCGCGCGGCGAGGGCGGCATCCTCCGCAACAAGGACGGCGAGCGCTTCATGGAGAAGTACGCGCCGGTCATGAAGGACCTCGCGTCCCGTGACGTCGTCTCCCGCTCCATCTACACGGAGATCCGTGAGGGCCGCGGCTGCGGTCCCGAGGGCGACCACGTCTACCTGGACCTCACCCACCTGCCGCCGGAGCAGCTCGACGCCAAGCTCCCGGACATCACCGAGTTCGCGCGGACGTACCTCGGCATCGAGCCCTACACGGACCCGATCCCGATCCAGCCGACCGCGCACTACGCCATGGGCGGCATCCCGACGAACGTCGAGGGCGAGGTCCTGGCGGACAACACCACTGTCGTCCCGGGCCTCTACGCGGCCGGCGAGGTGGCCTGCGTGTCGGTGCACGGCGCCAACCGCCTGGGCACCAACTCGCTGCTGGACATCAACGTGTTCGGCCGCCGCGCGGGCATCGCCGCCGCCGAGTACTCCGCCAAGGTCGACTTCGTCGAGCTGCCGGAGAACCCGGAGTCGCTCGTCGTCGAGCAGATCGAGCGGCTGCGCAACTCCACCGGAAACGAGCGGGTGGCCACCATCCGTCGTGAGCTGCAGGAGACCATGGACGCCAACGTCATGGTGTTCCGCACCGAGCAGACGATCAAGACGGCCGTCGAGAAGATCGCCGAGCTGCGCGAGCGCTACAACAACGTGGCGATCCAGGACAAGGGCAAGCGGTTCAACACGGACCTCCTCGAGGCGATCGAGCTGGGCAACCTGCTCGAGCTGGCCGAGGTCATGGCGGTCTCGGCGCTCGCCCGCAAGGAGTCCCGCGGCGGTCACTACCGCGAGGACTACCCGAACCGCGACGACGTCAACTTCATGCGGCACACCATGGCGTACCGCGAGGTCGGCGCCGACGGCTCGGAAACCGTCCGTCTCGACTACAAGCCGGTCGTCCAGACCCGCTACCAGCCGATGGAGCGTAAGTACTGATGGCTACCCCTGTTCTGGACAAGGCGGACGCGGCCGGCCAGCCCGAGCCCGGCTTCGCCGACTCCCCCTACATCACCGTCACCTTCCGGATCCGCCGCTTCAACCCGGAGGTCTCGGCGGAGGCGACCTGGGAAGACTTCCAGCTGGAGATCGACCCCAAGGAGCGCGTCCTCGACGGTCTGCACAAGATCAAGTGGGACATCGACGGCACCCTGACCTTCCGCCGTTCCTGCGCCCACGGCATCTGCGGCTCCGACGCCATGCGGATCAACGGCAAGAACCGCCTGGCGTGCAAGACGCTGATCAAGGACATCAACCCCGAGAAGCCGATCACGGTCGAGCCCATCAAGGGCCTCACGGTCCTGAAGGACCTGGTCGTGGACATGGAGCCGTTCTTCCAGGCGTACCGGGACGTCATGCCCTTCCTCGTCACGAAGGACACGAACGAGCCCACGCGCGAGCGTCTGCAGTCCGCCGAGGACCGCGAGCGCTTCGACGACACCACGAAGTGCATCCTCTGCGCCGCGTGCACGTCGTCCTGCCCGGTGTTCTGGAACGACGGCCAGTACTTCGGCCCGGCCGCGATCGTGAACGCCCACCGCTTCATCTTCGACAGCCGTGACGAGGCGGGCGAGCAGCGCCTGGAGATCCTCAACGACCGCGACGGCGTGTGGCGCTGCCGTACGACCTTCAACTGCACGGACGCCTGCCCGCGCGGTATCGAGGTCACCAAGGCGATCCAGGAGGTCAAGCGCGCGCTGATCACGCGCCGCTACTGAGGTCGTCCGAAGTACCCCTCCGAGGGCCCCGTTCCCACTGGGAACGGGGCCCTCGGGCGTGAGGGAGAAGGAGCCCCGCCGGATCCGCTCCGGTGGGGCTTCTCGCGTATGGTCGGGTTTGAGCCTTAATGTGACGACATGTCAGACAAAGGGTCGTACGAACTGCTCGGGTTCGACAACGCGCTGTTTCCCGTCGGCGACCTCGGCGAGGCCGTCGGCTTCTACGAACGGGCCGGGTTCACCGTCGGGTTCCGGCTCGACGAGGCGGGCATCGCCCAGCTGAAGGTCGGGGGCGAGATGCCCGGGATCCTGTTGCGCGCCGATGAGGCGCTGGGGCACCGGCCGCCGCCGTGGCCCTCGCCGCGGCTGTGGCTCGAGGTGCCGGACGCGCGGGCCGCGGCACGGGAGCTGGCCGCCGCCGGGATCGTGCCGCTCGACGAGCCGTTCCCTGGCGCCACCGGCTGGACCGTCGAGATCGCCGACCCGTGGGGGAACGTCCTCGGGTTCACCGACTACAGCAAGCGCCCGGAGCTGGGCCGCCGGAGCTGACGCGCGGAGCCGGCGCGATCCGTCGCACCCATTGAGTTGAACATGTTCAAAAGCAGGTCTAGAGTCATCCCTGTCAGCGTTTTGAACGCGTTCAAGAAGGGGTGGGGCATGGACCGCACCGTCATCGCCTACGTCATCTACCTGGTGGTCAGCATCGCGCTGACCGTCTGGGTGGCCCGCACGCTCAGCCGCAACGGCCGGGTCTTCCTCTCCGACGTGCTGCGCGGCAACGAGAAGCTCGCCGACGCCGTCAACCACCTCCTGGTGGTGGGCTTCTACCTGGTCAACCTCGGCTTCGTGGCGCTGTACCTGCACGACAGCGGCGACATAGACGACACCCGGGGCATCTTCGAGGCCCTGTCGGCCAAGCTCGGCGTGGTGCTGCTGGTGCTCGGCGTGATGCACCTGGGCAACGTGTACGTGCTCAACAAGATCCGGCGGCGCGGGCTGATGGAGCAGGAGCAGCAGCCCCCGGTCTCCCCGCAGGCCTGGATCCCGCCGACGGCCGGGGTGTGAGCGCGGTGACCTCCGCGTGGGACCGGGGCGCCGCATCCGTCCCGGTCCGCGGGCTCACCGTCCTCTACGACGCCGAGTGCGCCCTGTGCACGCACCTGCGCGACTGGCTCGTACGGCAGCCGAAGCTGGTGCCGCTGGAGCTGGTCCCGGCCGGCTCGGACGAGGCCCGCCGGCGCTACCCGGGGCTCGACCACGCAGCCACCCTTGAGGAGGTCACCGTGATCGGCGACTCCGGGCAGGTCTACCAGGCCTCCCGCGCCTGGATCGTCGTCCTGTGGGCGCTGCGCGAACACCGCCCGCTCGCCCACCGGCTGAGCACCCCGGCCGGGGCCAGGCTGGCCCGGGGCGCGGTGCTGGCGGCCGCCAAGTGGCGGGGCGCGCAGTGGGGCGGCCAGGCGTACCCGCGGGCCGACGGTTGGTCGTACGACCCGCGCGCGGGCTGGACCCACAACCCGGCGACCTGTGCCGGCGGCGCCTGCGCCACTGGTTAGGCTCCTGTCGTGCCCGCGAAGAACGAAGGCCCCGACGAGGCCGGCCCCCAGACCAAGTCCGAGCAGACCCGCGCGCTCATCCTGGAGACCGCGATGCGGCTCTTCCAGGAGCGCGGCTACGACAAGACGACCATGCGGGCCATCGCCAAGGAGGCCGGCGTCTCCGTCGGCAACGCCTACTACTACTTCGAGGGCAAGGAGCACCTGATCCAGGGCTTCTACGACCGGATCGCCGCCGAGCACCAGGTGGCGGTCCGGGAGGTCCTGGACCGGGAGACCGATCTGGAGGCCCGGCTCGCGGGTGTGCTGACCGCATGGCTGGACATCGCCAGGCCCTACCACGAGTTCGCGGTCCAGTTCTTCAAGAACGCCGCCGACCCCGACAGCCCGCTCAGCCCGTTCTCCCCGGAGAGCGAGCACGCGCGGGAGCAGGCCATGAGCGTCCACCGGGAGCTGCTGGCCGGCTCGAAGTCCAAGGTGGCGCCGGAACTGCGGGACGTGCTGCCGGAGCTGATGTGGCTGTCCCAGATGGGTCTCGTCCTGTACTGGATCTTCGACCGGACCGAGGGCCGCGAGCGCAGCTACCGGCTCGCGCGGCGCGGGGCACGGCTGACCGCCCGCGGGGTGGCCCTGGCCCGGTTCCGGGTGCTGCGCCCCCTGGTGCTGGAGGTCCACGAGCTGTTCACGGACTTCCTGCCGGGGATGACGAGGGCACTGCCGGACCCGGCGGCCAGGGCCGCACGCGAGGGCGCCCGCACGGACGAGGAGGGGCCCGAGGGCTGACCCCTCACCCGCGGGGCGTCAGATCCACTGCAGGCGCCACAGGCGGAACACGCCCGTGCCGTCCGAGAGGTACTGGCCGCCGCCGACGTCCTCGGTGCTGACCACGTACTCCTTGCGCTGCCACAGCGGGATCAGCGGCACGTCGGCCGCCACGTCCCCCTGGATGTCGCGGAAGTCGTTCGAGGCCCGCGAGCGGTCGGCGTACTGCTGGCTGTTGCGGATGAGGGCGTCGACGGCCTTGTTGCTGTAGCCGGTGCTCATGGTGGAGCCGGTGCCGACCAGCGGGGAGCCGAAGGTGTCCGGGTCGGGGTAGTCGGCCACCCAGCCGACAGCCCAGGCGTCCATCTTCCCGGCGGCCCAGCGCTTCTGGAAGTCGGTCCACTCGTAACCGCGGACGTCCACCTTGAACAGGCCGCCCTTCTCGAGCTGCTGCTTCAGCTCCGCGGCCTCCTCCGCGCCCGCGCCCCGGCCCTTGCCGTAGCCGAAGGTGAAGCGCACCGGCAGGGTCACCCCGGCCTGGGTGAGCAGCTCCCGCGCCTTCGCGGTGCTCTGCGTCGGGTAGGTGTCGAAGAAGGACGTGGTGTGGCCGATGATGCCGGTCGGGATCAGCGAGTACAGCGGGTCGACCGTGCCGTCGTACACCTTGGCGGCCAGTTGCTCGCGGTTGACCAGCCAGGCCATGGCGCGGCGCACCCGGGCGTCGTGCAGCGGTGAGCCGGCGCGGGTGTTGAGGTAGAGGTTGCGGGTCTCGGAGCTGTCGGACTCGGTGACGCGCTGGGTGGGGTCGCTCGGGTTCAGCTCGGACAGCACCTGCGGCGGCAGCGTCCGGGTGGCGACGTCGACCTGCTTGTGCCGCCAGGCGCTCTGCAGCTTCTGGGAGTTGGCGTAGTAGCGCAGCTCGATGGGGCGGCCGGTGCCGCCGAGGTAGCCCTGGTAGTTCCCGTAGGGCGCGAGGACGGCTTTCTGGTCCTTGGTGTACGAGGTCAGCGTGTACGGGCCGGTGCCGTCGACACCGGTGTCGGTGCGCAGCGCCTTGGCCGGGTACGCGTCCTTGTCCACGATCGAGCCGGCACCGGTGGCCACCTTCAGCGGGAAGGTGGCGTCCGGGGACGACAGATGGAAGGTGACGGTCGTCGTGCTGTCGGCGGTCACCGAGCCGAGGGTGGAGAACAGGGACGCCGGGCCGACATCCGAGTTGATCTTCTTGACCCGCTCGAAGGAGTACTTCACGTCCGCGGCGGTGAGCTTGCGGCCGCTCGGGAAGGTGATGTCGTCACGCAGCGAGCACCGGTACGTCTTCAGCCCGCCGCCCTCGAAGGTGCAGCTCTTCGCCGCGTCGGGGACGGGTTCGACCCCGCCCGGCTCGAAGGTCAGCAGAGTCTGGAAGACATTGCTGAACAAGGCCCAGGAACCGGCGTCGTAGGCGCCGGCCGGGTCCAGTGAGGTGACGGCGTCGGTCGTGCCGACGGTGATCGTCCGGTTCTTGTCTCCCTGCGACGGCAGCAACTGCCAACCGCCGATTCCCACGACGGCGAGCACGAGCAGCGTCACGAGAATGCGCATGCGAACAGATCGCATGGTGGTGCCCCTCCCAGGCCTGCCAGGGCCCTACCCCTGGCCCAGCACAAAAAAATGGCCACTCCCCTAGTGGCGCGGCTCACCTAATCACACCTGTTTCAGCGGGGGGAAGAGCTATCGGCCCGAATGAGAGAGAACTTACCGAGGCGTTGTTTCGGCCGAATTCCACAGCCTCTTCACAGGGAGGTGGAAGCGGTTTCCGCCACGGGTGCCGCAGGGCGGGTCAGGCGCGCGTGGCGGCCAGCTCGATCACGGTCACGTCCGAGGGCGCGTCGACCCGGGTGGGCGGTCCCCAGGCACCGGCGCCCCGGCTGACGTACAACTGCGTGTCGCCGTAGCGTTCGAGGCCGGCCACGGTGGGGTTGGCGGCGGCCGCGATCAGGTTGCCGGGCCAGAGCTGGCCGCCGTGGGTGTGGCCGGAGAGCTGGAGGTCGACGCCGTGCCGGACCGCCTCGTGGATCTGCACCGGCTGGTGGGCGAGCAGCACACAGGCGCGGGCCGGGTCCCGGTCCCCGAGCGCCTTCGCGAAGTCCGGGCCCCGGCCCTCGCTCTCGCCCTGGAGGTCGTTCACCCCGGCCAGGTCGAAGTACGGCAGCTCGGTGCGGGCGTTCTCCAGCGGGTGCAGGCCGAGGGTGCGCACCTCGGCGACCCACTGCTCGGCACCGGAGAAGTACTCGTGGTTGCCGGTGACGAAGTACGCCCCGTGCCGTGCCCTGAGCCGGGCCAGCGGCGCGGCGGCCGGCCCGAGGTCCTTCACGCTGCCGTCCACCAGGTCGCCGACGACCGCGATCAGGTCGGGCTGGGTGGCGTTCACGGTGTCGACGACCCGCTGCGCGAAGCCGCGGCCGAGGACGGGCCCGAGGTGGATGTCGCTGACGACGGCGATCCGGAACCCGTGCGCTGCGCGCGGCAGCCGGGTGAGCGGCACCGTGACGCGCTTGACCCGCGGCCCGCGCAGCACGCCGTAGGTGCCGTGGCCGACGGTTCCGACGGCGGCGGCCGCGGCGGCCCCACCCACGACCCGGGAGACGAACAGCCGCCGGGAGGGGGCGCTCGTCCCGCGCGGCGCCCGCCCGGCGGGCTCCGGCTCGTCCGGCACGTCCGGCTCCTCCGGCACCGGCCGCGGTGCCGCAGGCACGGTCTCCGGCTCCCGTACGGGGGTCTCGGTGGTCCGCGCCCGACGCGCCAGGAGCAGTGCCGTCAGTGGCCGTACGACCTCGCCGGCCACCACCGCCACCAGCAGGTACAGCGCCAGCGCCATCCACAGGAAGCCGGGCCAGGCGAGGGTGCGCTGGAGCCAGAAGGGGGCGCCGGAGCGTTCGGCGACCAGGGCGCCGACCATCAGCAGCGGGCCGGCGACGAACACCGCCGTGCCGGCGCGGCGGGCCGGGCCCGGGCCGCGGGTGGTGTCGCGGACCAGACGGCGCCACACGTACCAGTGCCCGAGCACCAGCACGGCCAGGACGGCCGCCGCGAGGAGGACGAGGACGATGACCACGCTGCAGTGTCTCCCGCTATGACTTCCGGCGCAGAGCGCGCAGTCCGCGCAACCCGATGACCCCGATGACCGTCCCCAATACGAAGGAGACGATCGCCAGCAGCAGATGCACCCAGAAGTACGCGGTCGGGTGGCCGTCGTCGAAGGCGAGTCCGCTGCCGTCCGCGGCCAGGTTCTTGACGAAAGTGATCCAGATGACCCAGCTCCACACCCCGAAGGCGAGCAGGAACCAGGAGACCGGGCGGCTGAGTTTCACGGAGACTGACCTTTCGACACGACGCCGGGCCCGGGCGACCGGCCGGGGGTCCGGGGGCTGTCCCCCGGATGAGCACGGCATGCGTTCAGTATCGCTGTCCGGGGTTCCGTTCCCCGGCCGGGGTGGGGTGCCGGGCGGGACTTCGCTGTCCATGGCAGGTACGTTTCCGACCGTGCCCGCTCCCAACAAGGCCCTCCGGCGATCCCTGCTGGTCACCTCCGCCACGCTGCTGTCCCTCTCCGCCGCCGCGCCCGCTGCGCTCGCCGCCCCCACGCCCTCCACGAGCCCGGCGGCCACTCCCCCGGCGGCCATGTCGCAGGTGGGCGGCGCCCGGCTCGGGCGGCCCGGGACCCAGGTGAACCTCGCGGCCGGCGTGCCCGTGCTCCCCGAGGACCTCACCGCGCGGTCCTGGATCGTCTCCGACGCGGAGTCCGGCGAGGTCCTCGCCGCGCACGACGCGCACTGGCCGCTGCCCCCGGCGAGCACCCTGAAGATGCTGTTCGCGGACACCCTGCTGCCCCGGCTCCCGAAGACGATGGAGCACAAGGTGGTCCCGTCCGACCTCGCGGGCATGGGCGCCGGTTCGAGCGTGGTCGGGATAAAGGAGAGCCAGACCTACTCCGTGCACGACCTGTGGCTCGGGGTCTTCCTGCGCTCGGGCAATGACGCCGTGCACGTGCTGTCCGCGATGAACGGCGGGGTCGAGCGGACCGTCGCGGACATGCAGGACCACGCCGACGAACTGCAGGCCCTGGACACGCACGTGGCCAGCCCGGACGGATACGACGCGCCGGAGCAGCGGTCGTCGGCGTACGACCTGACGCTGTTCGCCCGGTCCGGGCTGCAGAAGAAGGACTTCCGCGAGTACTGCTCCACCGTGTCGGCGAAGTTCGGGTCCGGCGAGATCCGCAACACCAACCGGCTGCTGAGCGGTGACACGGACGTGCCCGTCTATCCGGGCATCGCCGGGGTGAAGAACGGCAACACCACGGAGGCGGGCGCCACCTTCACCGGCGTCGCCGAACGCGACGGCAGGGTGCTGCTGGTCACGGTGATGAATCCGCAGAAGCGCGAGCACAACGAGGTCTACAAGGAGACCGCGAAGCTGTTCGACTGGGGCTTCAAGGCGGCCGGAAAGGTGCGGCCGGTGGGCGAGCTGGTCCCTCCGAGGAGCGTGCGGTCCACCGCCCAGCCGGGCACCACCGCCTCCGCGGGGCCGGCGCACCGGACCGGCGGGTCCGGCACGCGGCCGGTGGCGAGCGCCTCCGGTGGGATCGGCTCCACCGGCGTCGGGACCGCCCTGGCCGTCGCCGGCGGGCTGCTGGTGCTGCTCGGGGCCGGGGTGTTCCTGATCAACCGCCGTTGGCCGCTGCCGGATCTGATGCGCCGTCGGACGCGTTCGTGATCTCGGCGTCCTTGCTCGGCGTCGCCGTCCAGGCGGCGCAGAACAGGACGAGTTTCGCGGTGAAGTTGATCCACAGCAGCAGGGCCACGGGCACGCCGAACGCGCCGTACATGCTCTTCGAGGCGACTCCCTGGATGTAGCCGCTGAGCAGCAACTTCAGCAGTTCGAAGCCGACGGCGCCGGTGAGCGCGGCCACCAGCAGGCGGCGGCGCGAGGGTTCGACTCCGGGAAGCAGCGTCAGCACGTAGAGCAGCAGCAGGAAGTCGGCGAGCACGGCCACGGCGAACGCGATGATCTGCAGCAGCACGTGCCCCCAGCCCGCCCGGTCGAGGCCGAGGCTGTCGCTGAGCCGGCCCACCATCGCCGAGGCCACGGTGGAGATGGCCAGGGTGGCGACGACGGCGCCGCCGAGACCGACCAGGACGCCCGCGTCCTTGGCCTTGGCGAGGAACGGGTTCTCCTCGCTGTCGGGCAGCTCCCACACCGCGCGCAGGCAGTCGCGCACCTGGCCGACCCAGCCCATGCCGGTGAACAGCAGCAGGGCTCCGGCGATGACCCCGACGGTGCCGGCGTTCTCCACCAGGGAGTTGATGTCGAGCTGGTCGGAGATGCCGGGGATCTGCTCGGCGATCTTGTCCTGCACGTTCCTCTGCTGCGACTGGCTGAGGGTGGCGGCGGCGACGGTGGCGGCCAGCGTCAGCAGCGGGAACAGCGCGACGAAGCTGACGAAGGTCATCGCGGCGGCCAGGCGCGTCCACTTCACCCGGTCCAGCCGCTCGTAGGAACGCCAGGCGTGCGTGGTCATCAGCCGGGCGACGATCGGCCCGATCCCGGGGAGCTTCTTCAGCCAGTCCATGGTGCGTCTCTGCCCGCGCCTCCAGGACCCGATGTGCGGGTGACAGCGACACTATTGAGTGACATCCCATTAATCACCCGTTCCGGCGAGCGGAGTTATGTTCTCCGGTCGATCGCCCATAAATGGACGATACGGTCACCGGCATGCCCGACCTCGAACCCCTCCCCCGGTCCCTGCTCGTCCTCGGCGGCACCTCCGAGATCGCGCTGGCCACCGTGCGCCGCCTGATCGCCCGCGGCGCCCGGACCGTCCGGCTGGCGGGCCGCCCCTCGCCCGGTCTGGAGCAGGCGGCCGAGAGCCTGCGCGCGCTGGGCGCCGACGTCCACACCCTCGCCTTCGACGCCCTCGACCCCGAGTCCCACGAGCCGGTCCTCGGCAAGGTGTTCGCCGAGGGCGACATCGACCTGGTGCTGCTGGCCTTCGGCGTCCTCGGCGACCAGGCCCACGACGAACGCGACCCGCTGCGCGCCGTCCAGGTCGCGCAGACCAACTACACCGGAGCCGTGTCGGCGGGCCTGGTGGCGGCCCGAGCGCTGCAGACCCAGGGCCACGGCTCGCTGGTGGTCCTCTCCTCCGTCGCAGGCGAACGCGCCCGCCGGGTGGACTTCATCTACGGCTCCAGCAAGGCCGGGCTCGACACCTTCGCGCAGGGCCTCGGCGACGCGCTGTACGGCACCGGCGTGCACGTCATGGTCGTACGCCCCGGCTTCGTCGTCACACGCAGGACGGCCGGCCTGCCCAGGGCGCCGTTCGCCACCACCCCCGAGGCGGTCGCCACGGCCGTCGAACTGGGCCTGCGCCGCCGCTCGGAGACGGTGTGGGTGCCGGGCTTCCTGCGCCTGGTGATGGCGGTGCTACGGCACACGCCGCGGACGGTGTTCCGCAGACTGCCCCTCTGAGGAAGGAGGAGGCGGCGGCTACCGGCTGGCGATCGTGCCGCGGTCCATGTGGCCCGCCTGCGGCGGCACCACGGATCCGCCGAACGGGTACTCCCGGAGCTTGCGCCACACACCGTCGGCGCCCTGCTCGTGCAGCGCGAACCCGGTGCACGGCCACTCGGCCTCGAAGCCGGCCAGCTCGGCGAAGGCGCGGTCCATCGCCGCCTCGTCGATGCCGTGCGCGACCGTGACGTGCGGGTGGTAAGGGAACTGCAGCTCGCGCGGCACGGGCCCGGAGGCGTCGCGGACCCGCTGCTGCAGCCAGGAGCAGTCCTCGGCGCCCTGGACGACGCGCACGTAGACGACCGGCGACAGCGGCCGGAAGGTCCCGGTCCCGGACAGCCTCATCGGGAACGGCCGCCCGGCCGCCGCGACCACCCTCAGGTGGGCGTCCACCACCGGCAGGTCGGCCTCGGCCACCTCGGTCGGCGGCAGCAGGGTGACATGCGAGGGGATGCCGTGAGCCGCGGCGTCGCCGAAGCCCGCGCGCCGCTCCTGGAGCAGGCTGCCGTGAGGCTCCGGGACCGCGATCGACACGCCGATCGTTACGGTCCCCACGTCGTCTCCCCTCGTCGTGTCTGTTTTCTTCTCACCCGTCGGTTATCGACTGTACGGCCACGGGTGTCCCGTGGGCAGGCGCGGCGGCAGTGATGTGCAGCGCTCCGCCCGCTCGGGTGTGCGTGCGGTCGTGCGCCTCGCTGCCGCTCAGTGCTTCGCCGGCAGGAAGCCCACGCGGTCGTACGCCTGCGCGAGCGTCTCCGCGGCCACGGCCCGCGCCTTCTCCGCGCCCTTGGCCAGGACCGAGTCGAGCGTCTCGGGGTCCTCCAGGTACTGCTGGGTGCGCTCCCGGAACGGCGTCACGAACTCCACCATGGCGTCGGCGAGGTCCGTCTTGAGCGCGCCGTACATCTTGCCCTCGTAGTCCTCCTCGAGCTCGTCGATCGAGCGGCCGGTGAGGGTCGAGAAGATGGTGAGGAGGTTGGAGACGCCCGGCTTGTTCTCGGTGTCGTAGCGGATCACCGTGTCGGTGTCGGTGACCGCGCTCTTGACCTTCTTCGCCGTCGCCCTCGGCTCGTCGAGCAGGTTGATCAGGCCCTTGGGGGTGGAGGCCGACTTGCTCATCTTGACCGTCGGGTCCTGCAGGTCGTAGATCTTCGCCGTCTCCTTGAGGATGTACGGCCTCGGGACGGTGAAGGTCTGGCCGAACCGCCCGTTGAACCGCTCGGCGAGGTCGCGGGTCAGCTCGATGTGCTGGCGCTGGTCCTCGCCGACCGGCACCTCGTTGGCCTGGTACAGCAGGATGTCCGCGACCTGCAGGACCGGGTACGTGAACAGGCCGACCGAGGCACGGTCGGCGCCCTGCTTGGCGGACTTGTCCTTGAACTGGGTCATGCGCGAGGCCTCGCCGAAGCCGGTGAGGCAGTTCATGACCCAGGCGAGCTGGGCGTGCTCGGGAACGTGGCTCTGCACGAAGAGGGTGCACCGGTCCGGGTCGAGACCGGCGGCCAGCAACTGCGCGGCGGCCAGCCGGGTGTTGGCCCGCAGCTGGGCCGGGTCCTGCGGAACGGTGATCGCGTGCAGGTCGACGACCATGTAGAACGCGTCGTGGGTCTCCTGCAGGGCCACCCACTGGCGGACGGCACCGAGGTAGTTGCCGAGGTGGAACGAGCCCGCGGTGGGCTGGATTCCGGAGAGCACGCGAGGTCGGTCAATGGCCATGTTCACCATTCTCTCAGGTAACGGGTGGCGATCCGGTACGGGTGGGGAACAGGTGGGGCGAGATCCGTTCCGCGAGGTGTGGCGGAGGGTGAGCCCCGGGAGCGGGCGTCGATGGGCGCGCCGGGGCCATGGCGCCGGCGGGAGCGGCCACCCCGGGATGAGGGCGGCCGCGGGGGCGCACGCCGCCACCCGGGCACCGGGCGTGGCGGGACGTCCGCGGCCGGCCGGACCGCGCGGGGAGCCTCGTCAGGAGCTGACCGACCCGTGGGGGTCAGCCGAGGTCGACCTCCGGGTACAGCGGGAAGCCCGCGACCAGGTCGGTCGCCCGGTGGGAGATCTCGTCCGCGATCTTGGGGTCGAGGACGTGCTGGGCCTTGGAGGGGGCGCCGGACTTGGTGGTGCCGGGCTCGGTGGTGGTGAGCACCCGGTCGATGAGGCCGGCGACCTCGTCCATCTCGGCGGTGCCGAGGCCCCGGGTGGTCAGGGCGGGGGTGCCGATGCGGATGCCGGAGGTGTACCAGGCGCCGTTCGGGTCGGCCGGGATGGCGTTGCGGTTGGTGACGATGCCGGAGTCCAGCAGGGCCGCCTCGGCCTGGCGGCCGGTGAGGCCGTAGGAGCCGGCCACGTCGATCAGGTTGAGGTGGTTGTCCGTGCCGCCGGTCACCAGGGTGGCGCCGCGGCGTGTCAGGCCCTCGGCCAGGGCGCGGGAGTTGTCGACGATGCGCCGGGCGTAGTCCTGGAAGGAGGGCTGCCTGGCCTCGGCGAGGGCGACGGCCTTGGCGGCCATCACGTGCGGCAGCGGGCCGCCGAGCACCATCGGGCAGCCGCGGTCGACCTGGTCCTTGAGGGAGTCGTCGCACAGGACCATGCCGCCGCGCGGACCGCGCAGGGACTTGTGGGTGGTCGTGGTGACGATCTGGGCGTGCGGGACCGGGTCGAAGTCGCCGGTCAGGACCTTGCCGGCGACGAGGCCCGCGAAGTGCGCCATGTCGACCATGAGGGTCGCCCCGACCTCGTCGGCGATCTCCCGCATGATCCGGAAGTTCACCAGGCGCGGGTAGGCGGAGTAGCCGGCCACGATGATCAGCGGCTTGAACTCGCGGGCCTGGGCGCGCAGCGCCTCGTAGTCGATGAGACCGGTGGCCGGGTCGGTGCCGTAGGAGCGCTGGTCGAACATCTTGCCGGAGATGTTCGGGCGGAAGCCGTGGGTGAGGTGGCCGCCGGCGTCCAGGGACATGCCGAGCATGCGCTGGTTGCCGAAGGCCTGGCGCAGCTCGGCCCAGTCGGCCTCGGTGAGGTCGTTGACTTGGCGGGCGCCGGTCTTCTCCAGGAACGGCACCTCGACCCGCGCGGCGAGGACGGCCCAGAAGGCGACGAGGTTGGCGTCGATGCCGGAGTGCGGCTGGACGTAGGCGTGCCGGGCGCCGAACAGCTCGCGGGCGTGCTCGGCGGCCAGCGACTCGACGGTGTCGACGTTGCGGCAGCCGGCGTAGAAGCGGCGGCCGACGGTGCCCTCGGCGTACTTGTCGCTGAACCAGTTGCCCATCGCCAGCAGGGTGGCCGGGGAGGCGTAGTTCTCGGAGGCGATCAGCTTGAGCATCGCGCGCTGGTCGGTGACCTCCTGGCCGATCGCGTCGGCGACCCGGGGTTCGACCGTGCGGATGACGTCGAGTGCGGCGCGGAAGGCCGTGGACTCGGTGGAGAGGGACTTCTGCTCTGGCATGGGGACCTCCGGACGGCGTGCGTTCAGCGTTCACGTTCGGCCCAGGCGCACGGCACTGTTTTCCCGTTCGGGTCGCTCCCCGATGGTCCGTCCCATCCCTGCGCGCCAGTCACGACCCGCTGATCAGCCTACCGGGCGCGCCGGAACGGGGAGATCCCGCGTCCACCATGCGAGCGAGGATAGGAAGGGGGCCACCGTCGTGTCCGGGAGAGTCACCGTCGTATCCGGGAGAGGCCGTGCCCACTGCTGAAGACCTCATCGCCGCCGCCGACGCGCACAGTGCGCCCACCTACCATCCGCTGCCGGTCGTCGTGGCCACGGCCGAGGGTGCGTGGCTGACGGACGTGGCGGGGCGCCGGTATCTGGACCTGCTGGCCGGGTACTCCGCGCTGAACTTCGGGCACGGCAACCGCCGCCTCGTCGAGGCGGCCGAGCGGCAGCTCGCGCGGGTGACGCTGACGTCCCGCGCCTTCCACCACGACCGGTTCGCGGCCTTCTGCACCGAGCTGGCCGAGCTGTGCGGCATGGAGATGGTGCTGCCCATGAACACCGGCACGGAGGCCGTGGAGAGCGCGGTGAAGACGGCCCGGAAGTGGGGCTACCGGGTGAAGGGGGTGCCCGCGGAGATGGCGAAGGTGGTGGTCGCGGGCGGCAACTTCCACGGGCGTACGACGACGGTGATCAGCTTCTCGACCGATCCGGAGGCCCGGGCGGACTTCGGGCCGTACACGCCGGGGTTCGAGATCGTGCCATACGGGGACCTGACCGCGATGCGGCGGGCACTCACCGAGAACACCGTCGCCGTGCTGCTGGAGCCGATCCAGGGCGAGTCGGGGGTGATCGTGCCGCCGGCCGGCTATCTGGCCGGGGTGCGGGAGCTGACCCGGGAGCGGAACGTGCTCTTCGTCGCCGACGAGATCCAGTCGGGTCTCGGGCGGACCGGGCGGACCTTCGCGTGCGAGCACGAGGGGGTGGTGCCGGACGTGTACGTGCTGGGCAAGGCGCTGGGCGGCGGGATCCTGCCGGTGTCGGCGGTGGTGTCGAGCGCTGAGGTGCTCGGTGTGTTCCGGCCGGGCGAGCACGGGTCGACGTTCGGCGGGAACCCGCTGGCCTGCGCGGTGGCGCTGGAGGTGATCGCGATGCTGCGGACCGGCGAGTACCAGGCGCGGGCGGCCGAGTTGGGCGAGCGGCTGCACCGGCGGCTGCGCGGGCTGCTCGGCGCGGGCCCGGTGACGGCGGTGCGGGGGCGCGGGCTGTGGGCGGGCGTGGACATCGCGCCGCGGGCCGGCACCGCGCGTCAGGTCTCGGAGCGGCTGATGGAGCGGGGTGTGCTGGTGAAGGACACCCACGGCTCGACCGTCCGGATCGCGCCGCCGCTGGTCATCACCGAGGAGGACCTGGACTGGGGTGTCGAACAGCTGGAGGCCGTGCTGGGAGGCTAGGGGCCGTCCGGCGGAACGTCCGGGACCGCCCCTAGAGGACCACGTGGGGCACGAAGCGGGCGTACCCGTCGGTGATCAGGCCCGAGGACTCGCGGATGCCGAGACCGGCCGGTTCGTCCCGGACGGTCCAGGCGCCGAGGACGACATGGTTGCCGTCGAAGGCGGGCAGCGGGGCCAGCTGCTGGTAGCAGCAGGGCTCGTCGCGTACGGCCGCCGGCGCGCCCGCCTCGTGCACGGTGACGCCCTCGCCCTCGCGGCCCAGCAGGGGCTTGGCCACGTAGCCGGTGGTCCGGGCCAGTTCGCGCGGGCCGTCGAGACGGGCGGGGAGCAGGTTCGGGTGGCCGGGGTACAGCTCCCAGAGGACGGCCAGCAGGGCCTTGTTGCTCAGCAGCATCTTCCAGGCGGGCTCGATCCACAGGGTGGTGCCGCTGCCGCCGCCGTTGTCGAGGGTGTCGAGGACGTGCCCGGCGAACGCGTCGGTGGTGAGCCACTCCCAGGGGTAGAGCTTGAAAACGGCGCGGATGAACCGCAGTCCGTTGTCCACGAACCGGCCGGAGAGGGTGTCCCAGCCGATCTCCTCCATGGAGATCCAGTCGGTGGCGAGTCCGGCCTGCTCGGCGGTCTCCTTCAGATAGGCGACCGTCATCAGGTCCTCGCCGAGTTCGTCGGCCGAGGAGTGCGCGAAGTGCAGCGGGCGGCCCGGCGGGAGCAGCGCGGCCTGCTCACGCCAGGCGTCGACCAGACGCTCGTGCAGGGAGTTCCACTGGTCGGCGCCGGGGAAGCGCTCCTCCATCCAGAACCACTGGGCGGACGCGGCCTCCACCAGCGAGGTGGGGGTGTCCGCGTTGTACTCCAGCAGTTTCGCCGGGCCGGTGCCGTCGTAGCGGAGGTCGAACCGGCCGTAGACCGTGGGGAGTTCGGCGCGGCGGTGCCAGGCCTCGGTGACGGCCGCGACGACCCGCGGGTCGGTGATGCCGAGGTCGGCGAATCGGTCCTTCGCCACGATGTGCCCGGCGGCGGCCAGGCACATGCGGTGCAGTTCCCCGACGGTCTCCTCCAGCGCCTCGACCTCGTCCAGGGTGAGGACGTAGTAGGCGCTCTCGTCCCAGTAGGGGCGCAGGGAGCCGTCGGGGTGGCGGGTGAGCGGGTACACGAGCCCCTGTTCCTCGACGGTCCGCTGCCAGTCGGGGCGGGGGGTGATGGTTCGGCGTTCCATGGGTGTGTGCCGGTCAGCCGCCGGAGCCGCCCTTGCCGCCGCCGAAGCCGCCGCGGTGCACTCCGCCGTCCCCTGAGGAGCCGCCCGAGGAGCCGCCCGAGCCCTTGCTCGGCTTGGTGAAGGAGCCGCCGGTGACGTAGGAGCCCTTCTTCTTGCCGCCGTAGTACCAGGAACCGTTCACCGGGGCCTTGGCGGACTTGCAGTTCTTGTCGGAGACCACCTTGTAGCCCTTGGCGAGGCGGTAGCTGTCCCGGTCCACGCAGCGCTTGTCCGGGGCGGAGGAGCAGGCGGTGAGGGCGGCGGCGAGCAGTCCCATGCCGCCGAGGACGACCGTGGTGGAGCGCAGTCGCGCGCGCGTGTTCGCCATGTGGTGTCTCCCCGTGTGCTGTGCGGTGTGCGGCGGTCAGCCTAGGCGGGGATGCGCGGGCTCCCGCGAGGGGCCCCGCGATCTCCCCGTCGCCTAGAGTCGGTTCGTGCTGTTTGGAATGGTGTGCGCCCTTGGCGCGGCGGTCTGCTTCGGTACCGCGACGGTGTTGCAGGCGATGGCCGCGCGGGAGGCCGGTACGGGCGGGGGCGGCGAGGTCGCCCTGCTGCTGCGGGCCCTGCGGCAGTGGCGGTACCTCGCCGGTCTCGCGCTGGACGGACTGGGCTTCCTGTTCCAGATCGCGGCGCTGCGCTCGATCCCGATCTACGCGGTGAGCGCGGCGCTGGCCTCCAGCCTGGCGGTGACGGCGGTGGTCGCGGCGCGCCTGCTGCGGGTGCGGCTCAGCGGCACCGAGTGGGGCGCGGTGGGCGTGGTGTGCGCCGGGCTCGCGATGCTGGGCCTGGCGTCCGGGCCGGAGGGCGAGGAGGGCGGTTCGCAGGCCCTGAAGTGGGCGATGCTCGCGACGGCGGCGGGCATGGCGGTGCTGGCCCTGCTGGGCGGGCGTCTTTCGGGGCGGATGCGGGCCCTCGTGCTGGGTCTGGGCGCGGGTTTCGGGTTCGGGGTGGTGGAGGTGTCGGTCCGGCTGATCGACTCGCTGCGGCCGGCCGGTCTGCTCACGAATCCGGCCTTCTACGCCCTGCTGATCGGCGGCGCCGCCGCCTTCGTGCTGCTGACCTCGGCCCTGCAACGCGGCTCGGTGACGACCGCGACGGCGGGCATGGTGATCGGCGAGACGATCGGCCCGGCGGCGGTGGGCGTCGTCTGGCTCGGCGACCGCACCCGGGAGGGCCTGGGCTGGCTGGCGGCGCTCGGGTTCGCGGTGGCGGTGGCGGGGGCGCTGGCACTGGCGCGGTTCGGGGAGGCGCCGGCCGTGGCGGTGGAGGAGGGGTGAGCCCGCTCCGGATCAGGAGCAGGAGCACAAGCAGGAGCGGAGTGAGCCCGCCGAGGAGGGAGAGGTCCTCGCCTCACGGCAGTGCCCGGCACAGTGCCTCCAGCGCGCCCGCCCAGGCGCTGTCCGGCGGCGTTCCGTACCCGACGACCAGCGCGTCGGCCGGTTCGGCCACGGCTTCGGGGTGCCGGTGGAAGGCCAGGCCGTGCAGGGCCAGGCCCTGCCACGTCGCGGCCTGCACCACCGACTGTTCGCTGCCCGGCGGCAGCCGCAGCACCGCGTGCAGCCCGGCCGGGATCCCGGTGACCCGGACGCCGGGCGCTCGCTCGGCGACGGCGGCGGCGAGGGCGTCACGGCGGCGCCGGTAGCGCAGCCGGGCGGAGCGGACGTGACGGTCGTAGGCACCGGAGGTGAGGAACTCGGCCAGGGTGAGCTGGTCCAGCACGCCCACGGTGTCGATCCGGCCCTTGGCCGCGGCCGCCTCCTCCACCAGCGAGGGCGGCAGCACCATCCAGCCCAGCCTGAGGCCGGGAGCGAGGGACTTGCTGGTGGTGCCGAGGTGGACGACCCGGCCGGGGTCCAGGCCCTGGAGGGCGCCGACGGGCTGGCGGTCGTAGCGGAACTCGCCGTCGTAGTCGTCCTCCAGGACCAGGGCGCCGGTGCGCCGCGCCCACTCCACCACCGCCGTCCGCCGGTCAGGGTGCAGGGCCGTGCCCATGGGGAACTGGTGGGCCGGCGTGAGGAGTACGGCTCCCTCACCGGTCAACGCGCCCGTGTCGGTGCCCAGTTCGTCGTACGGCAGGGCGGGCGTGGCGAGACCCGCGTCGCGCAGCAGGGCCCAGTGTGCCTCGAGCCCGTAGGACTCCACCGCCACCGAGCGCACCCCGCGGGCCCGCAGCAGCGTGCCGAGGACGCGCAGGGCGTGCGAGAAGCCGGCGGTGATCAGGATCGTCCCGGGCTCGGCGCGGACGCCCCGGACGCGGGCGAGGTAACCGGCGAGCGCGGCGCGCAGTTCGGGGCGGCCGCGCGGGTCGCCGTAGCCGAGGGCGTCGAAGGGGGCGGTGGCCAGGGCGCGGCGGGCGGCCTTGAGCCACTCGGTGCGCGGGAAGGCGGCGAGGTCGGGGGTGCCGGGGACGAGGCTGTACGCCGGGCGGCCCGGCGGTCGGCGCCGGGGCGCCTGCGCCGCGGGCGGGACCACCGCCCGCTCCGCCACCCGGGTGCCGGAGCCCTGGCGGGCGGTGAGCCAGCCCTCGGCGACCAGGTCGGCGTAGGCCTCGGCGACGGTGTTGCGGGCGATGCCGAGGTCACCGGCGAGGGACCGGGAGGCCGGCAGCCGGGTGCCGGGGGCGAGGCGGCCGGTGCGGACCGCGTCCCGCAGCGCGTCGGTGAGACCGCGGCGCAGCCCGCCGGTCCCGGCCGGTTCGAGATGGAGGTCCACGCCCAGATTGGCCCAGGAATTCGCCATGTAAATGGACCATACTCCTGGGCTGCCCCGCTCCTAGGGTCGAACCATGAGCAGCGCACAGGAAACCGTGGAGTACGCCACCGAACACGCCCCGCGCCTGGAGTGGGCCCGGCACGCGCCCGAGGTCTACAAGGCGATGGTCCGCCTGGACACCGCCGCCAGGCAGGGCCTGGACCCCAAGCTGTACGAGCTGGTGAAGATCCGCGCCTCACAGCTCAACCACTGCGCCTTCTGCCTCGACATGCACACCAAGGACGCGCTCGCGGCGGGCGAGAGCGTGGAGCGGATCGTGCAGCTCAGCGCCTGGGAGGAGTCCCGGCACTTCTACACGGAGAAGGAGCTGGCAGCGATCGAGCTGACCGAGGCGGTCACCGTGCTGACCGAGGGATTCGTGCCGGACGAGGTGTACGACCGGGCCGCCAAGCGGTTCGAGGAGGGCGAGCTGGCGCGGCTGATCGCCGCGATCACGGTGATCAACGCGTGGAACCGCTTCGGCGTGACGACCCGGATGGCCCCGGGCCACTACCAGCCCGGACAGCACGCGTGAGCCGCCCCGCCGAACAGTCGCCGGCCGTGAGCGGGGCGGACCTGTTCCGCGCGCTGCACCGCCGGCGCCCCCAGGGCGACCCGCTGGTGCTCCCCGGCCCGTGGGACGCGGCGAGCGCCCGCAGTTGCGTCGAGGCCGGGTTCCCGGCGCTGGCCACTCCCAGTGCCGGGGTCGCCGCCTCGCTCGGCTACGAGGACGGCGACACCCCCGCCGACGAGA
Organism: Streptomyces sp. NPDC041129; assembly: GCF_055592265.1. Taxonomy (NCBI): domain Bacteria; kingdom Bacillati; phylum Actinomycetota; class Actinomycetes; order Kitasatosporales; family Streptomycetaceae; genus Streptomyces; species Streptomyces sp. NPDC041129. The sequence goes on along the minus strand of NZ_JBVIYV010000002.1, from coordinate 366,858 downwards.
TGTTCGCGGCGGTGGCCCGGATCACCCGGGCGGTGGACGTGCCGGTGTCGGCGGACGTCGAGGGCGGGTACGGGCTCGCGCCGAAGGAACTGGTGGAGCGGCTGCTGGAGGCGGGCGCGGTGGGCTGCAACATCGAGGACTCGGGAGCGGGGGGTGTCCTCAAGGACCCGCACGAGCACGCCGAGTACCTCGCCGAGGTCCGCTCCGCCGCCGCCGACCGGCTGTTCGTCAACGCCCGGGTCGACACCTTCGTCCACGGCGACGGCGATCCCGAACAGACCATCGCCCGTGCCGCGCTGTACGTGGCGGCGGGCGCGGACTGCGTGTACCCGATCCTCGCGCCGGCCGATGTGCTGCCGCTGCTGCGGTCGGGCATCCAGGGCCCGCTCAACATGGTGGCCCGGCTGGACGGCGAGGGCCCCTCGCCCGCCGTGCTCGGCGAACTCGGGGCCACGCGCGTCACGTTCGGTCCGGGACTCCAGCGACGGGCCGCGGCCGCGCTGGGCGAGATCGTCGCCGGACTGCGTTGAGCCGGCTCAGGACAGCCACTTCTTCCAGACGGACGGGTGGCTGTCCACCCACTTCTTCGCCGCCTCCTGCGGGCTCAGCTTCTGGTCGGCGATCATCAGGGAGACCTCGTTCTGGTCCTCGGTCGTCCACTTGAACTTCTTCAGGAAGGCCGCCGCCTCGCCACCGGTCTTCGCGAAGCCGGAGTTGAGGTACTTCTGCAGCGGGGTGTGCGGGTAGGCGCAGGTGATCTTGGCCGTGTCCGCGTCGCAGCCCTCCTTGTACGGCGGCAGCTTCACCTCCGTCATGGGGACCTTCTTGAACAGCCACTGCGGCGCGTACCAGTACGTCAGGAAGGGCTTCTTGTCCTTGGCGAACTGTTTCATCTGGGTGATCTGCGCCGCCTCGGAACCGGCGAAGACGACCTGGTAGTCGAGCTTCAGGTTCTGCACCAGCGCCTTGTCGTTGGTGACGTAGGACGGGGAGCCGTCCATGAGCTGGCCCTTGCCGCCGCTCTCCGCGGTGCGGAAGAGGGGGGCGTACTTGTTCAGGTTGTGCCAGTCGGTGATGTCCGGGTGCTGCTTGGCCAGGTAGGTGGGGACGTACCAGCCGATGTGCCCGGTCACCCCGAGGCCGCCGCCGGGGGCGATCGTCTTCTTCTCCTCGACGTACCGCTTCTCCTGGTCCGGGTGGCCCCAGTCCTCCAGGATCGCGTCGACCCGGCCCTGGCTGAGCGCGTCCCAGGCGGGCACCTCGTCGACCTGGACGGTGTCGACGCGGTAGCCCAGCTTGTGCTCCAGCAGGTACTGGGCGACGGCCACGTTGGACTGGGCTCCCACCCAGGACTGCACGGACAGGGTGACCGTCTTCGAGCCCCGCGCGTTGGCGAAGGGGCTGGCCTGCTTGGTCATGTCGGCGGCACCGCACCCGGTGAGCAGCGCGAGGGCGGACACACCCGCGGTCACCGTCAGAGTCGTACGGAATCGCATGTCACGCTCCCTTCTTCGCGCGCCGTTCGGTGGGCTGGGTCACCCGGTCGAGCATGAGGCCCAGGCAGACGATGGCAGCGCCGGCCACCAGACCGGTCGCCAGGTCGCCCTGGGCGAGGCCGAAGGCGACGTCGTAGCCGAGGGCGCCACCGCCGACCAGGCCGCCGATGATGACGACGGCGAGGACCAGGACCACGCCCTGGTTGACGGCGAGCAGCAGCGAGCGGCGGGCCAGCGGCAACTGCACCTGCCAGAGCTGCTGGCGGCCGGTCGCGCCGAGCGAGCGCGCGGACTCCAGGGCGGCCGGATCGACCTGGCGCAGACCCTGGGCGGTGATCCGGACGACGGCCGGCAGGGCGTACACGACGGCAGCGGCGACGGCCGGGGCGCGGCCGACGCCGAACAGGGCGACGACCGGGATCAGGTACACGAACTGCGGCATCGTCTGGAAGACGTCCAGCACGGGACGCAGCGCCCGTTCCACGCGGTCGCTGCGGGCAGCGGCGATGCCGGTGGCGAAGCCCAGGACGAGGGTGACGGCGACGGCGGCGAGCACCTGGGAGAGGGTGTCGAGGGACGGCTTCCACACCCCGAGCACACCGATCGCGGCCATGGCGAGGACGGCGGTCAGGGCGGTGCGCCAGGTGCCGATCAGCCAGGCCAGCGCGGCGACGATCAGCAGCACGGCCCACCAGGGCAGCCACTGCAGTCCGTCGCGGACCGGGTCGAGCACCCAGGTGGTGAAGTGGCCCGCCCAGTCGGCGGTGCCGCCGACCACCGGGACACCTGAGTACAGGTGGGCCGTCATCCAGTCGACGGCGCGGTTGACCGGCTCGGCGATCGGCAGGGTCCAGCCGCCGGGCCAGTCGAGGGCGCCGAGGAGCCGGGCGGCCAGGGCGACGGCCACGGTGACGGCGAGGGCGTAGGGCCAGCCGATGGTGCGGGGGCGGCCTGCCCCCGTGGTGCCCTTGCCGGCCGCCGCGGTGACGCGGTCCAGGACGACCGCCAGCAGCACGATCGGGATGCCCGCGGCGAGGGCCGCGCCCACGTCGACGGAGGCGAGGGCCTGGTAGACGCGGTCGCCGAGGCCGCCGGCGCCGATGACGGAGGCGATGACGGCCATGGACAGGGCCATCATGATCGTCTGGTTGAGGCCGAGCAGGAGTTCCTTGCGGGCCAGCGGGATACGGGCCGTCAGCAGCCGCTGGCGGGCGGTGGCTCCGAGCGACTCCACGGCCTCCAGGACCTCGGGGTCGGCTCCGCGCAGACCGAGCGCGGTGAGCCGGGCCATCGGCGGGGCGGCGTAGACGACGGTGGCGAGCACGGCCGCGGGCACGCCGATGCCGAAGACCAGGACGACGGGGAGGAGGTAGGCGAACGCCGGGAGCACCTGCATGGTGTCCAGCACCGGGCGCAGCGCGCGGTTCATCCGGTCGGAGAGGCCGGCGGCCAGACCGAGCAGGGCGCCGACGGCCACGGAGGCGAGGACCGCGACCACCATGAGGGCCAGGGTCTGCATGGTCGGCACCCACATGCCGAGCACTCCGCAGGCCAGCAGGGCGGCGGCCGTACCTGCGGCCAGCCGGACACCGGCGACGCGCCAGGCGACCAGGGCCCCGAAGGCGGTGACGCCGGCCCAGCCCGCGGCGAGCAGGGTGAGGTAGACGGCGCGTACGGACAGGACGACCGCGTTGCTGATGTAGCCGAAGAAGTAGAGGAACAGCGGGTGGCTGTCGCGGTTGTCGATCACCCAGTCGCTGGCATCGGCCAGGGGCTTGGAGAGGTCGACGGTGAGGGCGCCGGGCCAGGACGCGCTGCCCCAGCGACTGTTGACCAGGGGCACGAGGACCGCCGCGGCTACGGCCAGCAGGAGGAGCTTGGCCGCCGCGCGGTGTCTCAGGAAGCCGGGGAGGTGCGTGCGGGGGGCTGTCGCGGTGACCGTTGCCATCAGACGCCCTCCGTGCCGGTGCTCAGGGCGGGCGGGGACGCCTCCCCGCCCGGGAAGGGTGCGGCGGCGTCCGCGCCGTCGCCGGCGGCCGGCGTGGACCCGGTGCCCGCGACCACGCTCAGCAGTTGCTCGTGGCCGACCACTCCGACGCACTTGCCCTCGTCCATCACGCGGGCCGGGGCGCCGGCACGGGCCACCGCCTCGATGGCCTCGGCGACGGTGGCCTCCGGGCGGACGGCTGGGCCGTTGCCCGCCTCCTCCAGGGATGCGGGGCGCATGGCGCTGCGGCAGGTCACCACCTGCTCGCGCGGCACGTCCCGGACGAACTCGCGGACGTAGTCGTCGGCCGGGGCGGAGACGATCTCCTCGGGGGTGCCGAGCTGGACGACACGGCCGTCGCGCATCAGGGCGATGCGGTCGCCGAGCTTCAGCGCCTCGGAGAGGTCGTGGGTGATGAAGACCATCGTGCGGCCCTCCTCGCTGTGCAGGCGGGCCACCTCCTCCTGCATGTCGCGCCGGATCAGCGGGTCGAGGGCGCTGAACGGCTCGTCGAAGAGGAGGACCTCGGGGTCGACGGCGAGCGCGCGGGCGAGTCCGACGCGCTGGCGCTGGCCCCCGGAGAGCTGGGCGGGGCGGCGCTTCTCCATGCCTTCGAGGCCGACCTTGGCGACCACCTCGGCGGCCCGCTCGCGCCGCTCGGCCCGGCCGACGCCCTGGATCTCCAGGCCGTAGGCGACGTTGTCGAGGACCGTGCGGTGCGGGAGCAGGCCGAAGTGCTGGAAGACCATCGCGGCCCGGTGGCGGCGCAGTTCGCGCAGGCGCGTCCGGTCCATGGCGCGCACGTCCTCGCCGTCGATGGCTATGGTTCCGGCGGTTGGCTCGATGAGCCGGGTCAGACAGCGCACGAGGGTGGACTTGCCGGAGCCGGACAGGCCCATCACCACGAAGACCTCGCCCCGGCGCACGTCGAAGGAGACGTCCCGGACGGCGGCCGTGCAGCCGGTGCGGGAGCGCAGGTCGGCGGGGCTGAGGTTGTTCAGCTCCGGGTCGCCCGGGACGCGGCCGGCCTTGGCGCCGAACACCTTCCACAGTCCGTCGACCGAGAAGACGGGGGCGTCGGTGGTGGGCGGCTTACGGGTGGGAACGGTGAGCGTCATCGCGCGTCACCTCCGATCAGATCGACGGCCTTCTCCCCGACCATGAGCACCCCGATCATCGGATTGACCGCCGTCATGGTCGGGAAGACGGAGGCGTCGGCGATACGGATGCCGTCGAGGCCGCGGACGCGCAGCTCCGGGTCGACGACGGCGAGCGGGTCCTCGGCCGCGCCCATGCGGCAGGTACCGGCCGGGTGGTAGACGGTGTGCGCGACCTTGCGGGCGTACTCGCTCAGTTCGGCGTCGTCCTGCACCTCCGGGCCGGGGCAGACCTCGCGCTTGAGCCAGCCGGCCAGCGGCTCGGCCTTGGCGATCTCACGGGCGATGCGGATGCCGTCGACCAGGGTCCGCGCGTCGTAGTCGTCCTCGTCGGTGAAGTAGCGGAAGTCCAGTGCGGGCTTCACGGACGGGTCGGCGCTGGTGAGGTAGAGGCGGCCGCGACTCTTCGGCTTGGGGATGTTCGGGGTCATCGAGACGCCGAACTCCGGCCGCTGGTAGCCCAGTCGCTCCGGGTTGTCGGTGAACGGGATCTGGTAGAAGTGGAACATCAGGTCCGGGCCCTGGTGTTCGGGGTCGCGGCGCACGAACAGGCCCGCGTCCGAGTCCATCGCGGAGTTCTCCGGGATCGGCCCGTTCGTCTCCCAGACGATCACCGACTCGGGGTGGTCGAGCAGGTTCTCGCCGACGCCGGGCAGGTCGTGCGCGACGGGGATGCCGAGCGCCTCCAGGTCCTCGCGCGGCCCGATGCCGGAGTGCATCAGCAGGCGGGGCGAGTCGACGGCGCCCGCGCACAGCACGACCTCGTTGCGGGCCCGTATCAGCAGTTCCTCGCCGTCCTTGGTCCGCACGTGCACGCCTTCGGCGCGGGTGCCGTCCAGCTCCAGCCGGTACGCCCAGGTCTCCAGCAGGATGTGGAGGTTGGGGCGTTCGTCCATGACGGGGTGCAGATACGCCACCGACGCGGAGGAGCGCTTGTTGTTCTCGGGGTGGTAGGCGAGGTCGAAGAAGCCGACGCCCTCGGTGAACGGCTTCTTGTTGAAGCCCTCGACGCGCGGGACGTCGAGCGCGGTCTGCGCGGCGTCGACGAAGTCGCGGGCGATGGCGTTGCGGTCCTTCTCGTCGACGGAGACGATGTTGTTCTTCAGGCGGGCGAAGTACGCCTCCATGGGTACGGCCCCCCAGCCCTTGGCGCCGGCCTCCTCCCACTCGTCCCAGTCGGACGGGAGCGGCTTGAAGGAGATGAGGGTGTTGTGGGAGGAGCAGCCGCCCAGCACCCGGGCCCGGCTGTGCCGGATGTGCGAGTTTCCGCGGGGCTGTTCGGTGGTCGGGTAGTCGTAGTCGAGTTCACCGCCGAGCAGGCCCATCCAGCGGCGCAGCGTCAGCACGTCGTCGCGGCCGACGTCGCTCGGGCCGCCCTCGATGACGGCGACGGTCACGTCCGGGTTCTCTGTCAGCCGTGAGGCGATGACGGAACCGGCCGTTCCGCCGCCGATGACGACGTAGTCGAATTCGTGGGTGTGATCGGGCATCGGGTGGTTACTCCTGGGGGGTGGGAAGTTCAGGGTGCGGAATGCGGTTCGCCGGCGGGGCTGGTGGGGGCTCAGCCGGCGAACCAGCGCACCGGCTTCGGCGCCAGGTTCTGGTAGACGTGCTTGGTCTCGCGGTACTCGGCGAGGCCGGCGGGGCCGAGTTCACGTCCGGTGCCGCTCTTGCCGAAGCCGCCCCACTCCGCCTGCGGCAGGTAGGGGTGGAAGTCGTTGATCCAGACGGTGCCGTGGCGCAGCCGTCCCGCGACGCGCCGGGCGCGGCCCGCGTCGGCGGTCCAGACGGCTCCCGCGAGGCCGTACTCGGTGTCGTTGGCGAGGAACACCGCGTCGTCCTCGGTGCGGAAGGTCTCGACGGTGAGGACCGGGCCGAAGACCTCCTCGCGGACGACCCGCATCTCGCGGTGGCAGGCGTCGAGGACGGTCGGCTCGTAGAAGTAGCCGCTCTCCGGCCGGGTCTCGGACGGCTCGGGACGCTTGCCGCCGCAGCGCAGCACCGCGCCCTCCTCGAGCGCGGAGGCGACGTACGCCTCGACCTTGGCGCGCTGCTGCGCGGAGACGAGCGGGCCGCACTCGACGCCGTCCTCGGTGCCCCGGCCGAGCCTGATCCGCTGGGCGCGGCGGGCGAGTTCGGCGACGAAGCGGTCCCGGACGGACTCCTCGACGATCAGCCGGCCGCCCGCCGAGCAGACCTGGCCGCTGTGGATGAAGGCGGCGTTGAGGGCCTGGTCGACGGCGGTGTCGAAGCCCTCCTCGGTGGCGCAGGCGTCGGCGAAGACCACGTTGGGGTTCTTGCCGCCGAGTTCGAGGGCGACCTTCTTGACGGTGGGGGCGGCGGCCTGGGCGACCTTGGTGCCGCTGACCAGGCCACCGGTGAAGGAGACCAGGTCGACGTCGGGGTGCTCGGCCAGCCGGGCGCCCACGGTGTGGCCGGGGCCGGTGACCAGGTTGGCGACACCGGCGGGCAGACCGGCCTCGCGGAGCAGGTCGATCAGTGCGATGGTCGTCATCGGGGTGATCTCGCTGGGCTTGATCACGAAGGTGTTGCCGGCCGCGAGCGCGGGGGCGATCTTCCAGCTCGCCTGGAGCAGCGGGTAGTTCCAGGGGGTGATGAGCGCGCAGACGCCGACCGGTTCGTGGACGACGACGCTGTGGATGTCGGGCGAGCCGGCGTCGACCACCCGGCCGGGCGCCTCGCCCGCGACCAGGTCGGCGAAGTAGCGGAAGGCGTCGGCGACGCAGTCGATGTCGACGCGGCCCTCCTCGACGGTCTTGCCGGCGTCCCGGCTCTCCAGCAGGCCGAGCTCCTCGCGGTCGCGCACGAGGAGGTCGGCGACGCGGCGCAGGAGCGCGGCGCGCTCGGCGACCGGCGTGCCGGGCCAGGGGCCGTGGTCGAAGGCCTGCCGGGCGGCGGCCACCGCCCGTTCCGCGTCCTTCTCGTCACCCTCCGCGACCAGGGCGAACCGCCGGGCGTCCGCGGGGTCGAGGATTTCGCGCGTCGCGCCGGAGGCCGCTGCCAGCCATTCCCCTCCCGCGTGGATGGTCGCCTGGTCCTGTCGTTCCGTTGTGTCCGCCATGATCGGTGTTGCCTTCCGTTCCTGTTCGGTTCCCATGTGTCACGCAGGCGGCGTGCTCAGAGACCGTCGCCGCCTTCCCGCAACCCGGGCATGCATGCCAAAACAGTGGCGCGCAGTGCGCGGCGTCACTGAAAAGTCATGCGAAAACGGACAGAAACAGGCTATTTAGCGCGGTGCGCTCAGTCCATAGGCGCGTCACAGCCCGTATCGGGCGGGCAGAACCCGCTCAGGGCGGTGTCGAGCAGCTTCAGCTCGTCGTCGCCGCCGTCCTTGTCGGGCCCGTAGGCGGCGACGGCGTAGATCCGCCCGTCCACCGCCATGAAGCGCTCGTCGTAGACGTGCCAGGCGCCGACGTCCGGTTCGCCCTTGATGCTGTCGGCCAGGTACTCCATGCGTGAGCCGATGAAGTCGCCTTCGTCGAGATTCAGCAGGGAGAGCTTCTGGAACCCCGGCGGCTTGGCGGTTCCGTCGGACAGGTAGATCTCGAACGACTCGTCCGGGGACGCCTCCGCCACCTGGTAGATCTGCAGCCGGTGCTTCTGGTCCGGGCTGCGGTAGTTGACGATCCTGATGCCGTACGAGGAGGGCAGCGTGGACCGCGACCATCCCTTGGGGCGTGCGATCCGGAAGCCCTCGTCGTCGTCGTACGACTCCCAGTCGGCGGGCAGCGGGCTCGCGGAGGCGGCGGGCGTGGCCACGTCCTCCGTCGAGGACGCGGAGCCGGACGGGTCGCCGGACGGCTCCGGGGAGTCCGTGACCGCGGAGGCGCTCGGCGAGCCGGCCGCCGGTGCGCGCCGGTCGTGATCACCGGACCCGACCACGAGGGTCAGCACGAGGCTCGCGGCGACACCGACCACGGCGGCGCCCACGACGACGGTCCAGACCGTTCTCCGGCTCGGCCCACCGGTGCGCGCGGGCGCCGGCCCGGGCGGCACGGGCCACTCGGGCGAGGACCAGCCCGCCCCGCCGCCGCCCGCCTCAGGGCCGCTCGGTGCGCCCGGGGCGCCGGCGGAGGCGCCCGGCCAGGGGCCGTGCGGGGCGGCGGGCGAGTCCGGCCAGGGCGACGGCGGCACGGGCGGCGCCGTCTCGGGCATCGCGGGCGCCGCAGGGGCGGACTCCCGACGGACGGAGTCCGGCGGGACGGCCACGCCCTCGGCGGCCGTCGGAGGTCCGGCCGGGGGCCACACGGGCGCCCGGTCCGGCATGGCCGGCGGCGGCGAGGTCACCGGTGCGCCGGCCTGACCTCGCTCGCCGTCCTCCCAGCGCTGCGTCTCCTCGTTCCAGTACCGCGCTCCCCCGCTCATGGCGTCCGCCTCACAGCCCCACCAGGCCGGCCAGCGTGCCCGCCGAGGCGAGCAGACCGACCAGCGCCTGGGAGTCGTCGAGCAGCCGGCGCAGGCGCTCGCGGCGGGAGGGGGTGGCCTGGCCGGTGCGAGTGATCTCGTCCTCCGTGTCCGCGAGGGCGGCGTCGAGTTCCGCCGTCCGGTCGTCGGCCCGTACCCGTGCCAGATCGGCGCGCAGCTCACGCACGGCCAGCAGCAGCTCCTCGGCCGCCGCGTCGCGTGGCGCGGCCGTGCCGTGGTGGCTCTCGGCGTGCGCGCGGTCGCCGATGGCGAAGGTGCTGTGCGAGACATCGCCGATGCTGACCCTCGGCTCATTCGTCGCCATGGGCTTCGGCTCCCTTCCGCGGCTCGCCGCCGCCGTTCGTCGTGGAGGCGGAGGAGTTGTCACCGACGGCGAAGGTGCTGCCCTCGACACTGCCGATGTGCACGCCTCCGTTGCTGATGTTGTTGACCTGCTGGACGAACTCACCGGTCTGGTAGCCGGCTTCGGCGAGCGCGGCGCGCACCCCGTTCGCCACCCGGTCCTGGATGCTCGTGAGGTAGCGGGAGGCGTCCATCTCCTGGAACTGCGAACCGGCCTCGGCCGAGCCCAGCTCCCGGACGGACAGCGCGGGCCCGTCCGGCAACGCGTTCGCGTACCCGCCCGTCAGCAGCCGCCAGCCGTACGCCACGGCCCGGCCGAGGACGATCAGCGACCCGGCCGGCGAGCCCGGCACCCGGGTCATGGCCCAGACCGCCTTGCCCAGCAGGTTGTTGTGCCGGTACCGGTGGGCCGTACGGTCGGCCTCCTTGAAGACCTGGCGCACCGGTGGCAGCACGTGCGGGGCGATCTCCAGCATGAGCATGCGGCCCTGGGTGTGGACGCGCACGAACACCGTGACGACCAGTTCCTCCTCCCAGCCGCCGACGCGGATGCGCAGGAAGTGCCGGCGCTTCTCGGCGCCCTCCTCGACCGCGTGCGCCCGGTGCTCCTCGAAGGCCTGCGGCTGGTACGGCGCGTCCTCGCGGCGCAGCAGGCCCTCCGCGGGCAGGAACACGCACTCGTCGATCTCCAGCCAGCGCAGACGGTCGCGCACCCCGGCCCCCGCGTGCTCGGCGGGCAGCCGGAGCCGCTCCACCAGCGGCCGGATCTTCTCCAGCACCAGCCGGTTGCTGATCGGCTGCTGCCGCTTCTTCAGCGCGTCGGGCTTCAGCTCGACGGCCAGCACCCAGTCCGGCTGTGCTTCCCCGGCCCCGCAGAACGGACGGGCCTCGTGGTACATGATCAGCGGTGCGTGCTGCTCCGTCCGGATGCGGTGTTTGAGCCACTGGAACCGACGGTTCTCGCCCTGCTCGGCGGGGTCGTCGGCGGCGTCGGGGAAGCGCTGCGGGGACAGCTCGGCGGTCAGGACACGGGCGAACTGGCCGCGCTGACCCGCCAGACACAGGGCGACGAGCGCGAGGACGACCAAGGTGGCCCAGGCCTGCCAGGGCTTGAAATGGGTACCGGAACCACCGGAGCCCGGAAGGAACATGTCGCTCAGGCTCGCCGAGTCGGAGCTCCCGTAGGAGCCGTACGAGTCGTACGAGCTGCCGTAGGAGTCGTACGACGTGCCGTCGTCCCCGCCGCCGAACGCCGTGATCAGGGTGAACCCCAGCAGCAGCGCGAACAGGATGCGGCCCCACCAGCGGAAGAGGAAGGCGGGCAGCACGCGGTACAGAGGGGCCACCGGCGAGCGGCCCCTGATCCAGACGCCGATCGCGAGATACAGGCTGGGCAGCAGATAGAGGGCCAGCAGACCCTGGGTCAGGGCCGCTCCCACCAGCCAGAGGCCGAGGGCCGCCGCGGCCCACTGGAGTTCCTGCCGGCGGGCGCGCAGGGCGTGCGCGAGGACGCGGGCGGCGTCGTGACCGAGCGAGGGCGCCACGAACCGCTGCTCGTTGAGGTGCAGTTCGTCGATCACCCGGTCCCGGTAACCGGGGTCCAGGTACGTGCCCGCGCACAGCAGCCGGGTGGCCTCGCTGGCGTGCGGTGGGGTGGGCGGCGCTGCGGACGGTGCCGCCGCAGGCGTCGGCTGCGGTTGCTGCGGCACGAATGCGGTGTTCACGCGATTCCCCCGAGGCGTGGTGAGTCACTCAGTGAAGAGACGAGTTGACGAACCATCAGCATAGGGCAACGGTGTGACACCGGGCGGGCCGCGTTCACGTACGAGCGGGCCCCGCTCCGGAGGAACCGGAGCGGGGCCCGCTCATGTGCACGGCGTCACCGCCGCGGCCGTTCTCAGATGAGGCCGAGACCGCGGACCGCCTCGCGCTCCTCCTCGAGCTCCTTGACGGAGGCCTCGATGCGGGCGCGGGAGAACTCGTTGACGTCCAGGCCCTGGACGATCTCGTACTTGCCGTCCTTGGTGGTGACCGGGAAGGAGGAGATCAGGCCCTCCGGGACGCCGTAGGAGCCGTCCGACGGGATGCCCATGGAGGTCCAGTCGCCCTCGGCGGTGCCGTTGACCCACGTGTGCACGTGGTCGATGGCGGCGTTGGCGGCGGAGGCGGCGGACGAGGCGCCACGGGCCTCGATGATCGCGGCGCCGCGCTTGGCGACGGTCGGGATGAAGTCCTCGGCCAGCCACTTCTCGTCGTTCACGACCTCGGCGGCGTTCTTGCCGGCGACCGTGGCGTGGAAGATGTCCGGGTACTGGGTGGCGGAGTGGTTGCCCCAGATGGTCAGGCGCTTGATGTCGGCGACCGTCGAGCCCGTCTTCTTCGCGAGCTGGGTCAGCGCGCGGTTGTGGTCGAGGCGGGTCATCGCGGTGAAGCGCTCGGCCGGTACGTCCGGCGCGGCGGCCTGGGCGATCAGCGCGTTGGTGTTGGCCGGGTTGCCGACGACCAGGACCTTGATGTCGTCCGCGGCATGGTCGTTGATGGCCTTGCCCTGCGGCTTGAAGATGCCGCCGTTGGCCTCGAGCAGGTCGCCGCGCTCCATGCCCTTGGTGCGGGGGCGGGCGCCGACGAGCAGGGCCACGTTGGCACCGTCGAAGGCGACGTTCGGGTCGTCGCTGATCTCGATGCCCTGAAGGAGCGGGAAGGCGCAGTCGTCCAGCTCCATGGCCGTGCCCTCGGCGGCCTTCAGCGCCGGCGTGATCTCCAGGAGGCGCAGCTTGACCGGCACGTCCGCGCCGAGCAGCTGGCCGGAGGCGATGCGGAAGAGCAGGGCGTAACCGATCTGGCCGGCCGCGCCGGTGACGGTGACGTTCACGGGAGTGCGGGTCATGGCGTTCTCCGTATGACAGCTGGCGGTGGGGCGGCACGGCCCCGGATGATCGATCTCTTGGCGTCAAGAGAATCCAGCGGTCAGGCTATCGCGCATCCGCCATGCGAGACGTCCGGGGCCCTGTGGCCCAGCCCACAAGTCGTGCCGCCGGGTCGCGGGAGCGGGTCACGGGGGGCGCGGGGCGGCGGCCGCCCGTCCGGGAGAGGGGACGGGGGCGGCCGCCGGTGGGGGTACCGGACTGCCGGACTCCCGTGGGGGTACGGTTCGCGTGCCCAGGTTCCCGGGGCTCATGCGCCCCGCCCGGGAAATCCACCCGAACGGGCCCTTCCGCTTACCTCCCGCCCGCCGGCCCCGCTTCCGTCCCGCCCGCCGGACCGCCGCTTCGCGCAGCCGCTACTTCGTGCAGCCCGTCTGCCCGGAGGCGAGGGTCGCGCAGGCCTCGGCCTCGGTCGTGTCCTTCACGGCGACCATCGGCGTGTAGGCGATGGTGTCCCCGGCGGTGGTGATGTCGCCCTTCTGGCGCGCCTTGCCGGCCGAGACCTGGACCTGGTCGCCCTGGACGCCGCCGGTTATCCGCCCCCAGGCCGCGCCGCAGGTCCGGCTGTAGCGGACCTCGAGGGTGGTGGTGCCGACGGTGGCCGTCTTCGCGGTGGTCACCAGGCTGCCGCTGCAGCCCATCGCCTCCGCGTCCTTGCCGGTGCAGGCCGAGCCGGCGCACTTGACCCCGGCGGGCAGGCTGGGGCGGGTGCTGGCGGTCGGGGAGGGCGACTTCGTGGCGCTCTCGCCCTTGGCGCCGCCCCGGTGCGTGAGCAGGGACACGGCCGCGACGACGACGAGGACGACGCCGGCACCCGCGAGGAACATCGTCAGCCGCCGCTTGCCGCCGGACCCGTTGGCGGAACGATTGCCCGCGGGGCTCGGCGGCTGCTGCCCGCCGTACGGGGGCGGCGCAACCGGCGGCTGGCCCGCGCCGTCCGGCGTGGGCACGGGACGCGTACCCGGGCGGCCGCTCGCCCGCGACGGGCCCTCGTAGCCCGCCAGACCCCAGGAGTTGACCTCGGGGGCCGGGCCGTGGCCCGCCCGCTCGCGGTCGTCGGCGTCGGACGCCGTCGGCTGGGCCGGAACCCGCGGCGGCGTGCCGGCGGGGGCGGCGGCACCCGGGACCGCGGTGGTGCCGGCGCCCCGGTGGGCCGTCCGCGTACCGCCCGCCCCCTGGGCCTCCGCCTCGGCCGCCCCGAACTCCCCGAGCGCGGCGCGTGCCTGGGAGATACGAATCTGCTCCATGGTCCGGTCGTGCCGCATCTCCGCACGGCTCCAGGCCCGCTCGGCCAGCTCCCACATCGTGGTGAGGTGGACCGGGTGGGTGCCGGTGACCTCGGCGAGCGCCACGATCGCGCCCTTGGGCGCGAGGAGCCGGCCGCCCAGATAACGCTCCCAGGACGTCTTGCTGTAGCCGGTCCGGTCCGCCAGCGCCGCGATGCTCAGGCCGCTGCGGTCCACGAGCGCCCGCAACTGGCTCGTGAACTCCTTGATCTGCGGATCCAGCTCGTCCGGCAAGGCTTTCCATCGAGGCATCGTGCTTCCCCCTCTTCCCCCCGGTTGGTGCTGTTGGTTCCCCGCGCCGTTCCCCGCGCGGGGCCCTCGCGCCGGTCCGGTCCGTTCCCGGCGCGACATCGTTCTGGCCTACCCACAGGGATGCGCCGACCAAGGATCCCAGTTCCCGGAGGGGGGGTCGCACGGGAGCACCGGTTCCACCGGCCGGGCACCCGCCTCCACGGAGCCTTCGTAACGTAGCGCCGATTCACCGGGACAGCGACACGGCCCGCCCACATGTGGCAGTGCGCGGACACCGTAGCGGAACGGTCACTTCCGTGCCACAGCGTGCGGACAGCCGTTGAACTGGCCGTTCACGGCAGGGAAGGCTTACGTCCTGACGGCGGTCCGTCCTTGCTCGGGGGAGGGGACGGGCCGCCGTTCCACGGCGCCGGCCGCCGGGCGGCCCGTCAAGGGCCCCGCCGGTGGCACTACTTGGTCAGCGTGAAGTGCAGTACGTCCTTGAGGAACGGAATGCTCAGCCAGGGGTTGGGCTGGACCGTCATCGCCAGCAGCACGATCGCGAGACCCAGGACGCCGTAGGTGACGATGTCCGTGAACCGCGAGCGGACGGCGAGCATGCCGACGCTCGGCAGCGCCCAGCGCAGGGCGGCGCCGGCCAGCAGGGCGGCGCCGATCAGCAGGGTGCCGTAGCGGAACACGTCGAGCGCGGTCAGCAGCAGGCCGAGCGCGACGGTGGACAGCACGACGAGCATCGGCCACTGCCGGGCGGGCGCCGGGGCGTCGCCCGGGGCGGCCCGGCCGCCGCCCTCGGGGCGCGCGGTGTCCCTGGTGAACAGCGGGAAGCGGCGCGTGACGCGCCGCGGGCGCCCCTCGGCGTCGGGGGCGCTGATCGCGTCGCGAGCCGTCGGCCCGGCCACCGTGCGGTCGTCCTCAGCCGGCACTGCGCTCCGCCGCCTCGACCACGTTGACCAGCAGCTGCGCCCGGGTCATGGGGCCCACACCGCCCGGGTTCGGGGAGATCCAGGCGGCCACCCCGGTCACGTCCGGGTGGACGTCTCCGACGATCTTGCCCTCGGCGTTGCGCGAGACGCCGACGTCCAGCACGGCCGCGCCCGGCTTGACGTCCTCGGCGCGGATCAGGTGCGGGAAGCCGGCCGCCGCGATGATGATGTCGGCCCGCTTGAGGTGGGCGGACAGATCACGGGTGCCGGTGTGGCACTGGGTCACGGTGGCGTTCTCGCTGCGCCGGGTGAGCAGCAGCGGCATCGGGCGGCCGATGGTGACGCCGCGGCCGACGACCACGACCTCGGCGCCCTTGATCTCGACGCCGTGGGCCCGCAGCAGGCTGATGATGCCGTTGGGGGTGCAGGGCAGCGGCGCCGGCTCGTTCAGCACGAGACGGCCGAGGTTCATCGGGTGCAGGCCGTCGGCGTCCTTGGCCGGGTCCATCAGCTCCAGGACGCGGTTCTCGTCGATGCCCTTGGGCAGCGGGAGTTGCACGATGTAGCCGGTGCAGGCCGGGTCCTCGTTCAGCTCCCGGACGACCGCCTCGATCTCCTCCTGGGTGGCCGTGGCGGGCAGCTCGCGCTGGATGGAGGCGATGCCGACCTGGGCGCAGTCGCGGTGCTTGCCGGCGACGTACTTCTGGCTGCCGGGGTCCTCCCCGACCAGGATCGTGCCGAGGCCGGGCGTGACGCCCCTCTCCTTCAGCGCCGCCACGCGGACGGTCAGATCGGACTTGATCGCGGCTGCGGTGGCCTTGCCATCGAGAATCTGGGCGGTCATGCACCCATCCTCGCGGATGACCGGCTCCCGGATCCAATCCGGGTCCCCGCCGTCCGGCACCTGGGACGGCTCCTGGTGCCGGTCCCGGATGTCCGGACATGATCGACGATGTTGCACTTGCACAACGCATCGCGAATCCGGCTGGACAAGAACTCGTCTCCCCGACGACGATGAACGGCGCAGTATCGCGGTCCGGTTGGGGGGCAAAACCGCTCAGATCCTGACGTACCTCCGTTCCTTCCGCGTCGTCCCCGCAGATTCAACGGAGGAAATCCGCCATGAGTTTCGGCTCGCCCAACCCCTATGGTCAGCCGCAGGACCCGCAGCAGGGTTACGGTCAACCGCAGCAGCCCGGGTACCCGCAGGCTCCGCAGGGCGTGCCGCCGCAGCAGGGCTACGGCTACCCCCAGCAGCCCGGTTACCCGCAGGCTCCGCAGGGTGTCCCGCCGCAGCAGGGCTACGGCTACCCCCAGCAGCCGGGTTACCCGGGTTACCCCCAGCAGGGCGGGTACGGGATGCAGCCGCAGTACGCGAACTGGGGTCAGCGGTTCCTCAGCAGGCTGCTCGACACGCTGCTGTACGCGGTGCCGTACGCCGTCATGCTCGCGGGCAAGAACACCCCGGTCCTGGCGATCATCGGCTTCCTCGGCCTGGCCGGCCTGTTCGTCTGGCAGGTGATACAGGAGGGCAGGACCGGCCAGACCGTCGGCAAGAAGGCGGTCGGCATCCGCACGCTCAAGGAGGAGACCGGCCAGCCGCTCGGCGGCGGCATGGCGTTCGTGCGCCAGCTCGCCCACATCCTGGACGGCCTGCCCTGCTACCTCGGCTACCTCTGGCCCGCGTGGGACGCCAAGAGCCAGACGTTCTCCGACAAGGTCTGCGGCTCGGTCGTGATCCGCGTCAAGTGAGCTGAGGCCCCGAACGCCGAAGCGGCCTCCGGCCCCCACCAAGGGGGGCCGGAGGCCGCTTCGGCGTTCGCCCCGCGGGCTCAGTGGAAGAAGTGGCGCGTACCGGTGAAGTACATGGTCACGCCCGCCTTCTTGGCCGCCTCCACGACCTGCTCGTCACGGATCGAGCCGCCCGGCTGGACGATCGCCCGGACACCGGCGCCGATGAGGATCTCGGGGCCGTCGGGGAAGGGGAAGAAGGCGTCGGAGGCCGCGTAGGCGCCGCGGGCCCGCTCCTCGCCGGCCCGCTCGACCGCCAGCTTGCAGGAGTCGACGCGGTTGACCTGGCCCATGCCGACGCCGACCGAGGCGCCGTCCCTGGCGAGCAGGATCGCGTTGGACTTCACCGCGCGGCAGGCCTTCCAGGCGAAGGCCAGCTCGGCCAGCTCGGCCTCGCCCAGGGCCTCGCCGCTGGCGAGCGTCCAGTTGGCCGGGTCGTCGCCCTCGGCCTGCAGCCGGTCGGTCACCTGCAGCAGCACGCCGCCGTCGACCGCCTTGACCTCGACCGGGTCGGCCGGGCCGTTCGGGGCCTTCAGGACCCGGATGTTCTTCTTCTTGGCGAGGGCCTCCAGGGCCCCCTCCTCGTACCCGGGCGCGACGATGACCTCGGTGAAGATCTCCGCGACCTGCTCGGCCATCTCCTTGCTGACCGGGCGGTTCACGGCGATGACGCCGCCGTACGCGGAGACCGGGTCGCAGGCGTGCGCCTTGCGGTGCGCCTCGGCGACGTCCGCGCCGACCGCGATGCCGCAGGGGTTGGCGTGCTTGATGATCGCGACGCAGGGCTCGTCGTGGTCGTACGCGGCACGGCGGGCGGCGTCCGTGTCCGTGTAGTTGTTGTACGACATCTCCTTGCCGTGGAGCTGCTCGGCCTGCGCGAGGCCGGCGCCGCCGGCCTCGACGTAGAGGGCGGCCGGCTGGTGCGGGTTCTCGCCGTAGCGCAGGGTGTGCGCGCGCTCCCAGGTCGCGCCGAGGAAGTCCGGGAACGACGACTCGTCGACGGGGGCGTAGGAGGAGGCGAACCAGGAGGCGACGGCCACGTCGTAGGCGGCCGTGTGCTGGAAGGCCTCGGCGGCGAGCCGCTTGCGGGTGGCGAGGTCGAAGCCGCCGGCCGCCGCGGCGGCGAGGACGTCGGCGTACCGCTCCGGGCTGGTCACCACGGCCACCGACGGGTGGTTCTTGGCGGCGGCGCGGACCATCGACGGGCCGCCGATGTCGATCTGCTCCACGCACTCGTCGTCCGAGGCACCTGAGGCGACGGTCTCGCGGAAGGGGTAGAGGTTGACGACGACCAGGTCGAACGGCTCCACGCCCAGCTCGGCGAGCTGCTCGCGGTGGCTGTCCAGCCGCAGGTCGGCGAGGATGCCCGCGTGCACCCTGGGGTGCAGCGTCTTGACCCGGCCGTCCAGGCACTCGGGGAACCCGGTCAGCTCCTCGACCTTGGTGACGGGGACACCGGCGGCGGCGATTCGGCCGGCCGTGGAGCCGGTGGAGACCAGCTCGACACCGGCCTCGTGCAGGCCGCGCGCGAGGTCTTCCAGGCCGGTCTTGTCGTAGACGCTGACGAGCGCCCGGCGAATGGGCCGCTTGGTGCTCTCGGCGGTGGCGGTCACTGGATAACTACCTTTCGTCCCTCAATGCGATAGCCGTTGCGGGCGAGCCGCCCCACGACCTCGACGAGCAGCCTTCGCTCGACTTCCTTGATGCGCTCGTGCAGCGCGCTCTCGTCGTCCTCGTCCCGGACCTCGACCACGCCCTGGGCGATGATCGGCCCGGTGTCGACGCCGTCGTCGACGAAGTGGACGGTGCAGCCGGTGACCCTGGCGCCGTACGCGAGTGCGTCGCGCACGCCGTGGGCCCCGGGAAAACTGGGCAGCAGGGCCGGGTGGGTGTTGACGAACCGCCCGCCGAACCGCGTGAGGAACTCCTTGCCGACGATCTTCATGAAGCCGGCGGAGACCACGAGGTCGGGCCGGTGCGCGGCCACGGCCTCGGCGAGGGCCGCGTCCCACCCCTCCCTGGTCGCGTGGTCCTTCACCCGGCACACGAAGGTCGGCAGTCCGGCCCGCTCGGCGCGGGCGAGCCCCTCGACACCGGCGCGGTCGGCCCCGACGGCGACGATCCGCGCGCCGTACTCCTCGGCTCCGGTGCGCTCGATCTCGTCCAGGAGCGCCTGGAGGTTGGTGCCGGATCCGGAGACCAGCACGACGAGGCGCTTGACCGCTCGGCCAGCGGGGGTGGCGGCCACGGCGGGGCCCTTTCTCGGTGAGCGACATGTCCGGCCGGCGGTTTGTACGTTCGTACCAATGCTTCGCGCCCCGGGATACGGGGAAGTCTACGAAGCGGCCGACCGTCAGCAACGATACCGGCACTCCGGAAGGCCCCCTCGGGACGGGGGCGTGGCCGGAAGGTAGCGTTCGGAGGGAATCACGAAGGAGCAGCCCCGGGAACGCGGTCGCCATGCGGCGCGTTCACGGGGTGGAAGCTCAACGCGGACAGCCGCGCTCACCTAGGGGAAGACGCTCTTCTGATGCCCGATCGCAGCCTGCGACTCCTCACGTTCCCGCCCCTCGGGGCCCAGCGAGGCGAGCGTGCCGGCGTGCTGCTCCGGGAGCGGCCGGCCTCGCCGCCCGAGGCACCGTCGGGCGGCCGGGACGGCGACGGGCAGGGTGGCGAGCGGAAGGACGACAACCCGTTCGCGCCACCGCCGGAGGGCACCCCGGACCAGCCGTGGCGGCCACGTCACCCCGAGGGTTCCCCGGGCCCGCAGGACGAGCCCCCGTGGGGCAGCCAGTGGAGCGACCGCCAGCCCGGCCGCTCCGCCGGCGGCTTCGGTGAGCGTCCCGGCAGCCGGCCCGAGGGCCCCGGACCGGGCGGCCCTACCGGCCCCGGCACGCGCTGGGACCCGGCGGACCCGGCCCAGCGCCGCGCGCGCTACGCACTGCTGTCCGGCATGTGGGCCGTCTTCTTCGCGCTGTTCAGCTGGCCGTACGTGGCGCTGCTGCTGGGCGCGCTGGCCGTGTACTGGGGCATCAGCGCCCTGCGCGCCAAGCCCCGCAACCCGGGCCCGGACACCCCCGCCCCGGCGCCGGGCGCCCGCCCGCAGACCACGGCTGCGATCAGCGGCCTGGTCACGGCCGGCCTGGCCCTGCTCCTGGTGGGCGCGACCTTCACGGTCCAGCTCGTCTACAGCGACTACTACACCT
This sequence comes from Streptomyces sp. NPDC041129, assembly GCF_055592265.1. Taxonomy (NCBI): domain Bacteria; kingdom Bacillati; phylum Actinomycetota; class Actinomycetes; order Kitasatosporales; family Streptomycetaceae; genus Streptomyces; species Streptomyces sp. NPDC041129. The sequence continues at coordinate 347,048 of NZ_JBVIYV010000002.1, read as the reverse complement.
GTGTCAGCGACGCCCTGACCCACCAGGCCAAGCAGTCCTGCGAGCAGCACCTGCCGAAGGAGCTGCGCGGGGTGCTCGGGGTCGGCGACGGCTGAGGCGCTCTTCGCGGTGCGGTACGCGGCTACGCGTCGGCCGGCGGCTCGGAGGGGCCGGGGGCGTCCGTCGGGTCCGCCGGATGCGGCAGGGGTGGCCGGGCGGGCAGGGTGGGTGTCCCGGCGTCCGGTGCCGAGGCCGGGTCGGGCCCGTCGTCCTGAGCGGACGGGTCGGCGGGAGCCGGGCCGCCGGTGGGCCGAGGCGAGTCCGTAGCCGGTGACGGGGGCGGCAGGGGGGGCTGTTCCTGGGCCTTCGGGGGCGCGGCGGCCGCGCGCAGGGCTTCCCAGCGGGAGGCCCGGGAGAGGTCGTCGTGCTGCCAGGCCGGGGGGTACGGGTCTCCGGTGGGCAGGAAGTCGTACAGCTCGTCCTCGAGCTGCCCCCCACCCTGCACCTTCGTCGTCCGCACGGCCTGCCCGGTCCTCCCCGGCTTCGGCGCCGCCTCCTCGGCGCCCTCTCGGGCGGCGGTCCCGGGTGCCGTCAACCCGGCCCCCGTGTCCTTCACCGCCCGCCCGGCCGGTTCCGCGTCCCGCGCCGGGCCCCTCCACAGCCGCCAGGCCCGCGAGGTCAGCGTCACCGGCAGACCGGTCACCGTGATCCACAGCGCGGCCACCGGACCGCTCTGCCACCACACCGGGCCGAAGTCCGCCAGCGCGGCCACGCCCAGGCGGCCGCCGGACAGCGCGGCGAGGAGCGCCACGGACGCCCCGCACAGCAGCGCCGCCAGGACCAGCGCCGCGGCCGTCCGCACGGCGGACCAGGGTGCCGCCCGCCGCCCGGTCTCCCCGGCCCCCGCGCCTCCCCGCACGCCGGCGGCCGCCCGCGCCAGGAACCAGGCCACCGTCACCCCGGCCGCCACCGGCACCAGACCCGCGGCCCAGTTCAGCCGGGTCCCGGGGCCCGCGTCCGGCACCGCCGCGAGCAGCGGGAACGGGGGCAGGAGCGGGGCGGGGCCGGAGGCGAAGGGGTGCACCAGGTGCCCGGTGCCCAGGACGAAACCGGGGCCGAGGGCGTAGGACGCCGACCACACCGCGGCGTTCGGGATCAGCGCGACACCGAGCAGCAGCACGGCGAACCGGCCGGTCCAGCCCGCCGTGAGCTGGAGGAACGACGCGCGCGCCACATCGCCGTGCAGCACCAGCGACACCCCGAGCAGCAGCGCCCCGCCCCCGACGAGCACCGCCGTCCCGGCCGCGGCGGCCCGTACCGCCGCGGCCAGCCGGGCCCACGCGTCCGGCCCGGTCAGCAGCCGCCGCACCGGGCCGGGCAGCCGGGGCAGCAGGGCGCGCAGGGGCCCGCGCGGGCAGCCGTGCGCCGTCCACACCCCGGCCGCCGCGGGCACCGCGGCGGCCAGCGGCAGGCACACCGTCACCCAGCCCCACTGGGGTCGCAGTGCGCCGCCGGAGCAGTACAGCGCGGCGGCGCCGCCGACGCCGAGGTAGCCGAGGACCACGCCCGTCCACGCCGTACGCGCCGGGACGGGTGGCGGCCCGTCGGGCTCGGGGGAGGCGTCGGTGGCGTCCCGCGCCGCCCGGTACACGAGCCACACCGGCAGCGCGAGGAGGAGCAGCGGGGTCACGCCCACCGGTTGGGGCGCGCCGGACAGCGTGTCGGTGCGGACCAGCTCGACGCCGTGTCCCAGCAGCCACAGCGCGGCGGCGACGTGCAGAGCGCCGTCCGGTCCGCTGTCGGGGTACGGCGAGCTGATCCACAGCCCCAGCACGAGGACGGCGAGGGAGCCGAGCCCGAGCGCGGCGGCGACCGCGCCGCCCAGCAGGCCGGCGCCCAGTCCGGGCGATCGGTCGCGCATTCCGTGCAGCAGGGGCGGCAACGACGGTCGGCGATCGGTCATCAGGGTCACGCCCGCCATGCTCCCAACGACACGCGCTTTCCCGTCGTAACAGCAGAACCTCCGATGTGTCGCTCAATATATGTTTATGTACTTTTTCGGCCGAAGGAGTGTTCTGTGACGGAAAGCCCGGCCAGCCAGTTGCCACCACCGAAGGAACGCCGACGCCTGCGGGAGGCCGCGGCGCTGACCCAGGCTCAGGTCGCCGCGCGGATCGGCGTCGGCCGTGCCACGGTCCGCGCCTGGGAGCGCGGCCGCGGCACTCCCGGCGGCCGTGAGGGCGAGGCGTACGCCCGTCTGCTGGCCGACCTCGCCGAAGCCGCGGCCGGCCGGACGGACCCGGGCGGCCGGGCGGGGTCACCGCCCGCGCTGACGCCCGCTCAGGCCTTCGACGCGCTGTACGCGTTCTGTGCTCCCGCCCTCGTCCGGCAGACCTACCTGCTCGCCGGTCGCCGCGAACTGGCCCGGGAGGCCGTGGAGCACGCCTTCCAGGTCGCCTGGCAGCGCTGGCCGGAAGTGGCCCAGGACCGGGACCCGGCGGGCTGGGTGCGGGCGGTGGCGTACGAGTGGGCCCTCTCCCCCTGGCACCGCTTCCGCCCCCGTTACCGCTCCCCCGAACCCCCGCCCGCCGACCCCGCCGACCGCGCGCTGCTGAACGCCCTGCTCGAGCTGCCGCCCTCCTACCGGCGCACCCTCGTGCTGTACGACGGCGTCGGCCTCGACCTGCCGGAGACGGCGGCGGAGACGGAGGCCAGCACGCCCGCCACGGCCGGCCGGCTGACCCGCGCCCGGGAGGCCGTGGCCGCGCAGGTCCCGCACCTGGCCGACCCCGCCGCACTGCACCGGCGGCTGGCCGAGCTCGCCTCCACGGAGCGGCTGCAGCCACCGAGACCGACGACGGTGCGGACGACCGGTGAACGCCGGAACGTGTTCTGGACGCGCGCGGCCATCGCCTTCACGGTCGCGATCATCGGCTCCACGGCACTGACCCTGCGCACGGCACCGACCCACTACGAGCCGCCCATCTCCCCCGCCCAGGCGGTGCAGGGGGTGCCGCCACCGGCCGCCATGGGCCCCCTGTCCCGCGCGGAACAGGCCCTGCGCGACAAACTCCGCCGCTCGCAGACGAGCGGCCCGGAACGTCTGACGCCCGTGGCTCGCTGACACCGTCGCGCCCACCGGCATGGCGAGCGAAAAAGCGGTGGGCCCGCCCCCACACGGGGACGGGCCCACCGGCACGCGGCTACGAAGCTCAGGCGCTCAGGATCTCCCGGGCCAGCTTCGCCGTCTCGGTCGGCGTCTTGCCGACCTTGACGCCGGCGGCCTCGAGGGCCTCCTTCTTCGCCTGGGCGGTGCCGGACGAACCGGAGACGATGGCGCCGGCGTGGCCCATGGTCTTGCCCTCGGGCGCGGTGAAGCCCGCGACGTAGCCGACGACCGGCTTGGTCACGTTCTTCGCGATGAACGCGGCCGCGCGCTCCTCGGCGTCGCCACCGATCTCACCGATCATCACGATCAGGTCGGTGTCGGGGTCGTCCTGGAACGCGGCCAGGGCGTCGATGTGGGTGGTGCCGATGATCGGGTCGCCACCGATGCCGACGGCCGTCGAGAAGCCGATGTCACGCAGCTCGTACATCATCTGGTACGTCAGCGTGCCGGACTTCGAGACCAGGCCGATGCGGCCCGGCTTGGTGATGTCGCCCGGGATGATGCCGACGTTCGACTGGCCCGGGGTGATGATGCCGGGGCAGTTCGGGCCGATGATGCGGGTCTTGTTGCCCTTCTTGCCGGCGTACGCCCAGAAGGCGGCCGTGTCGTGCACGGCGATGCCCTCGGTGATCACGACGGCCAGCGGGATCTCGGCGTCGATGGCCTCGACGACCGCGTCCTTGGTGAACTTCTCCGGCACGAAGATGACGGAGACGTTGGCGCCGGTCTTCTCGATGGCTTCCTTTACGGTGCCGAAGACCGGTACCTCGGTGCCTTCGAAGTCCACGGACTGACCCGCCTTGCGCGGGTTCACGCCGCCCACGACGTTGGTGCCGTCACCGAGCATGAGCTTGGTGTGCTTCATGCCGGTGGAGCCGGTCATGCCCTGGACGATGACCTTGCTGTCCTTGTTGAGCCAGATAGCCATGGTGTGTTGTGTCCTCGTCCTGAGTGCTTACTTGGCGGCGTGGGCCAGCTCGGCGGCCTTGTCGGCCGCGCCGTCCATGGTGTCGACGCGCTGCACCAGCGGGTGGTTGGCGTCGGTGAGGATCTGCCGGCCCAGCTCGGCGTTGTTGCCGTCCAGACGGACGACGAGCGGCTTGCTGACGTTCTCGCCGCGGTCCTCGAGGAGCTTCAGGGCCTGCACGATGCCGTTGGCGACCTCGTCGCAGGCGGTGATGCCGCCGAAGACGTTGACGAAGACCGACTTGACGTCGGGGTCGCCGAGGATGATCTCCAGGCCGTTCGCCATCACCTGGGCGGAGGCGCCACCGCCGATGTCCAGGAAGTTGGCGGGCTTGACGTTGCCGTGCTTCTCACCGGCGTACGCGACGACGTCCAGGGTGCTCATGACGAGACCCGCGCCGTTGCCGATGATGCCGACCTCGCCCTCGAGCTTGACGTAGTTGAGGTTCTTCTCCTTGGCGGCGGCCTCGAGCGGGTTGGCCGCGGCCTTGTCGTGGAGCTCCTCGTACTCGGGGTGGCGGAACTCGGCGTTCTCGTCGAGCGACACCTTGCCGTCGAGGGCGATGACCTCGCCGGAGGCGACCTTCGCCAGGGGGTTGACCTCGACCAGGAGGGCGTCCGACTTGATGAAGGTGTCCCACAGCTTGATCAGGACGTTGACGACCTTGTCCGCGACCTCGGCCGGGAACTTGGCGGCCTCGACGATCTCGCGGGCCTTGGCCTCGTCCACGCCGTCGATGGCGTCGATCGCGATCTTGGCGACGGCCTCCGGGCGGGTGGCCGCGACCTCCTCGATCTCCATGCCGCCCTCGACGGAGGCGATGGAGAGGAAGGTGCGGTTGGCACGGTCGAGGAGGAAGGAGACGTAGTACTCCTCGACGATCTCCGGAGCCGTCTCGGCGATCATGACCTTGTGGACCGTGTGGCCCTTGATGTCCATGCCGAGAATGTCCGTCGCCCGGGCGACGGCCTCGTCCGCGGAGGCGGCCAGCTTGACGCCACCGGCCTTGCCGCGACCACCGACCTTCACCTGCGCCTTGACGACGGACTTGCCGCCCAGCCGCTCGGTGATCTCGCGCGCCGCCTCAGGCGTGTCGATGACTTCACCGGCCAGCACCGGTACATCGTGCTTGGCGAAGAGGTCCCTCGCCTGGTACTCGAACAGGTCCACGCGCTTCCGTCCCTATCAGTGATCTCGCGGTTCGTTGGATGCGTGGGCGTGCCGCGAAGGGCAACGTGACGTCCGCTTGTCACTAGGGGGGCGCACACGGTGTCCGAGCGCGCGGCATGTCCGTCTCGCAGGTTATCGCCGCTTGCCGGGGGTCCCTAAATCGAGGGTCACACCTCAGCGGTGATACCTGTCACATGATGCCGGTTTTGCTGGCACGGCGTGCCGACGATGGGGGGATGTGCGCGGCCTCACCGGGCCGGGGTGAACCCGGTGAGGCCCCCGAACGGGCCGCTTGGGCCCTGGACGGGTGACCCCCACCCCAATGGGAACCACCCGCCCCGTGCCGCGGAGGGCCGGCCGGACGGGCCGACGGGATTCGGCCGTTCGGGTCCGGTCCGCTCCGCGGAGTCGTTCGCGGACCGTCAGGCCCGCACGCCGTACTGGTCCGTCAGGCCGTGCGCATACCCCGGAGTGACGGTCTCAGCGGCCTGCACGGCACCGTCCACGGCGTGGGCGGCCAGCGGCCCGGCGGTGACCCGCGCGGTCCAGCCGAGGTCCTGGGCGAAGGGGCCCGCCTGCCGCGTGACGGGGCCGGTCGCGCCGACGACGCCGTCCGCGAACGGCACCGCCTCGCCGGCCACGCCGTACGCCAGCCCGCTCGCGCTGCCGCCGACACCGTCCACGACCGGCCGTACCGTCCCGGTGACCTGGTCTACGACCGGCCGCACGGACCCGGTGACTGCGGCCGCGAACGGCGGGACCTGACCGGTCACGCCCTGCGCGAAGGCGCCCGCCTGCCCGGTCACCTGCTGGGCGGCCGGCGGTACGGCGCCCACGACACCGGCCGCGAAGGGCGCCACGGCACCGGTCACTCCGTACGCGAGCGTCCCCGCGTCCGTGACGGCCTGCCCGGCGACCGGCACGACGCCGTGCACGGCGGCCCCGGCGACCGGCGGCAGCACGGCGTCCACGGTGTCGTGGACGACCTCGCCGGCCAGCCCGGTGGCGTACGGCGGCACGCCTTCGACGGCACCGCCGGCGACGGGGAGCACATCGGCCAGGCCACCGGTGGCGGTGCGGTCCGCTCCGGCGACGGCGGACCAGGCGGCACCGTGCACGCCGCCCACCGCGCCCGAGGCGGTGCCGTCGACGCCGGTCACGGCACCGCCGGTGACGCCGTGCACGTCGGCCGTGGCGTCTGCGGCGAGTCCGGGTACGTGCGCCACGGCGTCCGCGGCGGTGCCCCCGACGCCGGCGACCGCGTACCCGGCGGTGGGCAGTACGCCCGAGACCGCGCCCGTGGCGGTGCCCTGGACGCCCGTCACCGCGCCCCAGGCGGTGCCGTGCACGCCCTCGGCCGCGTGCCCGGCGGCCGGTACGACCCCCGCCACGGCCTGTCCGGCGACCGGCAGCACGCCGTCCACGGCGGCGGTGGCCACCGGCGGGACCGCGGCGGCGGTCGTCTCGTCCACGACCGGGGCGGCCGTGCCCGGCACCGCCCCCACGGTGCCCGCGACCCGCCGCTGGGCACCGGCGACCGTCCCGGTGACGTGCGCGGGCACGCCGGCGACGGTGGTCTCGGCCCTCAGACGGGCGTCCGACGTCGTGGTCCGGAGCCCGGTCCGGGCGGCGGCCAGCGCCTCCTCCACCTCGGGGGCGAAGGAGGAGAGCGGGCCGAAGAGGTAGTCGATCTCGCCCTGGGGGCGGGGGGCCGAGAGGGGGGTGACCACCTCGGTCACCCTGGCGGCCCGCGCGGTGGTCCCACCGAGGAGCCCGTCGCCCGCCTGCCTCAGGTGCTGCGGGTGCTGTGCGGCCCGCGCGTGCGCCTCGGCCCCGGGCCGGCCGGCACGGGCGGCCTGCGCGCCCTCGACGGCCTGGTCGCCCTTGATCCGCTCGGCGGCCGGGGTGCTGGTGGCGGCGTGGTGGCGGGCCCGGTCGGCGGTGCCGGTGGCGGTCCCGGCCGGCCCCCGCGCCCCCGCCGCCGTGCCCGGGGCGGTGTCGGTGGCCGTGTCCGTCAGCCGGGAGACGGTGCCGGTGACGCCGGTGGCGCCGGCGACATCGGTGACGTCGGTGAGGACACCGTCGACCGTGTCGGTGAGCGTGCCGGTCAGGGTGCCGGTGCTGCTTCCGGTGTCCGGTACGGAGACCGAGGGGGAGGACAGTTCGTCGGCGCTGGCGGCGGCCGAGCCCAGGGCCCAGGCGCCGGTGACACCGGCGGCGATCACGATGGAGCGGCGGATGTTCTTGTTCATTGCGTGCGTCAGTCCTTCGGAAACGGCTAGGGGTTCCGTCCGGGGTTCGCCGAGGGGATCGGGAAAGGGGGCCCGGACGGGCGGGCAGACCTGTTGCGCCCCGCGCGACAGGTCGGTGGCGGGGAGGTCGGCCTCTGGGCCTAGCCGGGGAAGAGAGGGATGTCCCGGTGCCGTTCCCGGGTCCCTGGCGCGTCGACGCGCGCGGTGGAGCCGGGCAGCAGCCGCAGGGGCGCCCGGCCGTCGAGGGCGATGGCGTGCGCGTCGCCGTGCCGGGACGCGGTGCCGTCGGCCGCCTGCTTGCCGAGGGCGCCGTCCGGGTCTCCGGGCGGCGTGGGCTGCTGGGCGGGGGCGGTGACACGGCCGGCCGGGGTGCGCACCGGGGCCTGCGCGGTGGCGGGCACGGCGTCAGGTCCGTACGTGGCCGCCGACGGGCGCGCGGTGGCCGCGGCTCGGTCGCCGGTGTCCTTGGCGTTCCCGGCGCCGGGCCGGTCGTCCTGTCCGGCGGCCGGTGCCGCACCGACGTGCCGGTCGGGCCGGGGTTCGGGGGTGACCGGCGCGGGCGACCGGTGCTCGGGCAGCCGCTCGGAGACTCCGGGGAGTTCCGGCACCGGCAGGGAGGACGGTCCGGGCAGCGCCGTGGCCCGTGTCTTGTCGAGGGTGCCGGCCGTCTCGCGCACGACGGTGCGCACGGGGGTGACGACGCGTTCGGTGACCGCCTCCGCCGAGGTGACGGCCCGTTCGACGACGGCGCCGTCGGTGACCCCTCGCACGGAGGTGACGACCCGTTCGGTGGCGGTTCCCGTCCGCGTGGTCGACGCGTCCTCGTGCCCGGTCCGCGGCAGTACCGAACTCACCGGGGTCGCGGGCGTGCCCTCGGCCGCGTGGGCCTGCTCCCCGCAGAGGAAGCCGAGTGCGAGCAGTCCGCCGAGCAGCAGCGCCAGTTGGAGCGCACGCCGCCCGGCCGTGGCACGCAGCGCGCGCACAGCCGTCCCGAACGGAGCTGCTGTCAGGGTCAAGAGGCGAGAGCTTCCTCGGGTCGGTGGGGAGAAGGCGGCGTAGATACTCGCACGCACGGCCCGAGGTAGCGCAAGCCCCCTGTTACCAATGAGTAGCCATGTCCCTTTTTCCCCGCCACGTCAGGCAGTTTCCGGTATCGGCAGCGGCCGCTTCTCGATCGCGGCCGCCATGACCTCGGGGAACAGGTCGGGCGTGCAGGCGAACGCCGGTGCGCCGAGCGCCGCCAGCGCCGCGGCGTGGTCCCGGTCGTACGCCGGCGCTCCCTCGTCCGACAGCGCGAGCAGGGTGACGAACTGCACCCCGGACGCCTTCATCGCGGCGACCCGCTTGAGCATCTCGTCGCGTATGCCGCCCTCGTACAGATCGCTGATCAGCACCACCACCGTCTCGGCGGGCCGGGTGATCCGCTCCTGGCAGTACGCGAGCGCCCGGTTGATGTCCGTTCCGCCGCCGAGCTGGGTGCCGAAGAGCACGTCGACCGGGTCGTCCAGCTGGTCGGTGAGGTCCACGACCGCCGTGTCGAACACGACGAGCCGGGTGTCGATCGACCGCATCGAGGCCAGCACCGCGCCGAAGACGGACGCGTAGACCACGGACGCCGCCATCGAGCCCGACTGGTCGATGCAGAGGACGACCTCCTTCTTCACGGACCGCGCGGCCCGCCCGTATCCGATGAGCCGTTCCGGCACGATCGTGCGGTGCTCGGGCAGGTAGTGCTTGAGATTGGCCGCGATGGTGCGGTTCCAGTCGATGTCGTGGTGGCGCGGGCGGCTGACGCGCGCGCTGCGGTCGAGGGCGCCGGTGAGGGTGGCCCGGGTCCGGGCGGCGAGCCGCTTCTCCAGATCCTCGACCACCTTGCGCACCACCGCCCGTGCCGTCTCCTTGGTCGTCTCCGGCATGGCCTTGTTGAGCGAGAGCAGCGTCCCGACCAGATGCACGTCGGCCTCGACCGCCTCCAGCATCTCCGGCTCCAGCAGCAGGGACGCGAGCCCCAGCCGGTCGATGGCGTCACGTTGCATGACCTGGACGACGGAGGAGGGGAAGTAGGTGCGGATGTCGCCCAGCCAGCGGGCCACGGAGGGCGCCGAGGCGCCCAGCCCCGCCGAACGGTCCCGCCCTCCCTGCGGTTTGTCGCCCTTGCCGTACAGCGCGGCGAGCGTCCCGTCCATCGCCGCGTCCCGGCCGGACAGCGCGCATCCGGTGCCGTCGGCCTGGTCGCCGCCGAGCACCAGCCGCCAGCGCCGCAGCCGCTCCCGTGCCGGGTCGGCGGATTCCGTCAGCAGGGGTTCGCCGGTCATGCGCCCACTCCCGTCAGGCAGTCGTCGTCGGTCGTCGTGGTGCCGCCGTCCGGGGCCGGGCCGAGCAGCAGCCTCAGCACCGGCAGCACGGCGTCGGCACGCGCGGTGTCCGGCTCGGCGGCGAAGCCGGGGACGGCCGCCGTCCGGGCCGTGCGCGCGGTGTCCGCACCGGGTCCGCGGCGCACCAGTTCCCCGAGGGTTCTGCGCACGCCGGGCTCGTACGCCGAGAACGTGCGCCGCAGCAGCGGGAGTACGTCGGTGAAGGCGTCCGCGGGGACCCCGGTCAGCCAGGCGTCGACCAGACCGAGCAGCCGTTCGTCGTGGACCAGCAGCATGCCTCCCCCGCCCCCGGCGAAGCCCTCGATCCAGGCCGCCGCGTCGGCGGGCGGGGTGCCCGGGGAGAGCATCAGGCCCATCAGCCGGGCCGCCTCCCCGGGCTCCAGCCCGCCGTCGTCCAGCAGCAGCCGCGCGGCCCGCCCGCGGACGATGCCGGGCACGGTGTCCCGCGTGGCCAGGATCCGCTGCACGGCGCGCCACCGGCCGCGCAGGTCCCCGTGCCCGGCGGCCGGGTCGCCGGCCAGGGTCTCCGCGAGGAGGCCCACGGCCGTGTGCACGGCGTCCACATGGCCGCGCATCTCCCGCGCCGCGTCCGCGTCCAGGGCGGCGCAGGCCGGTGGCAGGCCGACGAAGACCCGCTCTGCCAGTCCCGCGGCGACGTCGGCCAGGGCTCCGGTGCCGGTGCCGCGCACATCGCCGTAGCGCAGGGAGCGGACCAGGGCCGGCAGGGCCTGGGCGAGGTGGCCGACGTCCGTGTCGAGGGCCGCCCGGTCGGCGAGCACCCGCATCACCACGGGCAGCGCGTCCGGCAGCCCGGCGAGCAGGCAGTGCTCGGCGAGGGCGGTGACGTCGGCGAGGGCCCGCGCGGCGAGCGCGTCCCCCTCTGCCTTCGCCGTGGCCGCGGCGAGCACGGTCGTCCCCCACACTCCCGCCTCGGCGACCCGCACCGACAGCTCCGGCTCCCAGCGCAGCCGCCAGGTCTCCCGGAAGGTGCCGGTGCTCCCCCGGGACTCGGCCGGCTCGCCCCAGCCGACGCCGAGCAGCCGCAGCCGGTGCAGCAGCCTGCCGCGGCCGGCGTCGGTGTCCTTGCGCAGGTCGAGCTCCAGCTCCCGCTCCAGCGCCTCCGGCTTCAGCCGCAGCCGGCGCTGCTCCCGGGCCAGGTCGCGCTGCAGGGGCACCGCGGGCGCCGCCTCCGGCACCTCGCCCAGCAGATCGCCGACCACCAGCCGGTCGTGCACCAGCGCCAGCGGTACGTCGGACCCGTCGCACATCACCGCGCGCACGGCGTCGGTGGTCTCGCTCAGGCCGGGCAGCGGGCGGCCGCGCATCGCCGCGAGGGTGCCGGCGAGCCGTACCGCTTCGATGACGTGCGCGGAGGACACCATCCGGTCCTCCTCGCGCAGCAGCCTGGCCACCTTGGTCAGCCAGCGCTCGACCGGCCGGTCCGGCGCCCGGAACAGATGCCCGTACCAGCCCGGCGAGTCGATCCCGGCGCCGTAGCCGCTCGACCTGCCCAGCCGGCGGTGCGTCCACGGCACCCAGGTCAGGTCTGCCCTGACCCTGGGCAGCCCCTTGAGCAGCGCCCGGTCGGCGGCGACGGTGGTCCGCTCCCGCAGCGCGGGCACGTGCCACGCGCCGCACACGACGGCGACCGCGGAGCCGGACTCCCTGCGCGCGGCCCGCACCTGGAGCCGCATATGGGCCTCCCGCACCAGGTCACGCGGTCTGCCCCCGGCGCCGTACCGCTCCCGCAGCGCGGCCATCGCCTCCTCCAGCGCGGCGAACGGCGCGAAGGGGTCCCGGGGTCCGGCGCCCCGGTGCTCGACGACGTCCTCCCACCAGCGCTCGGGATCGTCGTGGCCGGCGGCCCCGGCGAGCACCGCGAGCGGGTCGACCCGCGGATCGTGCCCCGGGCCCTCCCCGTCCCCGGCGCCGGACGGGGTCTCCGTCTCGGCGTCCCAGGCCAGCGTGTGCGCGGCCGGCAGGTCGATGAAGCGGACCGGTACGTCGTGCTCGACGGCCCAGCGGATCGCCACCCATTCGGGGCTGAACTCGGCCATGGGCCAGAACGCCGAGCGGCCGGGCTCGTCCACGGCGTGGGCGAGCAGGGCGACCGGGGGCCGCATGTCCGGGTCGGCGGCCAGCGGGATCAGCGGGTCGGCCTCGGGCGGCCCCTCGACGAGTACCGCGCCGGGCCGGGCGGCGTCCAGGGCGGCCCGCACCGCGCGCGCCGAGCCGGGCCCGTGGTGCCGCACGCCCAGCAGCAGCGGCCCGGAGCCGTACGCGCCGTCCCGGACGGAGGCGTCGCTCACGCGCTCACCTCCCGGCAGGCCCGGTAGAAGTCCTTCCAGCCGTCACGCTCGCGCACGACCGTCTCCAGGTACTCCTGCCAGATCACTCGGTCGGCCGCCGGGTCGCGGACCACGGCGCCGAGGATGCCGGCGGCGACATCGCCCGCGCGCAGCGCGCCGTCACCGAAGTGGGCCGCCAGAGCCAGGCCGTTGGTCACGACGGAGATCGCCTCGGCCGTGGACAGCGTGCCGCTCGGCGACTTCAGCTTCGTGCGGCCGTCGGCGGTCAGGCCGTCGCGCAGCTCACGGAAGACGGTCACCACCCGGCGGATCTCGTCGATGCCGTCGGGCGCCGCGGGCAGGTCGAGAGAGCGGCCGATCTGCTCCACGCGCCGGGTGACGATGTCGACCTCGGCGTCGGCGCTCTCCGGCAGCGGCAGCACCACGGTGTTGAAGCGGCGGCGCAGGGCGCTCGAGAGGTCGTTGACACCGCGGTCGCGGTCGTTGGCGGTGGCGATGAGGTTGAAGCCGCGGACCGCCTGGACCTCCTGGCCCAGCTCCGGGATCGGCAGCGTCTTCTCGGAAAGGATGGTGATCAGGGTGTCCTGGACGTCGGCCGGGATACGGGTCAGCTCCTCCACCCGGGCCGTCATGCCCTCGGCCATGGCCCGCATGACGGGGCTGGGCACGAGGGCGTCCCGGCTGGGGCCGTGGGCGAGGAGCCGCGCGTAGTTCCAGCCGTAGCGGATCGCCTCCTCGGGCGTGCCCGCCGTGCCCTGCACCAGGAGGGTCGAGTCGCCGCTCACGGCCGCCGCCAGATGTTCCGACACCCAGGTCTTGGCCGTGCCGGGCACGCCGAGCAGGAGCAGGGCGCGGTCGGTGGCGAGGGTGGTGACGGCGACCTCGACGATGCGCCGCGGACCCACGTACTTCGGTGTGATGACCGTGCCGTCCGGCAGGGTGCCGCCGAGCAGGTAGGTCGCCACCGCCCACGGCGACAGTTTCCAGCGGGCCGGGCGCGGGCGGTCGTCCTGCGCGGCGAGCGCGGCGAGTTCGGCGGCGAAGGCGTGCTCGGCGTGCGGTCGCAACGCCTGCGCGTCCTGGTCCCCGCTCGCGTCGACGGACTTCGGTTCCACGGACACAGACATGGCTGACGCCCCCTCCAGCTCGGCCGGTTCGGATCTGGCACCCACCGTGCACCACACCACTGACAATCGCGCTGACCTGCGCGAACGTGCCCGCGAGGCCGATTGTCAGTGGTGGGACCTACCGTCGTTTCCATGACTGAGCAGGGGGTGCGCTGGACCGCGGACCAGGTGCTGGCTCTGGCGCCTGACGCCGCGTCACGCAAGGCGGGAAGCAGGCTCGGCACGGCCGGGCCGTGGTCCGGTGCGGGGAGCGGAGAGGGGACGGTGTGGGGGCTGTGCAAGGGCAGCGGCAGCAGGCCGTACCAGACGGTGGTGGACCTCGCGGACGTCACCGGCCCCGGATACAGGTGCAGTTGTCCGAGCCGTAAGTTCCCGTGCAAGCACGCCCTCGGACTGCTCCTGCTGTGGGCGGAGGGGGACGGCTCGGTGCCGGTGGCGGCCGAGCCGCCGGACTGGGCCGGGCAGTGGCTCTCGGCCCGGCGCGAGCGCGCGGAGAGCAGGCGCGCCGGGGGCGACGGCAGCGCCGCGCCCGGGGCAGCCGGTGCCGAGGCGGCGCGGCGGCGGGCGGAGCGCCGCGCGGAGCGGGTCACGGCGGGCGCGACGGAGCTGGAGCAGCGCCTGGCGGACCTGCTGCGCGCCGGTCTGGCCGCGGCCGAACAGGCGGGGTACGGCCTGTGGGACGAGACGGCGGCCCGCATGGTCGACGCGCAGACTCCGGGACTCGCGGCGCGCGTACGGGAGTTGGGCGCGATACCGGCGTCCGGTCCGGGCTGGCCGGCGCGGCTGCTGGAGGAGATCGCCCTTCTGCACCTCCTCGACCAGGGCTGGCTGCGCCGCGACCGGCTCCCCGACGGCCTCGCGGCCACGGTCCGCTCCCGGCTCGGCCTGCCCGCAGTGCCGGACGGCCCGCCGCTGCGCGACCGCTGGCTGGTCCTCGCCCAGCACGACACGTCCGACGCGAAACTGACGACGCGCCGGATATGGCTGCACGGCGCCGATTCGGGCCTGACCCGGCTGCTCCTCTCCTACGGCGCGGCCGGCCGGGCACCGGAGCTGTCGCTGCCGGTCGGTCTCGCGCTGGACGCGGACCTGTCCGTGTTCCCCGGCACCGGTCGGGTACGGGCAGCCCTGGGCGAGCAGTACGCCCCGCCCGCGCCCGCCGCGCTGCGCCCGCCCGGCGGGACCACCACCGAGGCCGCGGCGCGCTACGGCGAGGCCCTGCGCGGGGACCCCTGGCTGGACTCCGTCCCGGTCACGCTGGACCGGGTCGTACCCGCCCAGGACGCGGAGGCTGGCGGTGCCTGGCAACTGGCCGACGCGGAGGCGGACTCGGCGCTGCCGCTCACCGAGGCGTTCCGTTCCCGCCCGGGCCTGTGGCGCCTGGTCGCCCTGTCCGGCGGCTCCCCCGTGCGGGTCTTCGGCGAGTGCGGCCACCGCGGCTTCACCCCGCTGACGGCGTGGCCGGAGGGCCCGGGCGACCCGGTGATGCTGTGCTGACCGGACCCGGCCGCCGGCGGAGGAACGGGCCAGCGCCCTCAGCGATGGAAGGGGAAGGGAACGTCATGGACGGAACACCGGACACGCGGAACGGCGAGGCCCCCTGGGAGGAACTGGTCACCAACGCCCTGCTCGGCACCGACCGGCGCCCCCCGGCGGCAGCCGCCGGTCGGGAGGCCCCCATGGCTCTCCTGGACGCCGCCGCCGCGGCGACCGTGCGGCGGCGGGCGGGCCTGCGGCCCGGACGGGCCGCGCGGCGGCCGGATCCCGCCCCGGAGGACCCGCGTCCGGCGCTGCCCGCGGCCGCGGCCCGCAGGCTCGCCACGCTGCTGGCCGACCGCTCAGGAGGCGCGGGCGTCGGCCGGCGGGGCAGCTCGCCGGACCTCATGGAACTGCTCCCGCAGTGGCTGGCGACGGCGGGCGCCCACGGCTACGCGGCCCCCGCCCAGGTGCTGCCCGCGCTGCTGGACGCCGCCCGGGGCCGTACCGACCTGCGGCCGGCGGCGCTGGCGTTCGCCGGGCCGCGGGCGCTGTGGCTGGCCCGGCTCAATCCCGACTGGCGGTTCGCCCTGCGCGCGGCGCCGGGCGGTGGGACGGCGCTGCCCGACGCCGGGGACGGCGAGGCGGTACGACGGCTGTGGCAGGAGGGGCTGTTCGCCGAGCGGGTCGCGCTGCTGGGCGCGCTGCGGGCCGGTACGCCCGCCGTCGCACGGGAACTGCTGGAGGGGACCTGGGCGACGGAGCGGGCGGAGGACCGTCTGATGTTCCTCGACTCGCTGCGCGCGGGCCTGTCGGCCGATGACGAGCCTTTCCTCGAACAGGCGTTGGGCGACCGCAGCCGCAACGTCCGGGCGACGGCGGCCGAACTGCTGTCGTCACTGCCCGGTTCGGCGCTCGCCGGGCGCATGGCGGCGCGCGCCACGGCATGTGTGGCCGTGGACCGCACGGCGGCCTCGCCCACGCTCGTCGTGGAGGCGCCGCCCGAGTGCGATCCGGGCATGGAGCGGGACGGCGTGGCGGCCAAGCCCCCCACCGGCAGAGGGGAACGGTCGTGGTGGCTGGCGCAGCTGGTGGAGGCGGCACCGCTGGGGACCTGGCCGAGACGGCTCGGCGACCGCACCCCGGAGCAGATCGTGGCGCTGCCGGTGGCCGACGGCTGGCAGGGCGAGCTGCACGCCGCGTGGTGCCGGGCGGCGGTGCGGCAGCGGGACGCCGAGTGGTCGAGGGTATTGCTCGGCTCGCCGTCGGCGCCCGAGGCCGGCGGGCCCGGGGCGGTGTCCCTGGCGGAGCGGGCGAAGCTGCTGGCCGCGCTCGACGCCGGTGAACGGGCCGAGTGGGTGGCGGGTTTC
Organism: Streptomyces sp. NPDC041129; assembly: GCF_055592265.1. Taxonomy (NCBI): domain Bacteria; kingdom Bacillati; phylum Actinomycetota; class Actinomycetes; order Kitasatosporales; family Streptomycetaceae; genus Streptomyces; species Streptomyces sp. NPDC041129. Next base: position 330,854 of record NZ_JBVIYV010000002.1, on the reverse strand, counting down.
ATCGCGACGCACGGACTGTCGGAGGCGTTCCAGCTGCTCGGGGTGTGCGCGGTCCCCTGGGCCGCCCCGCTCGGCCGGGCCGTGGTGGACGCCCTCGACATCGCACGGGACGCGGGCAGTTACCCCTGGAGTTTCAGCGGGGTGATGGGGCTGGCCGAGCGGTGCCTGGACCCGGCGGAGGCCACCCGCCTCGACGGCCTGCTGGCGATGCCCGACGAGCGGGAGGACGCCTCACCGGGCGCCGGGGGGTACTGGGCGGAGGCGTTCCAGCGGCTCGTCACCACCCTGCGGCTGCGGGCGGCGATGGCCGCGGAACTGGCACCGGACGAAACCCCCGGCCCCTCGGGGGTCTGAGACAAGGAGCCGTTCATGTGCGAAAGGCCGCGGAGACGGCGCCCCCGAACCCTGCGGCACCCGCGTCCGCGGCGGCTCGGGCTCAGGAAGCGGCCGGCTGTCGCACGTTCTCCCGTACCCACTCCACGATCGCCCCGGTGGTCGCTCCCGGCGTGAAGATCCCCGCGACGCCCTTCTCCTTCAGCGGCGCGATGTCCTCCTCCGGGATGATGCCGCCGCCGAAGACGATGATGTCCTCGGCGTCGCGCTCCCTGAGGAGGTCGATGACGGCGGCGAAGAGGGTGTTGTGGGCGCCCGAGAGGATCGACAGGCCGATCGCGTCGGCGTCCTCCTGGATCGCGGTGTCGACGATCTGCTCCGGCGTCTGGTGGAGTCCGGTGTAGATGACCTCCATGCCGGCGTCGCGCAGCGCACGCGCGATGACCTTGGCCCCGCGATCGTGGCCGTCGAGCCCCGGCTTGGCCACAACCACGCGGATCGGACCGGCTGCCACACCCATCACTGCCTCCATCAGACGACCCCGGAAGCGATCGCTTCCGTCCGTAAACGACAAGTACCGCACTTTTGGCGCGTTCCGCCACCCGTCGCGAAGTGAACGAACGTTATCTCCAGCATCCCGCAGCCGGCAGTTTTACGGCACGCGGGGAGGGGGAAATCACATGGTGGGACATGAGGGTACGCGGGGGACGGAGCCGCCCCCCACGTGCCGACTGGAGGTCGGCCAATGAAGGTCACCGGGGTACTGCCGCTCGTCCTCCCGCTCTACCGGCGCCTGTGGCCCGGCAGACTGGTCGATCTCTCTATCACCCTGCTCAAGGCGACAGCGCTGGAAGCGGCGATCCTGGCCGGGCATCTGCTGCTGTACCCGACCGGCCTCACCCAGGAGCGTCGCGGCCCCGCGCCCTCGCAGGGCCAGGACGGCACCACCCGGCTGCCGGACCGGCCCGGCCCCCCGGTCGTGTTGCTGCACGGCTTCATCGACAACCGCTCGGTCTTCGTCCTGCTGCGCCGCAGCCTCGCGCGCAGCGGCAGGCTGCGCGTGGAGTCACTCAACTACTCTCCGTTGACCTGCGACATACGCATCGCCGCCGAACTGCTGGGCCGGCATGTCGAGGAGATCTGCGAGCGCACCGGCAGCACCCAGGTGGACATCGTGGGCCACAGCCTCGGCGGCCTCATCGCTCGCTACTACACACAGTGCCTGGGCGGTGACATCAGGGTACGCACCCTCGTCACCCTCGGCACCCCGCACTCCGGAACCCGGGCGGTACCCCTGGCGAGCGCGCACCCGATCGTGCGGCAGATGCGGCCCGGCTCCGAGGTGATCGAGGAACTGACCAGGCCGGCGCCCGGCTGCCGTACGCGGTTCGTCAGCTTCTGGAGCGACCTGGACTCCGTGATGGACCCCCTGGAATCGGCCTGTATCGACCACCCCGACCTGGAGGTGCGCAACGTCCGGGTGACGGGCATCGGGCATCTCGCCCTGCCGGTGCACCCCGCCGTGGCGTCCGGGATACGCGAGGCCCTCGAGGAGACGCCCGCCGAAAGCCCGGTCGCCGGCGGTGTGACGGTGGCGTGAGGGAGGCCCCCGGAGGGGTGAGCGGGGGCCGCGCACGGGCGTGACACAGCCGGTCCACAGGTGACAGAGCGTCATCCAGCATCGAACGTTTCTCGAACACAAAGCCAAACTCGCGTTCACAGTCCCCCGAATCACGGCCGAATGCCCGTTTCCGGCCCACCCGAAACCGGCCGACGATTGTCGCGCCCGCGTACCGCCGGGTACAGTCGCCGCACTGCTCTGGCAGCCACCGTTGTCGAGGCGAAAGAGAAGTTGGTGAACGACCGTCACCCGTCGGGGACCATGACCACCCCGACCCCGGCTTCCGACGCCTCCACAGGGCACTACGCGTACGGAACGCAGGAAGCCCAGTACGACGACCTCACCACGTACGGCGGCTACGACGCCACCGGTTTCGCGGCCGGCAACGGCGGTACCGGCGCCTTCGCGGCCGACCCGCTCTTCGGCAGCCTCCCGGGCGACGAGCAGCACACGGGCGCCTACGACAGCACGCAGTGGCAGACCGGTACGGGCCAGTTCACGCAGTACGACCCGTATGCGGCCCAGCACCACACGGCCTACGAGACGGGCGCGTACGACACCACCGCCTGGACGATCCCGGGGCAGGCCACGGGCAACGACGTCAGCGGCCAGTGGGACGCGAACACCTGGCTGCAGCACGACCAGTCCGCCGGCGCCGACCCCACCCAGCAGTGGCAGTGGGGCACCCAGACCTATGACACCGGCGTGTACGACGCCACCCAGTGGAACTCCGACGGCACACCCGTGCAGCACGACCGGCTCGCAGCTCCGCACGATCAGTTCAGGGCACCGCACGACCAGCTTGCCGAGCCGTTCGACCAGGTCGCCGAGACGGGCGAGTTCGGCGAGTACGCCGAGGGTGTCGATTACACCGAGGCCGGCGAGTACGCGGACACCGGGGAGTACACCGGCGCCGCCGAGTTCGGTGAATACGCCGAGGCCGGCGAGTTCGGGGAAGCGGCCGCCGGGGACGGCGAGCCGGGCGACACGGGCGAGCTGCCCGCCGTACCGGTGCTGCTCGACGACCAGGAGGAGTCCGCTCCGGTCCCGGCCCCCCGGGCGGCCTCCCGCGGCGCGGGGCGTTCCCGTCGCCGCACTCCTCCCAAGCGCTCCGCGCTGCTGACCATCGCCGTCCCCTCGGCCTGTGTGATGGGGGTCGCCGGCATCGCCGCCGCCTCCGTCGGCGGCCTGACCGACGACGGCAAGGAAACCTCCGCCACCGCCTCGGACGCGCAGTCGGTGAAGCCGTCCGTCGCCAACAGCAAGCTGGACACCCAGCTCCGGACGCTCTCCGCCGGCGCGGACGACTTCGCCGACCGGGCCAGCCGTACGCAGGAACGCATCGACCTCAAGAACCAGCAGGAACTGCAGAAGAAGAAGGCCGCCGCCGAGGCCGCGCTCAAGGAGCGGCTGCGGCCCAAGTTCGCGATCCCGGTCACCCAGAAGGGGCTCAGCGCCTACTTCGGCCAGGCCGGTGTGAACTGGATGTCCGTGCACACGGGCATCGACTTCCCGGTCTCGTACGGCACGACGGTGATGGCCGCGACCGACGGCGTCGTCTCCACCAAGTGGAACAGCGCCTACGGCAACATGATGATCGTGACGGCGAAGGACGGCACGGAGACCTGGTACTGCCACCTCTCCAGCTACCGCGTCGCCTCCGGTACGGCCGTCAAGGCCGGCCAGCCGGTCGCCTACTCCGGCAACTCCGGCAACTCCACCGGCCCGCACCTGCACTTCGAGGTCCGGCCGGCCGGCGGGGCGGCCATAGACCCGCTGCCGTGGCTGCGGAGCCACGGACTTGACCCGAGCTGAGCCTCGGAGAGACGTCCGGGCCGAGCCTCGGAGAGACGGACGAATGACGTGAGCCCCGCCGACCGGCGGGGCTCCTGTCGTCCGGCGCTGCCCGACGGGTCGTCTAGAGCTTCTCGACGGGCGCGTACCGCAGCAGCAGCCGCTTCGGCTTGGTGTCCCCGAAGTCGATCGTCGCCTCGGCGTTGCCACCGGTGCCCTTGACCCCGACGACCGTGCCCAGACCGAACTGGTCGTGCGTGACCCGGTCCCCGACGGCCAGGGCGACCACCGGCTTCTCGGCCGACCGCCGGGTGGCGAACCCGGACGCGCCCGACGCCGAGGAGCGGGAACGGGAGGAGGACAGCGACGCGGCGACCCCGGCGGCAGGACCGGAGGACACCGGTGAGGCCCCTCCGGTCCGCTTCCACTCCATGTGGGCGGCCGGAATCTCCTCCAGGAAGCGGGAGGGCGGGTTGTACGACGGCTGGCCCCAGGCGCTGCGCACTGCCGACCGGGTGAGGTACAGCCGCTCCCGCGCGCGGGTGATGCCCACGTACGCCAGGCGCCGTTCCTCCTCCAGTTCCTTGGTCTGGCCGAGGGCGCGCATGTGCGGGAAGACGCCGTCCTCCATGCCGGTCAGGAAGACGACCGGGAACTCCAGGCCCTTGGCGGTGTGCAGGGTCATCAGGGTGATGACGCCGTCGCCGTCCTCCTCGTCCGGGATCTGGTCCGAGTCGGCGACCAGCGCGACCCGCTCCAGGAAGTCGGCGAGCGTGCCCGTCTCTCCCTCGGCGTGCTCCTGCTCGAACTCCAGGGCCACCGCCGCGAGTTCCTGGAGGTTCTCGATACGGGTCTCGTCCTGCGGGTCGGTGGAGCTCTGCAACTCGGCCAGGTAGCCGGTGCGTTCGAGTATGGCCTCCAGCACGGTCGCCGGTCCGGCGCCGGACTCCACGACGGTCCGCAGGTCCTCCATCAGCGTGTTGAACCGCTTGACCGCGTTGGTGGAGCGCGCGGCCATGCCGTAGGCCTCGTCCACCCGCTTGAGCGCCTGCGGGAAGCTGATCTTCTCGCGCTGGGAGAGGGCGTCGATCATCGCCTCGGCCCGCTCGCCGATGCCGCGCTTGGGCACGTTGAGGATGCGGCGCAGCGGCACCGAGTCCTCGGGGTTGGCGAGGACACGCAGGTAGGCGAGGACGTCCCGGACCTCCTTGCGCTCGTAGAAGCGGACGCCGCCGACGACCTTGTAGGGCAGGCCGACGCGGATGAAGACCTCTTCGAAGACACGGGACTGGGCGTTGGTGCGGTAGAAGACGGCGACGTCCCCGGCCTTCGCCTCGCCCGCGTCGGTGAGGCGGTCTATCTCGTCGGCGACGAACTGGGCCTCGTCGTGCTCGGTGTCGGCGACGTAGCCGGTGATCCGCGCGCCCTGGCCGGCGTTGGTCCACAGGTTCTTCGGGCGGCGGGACTCGTTGCGCTCGATGACCGCGTTGGCGGCGGACAGGATGGTCTGCGTGGAGCGGTAGTTCTGCTCCAGCAGGATCGTCGTCGCGTCCGGGTAGTCCTCCTCGAACTGGAGGATGTTGCGGATCGTCGCACCCCGGAAGGCGTAGATCGACTGGTCCGCGTCGCCCACCACGCAGAGTTCGGCGGGCGGCAGGTCGAACTCGCCGGGCGGTACGTCCTCGTCGTGCTGCCCGGTGCCCACCAGCTCCCGTACGAGGGCGTACTGGGCGTGGTTGGTGTCCTGGTACTCGTCGACCATGACGTGCCGGAAGCGGCGGCGGTAGTGCTCGGCGACGTCCGGGAAGGCGCGCAGCAGGTTGACCGTCGTCATGATCAGGTCGTCGAAGTCCAGCGCGTTGGCCTCGCGCAGCCGTGACTGGTAGAGCGCGTAGGCCTGGGCGAGGGTCTTCTCGAAGCCGTCGGTGGCCTGGGCGGCGAAGTCCTCCTCGTCGATCAGCTCGTTCTTCAGGTTGCTGATCTTGGCGCTGAAGGACTTCGGCGGGTAGCGCTTGGGGTCGAGGTCGAGGTCGCGGCAGACCAGGGCCATCAGGCGCTTGGAGTCGGCGGCGTCGTAGATCGAGAAGGACGATGTGAAGCCGAGCCTCTTCGACTCGCGCCGCAGGATGCGCACGCACGCGCTGTGGAAGGTCATCACCCACATCGCGCCGGCGCGCGGGCCGACGAGCTGCTCGACCCGCTCCTTCATCTCGCCGGCGGCCTTGTTGGTGAAGGTGATCGCGAGGATCTGGCCCGGGTGCACGTTCCGCGCGGCGAGCAGATGCGCGATGCGGTGGGTGAGCACACGGGTCTTGCCGGAGCCCGCGCCGGCCACGATGAGCAGCGGCGAGCCGGCGTGTACGACCGCGGCGCGCTGGTTGTCGTTCAGCCCCCGCAGCAGCGCGTCCGGGTCGATCACGGGACGCGGGGCGCCGTCGCGGTAGTGGGTGTCCCGGTCCGGCGGCACGTCGAACTTCCCGCCGAACAGATCGTCCGGAAGGGGCTCCGGAGCGTGATCGTCCTCGGGCGGCGGCGGGGGCTCCTCCGCGTGCCCGCGAGGGGCCTGGAGGTCCGCCAGGAAGCTGTCGTCAAAGAGGCTGCTCATCGCTCTACGAGTCTAGGGGGCCGCACCGACAACCGGTCCCGGCACCGGAAAGTCGGAGCCCGTGAGGTCCGCGACAGCACGCCGTGCCGGCGCGTCGGCCATCGCGCGAAGGGGGCTGCCGAACTCCTCACACAGCGAAAGCGCCTTGTCACGCGCGTATGAAACCGGCCCCGGGTCACGGAAATGTATCGGACATATGGCACAGCAACCTTCACAGGAGTCACACGAGTTGGCTAGGTTGCCGTCAGGCCGCACGACCCCCACCGGCGAACCTCGCCGGGCCGCGCGGCCTCCGCCGAGTCCGGTGCCCCCCCTTCGCGGCGGCCGGAGCCGGGGACCCACCGATCCTGGGGTGAATCGGCCGACTCCCGCCCGGGACGACGCCGTAGGGCAACCCTTCCGAACCACCCGCCCGAACCCGACAGCTAACCCGGTAGGCGGCACGTTGGAAGGAGTCGCCACCCTTGGCGTCGCACCGCAAGCCGGGTCCCCCGGGAACCCGCGGGACGGGCATCCGCACCCCCGTCCTGGCCACCGCCGCCCTCACCTCCGTGGCCGTCCTGTCCCAGACGGCCGGGGCCGCTTCGGCCTCCGCCTCCTCCACGGGCGACGGCAGGCCGAGTGTGGAGGAGATCGAGAAGAAGATCGACGAGCTGTACCGCAGGGCGGACCCGGAGGAGGAACCCGCGGCCGTGCAGCGGGCTCGCGCCGAGGCTCCACGCGGGGAGACCGTCCGGCGGCCGGGCCTGTTCACGAAGGCCCGCGAGGGGCTGGCTCCGTTCGCCGCGGCTCCCGAGGCGGCCGGCTCGCTGCTCGCGGAGTACCCGGAGGACCATTTCGCCCAGAGCCGGCTGATGAACCGGCTGGCCTCCCGGGTGAAGGGCGCGGCCGAGCGCGGGAAGGCCCCCAGGGCCCCCGAGGCGCCGGTCACCGCGCCGTACGACGTGAAGGCGGCCAAGGCGGCCGTCCAGCACAAGCTCGCCACCGCGCGCGAGTTGCTGTCCCGGCGGACGGCTCCGGTCCCGGAACCGGCTCCAGCTCCTCCTGCGGTCCCGGCTCCGGCTCCTCCTGCGGTCCCGGCTCCGGACCCCGCTCTCGGCTCGATCCCCGCTCCGGATCCGGCTCTCACCTCGGTCCTGGCTCCGCCTTCGGTCCCGGTCCGTGCCCCGGAGCGGCCGCGGTCCGCGGCGCGGCCGGTGAGCGTGCCGGCCGTCACCCCGCCGGCCCCCGTCACCAAGGCCGAGAAGGCGATCGCCTTCGCCCGCGCCCAGATCGGCAAGCCGTACGTCTCAGGTGCCAGCGGGCCCGGCTCCTACGACTGCTCGGGCCTCACCCAGGCCGCATGGAAGGCCGCCGGCGTGACCCTGCCGCGTGCCGCGCGTGACCAGGCCGCCATGGGCACCGCCGTCCCGCTCGCCGACGCGCGCCCCGGTGATCTGGTCTTCTTCCACAACGACAACAGCCATGTGGGTCTGTGCACGGGCGACGGAACGATGATCCACGCCCCGCGCCCCGGTGCGTACGTGCGCGAGGAGCCGGTCCACCTTGCGGGCGAGTCGGTCGTCCACCGGGTGGTGCGTCCGGCCTGACGGTGCTCTTTTCGGGCCCTGCGCGCGCGTGCCCCGCGGGCGCGGGCGTCGCCGCTCCCTAGCATCGGGCGCATGCCCATGCCCGGCTTCTCTTGTCTGCGTACGTGGTGGGCGGGGCGACCGCCGGCGGCGGGGGCCGCCGTCATGGCGAGCGGCATCGTGTCGGTGGGTCTGCACCTGACCGGTCCCGAGGCGGTGTCGCTGGTCTTCCTGTGGCTGGCCTGCCTCGCCTGGGTGGCGCTCGCCGCCGACTTCGCCGTACGGCTGGTGACGCAGCGGCCGCTGTGGCTGGCCGAGGCGAAGAGCCCGGGCGCGCTCACCGCCGTCGCCGCCACGGCGGTGCTCGGCACCCGGCTCTCGCTGCTCGGTTGGCAGACCCTGGCCGAGGCCGCCCTGGCGCTGGCGGTACTGATGTGGCCGGCGCTGCTGCTTCTCGTCGTACGGCACTGGGGACGGCGCATGCCGGGTGCGGTCTTCCTGTGTTGTGTGGCCACACAGGGGCTCGCGGTGCTGGCGGCCACACTGGCCGCGGCCGAGACCACGGCATGGCTCGCGCACGCCGCGCTGGTGCTGTTCTGGCTGGGCCTGGTCCTCTACGGCCTGGCGCTGGCGCGCTTCGACCCGCGGCAGGTGCTGGAGGGTGCCGGCGACCACTGGATCGCGGGCGGGGCGCTCGCCATCTCGGCGCTGGCCGGGGCGAAGCTGCTGGCCGCCGACAGTGCGCGGCTGTACCTGTGGAACGACGACGACCGGGGCGTGCTGCGCAATGTCACCGCCGCGCTGCTGGTCCTGGACCTCGCCTGCTGCCTGGTCCTGCTGGCCGCCGAGGTGGCCCGGCCGCGGCTGCGCTTCGACGTGCGGCGGTGGTCGACCGTCTTCCCGCTGGGCATGACGGCGGCGTCGGTCCTGTCGGTCGCGGCGGTCCTGGGCATCGAGTGGCTGCGGGGGTTGGGCGAGGCGCTGTTGTGGCTGGCAGTGGCGGTGTGGCTGGCGGTCGCGGCCGGCGCGGTGCTCGCCGCCCGCGCCGGCCTCGTCAAGGCGCGCTGAGGCTCACGTCCACAGCACGGCGATGAAGATGTTCGCCATGGTCAGCAGGCCTACGAGCCCGAAGACGCGCTTGTCCACCTGCTCCTCGTCGCGCTGGACGTAGACCAGCCCGAGGATCACGATCAGCAGGGCCAGCTTCACCCCGATCTTGAAGGTGTTGACGTGGTGGCCGTCGGCCTCGTTGAGCCCGACCAGGGCCACGCCGGTGACCAGCATGGTGAACGCGCCGTGCAGCATCCCGGGGACGAACCGGGCCGTGCCCCGGCCCATCGCCTTCATCTGGGTGAGGAAACCGCCGAGCAGCGCGGCGATGCCGATGATGTGCAGGCCGACGAGGAGATGGATGAGTACGTCCATGACCCGGAGCCTATGAGGGGGTCCCGGACGGCCGGTCACCGGGCCCGTCGACGGCCGCTCTCCACGCGAGGGATCTTGCATATATGCGCCGCATAGCACCACACGGTCCCCGTGGGCCCCTCAATCCGCGCTTCGGTCACTACGCAGCGTGAAGGCGACAGCCATGGCCCGGCAATGCGATCACGCACAGGTGCAGCTCGGTCCGCCTCGGCCACTTCCGTACAGTGCGTTACCAACCTGTCACAGTCCGGCCTAGCGTCCTCCCCCAGGTGACCGGCTTCCCACCGCCGCCCGGGCCAGGGGCGGCCGCCGGCCACCTCCGCCGAGAAAGGTCCAGCGGCGGCCCGTTCCCCTGTGCGGGCGGCCGCCGGACACCCCTACCGCTCGGCCGCAGAGGTCCCATGGAAGGACGTGACGGTCCAGGTGGCAGCGCACCGCAAGCCCCGACAGCGCTCGCTCGGCGGTAACACGGCCCGCACGGCCGTCACCCTCGCCCTGGCGGGCGCGGCCACCGCGACGGCCTTGGAGGGCACGGGCAACGCCGAGCCGCAGCTGACGCCGGCCGAGGTGAAGGCCAAGGTCGACAAGCTGTACCAGGAGGCGGAGGCCGCCACCGAGAAGTACAACGGGTCGAAGGAGAAGGCGGACGCCGCCCAGCGGCGGCTGAACTCGCTGCGGGACGAGGCCGCCCGCAGGCAGCAGAAGCTCAACACGGCACGTGACGCGCTCGGTTCACTGGCGGCGGCGCAGTACCGTGACGGCGCGATCGACCCCTCCTGGCAGCTCGCGCTGTCCAGCGATCCGGACCGCTACCTGGACGGGGCCGCGTTCGCGGAGCGGGCGGGCGACCGGCAGGCCGGGACGGTGGCGCGGGTGCGGGAACAGCTCCGCGAGATCGAGCAGTTGCGCGGCGCCTCACGTGTCGAGCTGAAGTCACTGCGGTCGCGGCAGGCGGAGGCACGAGGTCACAAGCAGACCGTCACCGCGAAACTCGGCGAGGCGCGCAGGCTGCTGGCACGGCTCACTCCCCCGGAGCGGTCACGGATCGCCGGCGACGGCACCACCGCCGGGCACGCCTCGCGCTCCGCCTCGGACACCCGGGCGGCCCTGGAGCAGGCGGGGTCCGTCGCCGCCTCCGACTCCCGGGCGGCCGCGGCCGTCGCCTACGCCTACCAGAAGCTCGGCAGTCCCTATGTGTGGGGCGCGACCGGGCCCAGCGCCTTCGACTGCTCGGGACTGGTGCAGGCCGCCTACCGCTCCGCGGGCATCTCCCTGCCCCGCACCACCTACGCCCAGATCAACGCGGGCCGGCGGGTGCCCCGCTCCCAGCTCCAACCCGGCGACCTGGTCTTCTTCTACTCGGGCATCAGCCATGTCGGCATCTACATCGGCAACGGCCGGATGATCCACGCCCCGAACCCGTCGGCGCCGGTCCGGGTGGCCCCCGTCGACGAGATGCCGTTCGCGGGGGCGACACGGGTGGCGTGACGGCGGCTCAGACCAGCCGGCGTGCCGTGGCCCAGCGGGTCAGCTCGTGGCGGTTGGAGAGCTGGAGTTTGCGCAGGACCGCCGAGACATGGGACTCGACCGTCTTGACGGAGATGAAGAGCTGCTTGGCGATCTCCTTGTAGGCGTAGCCGCGGGCGATCAGGCGCAGCACCTCCCGTTCGCGCTGGGTGAGGCGGTCCAGGTCCTCGTCGACCGGCGGGGCGTCGGTGGAGGCGAAGGCGTCCAGGACGAACCCGGCCAGGCGCGGCGAGAAGACGGCGTCGCCCTCCTGGACCCGGAAGACCGAGTCGACCAGGTCGGTGCCGGTGATGGTCTTGGTGACGTAGCCGCGGGCACCGCCGCGGATCACACCGATCACGTCCTCCGCGGCGTCGGAGACGGACAGGGCGAGGAAGCGGACCGGCCGCTCCGCGTCCGCCGTCAACGCGGCACACCGGCGCAGTACTTCTACGCCGCCGCCACCTGGCAGGTGGACGTCGAGCAGGACCACCTCGGGCCGGGTCGCGGTGATGACCGAGACCGCCTGGTCGACGTCCGCGGCCTCGCCGACCACCTCGACCCCGGTCTCGGCGGTCTGCCCGATCTCGGCCTGCACGCCGGTGCGGAACATACGGTGGTCGTCCACGAGCACCACGCGCACATGCCGTTTCCCGGCCGTGCCGGACCCGGCCGGCTCCGCCGCTCCCGCCGTGCCGTTCGCCTCGGTCGCGTCGCTCATGACGTCTTCTCCGCCCTCTCCATCTCCAGTTCGACCTCCGTGCCGCCACCCGGCACCGCCCGCAGCCGGGCCGTGCCGCCGTTGCGCTCCATGCGGCCGATGATCGATTCTCTGACACCCATGCGGTCGGCGGGTATCGAGTCGAGGTCGAAGCCCGGGCCGCGGTCGCGGACCGACACGAACACCGTCCTCCCCTCGACCTCGGCGTAGACCTGTACGGCACCGCCCTCGCCACCGTACTTGGCGGCGTTGACCATCGCCTCGCGCGCGGCCTGCATCTGCGCCCCGGTCCGTTCGTCGAGCGGGCAGTCGCCGACCGCGACCACCTCGATGGGCACGCCGTGCTTGTCCTCCACCTCGGCGGCGCTGCGCCGCACCGCCTCGGCGACGGTGTCGGGCTCGTCCGCCTCCTCCTTGCCCGTGCCCTCGGGCTTGTACAGCCAGGTGCGCAGGTCCCGCTCCTGGGCCCGGGCCAGGCGGCGCACCTCGCCGGCGTTGTCGGCGTTGCGCTGGATCAGGGTGAGGGTGTGCAGCACGGAGTCGTGCACGTGGGCGGCGACCTCGGCGCGTTCCTGGGCGCGGATGCGCATCAGGCGTTCCTCGGACAGGTCCTGGGTCATCCGGACCAGATAGGGGCCGGCGAGCAGGGTGATGCCGACGAGGACGGCGAGCGCCGCCTGGAGAACCGCGCCGAGCTGGGCGGCCGAGCCCTGCATGACGAAGATGGCGGAGACGCCTGCGGTGACCAGCAGGACCCCGACGCCCGCGCGCAGCAGAGTGAGCGTGCGCCGGCGGCTGCCGACCTCGACCCAGCGGGCCCGCCGGGCGTTGTCCGCCTGGCGCCAGACGAGGGCGACACCGGCCGCGACCAGCACGGCGGGCAGCAGATACGCCTTGGCCCCGTTGGTCAGGTTGACACTGCCCACGAAGACCATGGACACGATCACCATGAGGAGCAGGGCGACCATCTGCCCCTTGTCCGGCTTACGGGCCACCAGTCTGCGCCGGCCCTCCGGCGAGGTCCCGGTGCCGACCAGCGGCGGCTTGTGGCCGTCGACGCCGCCCACGCCGAGCGGGACGAAGAACCAGAACGCGGCGTACAGCAGCGCGCCCAGTCCGTTGGCCATGAACAGGCCGACGAAGGCGAGCCGGACCCAGATGACGGGCAGGCCGAGGTGCCCGGCGAGGCCCCGCGCCACCCCGCCGAGCCAGCGGCCGTCGCTGCTGCGGTAGAGCTTGCGCGGCGGCCGCGGGTCGTCGAGGGGCAGTGCTGCGGCTTCCGGCATGCCATCGATGGTCACACGGCCACGGGGGCGGAGCATCAGGGTCCGCCCCCTAGACTCCCCTGATCTCCGGGCCGGGGGTCCGCAGCGGCCGGCCGGCCCGTGCCGAACGCCTCTCCGCCGTCTCTCCGGGCCGATCTCAGGGTTCGCCCAGGGTCATCCCGACTCCCCTCGCGGCGGACGGGCCGTCACCATGGACACATGACCGATCACGAGCACGCCGCGACGGGTCCGGGACCCGGCCCCGGCCCGCGCCCCACCCCGGGCACCGGGCCGACGGATGCCGCGCCCGCCGCGGCGGGCGGGACAGGAGCGCCCGAAGCGGAGGGAGCCGCGAGCACCGGCACCGCGGGGCGGACGACGGCGGAGCGGCGGACGGACGAGCAGGACACCGCGGAGGCCCCCGGCCGCTTCCGGCGCGACCGCCGGCACAAGATGATCGCGGGCGTGTGCGCGGGGCTCGGACGGCGGGCCGACATGGACCCGGTGATCTTCCGGATCACCCTGGCAGTGCTGGCCGCGACCGGCGGCATCGGTCTGATCTTCTACGGCTTCGCCTGGCTGCTCGTGCCGTACGAGGAGGAAGAGGAGAACGAGGTCCGCAAGCTGCTGACCGGGCGCGTCGACGGGCAGGCGCTGGCCGCCGTGCTGTTCGCCCTGGTCGGTTGCGGGATCTTCCTGACCATGCTGAAGAACGGCGGGGTACTCGCCTTCGCCGTGGTGCTCTCCCTGCTGCTGGCCGGCGCCGGGTACTGGTCACGGCACCGCGGTGCCCCCGACCCCGATCCGCTCGCCGCGCAGGCCGCCGCGGACGCCCCGCCGGAGGCCAAGGCGCCGCCGGTCATCACCATTCACCACCCCTCCTGGTGGCGTGATCCGATCGTCAGGGACGGCACCCATGTCAGCGGCACCGGGTATCTGTGGGGCCCTCCCGACGCCCGGGACCGGGACCTCGCCCCGGCCGTCGACCTCGGCATCGACCTCCCCTGGACCCACCCCGGGGCCGCACAGTCGACGCGGACGGCGCCGCCGGGACCGCGTGGCCCGCGTTGGATCGGCGGCTGGGTGTTCCTATTCGCCCTGCTGGCCGGCGGACTGGGCACCGGGCTGACCTGGGACACGCACCCGCTGGGCACCAGTCTCCAGACCGGACTGGCCTGGGCGCTCGTGGCCTTCGGTCTCGGCATCGCGGTCAGCGCGTTCCTGGGCCGGACGGGGGCCGGGTCGGTGTTCCTGGCGATCGTCACCGCGGGGCTGCTGGCGGGCACCACGGCCCTGCCGAAGGACATAGCGACCCACTGGAACCGGATGTCCTGGAGACCGGCCGCGACGGCGGACGTGCGGCCCGCCTACTCCGTGGGCACCGGCGTAGGCACCCTGGACCTGACACGGGTGCACCCCGGCAGCGGGCGGACGGTGACCACCGGCGCGGAGGTGGGCGCGGGGCAGTTGAAGGTGATCGTGCCTCGGGACGCGACCGTGCGGATGAGCATCGACGTGGGCGTGGGCGACATCCGGTTGCCCGGTGACAGCAGGAAGGACGTGGACGTGAAGCCGGGCAGGCACCAGGAGGTGACCCTGGCACCCGCCGGGTCCGGGAGGAAGGCCGGCACGCTCAGCCTGGATCTCCGGGTGGGCGTCGGACAGGTGGAGGTCAGCCGTGCTGCGTCATGAGTTCCAGCCGGGCAAGCTGGTCGCCGGTCTCTTCCTCACCGCCGCCGGCGCGGTCTACGCCGGCGACGCGGCCGGGCTGTGGGACGTCCCGTGGTTCCTGATGATCCCGCTGGTGGTGGGCGGCCTCTGCCTCGCCGGAGCCAGCACTGCGGCGGGGCGGGGCATACGCAGACGGCAGGCCGCGCGCAGCGGTCAGCGGTAGCCGCCCGCTCGGGCCCGTCGGCGCGACCTGAGGGCCGCATCCAGGGAGAGATAGGGCGCTCCGGCCAGGACGAGGGGCAGCCAGGCCATCAGGTAGGCGAGGTCGTTGCCGTAGTAGTACGGCGTCGAGGCCCAGCTCACGGTCAGCCACAGGCTGAGCGAGATCAGCGCGCCGCCCAGGGCGGCCAGCCGGCCGAGCAGTCCGAGCAGGGTGCCGATGCCGACGGCCAGCTCGCCGAGGGCGATGACGAAGCCGAAGCCGACGGGGTTCTTGAGGGCCAGGTCGATCAGGGCCGGAAGGGCGGCGGAGCCGCGGGCCGCACGCATGGTGTCGCCGATCGACCCGGCGCCACCGGACTTGAGGAAGGCACTGTCGGTGATCTTGTTCAGGCCGGCGTAGACGAAGGTCACGCCGAGGAAGATGCGAAGCGGAAGGAGGGCGTATCGGGTGGCCGTCTCCCGCCAGCCGCGCACACCGTTGAGATCGGAGGTGTAGGTGTCCGTCCGAATACCCTGAGTCATCGCTGCCAGCCGCCTCTCACCCGTGCCGGACCCCTCAATGGACGATACGTATGACGAGCGGGAACCGTTCAACCCTCTGCGAGACGCTTTCACCGCTTTTACCGACTTCCGACCTTCGGATTCGAGCGGACGGCCGGACCGGACGAAGTGACCTGCCCGGCGGTCCGCTTCTCACTCGGCCCGTCCCTCATTCGGTGATCTGGACGACGCACCGGTTGGTCGCCGCGCCGCCCGCGGTGATCACCTGCACCTCCACCGCGCCGGGTTCCACCTCGACCGGTACCGGGACGGTCAGGATGGTGTCGGTGGGGTTGCGGAAGCCGCCGGTGACGGGGACCAGGGGGACGTGGACGTCGACGGCACCGATACGGACGACCGTGCGGGAGAGGCGGTCGGCACTGTGGGCGCCGGGAGGGACGAAGCCGGAGCCGCGGATCTCGATGTCGTCGCCGGTGCGGATCGGGCCGTCCAGGTCGCCGGGCTCGCGGGCACGGACCACGGACAGGATCACCGGGCGGCCGCCCTCCGCGTACTTGCCGGCCAGGTAGGTCGCGGCGGAGACCATCACCAGGACCGCGAGCCCCCAGGGCAGGTCGGGGAGCTGGTCGGGGCGGCGGGCCAGCCGGACGGCGGCGAACAGCAGGGCGACGGCGTTCACGGCGACGTATTGGATGTCGGCGAAGGCACCTCTGCCGGAGTCGTCGGTCAGCAGGTCGGCCGCGCGCGGCCGGTGGGCCGGTACCTTCTGCAGCCGCTGGGCGAGGATGCGCAGACCGACCACCCGGCGGACCAGTACGGCGATGCCGCACAGCACGCCGAGGACGGTCACCAGGCCCGCGCCGCGCGCGAGATCCAGGCCGGTGAGCAGCGCGTCGCGTTCGGTGTGACCGGATGCGGCGGCCAGCCGGCCCGCAAGCAGCAGGACGGCGTAGGTCACCAGGAGGATCCAGCTCGCGGCCACGCTGCGGGAGGTGGACATGCGGTTGTCCTCGCCGATGAGCGGAGCGAGCACCCCTCCGCGCGCCCGGTGCCACCAGGAGGCGGCGGCAAGCACGCCCCCGACGGCGAAGGCGGCGAGCAGGGCGGCGGTCCGGGTACTGCTCCAGCCCGCGCCGATCGCGGTGAGCGACTCGGCGAGCAGCAGGGCGAGGACCGCGCCGCCCACCGCGCACACCGTCCGCAGCCACAGCCGCGCGAGCCACGCCTGGCCTTCGGCGCGGCCGCGCTCGGCGACCTCCTCGGCCCGCTGGGTCAGCTCCTCGGAGACCCACTGGCGGGAGGCGGAGGCCGAGTGGGCCACCGCCGGCGGCAGCCCCTGTCCGGCCGCGAACTCGTCGCGGACGCGCAGGAACGCCGCGACGGCCCGCCGGTGCCCCTGGCGGGCCCCGTGCGGGCAGTCCCCGCACGCACAGCCGCCCTCATGGATGCCGTCGGCACCCGTGCTCTGTCTGGCCTCCTGCACCGCCACGCCCCACGCCCGCCTTCCGCACTACCTCTCGATACGACCGAAGCCACCCATAGTGCGCATTTCCGGCCGCGGAACTCCCCTGCGACGAAAGCGAATTGTGCCTTACCCCGGGCGGCCAGGGCCCGCCGGTCCGGGTCACGGCGGGTGAACTCCGGGCCACCGTGTTGACGCGGCTCCCGGCGCCCCCCGCGCGTTCCGGGAGCTAGCCGAGCAGGTCGGGTTCGCTGCGGCTGATGTCCTGCCACAGGGGCTGGTAGTTGATCCAGGCCACCAGGTCGCCGCCGAGCTGTTCGCGGGTGGCCACGGCCAGCTTGTGGTCGATGAGGACCGGCCGGCCGGCCGCCTTGGCCATCAGCTGCACCTGACAGGACCGTTCCAGGGACAGGAACCACCAGGCCGCCGCGTCCACCGAGTTCCCCACGGTCAGCAGCCCGTGGTTGCGCAGCACCAGCGCCTTGCGGGACCCCAGTGTCCCGGCGATGCGGCGGCCCTCCTCGGCGTCGACGTTGACGCCGGTGTAGGCGTCGTACAGCGCCAGGTCCTCGTAGAAGGCGCAGCTCTCCTGGGTGATGGGGTCGATGAGGTCGCCGAGCGCGGCGACGGCCCGGCCGTGCACGGAGTGGCAGTGCGCGACGGCGACGACGTCGGGCCGGGCGGCGTGCACCTGGGCGTGCACGGTGAACGCGGCCTGGTTGACGTGGTAGCGGCCCTCGACGACCTGGCCGTCCTGGTTGACGAGCACGAGGTCGCCGACGGTGACGTGCTTGAACGGCATCCCGAACGGGTTGACCCAGAAGCAGCCGCTGTACTCCGGGTCGCGCGCGGTGATGTGCCCGGACACCCCGTCCTCGAGTCCGGTGCGCCCGAAGATCCGCAGGGCACCCGCGAGCCGCTCCTTGCGGTGCCGGCGTTCGTCCTCGACCGAGTCGTGCATGGGGGGCATGGCGAACTTCAGCTGGTCGGTGGGCAGCGGAGGGGGCGGCGTGGGCCCGTGCATGGGTCCTCCAGCGTGGGGGTTTGCGGTACGGGCGGGAAGTTACCGCCGGTCGGCGCAAAAGGGCAGCGCTGGTTGGTAAAGATGACGTGCGCAGCGGATATCCGACAGCAGGTGTCCGGTTTGCCGGTGAGACTGGCCGGCATGAACTGGGCAGCCTTCACCACCGCCGCGCCCGAGCTGGCGGCGATCACCGAGCGGCGCTTCGGCGCCTTCCGTCACCATGTCCTCGCCACCCTGCGCCGGGACGGCTCCCCGCGCACCTCGGGCCTGGAGGCCGACTTCCGGGGCGGTGAGCTGTGGCTGGGCATGATGGCCGGCTCGCTGAAGGCCCTCGACCTGCGCCGCGATCCGCGCTTCGCGCTGCAGGCGAACCCGGGCGAGGGAACCGGGATGGGTGGCGGGGACGTGCGGATCGCCGGGCGGGCGTACGAGGTCGAGGAGGGCGAGACCAGGGCCGCGTACGTGAAAGAGGTGGAACCGCCGCAGCCGTTCCACCTCTTCCGCACCGAGTTGACGGAGGTCGTACGGACCTTCGTCGAGGACGACACGTATCTGGTCGTCCAGGTCTGGCGGCCCGGCGCGCCGGTGCGCACGCTCAGGCGAACCTGATCCTCAGCGGGAGAGGATCACTCCCACTCGATGGTGCCCGGGGGCTTGGAGGTCACGTCGAGGACCACGCGGTTGACGTCCCGGACCTCGTTGGTGATCCGGGTCGAGATGCGGGCGAGCACGTCGTACGGCAGCCGCGACCAGTCGGCCGTCATGGCGTCCTCGGAGGAGACCGGGCGCAGCACGATCGGGTGACCGTAGGTGCGGCCGTCGCCCTGGACGCCCACGCTGCGGACGTCCGCGAGCAGGACCACCGGGCACTGCCAGATGTCCCGGTCCAGACCGGCCGCGGTCAGCTCCTCGCGGGCGATGGCGTCGGCGTCCCGGAGCAGGTCCAGGCGCTCCTTGGTGACCTCGCCGACGATGCGGATGCCGAGGCCGGGGCCCGGGAAGGGCTGGCGCTGGACGATCTCCTCCGGCAGGCCCAGCTCCTGGCCGACCATGCGGACCTCGTCCTTGAAGAGCTTGCGGAGCGGCTCGATGAGCTTGAACTCCAGGTCCTCGGGGAGGCCGCCGACGTTGTGGTGCGACTTGATGTTGGCGGTGCCGGTGCCGCCGCCGGACTCGACGACGTCCGGGTACAGGGTGCCCTGGACCAGGAACTCCACGGCCGGGCCCTCGTCGGCGATGATCTCGGCCTGCGCCTGCTCGAAGACGCGGATGAACTCGCGGCCGATGATCTTGCGCTTCTCCTCCGGGTCGGAGACGCCCTTGAGGGCGGTCAGGAAGCGCTCCTCGGCGTCCACGACGACCAGCTTGACGCCGGTCGCGGCCACGAAGTCCTTCTCGACCTGCTCGGTCTCACCCTTGCGCATCAGGCCGTGGTCGACGTAGACGCAGGTCAGCTGGTCACCGATGGCCCGCGCGACGAGCGCGGCGGCGACGGCGGAGTCCACGCCGCCGGACAGGCCGCAGATGGCGCGCTTGTCGCCGACCTGCTCGCGGATCGCGGTGACCTGCTCCTCGATCACGTTGCCGGTGGTCCAGGACGGGGTCAGGCCCGCACCCCGGTACAGGAAGTGCTCCAGCACCTGCTGGCCGTGCGTGGAGTGCATGACCTCGGGGTGGTACTGGACGCCGTACAGCTTCTTCTCGTCGTTCTCGAAGGCGGCGACCGGGACGACGTCCGTGGACGCGGTGACGGCGAAGCCCTCGGGGGCGGCGGAGCAGGCGTCGCCGTGCGACATCCACACCTGCTGCTCGTCCGGGGTGCCCTCGAAGAGGGTGGAGCCCGACTTGGAGACGTGCAGGTCGGTGCGGCCGTACTCACGGGCGCCGGTGTTGTCGACGGTGCCGCCGAGGACCTGCGCCATGAGCTGGAAGCCGTAGCACATGCCGAAGACGGGGACGCCGGCCTCGAAGAGCGCGCCGTCGAGCCGGGGGGCGCCCTCCTCGTACACGGACGAGGGGCCGCCGGAGAGGATGATCGCCGCGGGGTTCTTGGCGAGCATCTCCTGGACCGGCATGGTGCTCGGCACGATCTCGCTGTAGACCCGCGCCTCGCGGACGCGACGGGCGATGAGCTGGGCGTACTGCGCGCCGAAGTCGACGACCAGGACGGTGTCGGGGGAGGCGGCAGATGAAGTCGCTGATGACACGGGGTGCCTTCTGGTGGTCGGGCGGGGTCTGTGCTAACGAGTCTAACGGTGCGGGCGGGCACGCCTCCCCCGGCCGGGACCGTGGCATACTGGCCGCATGCTCGCGCACTCGACCTTCCTCTTTACCTATGGCACCCGGCCCGCCGGCTGCCATGGTCGTGCTGCTTGAGCGAACCGCCAAGCGACTTACCAGGCGCCCCGGGCCGACAAGGCCCGGGGCGCCTGTCGTTTCTCCGGGTTCTGCCGTTCCGGGGCCTCCACCAGCCACCTTCACGAGGAGCCCTCGACATGACCACCCTGACCGCGGAACAGACCATCGACGACGCCCGTACCCGCATCGACGCCCTGGACGACCGGATCATCGGGCTCATCCAGGAGCGGATGGCCGTGTCCACCGTCGTCCAGGAGGCCCGGATCGCGTCCGGCGGCCGGCGTGTGAACCTCTCCCGCGAGATGGAGATCCTTGGCCGCTACCGCGAGGCGCTCGGCAAGCCGGGCACCGCGCTGGCGATGACCATGCTGGAGCTGTGCCGGGGTCGTATCTGAGTTCGGTCCGGGTCTCACCCGTACGGCGCGTGACGGTCCCCGGGCCGCTTCGTTGAACCCGTTGTCCGTGCCAGCCAGGGGCGGGCCCGACAGAACCACGCGTGGCTCACCGGAGCGATGAGGCGTACGGGTCGTGCCGTACGCCGTGGGACCTCGCTCCGGAGAAGTGACCGGACGGCAGGGGACAGCAGCCCGGTCATCCAAGAGAACGGCCGGCTCCGGGGACGCCCGGGGCCGGCCGGCGGAAACACAAGTCCAGGACCACAGAGCAGGCGGCGCGACCCCCCGGCGCCGCTCCCGGGCACCGGCGCGCCCTTGCGCCGGTGCCGGCGAAAGAGGGCCCCGCGGTTCGAGTCCCGCGGGGCCCTTCGTCGCGCCCGATCCCCGGCCCACGCCGGGTGTGATACACGCCACACAAATTCCGGTGAATACGGAAGCAACCATTCACCGCCCTCGCGGATCAAACCTGCTGCCGGATCAAGAAGACGGTAAGAGGCGAGGGACCTGCGTTCGGAGGGGGATGCAGGTCCCTCGGCGTCTTCGGTCCGGCTACTTCTTCGGCGGCACCGCCGGGATGCCGAGGAACGGCAGCCTGAGCGCGCCGAACGCGTCCGCCGGGACCGCCGGCTCGCGCGGCTCCACCGGCTTCAGCCGCTCGTACGCCGCCCCCTGCGCCGGGCGCGGGTCCTCCTCGCCCTTGTTCGGCCAGTACGACATGGCCCGCTCGGCCTGCGCGGTGATCGTCAGCGACGGGTTGACGCCCAGGTTGGCCGAGACGGCGGCGCCGTCCACCACCGAGATGCCGGAGTGGCCGTAGAGCCGGTGGTAGGGGTCGATCACGCCCGTCTCCGGGGAGTCGCCGATGGGGCAGCCGCCGAGGAAGTGCGCGGTCAGCGGGGTGCCCATCAGCTCGCCGACATTGCTGCCCGGGAAGCCGTTGATCTCCTCGGCGAGCACGGTGGCGGCCTCGGACGCGGCCTTGATCTGCTTGGGGTTCGGGGCGCCGTGCCCCTGCCGGGCGGTGAGCAGGCCCTTGCCGACCCCGCCGGGCTTCAGATAGGTCGTCAGCGAGTTGTCCAGCGACTGCATCACCAGCCCGATGATGGTCCGCTCCGACCAGCGCCGGTTGGACAGCGAGCGGGCGACGAGCAGGGGATGGCGAGCGGCGTTGGCCAGCCAGGCCAGGACGCGCGAGGAACCCTCGGCGTAGGGGACCTGGAGGATGGACAGACCGCCCATCGAGTTGGAGCCCTTGCCGTAGCGGACGGGTTCGATGTGGGTGCTGTCGTCGGGGTGGATCGAGGACGTGATGGCGACCCCGCGCGTGAAGTCGGCCTTCTGCTCCCCGGTCGCCTTGCGGTAGCGGCGGTTGTCGGTCTGCGCGCCGACCAGTGCCTCGGAGTTGGTGCGGGTCAGGTCGCCCAGCCGGGCGGAGAGACGGGGCAGCTGACCGCCGGCCTTCATGCGGTGCAGCAGGGTCTGGGTGCCGTACGTACCGGCCGCGACCACGACCTTCCGCGCGGTGAACAGCCGCCCCCGGCCCTTCTTCTTCTCGTCCGTCGGCAGCGTCGCGATCGCGTACCCGCCGCGCGAGTCGTCCGTCACGGACACGACCGTCGTCATCGGGTGGACCACCGCACCGGCCTTCTCGGCGAGGTACAGGTAGTTCTCGTTGAGGGTGTTCTTCGCGCCGTGCCGGCAGCCGGTCATGCACTCGCCGCACTCGGTGCAGGCGTTGCGGGCGGGCCCGGCGCCGCCGAAGTACGGGTCGTCCACCTGCTCGCCGGGCCTGCCCTGCGCCGTGCCGTCGGCGTCCTCGCCGTCACCGAAGAACACGCCGACCGGCGCCAGATGGAAGGTGTCGCCGACGCCCATCCGCTCGGCCGCCGCCTTCAGGTGCACGTCGGACGGGGTCATGGTCGGGTTGAGCCGCACGCCGAGCATGCGCTGCGCCTGGTCGTAGTACGGCTTCAGCTCCTGCTGCCAGTCGGTGATGCCGCGCCACTGGGGGTCGTCGAAGAAGGCCTTCGGCGGCACGTAGAGGGTGTTGGCGTAGTTCAGCGAACCGCCGCCCACACCCGCGCCGGCCAGCACCATCACGTTGCCCAGCAGGTGGATGCGCTGGATGCCGTACATGCCGAGCCGCGGGGCCCAGAGGTAGTTCTTCAGGTCCCAGGAGTTCCTGGGCAGGGAGTCGCGGGTGAAGCGGCGGCCGGCCTCCAGCACGCCCACCCGGTAGCCCTTCTCGGTGAGGCGCAGGGCGGAGACCGAGCCACCGAACCCCGAACCGATCACGACGACGTCGTAGTCGTACCCGTCCTCGTCCCGGATCTGGACAGACTTCTCCTGCGACACGTGCTCTCCTCGTCGAGAACGGGGGTTGGTGGCTGTGGGGTCGGCGGTGGACTAGCGGAAGCGGAAGGCCTTCA
The DNA here is from genome assembly GCF_055592265.1 of Streptomyces sp. NPDC041129. Taxonomy (NCBI): domain Bacteria; kingdom Bacillati; phylum Actinomycetota; class Actinomycetes; order Kitasatosporales; family Streptomycetaceae; genus Streptomyces; species Streptomyces sp. NPDC041129. The sequence continues at coordinate 307,954 of NZ_JBVIYV010000002.1, read as the reverse complement.
TCAGGCGGAGGCTGCGGCTCATGAACTGGGCGTACTGCGCGTCGTCCATCCCCAGCGACGGCGCCATCGGCAGCAGCCGCTGCCGTGCCACCGTCTGGGCCTCGGTGTACTTGAGGATGCCCTCGGAGCCGTGGCGGCGGCCGAGGCCGGAGTCCTTCATGCCGCCCATCGGGGACTGGACGCTGCCGTAGGCGGGCGCGTAGCCCTCGTTGACGTTGACCGTGCCGGTGCGCAGCCGGGAGGCGACGTCCAGGCCACGCCGGGCGGACCTGGTCCACACGGACGCGTTCAGGCCGTACGGCGTGGAGTTGGCGCGCTCGACCGCCTCGTCCTCGGACTTGAAGCGGTACAGGGAGACGACGGGACCGAAGGTCTCCTCCTCGCAGACGGCCATGGACTCCTCGACGCCGTCGAGGATGGTCGGCTCGAAGAAGTACGGGCCGATGTCCGGACGCGCCACGCCGCCCGTGACCACCTCGGCTCCCTTGGCGACGGCCTCCTGGACGTGCCGTTCGACGGTCTTGAGCTGCCGCTCCCCGACCAGCGAGCCCATGTCGGCGCCGTAGGCGAGGGAGTTGCCGAGCCGCATGGCCCGGGTGCGGGCGGCGAAGCGCTCCAGGAAGGCGTCGGCGACCGACTCGTGGACGTACAGCCGCTCGATGGAGATGCAGAGCTGGCCTGCCGAGGAGAAGCAGGCCCGGACGGCGCCCGCGGCGGCCTTCTCGATGTCGGCGTCCTCCAGGACCAGCATGGCGTTCTTGCCGCCGAGTTCGAGGGAGACGCCGACCAGGCGGGCGGCGGCGCCCTGCGCGACCTCGCGGCCGGTGCGGGTGGAGCCGGTGAAGGAGACGTAGTCGGCGTGCTTGACCAGCTCGGGTCCGACGACCGGGCCCTCGCCGAGCACGACCTGGAAGACGTCCTCGGGCAGCCCCGCCTCGATGAGCAGGTCACGGGCCCAGAGCGCGGTCAGGCAGGTCTCGGTGTCCGGCTTCATGACGACCGCGTTGCCGGCGGCGAAGGCGGGCAGCGCGTCGCCCACGGACAGCTCGAGGGGGTAGTTCCAGGGGGCGATCTGGCCGACGACCCCGCGCGGGTGGCGCAGTTCGGTGACCTTCGTCAGGGTCGGCACGGCGCCGGTGTGCCGCTTGGGCCGCAGGTAGCCGGGGGCCTTGCGGCCGTAGTGGCGGGCCGCGACGGCGACGGCCTGCACCTCCTCGTGCGCGTGCAGCCGGGCCTTGCCGGTCTCGAGCTGGATCAGGTCGAGCACCTCGGCCTGGCGCTCGAGCACCAGGTCGTGGAAGCGGAGCAGCACGGCGGCGCGCTGCCGCACCGGGGTCCTCTCCCACACGGCCTGGGCGGCGCGGGCGGCCTCGAAGGCCTTTCGCACGTCCTCGGGCGTGGACTCGGGCAGGTCGGCCAGCTTCTCGCCGGTGAAGGGGGTGTGGTTGGCGGTACGGCCGGAGCCGACGACACCCTTGGTGAGCTGGGCCACCAGCGTCGGGGTGACCACGTCGGCGGCGGTGCGGACGCCCTCGGGGGCGGGCGCGAGCGGGTTGGTACCGGTGATGTCCGGGGCCTGCGAGTCCGTCATGACGCGCAGGGTATGCCGCGGCGGAGGCTTTGGGTACCCGTCGGTAACGGGGATTCACCGAGTGCTCACATGACGCCAGTGATCACTGGCAGCAAATGCGCTGATCAGCGCGTTGTCGGGTGACGATCACCGCGGGCCGGGATTTTCCGGCGCGGGGAGGGCCGAAGTCGGCGAGAGGACGGCGCGGCTCGGGTCAGGGGTGTGGTCCGGGTGCCAGGGTTCGCGGTGGCTCCGGGGGCGCCGGGCGGGCGGCGGGCACGGTCGCGCAGGCCTCCAGGGCCGCCGCGACCTCCTGCGCGGTCGGCCTCGCGGTCGGGTCCGGCATGTGCAGGCGGGTCAGGAGCGGTCGCAGCGGGCCGGCGTCGCCGCCCTCCACGGCGGTGGCGAGCAGCGCGCCGAGGGACCACAGGTCGGAGGCGGGCCCGGCGCCGGGCCCCGAGGCCCGCTCCGGGGCGGCGAACCCGGCGGGGACGTCCGCGGCGGGTCCGTCCCCGATGCCGAAGTCGGTGACGACGACCCGCCCGGTGCCGGACTCGATCAGGACGTTGGCGGGCTTGAGGTCCCGGTGCACGATCCCCACGGCGTGCGCGGCCCTGAGCGCCCCGAGGACGGCGAGCCCCACGCGGGCAGCCTCGGCGGGCGGCAGCGGCCCGCGCCGCACGGCCTCCCTGAGCGACTCACCCTTCACCAACTCCATGACGATCCAGGGCAGTTCGCCGTCCAGGACGACATCGTGCAGGGCGACGGCCGAGGGATGCCGTACCCGGGCGGCGGTCCGTGCCTCCCGGTGGAGCCGGTGCGCGATCCGGCGGCTCTCCTCGTCGTCGGCCGGACACCCGGGCAGTACGGGCTCCTTGACGGCGACGTCCCGCCGCTCCTGCTCGTCCCGGGCCCGCCAGACGATCCCGGACGGCCCGGCGCCCAGGCGCTCGAGAAGCAGGTAGCGCCCACCGATCAGCCGTGCGCCGTGCGGGTGTTCGCCGTCTCCACTCATGTCACATCAGTACCGTGCGCACCGCGTCCTTGTCGAAGCGGGGCGGGCCCGGCAGGCCCCGATCAGCCGTCGCTCAGGGCTTCTTGATCTCCAGGTTGGCGATGGCGGTCCTGGCGACCTCCCGGCCCCGGGCGGCGAAGTCGCCCTCGCGCGGGTAGCCGATGGTGAGTCGGTACAGGTCACCGGCGCCGGTGCGGTAGTAGAAGATCCGCAGCTCGCGCGGGCGCGGGTTCTGGGAGTCGTCGGTCGTGTACCCGACGGTGTTCGTGGCGGCCTGTCTGCCGTGGTACTTGGTGCCGTCGTCCGGATGCGTCTTCGCACCCTTGGGCATGTCGAGGCTGTACTCGCCCTCGTTCTTGAACTTCTCGTCGTCGGCGTGCATCTGGGCCACCGCGTTGCTCTTGATCGTGTTGAGCGAGTCCTCCGACTTCCGGGTCAGGTCCAGCACGACCGAGATGGCACCGCTCGGGTCCGTGTACGACACCCAGCTCTGGTCGGAGTCGGTCTTGGCCGGGAGGGCGCGCTGGTAGTACGCGGGGACGGCGACGGTGGCGCCCAGCCCGGCGTCGGTGTGCTTCGTCCAGCCGTCCGGCAGCGGTCCCGCGAAGGGATCGGCGAGGACGAGGTACCCGGCCACCGCCGCCGCGACCGCGGCTGCGCCCACGCCCAGCCAGGCCTTGCGGCCCGGTCGCGGGACGCGGCCGGCGGGCGCGGTGGGCCCTGCGACCGCCACGCGCTGGGTGGGCTCCGGCGCCGGAGGATCGGCGGCCGCCTCCAGCAGCACCCGGACCTGGGCCGCCGTCGGACGGCGGGAAGGGTCCTTCTGGAGCAGGCTGTTGACGGCCTCCGCCAGCGGGCCGCGCGCGGCGGCGGGCGCGGCCGGGGTGGCGTTGAGAACGGACTGCAGGGTGGCCGGGGTGTTGCTGCGGCGGAACGGGGAGACGCCCTCGGTGGCGGTGTAGAGCACGACGCCCAGGGACCACAGGTCGCTCGACGGCCCGGGGCGCTGCCCCAGCACCCGTTCCGGCGCGATGTACTCGGGCGAGCCGACGAAGCCGCCGGTGTCGGTCAGGTTCGTCTCGCCCTCGATCTGCGCGATGCCGAAGTCCGTGAGGACGACCCGGTCGTACCGGCCGAGCAGCACGTTGTCCGGCTTGACGTCCCGGTGCAGGACGCCCGCCGCGTGCGCGGCCTCCAGCGCGCCGAGCACCTCCAGGCCGATCCGCGCCGCCTCGCGCGCGTCCAGCGTGCCCTCCTGGAGCGCGCCGCCCAGCGAGCGGCCGTGCACCAGCTCCATCACGATCCAGGGCCGGCCGTCCACCACCGCGACGTCGTACACGTTGACCACGGCGGGATGGTCGAGCCGGGCCGCCGCGCGGGCCTCGCGGCGCATCCGCTCGAAGGCGTTGGCGCGTTCACGCTCGGGAAGGTGATCCGGCACGCGGGGTTCCTTCACCGCGACCTCGCGGTCCACCATCTCGTCCTTGGCCCGCCACACGGTGCCCATGCCGCCGTGCCCGAGCTTGGCGAGCAGCCGGTACCGGCCTGCGATCAGCCGCCCGGTGCCCGGATCCTGAGCGGCGGGGGTCGGGCCCGGGTCCGGGCTCTGCTGGGCCGCCTGCCGGGGCGCCGCACCGGGCCGCGCAGCCGGCACCTGGTTCGGCACCGGATTCGGCGGTTGCAGAACAAAACTCGTCGTGTCGTCGGCCGTACGGCCGGCTCCCCCGTCACTGCTCATGGACCATCCATATCGCGCCATCGGCGTCCGCCACCACAGGGAACACGAACCGGTCACGAAGCCGTGACCGACCGGGAATCAACGTGCCGTGACCGAGAAGGTGTCCACGGCCACGTCGAAGTACTCCCGGGCCTCCCGCACCCGTCCGACCGGCGCCGACACCCACATGTCGTACATCCGGCCGTCCTCCTCCCAGCACAGGTCGTACGTGTGGCGCGGACCCTCGGCGGCGCTGAAGCCGTCCCAGGTGAACTCCCAGAGCGCGGCGGGGTGTCCGGAGTGCGTGGTCCCGATGACCCGGCCGTCGTGATAGCCCGGGTTGGTGCCGGCCCCCTCCGCCGCCGCCCGGCTCATCACCGCGGCGGGGCCGCCGGCATCGGGCGGGGAGACCTTCACGCCGAGGCGGAAGGTCTGCCCCGGGGAGAGGTAGAAGACGCGCTCGCCCTGCTGTTCGCGGTCGAAGTCCTCCGGCACGGCGAGCGAGAAGCCGTTCGGGTCCCGGGCGGTGCGGTAACCGGAGGGAGCGGTGTGCGGGCGGGACGCCGCGGGCGCGCCGCTCGTGGTGCCCGCGGGGGACGGCGAGGCGCTGCCGGCCGGCGGGGAGACGGAGTGGCTGGTGGGCGCCGCCGGGCTGCTCGTCGTGCCGCCGGGCGTGCCGCCGCCCTCGCCCTGGTGCAGCAGCAGTGCCGCGGCCGAGACGCCCGCCCCGGCCACCGCGGCGACCAGCAGGGCGGCGATCAGCACCCCGCGCGAGGACTGCCGTGCGGGCGGGGGCTGTTCGGGCGTCGGGGTGTCGGCGGGCGCCCGCGGCACATCGGGCTCGGTCGGCGGGTGACCGGCTCCGGCCGCACGGGCCGCGAGGGCGACGATCCTGGGGGTGCGGCCCGTCGTGGGCGGTTCCGGGGCGGCCGGTGTACGGCCCGTCTCCAGGAACGTCCGCAGCATCCGTTCGGCGTCCGCCGCGTCCAGCCGGCGGTCGGGGTCGCGCTCCAGCAGGCCCCGCACGACGGGCAGCAGCGGCTCGGCCTGCGCGGGTGGCCGGATCTCGGCGGCGACTACGGCGTGCAGGATGCCGCCGAGCGAGTCCCGCCGGAACGGGGACTCACCGCTGAGCACCGTGCACAGCAGCGCGCCGAGCGACCACAGGTCGGACTCGGGCCCGGTCCGGGTGCCGGCCATCCGCTCCGGGGCGGTGTACTCGGGCGAGCCGACGAAGGAGCCGGTCTCGGTGAGCGTGGTGGCGCCCGCGACCTGCGCGATGCCGAAGTCGGTGAGCACCACCCGGCCGGTGCCGGACTCCAGCAGCACGTTCGCGGGCTTGATGTCGCGGTGCAGCACGCCGGCCTCGTGCGCGACGCGCAGCGCGCTCAGCAGGTCGGCGCCTATCCGGGCGGCCTCGGCGGCGTCGACCGGTCCGTGCCTGGCGATGCGGTCGGCGAGGGAGCCGCCGTCGATCAACTCCATGACGAGGTACGGACGCTCGTCCTGCTCGATGACGTCGTGCACGACGATGATGTGCGGGTGCCGCAACTGAGCGACCGCCCGCGCCTCACGGAAGGTGCGGTCGCGGCGGCGGCGGGCGTCGTCGTCCGGGAGGGAGTCGTCGGCCGCCAGCTCCTTGACCGCCACCAGCCGCCCCAGCACCTGGTCGCTCGCCCGCCATACGACGCCCATGCCGCCGCGTCCGATCCGCTCCTGGAGGCGGTAACGGCCCGCGATCACGCGGAAGTCGTCCCCGTCGGATCCCATGAGGCCCATCATGCCGCACCGGCCGCACCCGTTCGGGTCGGTGATCGGCCAAGTGCCGCGCCCGAGCCGGTCAGCCGCCGCTCGGCGGCTGCCAGCTCCGCAGCACCCACTGGAACTGCTTGCTCGTCCGGGGCCAGTCGGCCTCGGGCGTCGACATGTAGATCACGTACTCGGTGCCCTCGCGCGAGAAGTACGTCTCCTCGACGGCGTGCCGGGGCCCGGCCACATAGGGCGGGTCCTTCGCCAGCGCGTCCCAGGTCATCTCCCACAGCGCGCCCTCGCGGTCGCGGTAGGTGTTCGCTTTCATGGTGACCCTGCGGTAGTTGACCAGCGAGTGGAACTTGAGCTGCTGCTCCAGGTCCTTCTGGTGCTCCAGGGCGCTGGCGAAGTCCGAGCTGGTGTCGATGGCGATGCGCAGGAAGTGCTTGCCGCCGTCGGGCGTGTAGTCGACCTGCCGGAGGTCGGGGTCGGCCGCGCCGCTCTGCGCTTCAACTACCCTGCGCGACCAGCCCTTGGGCAGGTAGACGGTGAAGCCCCACGGGTCGCGGTACGGCTGCCACGAGGCGGGCACGACTCCGCCGGGTCGGGGTGTGGCGCTGCTGCCGCTGCCGGAGGGCGATGGCGTGACCTGGTTCGTGCCCCCGCTCGTACCGCTGTCCCGCTTCGATCCGCCCCACTGCTGGAAGACGACGGCCGCGCCGCCACCGAGCACGGCCGCGGCGGCTACGACCAGCGCGAGGGTGCGCAGCCGGCGCCGGGGCCGGGCCGGCCTGCCCGCGGGTGCGGGGGCCACGGCCGTCGACCCGGTCATGGAACGGCCCCCGGCCGCCGGTGCGCCGGGGACGTGACCGCGTGTGGTCCCTCCGGAGGGGTAACCGGCAGTCACGCGGCCCGTGTTGCCCATCACTCCACCGTGCGTGCCCGAGCCCTGTGCCGGTACGAACGCCTGCGGGGTGTGCGGCCTGCGGCCCTGCGCCGCCTCGGCGAGCAGGTGCTCCGCGTCCTCCGCGCCCGGCCGCTGGGCCGGGTCCTTACGCAGCAGGGCGGCGATGACGGGGCCGAGCGGCCCGGCGTTGCGGGGCTCCTCCACCTCTTCCTCGACGACCGCCTGCATGGTGCTCAGCGGCGAGGTGCGGCGGAACGGCGAACGTCCCTCGACCGCCGTGTACAGCGTGGCCCCGAGCGCCCACAGGTCGGAGGACGGGCCCGGGTCGTGGCCGCGCACCCGCTCGGGCGCGAGGTAGTCGACCGAGCCGACGACCTCGCCCGTGCGGGTGATGGTGGAGTCGCCCTCGATCTGGGCGATGCCGAAGTCGGTGAGCAGGACCCGGCCGTCCCGGCCGAGGAGGACGTTGCCGGGCTTGACGTCCCGGTGCAGTACGCCGGCCGAGTGCGCGGCGCGCAGGGCCCGCAGGACCCACAGGCCGATCCGCGCGGCCTCGGCGGCTTCGAGGCGGCCGCGCTCCTTGACCGCGTCGGCCAGCGAGTGGCCCTCGACCAGCTCCATCACGATCCACGGGCGGCCGTCGTGCTCCAGCACGTCGTGGACGGTGACGACGGCGGAGTGGTTGATGCGTGCGGCGGCCCGCGCCTCGGCCCGGGTCCGGGCCAGCAGAACGGCCCGGTCGCTGTCGGAGACGTAGAGCGCCGCGGTCAACTCCTTGACGGCCACCTGCCGGTGCAGCACCTCGTCGTGGGCGCGCCACACCCGGCCCATGCCGCCGCTGCCGATGGAATCGGCGAGCCGGTAGCGGCCCGCTATGAGCAGGCCCTGCATCTGATTCACGTTGCCCCGCAATGCTATTGACAGGGTCAGACTAAGGACCGGCCCTCCCCCTGGGAACACGAGGGGTACCAAGGTGACAGTCCTGTGACGGTTGCCGTATCCGGCGCGCGGGCGGCACCCAACCCTGTTTCACACAGGCGGTATACGGGGCGCTCAACCCGTGTAGCGGTACGTCGCGGTAGCTTGCTCGTAGAGCCGTGTCACCTCGTCGCGTTCGGCCTCCGGGCCCCGGACCTGGACGATGTGGTAGCGGCCGTTCAGCAGGATCGCCATGTTGCGCACGTACCGGTCACGGCCCTGTCCGTCGGTCCAGGTGAACTGGCCCTCGGCCATGGTCCGGCCGCCCACCTCGATGGTCCGCAGGCCGGTGGCCGTGGCCCAGCTCGAGTCCCGGTACGGCTGGAGTTCGCGCTCCTTGTCCCGCTGGTAGACCATCGGATCGCTGCCGTAGGTGCCGGTGCCGTCCCTTCCGGGTACGACGAGCAGCTCGAAGTTCCCGTGCGCGTACACGACTTGGCCGCTGCCGTTCTTCGGTGTGCGGTCCCAGCCCTTGGCGACGGCGATGCGGAAGCCGTCCGGGTCCTTGCGCAGGGTGAACCCGTCGGCGACGGAGGGGTCGCCGCCGGTCTGGGTCTCGGCGGCGGGCCCGGACGCCGAGGCGCCGGGTTCGGACGGCCGCCCCGAAGAAGGCCGCTCGGAGGGCGAGGGCGCGGAGCTCGCCTCCCCGGCGCTGCCGGTGCGGTCGCCGCCCGCCGCGCCGCTCTCGCCCTGCTTCGGCATGAACAGCATCGCGTACGCCACCGCGCCGGCCAGCAGGAGCAGGATCAGCAGGAGCAGCAGCCGGCCGAGGCTGCGAGGCGAACGGGCCTGTTCCGGGGCGCGCTTGTGCCGGCCGTGCGGATGGGTGGCGGGCACCCGGGCACGCCGCCGCCGTACCAGCTCGCCGCGCCGGCGGACGATGGGGAGCCGGGTGGGGTCGGCGGGCGGGACGGGCACCACATGGGCGCCGGCGTCCGGCTCGGGCGCCGAGCGCACCAGGGAACGCAGCCAGCCGCTCAGCTCCTCGAAGTCCGGCCGGTCGGTGGGGTCCTGACGCAGCAGCGACTCCACGACCGGGCGCAGCGGGCCGCACTCCTCGGCGAAGGCGGGCGGCTCCGCGCACACGAGCTGCACCAGCTCGGCCGTGGACTCCTCGGGGTAGGGGGCGTGACCCTGGACGGCGCGGAAGAGCAGCGCGCCCAGCGCCCAGAGGTCGGTGGCGGGCCCGATCGGCGCGGCCAGCTGCCAGTTCTCGTGCACGGGGCCCGCCTGCTCCGGCGCCCAGCGCTCGGTGACCGGCCCCACCACGGTCATCCGCACCTGCCGGGCCCGCTCGGCGGCGAGCGCGGTACCGGGGCCTCGGCGCACCGCACCACCCCCGGCTCCGGGGTCGTCCCAACGGGAGCCCCCGGCGGAGGGGTCGGCGGGTGCACCGGGGGCGGCGCCGAGGCCGGATGCCTGGCCCGGGACCACGGCACCGTGGCCGAAGCCGGAAGCGCCGTGTCCCGGTGCGGGCGACTGGCCGGGGCCGGCACTGCCATACGCCGGCGCGGGCGCTTGACCGGGAGTGGACGTCCGGCCCGGGGCCACGGCGCCATGGCCGAAGCCGGAAGCGCCGTATCCGGGTGCGGGCGACTGGCCGGGCAAGGGCAGGCGCCCTGACCCGGAGGTCGTGTCGTCGCCGCCGGGCGGCAGTCCCGGTCGCGGCGGGTCGCCGGCCGGGCCGGTGCGGGGTGCGGCGCCGTGCCAAGCGGTGCCGGGCGCGCCGTGGGGGTCGGCCGTCCGGCCGGGCGGGACGGGGGTCCGGCCGGCGGAGTACGACGGGTGCGCCGCACCCTCGGCCCCGGTGTCGCCCTCGGCGGGCGGACGGGCTCCGGGCAGGGCGGCGCGGCCGTTCTGCTGGGCTTCCTGGACCCGGGCCGCGGCACGCGTTCCCGCACGGTAGGCGGCGATGGCCCCGGCGCGGGCGGCACGGACGTCGTCCCCGCTCTCCAGGCCCCGGCGCCCGGACGGCGGAACCTGCACAGTCCCGGGGGGAGCACCACCCGGCGCCGGCAGCCCGCCGGCCGCCCGCGCCTGGATCGCGGCCCGCCGCGCGGCCTCGGGATCGGCGTCGGGGGACGGGACCGGCTCCGCGGGCCCGAGCGCGCCGCCGAACCCCTGGCTCCCCGAGCTGCCGGGGGTACCTGGGCCGCCGGGTCCGCCGGGAGCACCGATGGCGCCGGGAAGTTGTCGACCGGCGGCCCGGGCGTCGGTGCCGCCGCCGTCACCGGCCGGTCCGTGCGGGTCCTGCGGCCCGTCCTGGGCCGGTACCGGGTCGTACCCGCACAGCGCCTCCTCCGCCGCGCCGACCGCGAGTCCGGTCAGCATCACCCGGCCGTCGTCGCAGACGAGGACCGTGCGGGCGGTGATGTTGCGGTGCGTCCAGCCGTGGGCGTGCAGCACACGCAGCGCCATGAGGACGTCGGAGGCGACCTCGGCCGCCCGGTACGGAGCCAGCGGCTGCTCGGCCAGCAGCGCGGCCAGCGGCCGGGCGGCCACCCACTCGCTGACGATCCACAGCGAACCGCCCTCGGCGAACACGTCGAAGATCTGGTCCAGACGCGGATGGTCGGGGATGCGGGCCGCCGCCTGCGCGGCCTCGACGGCGCGCCGCACCGCGGGATCCGACGGGCGGCGGGTGGCCGTACGGGCGGCGGGCGATCGGTGGGCGCCGCGCTCCCGGGCGGTGAAGCCCTCGGGCAGCCCCTCCGAGTCGAGCACCTCCGCCTCGACGACCTCGGGCAGCGGCACCTGGCGGACCAGCACCTCCTGGCCGCTGTAGGTGTCGAACGCCCGGGTCTCGGTCAGCTCGTACTCGTCGGACGGCGGCAGCGGCAGGCGGTAGCGGTCCGCGAGTACTCGGCCCGCGTAGTCGTCCACGTTGCCTCCCCCGGCCGCCTGGTCGTTCAGATCCGTTCCCCTACGGTCCGTTCCGCATCCGCATCCGGCTCCGTACGGTCCGCAACCATTCACGATACGTGCCGGAGGCAACCCGCATCGAAGGGATGCCGGATTCTCACGGATCCGAACCGGGCTCGGTCATGTCACGACTTGGGCTCGAAGGACTTCGTGAGCGTCCGCCAGGTGTCCTTGCGCAGGTCGCCGTGCCACTTCTCGGCCTTGGCGGTGTACATGAGCGCGTAACCGAGATGCCCGTTCACCACGAATCCGCGGTCGATCGTGCGGTACCCGGTGCCGCCCTCGGAGTAGGTGAACTCCCAGTCGGCGGTGTTCCAGCCGCGGTAGTCGACCTGCTCTATGCGGATCTTGTGGTACTGGGAACGCACCATGTAGCGCTCCTGGTTCTTCCAGTCCGCCACCGGGTCGTTCTTGGGCGTACTGGTCCAGGCGACGAGCAGTTTCTGTCCGTCGGGCCCGGTGTAGCGGTCGCCGGCGGCGCCGTTCGACTGGTACTTCCAGCCCTTGGGCAGCCCGATCGAGTACCCCTGGCCGCCCTTGCGGGTCGACTCGACGGGCGCGCTGCCGCCGCTCTTCGAGCCGGACGAGCCGGAGTCCTCGTCGCCGGAGGCGCCCGCACTCGCCGTGTCGTTCGAAGACGAGCCCGTCGAGGCGGAGGCCGAGGCGTCCCCGTCGGTCCGCGTGCCGTCGTCGGGGCTGCTCTTGCCGCCCGTGTCCTTGTCCTCCTTGACGGAGGCACTTGCGCTCGGCGCGGCCTTGGCACCGCTGCCGCGGTCGTCGTCCTTGCTGTCGTCGCCGCCGAGGACCAGGGCCAGCACGGTGCCGATCACCGCCAGCGCGACCACGAGCGCGATGATCACCAGGGTCCGCCTGGGCACGACGTCGGTGAGTGGCGCCCTGGGCACCGGCCGCGACGGCAGGTCCAGGTCCGGCGGCGGCACCACGGGCCACCCGGAACTCGGCTTGCTCGAAGCGGAGTTCGGCACGGACGGGGAGCCCTGGGCAGGACCCGCCTGCCTTCCGCGCGAACCGGCACCGGCCGTGGCCGCCGCGCCCGTACCGCCCTCGGTGCCCGGACCGCCGCCCGAAGTGGCCTTTCCGCCATTGTTCTTCGCCCGCACGGCCGCCGCCGCGGTGGCCGCCCCGGCCGCCTTGCGGACCGAGCGCAGCGCCCCGCGCAGCTTCTCCCCGGCATCCTCGCCCCGCCTGCCCTCCGGCCCACCGGGCTGCGCCGGCAGCGGGACGACACGGGTGGAGTCCATCGGCTCCGGCTCGGGCGTGTGGATCACCGCGTTGAGCATGGTCCGGGCGCCGGCGTCGTCGAGGCGCTGCGCCGGGTCCTTGGTGAGCAGGCCGTAGATGACGTCCTTGAGCGGGCCCGCGTTCTTGGGCTCCTCCAGGGGCTCGGTCATCACCGCGGTCAGCGTGGCGATCGCCGAGCCCTTGTCGTACGGCGGCAGACCCTCGACCGACGCGTAGAGCAGACCGCCCAGGGACCACAGGTCGGCCGCGGGACCCGGCTTGTGCCCGCGGGCGCGCTCCGGGGAGATGTAGGAGGGGGCGCCGACCAGCATGCCGGTGGAGGTGATGGACGGGTCGCCCTCGACCTGCGCGATGCCGAAGTCGGTGAGCACGACCCGGCCGTCCTCGGCGATCAGCACGTTGGACGGCTTCACGTCCCGGTGCAGGATGCCTTCGCGGTGCGCGGAGCGCAGCACGTCGAGGACGGCGAGGCCCACCTCGGCGGCACGCTTGGGCTCCAGCAGGCCGTCCTCACGGATGACCTCGGCCAGGGACTTGCCCTCGACCAGCTCCATGACGATCCAGGGCCGGTCGTCCTCCTCGACCACGTCGAAGACCGTCACCGCGCTGTTGTTGCGGATCCGGGCGATCGCCTTCGCCTCGCGCAGGGTGCGCGTGATCAGGCGCCGCTTCTCCTCCTCGTCGATGTTCGACGGGAACCGCAGCTCCTTGACGGCGACCGTGCGGCCGAGGGTCTCGTCCTCGGCGCGCCACACCGTACCCATGCCGCCGCGGCCCAGCACGTCTCCCAGCCGGTACCGCCCGGCGAGGAGACGCCGCTCGTTCTTGCCCTGACGAGTCTCCTGACGGGATGTTCCCGCCCGCTCCGCCTCCGACATGCGTCCCCTCATGCAACCCGCCCTGACAGAGCCTCCATTGTCTCTCACCCGACAAGTGGCCGAGGACCAGGGTGCCCCCTGCCGCGCCGGGGGCCGCACACACCGGAACACCCGCCGCACCGTCCCCTTGAGTCCGCGTCAGACCATGCGCCCCACTCCCCCTCCTGGCCCGCCCCGGCAGCTCCTCGGCATACCCGCCGGACGCGGCTCCCGAGCCGCCCGGAACCCGCCCCGTCCGTCGCCGGATTCGCCCTCGCACCGGGTACAACGGCCGGGCTCCCGGCGGAGATCCCGGCCCGGGTCACTCGTCCGGGTGGTTCCGGCTACAGCGGCACGATGTCCGGCGCCCCCAGCCGGGCCGCGTCGGCCGTCAGGTCGTCCGGCTGGAGCTGGGACTCCCGCTCGGCCTCCACCCGCTTCTCGTAGTGCTCCACCTCGCGCTCGATCTGGCCCTTGTCCCAGCCGAGGACGGGCGCCATCAGCTCGGCGGCCTCGCGGGCGCTGCGGGTGCCCCGGTCGAAGGTCTCGATGGAGATGCGGGTGCGGCGGGTGAGCACGTCGTCCAGGTGCCGGGCGCCCTCGTGCGAGGCGGCGTACACGACCTCGGCGCGCAGGTAGTCGTCGGCTGCCTGCAGGGGCTCGCCCAGCGTCGGGTCGGCGGCGATGAGGTCCAGGATCTCCTCAGCCATGGAGCCGTACCGGTTCAGCAGGTGCTCCACCCGGACCACGTGCAGGCCGGTGCGGGCGGCGATCCGCGCCCGGGCGTTCCACATCGCCCGGTAGCCCTCGGCGCCGAGCAGCGGGATCTCCTCGGTGACGCAGTCGGCGACGCGCATGTCGAGCCCGTGCACCGCCTCGTCGACGGCGTCCTTGGCCATCACCCGGTACGTCGTGTACTTGCCGCCCGCCACGACCACCAGACCCGGCGCCGGATGCGCCACGGTGTGCTCGCGGGACAGCTTGCTGGTGGCGTCCGACTCACCGGCCAGCAGCGGGCGCAGTCCCGCGTACACGCCCTCCACGTCGTCGCGGCCGAGCGGCACGGCGAGCACCGAGTTCACGCGCTCCAGCAGGTAGTCGATGTCGGCGCTGGAGGCGGCCGGGTGGGCCTTGTCGAGGTCCCAGCCGGTGTCCGTGGTGCCGACGATCCAGTGCCGGCCCCAGGGGATGACGAACAGGACCGACTTCTCGGTGCGCAGGATCAGGCCGGTGGTGGAGTGGATGCGGTCCTTGGGCACGACGAGGTGGATGCCCTTGGAGGCACGGACGTGGAACTGGCCCCGCTCCCCCACCATGGCCTGGGTGTCGTCGGTCCACACACCGGTGGCGTTGACGACCTGCTTGGCACGGATCTCGTACTCCCCGCCGCCCTCCACGTCCTGCACCCGCGCGCCCACGACCCGCTCGCCCTCGCGCAGGAACCCCGTCACACGCGCCCGGTTGGCGACCCGCGCGCCGTAGGACACCGCCGTGCGCACCAGGTTGGTGACGAAGCGGGCGTCGTCCACCTGGGCGTCGTAGTACTGGAGCGCGCCGACCAGGGCGTCCTTCTTCAGGCAGGGCGCGACGCGCAGGGCGTGACGGCGGGTCAGGTGCCGGTGCAGGGGCAGGCCCCGGCCGTGCCCGCGGGCCATCGACATCGCGTCGTAGAGCGCGACGCCCGACCCGGCGTACCACCGCTCCCAGCCCTTGTGCTGGAGCGGGTAGAGGAACGGCACCGGTTTGACCAGGTGCGGGGCGATCCGCTCCAGCAGCAGGCCGCGCTCCTTGAGCGCCTCGCGGACGAGGGCGAAGTCGAGCATCTCCAGGTAGCGCAGGCCGCCGTGGATGAGCTTGCTGGACCTGCTGGAGGTGCCGGACGCCCAGTCACGGGCCTCGACCAGACCGGTGGACAGACCGCGGGTGACGGCGTCCAGTGCGGTGCCGGCGCCCACCACTCCGCCGCCGACCACCAGCACGTCCAGCTCGCGCTCCGCCATCGCCGCCAGTGCCTCGGCGCGCTGCTCCGGGCCCAGAGTCGCTGTCCTCACCGCTGCCTCCCGCTGTCGAACGTGTCGCTCGCGTCGGCCGCACCCGCGGTGGGCGAAGCCCGTTCATCCCCTCCTCATGCCCAAATTCTGACCGGCTCGCCCTGTGCCGGCGACCACGCGCCCGCGGCCTGTGGACGACGTCCGCGCAACCACCCGGGAGACACACGAACACAATCCCACATAACGGTCATATTTACTCCTAGTGTGACAGTGCGCTCGTACATGCTGCCCACAGCGGTTGCGCACCTGCCCCGCTTCGGCTACTGGGAAGGACGGCCCACGCCCCATGCCCGCAGACCTCGCCGTGATCGGACTCGGTCCGTACGGCCTGCCGCTCGCCCAGGCCGCCGTCGCCGCAGGCATCCCGACCATCGGGTACGCCACCGGCCCCGAGGCCGGCTCGCTCAGCCCCGCCGAGCTGCGCCGGATGCGCTCCACCGGCTTCCTGCCCGGCACCGACCCGGCCCAGCTCGGCCGGGTGCGCACCGCGGTGATCTGCGCGCCCACGCCGCGCGGCGCCGACGGTGGGATCGACCTCGGCCAGGTGGAGGCGGCCGCCCGCACCCTCGCCGAACGGCTCCGCCCGCACACCACGGTCATCCTGGAGTCACCCGTGCTGCCCGGGACCACAGAAGGGTTCCTGCGCACCCTGCTGGAGGAGGGCTCCGGACTCCGCGCCGGGCGCGACTTCCACCTCGCCTACTCGCCCAGCCGGGTCGACCCCGGCAACCGCGACCGCACCCCCGCCAACACGCCCAAGGTCATCGGGGGCCTCACCCCGGCCTGCACCGAGTCGGCCGCCGCCTTCTACGGGCGGCTGACCGACAAGGTGGTCCGCGCGCGCGGGCTGCGCGAGGCGGAGACGGTGCAGCTGCTGGAGACGAACTACCGGCACGTGAACATCGCGCTGGTCAACGAGATGGCCGTGCTCTGCCACGAACTGGGCGTCGACCTGTGGGACGTCGTCCGCTGCGCGGAGACCAAGCCGTTCGGCTTCCAGGCCTTCCGGCCGGGCCCGGGCGTCGGCGGCCACGGCCTCCCCCAGGACCTGACCGGCCACGCGACCCGCACCCTGCGCATGGTGGAACTCGCCCAGCAGGTCAACCACCGCATGCCCGAGTACGTCGTCCGGCGCGCCGCCACCCTCCTCAACGAGCACGGCAAGTCCGCGCGCGGGGCCCGCGTCCTGCTGCTCGGCGTCACCTACAAGCCCGACATCGCCGACCTCCAGGGCACGCCCGCGCGCGAGATCGCGGTGCGGCTGACCGAGCTGGGCGCGTCCGTGAGCTTCCACGACCCGTATGTGCACGCGTGGAGCGTCCTCGACCGCCCGGTCCCCCGAGCCGACGCCCTGTACGAGGCGGTCGCCGACGCCGACCTGACGATCCTGCTCCAGCACCACCGCACATACGACCTGCAGGGCCTGTCGGTGAAGGCCCAGCTCCTGCTGGACACGCGGGGAGCCACGCCCACGGGGGCGGCGCACCGGTTGTGAAGTGGGGCGCGTGAACGCTCCACGCGGAAAGGGCCGGTCATCCTGCTGGATGACCGGCCCTTTCCGGGTCCCGAAGGCTCAGCGGCGGTGCTGGCTGTCCGCGACCGTCACCTCGACCCGCTGGAACTCCTTCAGCTCGCTGTAGCCGGTGGTGGCCATGGCGCGGCGCAGGGCGCCGAAGAAGTTCATGGAGCCGTCAGGGGTGTGGGACGGGCCGGTGAGGATCTCCTCGATGGTGCCGACCGTGCCCAGGTCGACCTTCTGGCCGCGGGGCAGCTCCTCGTTGACGGCCTCCATGCCCCAGTGGTGGCCCTTGCCGGGCGCGTCCGTGCCGCGGGCCAGCGGGGAGCCCATCATGACGGAGTCGGCGCCGCAGGCGATCGCCTTGGGCAGGTCGCCGGACCAGCCGACACCGCCGTCCGCGATCACGTGCACGTACCGGCCGCCGGACTCGTCCATGTAGTCGCGGCGGGCCGCGGCCACGTCGGCGACCGCCGTCGCCATCGGGACCTGGATGCCGAGCACGTTGCGCGTGGTGTGCGCGGCGCCGCCGCCGAAGCCCACCAGCACGCCCGCCGCGCCGGTGCGCATCAGGTGCAGGGCCGCGGTGTAGGTGGCGCAGCCGCCCACGATCACCGGCACGTCGAGCTCGTAGATGAACTGCTTGAGGTTCAGCGGCTCGTGCGAGGACGACACGTGCTCCGCGGAGACCGTCGTACCGCGGATGACGAAGATGTCCACGCCCGCGTCCACGACCGCCTTGGAGAACTGGGCGGTGCGCTGCGGGGAGAGCGCGGCCGCCGTGACCACGCCGGAGTCGCGCACCTCCTTGATGCGGGCGCCGATCAGCTCCTCCTTGATGGGCGCCGCGTAGATCTCCTGGAGGCGGCGGGTCGCCTGCTCGGCGGGCAGCTCGGCGATCTCGTCGAGCAGCGGCTGCGGGTCCTCGTGCCGCGTCCACAGGCCCTCGAGGTTCAGTACGCCCAGGCCGCCCAGCTCGCCGATGCGGATCGCGGTGGCCGGGGAGACGACCGAGTCCATGGGGGCGGCCAGGAACGGCAGCTCGAACCGGTAGGCGTCGATCTGCCAGGCGATCGAGACCTCCTTCGGGTCCCGCGTACGGCGGCTGGGGACGACGGCGATGTCGTCGAAGGCGTACGCCCGGCGGCCGCGCTTGCCGCGCCCGATCTCGATCTCAGTCACGTCTTGGCCTTTCCCTGATGCGTTCAGCGTCTTCCAGTATCGCCGACGGGCACGGCAACGGCGGCCCCGGAGGTTCCGGGGCCGCCGCCGATGCCCGTCACGCGCGCGCGTGCGTCACTTCTTGTTGCTGTAGTTCGGCGCCTCGACCGTCATCTGGATGTCGTGCGGGTGGCTCTCCTTCAGGCCCGCCGAGGTGATCCGCACGAAGCGGCCCTTGGACTCCATCTCCTCGATGGTGGCGGCGCCCACGTAACCCATGGTCTGGCGCAGACCACCGACGAGCTGGTGCAGCACGTTGGCGAGCGGGCCGCGGTAGGGCACCTGGCCCTCGACGCCCTCGGGCACGAGCTTCTCGTCGGCCGTGACGTCGGCCTGGAAGTAGCGGTCCTTGGAGTACGACCTGCCCTGGCCGCGGGACTGCATGGCGCCGAGCGAGCCCATGCCGCGGTACGACTTGAACTGCTTGCCGTTGATGAAGAGCAGCTCGCCAGGGGACTCCTCACAGCCGGCGAGGAGGCTGCCCAGCATCACCGTGTCGGCGCCGGCGGCCAGCGCCTTGCCGATGTCGCCGGAGTACTGCAGGCCGCCGTCGCCGATCAGCGGGACACCGGCGGAACGGGCCGCGAGGGACGCCTCGTAGATCGCGGTGACCTGCGGGACGCCGATGCCGGCGACGACGCGGGTGGTGCAGATGGAGCCAGGGCCCACGCCCACCTTGATGCCGTCCACGCCGGCGTCGATCAGCGCCTGGGCGCCGTCGCGCGTGGCGACGTTGCCGCCGACCACGTCGACGTTCACGCTCGACTTGATCTTGGACATCCAGCTCAGGGCGTTGCTGTTGTGGCCGTGCGAGGTGTCGACGACCAGGAAGTCCACACCGGCCCCGGCGAGCGCCTGGGCCCGCTCCAGCGCCTCGGGGCTGGCGCCGACCGCGGCACCGACGAGCAGCCGACCCTCGGCGTCCTTCGCGGCGTTGGGGTACTTCTCGGCCTTGACGAAGTCCTTGACCGTGATCAGGCCCTTGAGGACGCCCTCGTCGTCCACCAGCGGCAGCTTCTCGATCTTGTGCTTCCGCAGCAGCTCCATGGCCTCGGGGCCGGAGATGCCGACCTTGCCGGTGACCAGCGGCATCGGGGTCATGACCTCGTGCACGCGGCGGCTGCGGTCGCTCTCGAAGGCCATGTCGCGGTTGGTCACGATGCCGAGCAGCTTGCCGGCGGGGTTGGTGACCGGGACACCGCTGATGCGGAACTTGGCGCACAGCGCGTCCGCCTCGCCGAGCGTGGCCTCGGGGTGCACCGTGATCGGGTCGGTGACCATGCCGGACTCGGACCGCTTCACCAGGTCGACCTGGTTGACCTGGTCCTCGACGGAGAGGTTGCGGTGCAGCACGCCGACGCCGCCCAGCCGGGCCATCGCGATGGCCATGCGGGACTCGGTCACCTTGTCCATCGCCGCCGAGAGCATCGGGATGTTCACCCGTACGTTGCGGGAGATGCGGGACGAGGTGTCGACCGCGTTGGGGAGCACCTCGGATGCGCCCGGCAGCAGCAGCACGTCGTCGTAGGTCAGCCCGAGTGTCGCGAATTTTCCGGGCACTCCGTCGACGTTTGCAGTCATGACACCTTCCCCAAATGGCCTTGATCGGTGCGGATGTCCATGCTAACGGCAAGCTTCGCTAGCAAATTCCACGTCAGGGCGCCGCTTCAGGCTTCGTATGTTCGTACGGGAACGACCGTGTGCCCGTTCAGCGGAGGGAGCCCCGGAGGCTCCGTCCAGCAGGGTTACTGCTCGGCCAGTGCGCGCAGGCGGCTCAGCGCCCGGTGCTGGGCGACCCGGACCGCGCCGGGTGACATTCCCAACATCTGCCCCGTCTCCTCCGCGGTCAAGCCCACGGCGATGCGCAGCAGGAGCAGCTCCCGCTGGTTCTCGGGCAGGTTGGCCAGCAGTTTCTTGGCCCACTCGGCGTCGCTGCTGAGCAGGGCGCGCTCCTCGGGGCCGAGGGAGTCGTCGGGGCGCTCCGGCATCTCGTCCGAGGGGATGGCCGTGGAGCCCGGGTGGCGCATCGCGGCGCGCTGGAGGTCGGCCACCTTGTGCGAGGCGATGGCGAAGACGAAGGCCTCGAAGGGGCGGCCGGTGTCCCGGTAGCGGGGCAGGGCGAGCAGCACCGCCACGCAGACCTCCTGGGCGAGGTCCTCCACGAAGTGGCGCGCGTCGCCCGGGAGCCGGGACAGCCGGGTGCGGCAGTAGCGCAGCGCGAGGGGGTGGACATGGGCGAGCAGGTCGTGCGTGGCCTGCGCGTCGCCGTCGACGGCGCGGTGCACGAGCGTGCCGAACGCCCCATGGGCCGTGCCCGCCTCGTCGTCGCGCATCGGTCCATGGTGCCCTGCGGCCGTCCGGTCCGTCGCATCGTGCCCGTGGTTGTGCACCGAAGCGTTATGAGTAGGTGCGCCGGCACTCATCCCCTGCGCCCTCCCCTTCCGCTCGACCGACTCGTCCCCGAGAGACTCCACAACTCAAGGATGCGGCATCCGCGCCGAAACGAGCAGCGGGCGTCCGCGGTCCGCCCCGCCCGGCCCCGTCCGCGTGCCTCCCACCGCCCACCGGCAGCACGTGCCGCAGCGCCTCGCTCCCCGATGGACGGGTTCGCGGGCGAACGGCCGAGCCCTCGCGGCGGACGTCGGCCGACCGGCGGACCACCGGGGAGGTGACCGGGAGAGCCGGATGACCGAAGCTCCCGGGCGGGCGGGAATCGTCACCCACAGTCACCATGCGCGCCACCGGCCCGCGGCTCCGCTCGAACGCGCGTACACCGATCGGCCGCATGGCCACGGGTCGTCGCCCCGGGCCGCGGCCGACGGTCGCCGACACCTGCCGACAGACCGCCGGGCAGCACCCGCGCCCGCCCGTCGTCCCACGACCGGACCGCCTCGCCCCCGGCCACGCTGGTCCCCGTCCGCCACGCGGCAGACGGGGACACCAGGGGCCGGCCACGGCCGTGCGCCGCGGCGCATGTCCTACCGGACCAGTCCCCAGCGGAAGCCGAGTGCCACCGCGTGGGCCCGGTCCGAGGCGCCGAGCTTCTTGAACAGCCGGCGGGCGTGCGTCTTGACGGTGTCCTCGGAGAGGAACAGCTCGCGGCCGATCTCGGCGTTGGAACGTCCGTGGCTCATGCCCTCGAGGACCTGGATCTCGCGCGCCGTGAGGGTGGGCGCGGCGCCCATCTCCGCCGAGCGCAGACGGCGCGGGGCCAGCCGCCAAGTGGGGTCGGCGAGGGCCTGCGTCACCGTGGCGCGCAGCTCCGCGCGCGAGGCGTCCTTGTGCAGGTAGCCCCGGGCGCCGGCGGCCACCGCGAGGGCCACACCGTCGAGGTCCTCGGCGACGGTCAGCATGATGATGCGCGCGCCCGGGTCCGCGGACAGCAGGCGGCGCACGGTCTCGACGCCGCCCAGGCCGGGCATGCGTACGTCCATCAGGATGAGGTCGGAGCGGTCGGCACCCCAGCGGCGGAGGACTTCCTCGCCGTTGGCCGCCGTCGTCACGCGCTCGACGCCGGGCACGGTCGCCACCGCGCGGCGGAGCGCCTCTCGGGCAAGCGGGGAGTCGTCGCAGACGAGGACGGAAGTCATGACCGCCCTCCACAGCTGATGCGCGTCACCTTGAGCCTCCAGGCTGGTACGGAATCGTCACCTGTGCGGTCGACCGCTTCGGACGCCTGCCCGAGCGCTTGTGTTTTCAACCGCCTCCGCACTCTCAACGACGGTCACTCGAAAGAGTTACGGGGCTACATACCGTCTTCGGCACTCTACGTGAGGGTCTCGACACGGTGCAGACATGCCCAACAGACTCTCAACTTTTCATCACAACCCATGCCCCATTTAGTCGCTTTTGCTCCCGTTTCTTAGTGTCTAGGGCTAGATTCGCAATGAGTCATATTTTCATCTCCTTAGACCGGAGATGTACGGTCGATGGCACCGGATCCGCCCAGAACGGCTACAAGGGGTCACGTAATGGCAGATTTCTCCCGCCTTCCCGGACCGAACGCGGACCTATGGGACTGGCAGCTGCTGGCTGCCTGCCGCGGAGTGGACAGCTCGCTCTTCTTTCACCCCGAGGGCGAGCGCGGGGCGGCTCGGAGCGCTCGAGAGAACTCGGCCAAGGAGGTCTGCATGAGGTGCCCGGTCCGTGCGGAGTGCGCCGCGCACGCGCTGGCGGTGCGCGAGCCGTACGGAGTCTGGGGCGGCTTGACCGAGGACGAGCGTGAGGAGTTGATGGGTCGGGCACGCAACCGCCTGGTGACGGCCTCGACCACCAGTGGCGACACCGCCCCTCATCACTGAAGGAAACGTTTCTGCACCCACAGACCACCGGGTGCTTCCCATCCCCCGCCGGGCACGCCGACCGCGTGCCCGCGACTCTGCCACCGCGCACCCTGCCCGCGGCGTCGCCACCGGAGCCGGCGCGCCGCCTCGCCGCAGTACCGCGCGTGCCGCGACCAGGCCGTCGGGCCGCTACTCCCGGTACTCCCGCCCGGCCGCTCGGGCGAGCTGCTCCAGCGTCGCCGCCACGGCCGGCACCTGTGCCAGGTCGGGCAGGGTGAGGGCGACGATCTGCCGCCGGACCACCGGTTCCAGATCCACCGTACGCACCCCTCTCGGCCGTACCGACTCCACCGCGAGCTGCGGCAGCACGGCGACCCCGAGTCCCGCGCCCACCAGGCCGACCACCGCCGGGTAGTCGTCGGTGGCGAAGTCGATGCGGGGCGTGAAGCCGGCGCTCTCGCACACCTCCACCAACTGGCCGCGGCAGCGCGGGCAGCCCGCGATCCAGGGCTCCCGGGCCAGCTCACCGATGGCGACGGACTCCGCGCGCGCGAGCGGATGACGTTCGGGCACCAGGGCGACCAGGCGGTCCGTCAGCAGGGGCCGTACGACGAGGTCGTCCCACTCCTCGGCGACGGCCGCGCCCTCGTAACGGAAGGCGAGCGCCAGGTCGCAGTCGCCCTCGCGCAGCAGCTCCACGGACCTCGGGGGCTCGGCCTCCTCGAGGGAGACGCGGGTGCCGGGGTGGGCGGCGCGGAGTGCGGCCAGGGCGGTGGGCACGAGGGTGGAGCTGCCGCTGGGGAAGGAGACGAGCCGCACCCGGCCGGCGCGCAGCCCCGCGATCGCGGCGACCTCCTCCTCGGCCGCGGTGAGCCCTGCGAGGATGCCGGAGGCGTGCCGGACCAGGGCCTCGCCGGCCTCGGTCAGCCGCATCTCGCGGCCGCTGCGGACCAGCAGCGGGGTGCCCACCGAGGCCTCCAGGGCCTTCATCTGCTGGCTGACGGCGGGCTGGGTGCAGCCCAGCTCGCGCCCAGCGGCGGAGAAGGATCCGGTGGTGGCGACGGCGCGCAGGACGCGGAGATGACGGGCCTCGATCACCGATGAAGCATAAGCCGGGCTTGGATGCGGCGCCCAATATTGCGTCGACGCTTTGGGGTCCGGTCCCGTACCTTGCGGGCATGAAGCTTCTCTCGGTCAACCTGGGCAGCGCGCAGCCGGTGCCGTACACGGACCAGCCGCAGGGTGTGACGGGCATCGACAAGCGGCCCACCGAGGGCCCGGTGCGGGTGGCGGCGCCCGGTCCCAAGGGGATCGGCGCGAGCGGTGTCGCGGGGGACACGGTGTGCGACACCCGCCACCACGGCGGTGACGACCAGGCGGTGTACGCCTTCGCGCGCGAGGACCTCGACGACTGGGAGCGCGAGCTCGGCCGGACGCTGGCCAACGGCTGCTTCGGCGAGAACCTCACGACGGACGGTCTCGACGTGTCCGGGGCGCTGATCGGCGAGCGCTGGCGGATCGGTTCCGAGGTCGTACTGGAGGTCACCTCCGGCCGGATCCCGTGCCGCACCTTCCAGGGCCATCTGGCCGAACGGGGCTGGGTGAGGAGATTCACCCGGAAGGGCGCGACCGGCGCCTACCTGCGGGTGATCGAACCGGGGGAGATACGTGCGGGCGACTCCATCGAGATCGTCCACCGGCCGGACCACGGAGTGACGGCGGCGATGGAGTTCCGCGCGGTCACCACCGAGCGGGAACTGCTGCCCGGGCTGCTCGCGGCCGGCGAGGCGCTGCACCCGGAGGCCCTGGCCGCGGCCCGCAAGTACGTCGCCGCTCAGGCCCGCTGAGAGGCCGTCACCGCCGGCGGACGCGCTCGCTCCGGGTCACTACCCTTGGGCCATGACAACGGCTCTGATTACGGGATCGACCGCGGGGATCGGCGCCGCGTTCGCGCGGCGCCTGGCGGCTGACGGGCATGACCTCGTCCTGGTGGCGCGGGACACCAAGCGGCTGCGCGAGCAGGCGACCGAGCTGCACGACCGGCACGGTGTCGAGGTGGAGGTGCTCACCGCCGACCTCGCCGAGGACAAGGGCATCGACACGGTGGCCGACCGGCTCGGCGACCGGCGCAACCCGGTCGACCTGCTGATCAACAACGCCGGCTTCGGCAACAAGGGCCGCTTCCTCGAGGTGTCCATGGCCGACGAGCTGAGGATGCTCAAGGTGCACTGCGAGGCGGTGCTGCGGCTGACCTCGGCGGCCACCGGGGCGATGCGGGAGCGCGGCCGGGGCGGTGTGGTCAACGTGGCGTCGGTGGCCGCCTTCGTGCCCCGGGGCACCTACGGCGCCTCGAAGGCGTGGGTCGTGCAGTTCACCCAGGGCGCGGCGAAGGACCTGGCGGGCAGCGGGGTCCGGCTGATGGCGCTGTGCCCCGGCTTCGTGCGCACCGAGTTCCACGAGCGGGCCGGGATGGGCACGGACAACATCCCCGGCTGGATGTGGCTGGACGCGGACAAGCTGGTCGCGGCGGCGCTGGCCGACCTCGCGCGCGGGAAGTCGCTGTCCATCCCGGACCCGCGCTACAAGGCGCTGATGGGACTGGTGAAGGTCACCCCGCGCGGCCTGCTGGGCGGGATCAGCTCGCGGACGGGCCGCAAGTACGGGCCCCAGTAGCACGGGTGACGCCGCCGTTCCGGTGGGAAGATGGTCGGGTCGGTACCGGACCAGGGGGGCCGGAGGCGGTGACATGACCTTCGTACAGCTCATCGAGTGCAGGACGAGCCGGCTGGACGAGATGAACCGGCTCATGGACGACTGGGTCACCCAGAGCAAGGGACGGCGCACGGCGACGCACGCGGTGGTCGGCAAGGACCGCTCGGACGCGTCGCACATCGTCGAGGTGGTGGAGTTCCCGTCGTACGAGGAGGCGATGCGGAACTCGGACCTCCCGGAGACCGGCAGGATCTTCCGGGACATGGTCGCCCTGTGCGACGAGACGCCGACGTTCACGGACCTGGACGTCGTCAGGGACGAGCAGCTGGGCCTCGATGCCGTACGGCGGCTCTTCGCGGCCCTGGAGAGCGAGGGCGAGCTGCCGCCGCTCAACGACCTGCTGGACGAGGACATCCACAGCCACGACCCGGTGAACCCGCAGGACACCATCGGGCTGGACAGCGTCCGCAGCGAGTACCGGATGTGGCGCGCCGCCTTCGACTTCGCCTTCACGGTCGACGACGTGCTGGCCCAGGGCGACCAGGCCTGCGCGCGCTGGACCTGGCACGCGACCCACAAGGCCGACTTCCTGGGCATCCCGGCGACCGGCCGCCAGGTCACCATGACCGGCATGACCCTCTTCCGCTTCGGCCCCCACGGCAAGATCACCGAAACCTGGTGGCAGCACGACCAGCTGGGGCTGATGCAGCAGCTGGGGGCGCTGGACGAGCTGGAGCAGTAGGCGAGGTCGGTCGGAAGCCCCGGCGCCGGGCGGGCGACGGGGCTTCCCCGGCCGCTCGGCGTCACGGACCAGCACGGCCGTACTCCTCCGTCTGCAAGAGGCCCTCGACCACGTGATTCAGATGGGCGTGCAGCTCAACGGCGAAACGGATCTCCGAGCCGCATCGCCGGCGCCGCCCAGAACCCGACGACACCCTTTGCTCCCCCTTTGCGGTAATCGAACTTGCACACGAAGTCTCCGGGTTAGAGTCGAAACGGTCCGGGCGACCGACGGAGGGGGAGGACACCAAGTCATGGGTGAACAGGGCGAGATACTCGACATCAAGATCGCCGACATCAAGAGGACGGCGCCTCGTTTCAGCCACGAAAGCGTTGCGCTCGCACACGCACTGACCAAGCTGAGGACCGGGCTGTCGGCGGCCGGAGCGCCCTGGGGCGACGACGAGCAGGGCACCAAGTTCCACGAGTCCTACGGGCCCCTGGTCAAGCGGATCGAACAGTCCGCCCGGATCCTCGCCGACGGCCTGGCCAGTATCCACACGGCGATGGCCGACATGGCCGACGGCCACATCGACAACGAACAGCTGATCCGCTCGATGTTCAGCCGGGTCGACGTCCCTCACGACACCGGGGGCCACGGCAAGTGAGCACCGCCGACAAGGCTCGCAAGGTCGTCCAGGACCTGACGGGCATGTGGTGGCCGGCGGCCGACGTCGACGGGTTGCGGGACGCCGCGAAGGCGTGGCGGGACTTCGCCGACGACGTCGAGGACGTCACCGCCGCCGCCAACAGGGCCGCCCGCTCCCTGATCGAGCACAACAGGGGCGAGGCCATCTCCGCCTTCGACGACCCCTTCTGGCGCCGGTACTACCACGACAGGCACGGCTGGCTGAAGGACCTGTCCGACGGCGCCCGCGACATGGCCAAGGCCCTGGACGCCTACGCCGACGCCGTACACGCCGCGAAGAAGAAACTCGAACACGAACTGGAGATCGTCGGCGCCACCCTCGTGGCGGGCACCCTCCTGGCCGTCTTCACCGCGGGTCTCTCCGAAGGAGCGGCCGTCGCGGCCGCCGCGACCGTCGCCGAACTCGCCGCCGGGCTGGGTGTCACGGTCACGGCCGAGGTCGCCACCATCGCGGGCACCACCCTGGCCACCGCCGCGATCGCGGGCATCGAGTCCGTCACCGTGGACCTCGCTGTCGCCCAGCCCATGTCCATCGCACTGGGTGAGCAGAAGGGGCTCAGCCTCGACGAGGCCCGCGACGCCGCCGCTTACGGCGCGCTCCTGGGCGGTGGCTTCGGCGGTGGGGGCGCAGCCGTCAGGGCCGCGAGCAGGGCAGGCGGCTGGAGCGAACTCCTGGGCGGAGTCCGGCTGCCCGGCCTCTCCCCCGAGTTCGCACTGCCTGGCGGCGTGACGGCGTCGGCGGACGACCTCGGCCTGCTGATGAAGGGCGACGGCGAGCCGAACGCCTGGCCGCGCAGCAAACGCAAGGGCGCGGTCAAGCCGAAGTACCGGGCGGACGTCGTCGGTGACGAGGGGAAGAACGGATCCCACACCCTGGCCAAGCACGTGGAGGTGACCACTCGAGATCTGCGTGCGCGGCTGCGAGCGGAGCCGGAGAGGGACACGGTCTCGCGATACGTGGACGAGGCGTCCGCGCAGCGGGCGACCGACAACGTGGTGCTCGCTCGACAGAAGGACATCGAGGCGTGGCTCGCCAAGAACAAGAGCCGGAAGCTCGAGTTGGAGACCCACTTCGACGACCACACCGGCCTGAGCCTGTCTCGTGCGAACTTCGTCCAGGGGGCTCCGCCGGAGTGGGTGAAGGGTGCCAGAGTGATCCTCAAACGGGACCCATCGGCCGAGATGGGCTACCGCGTCCTCACCTCCTACCCCGTCCCCTAGAACCAGACAGGCCGACAGCGACGATGACACCGGTGGACGACCGCTTTCAGGAACTACGTGAGCTTCTTCGGGCGTACGAACAGCCCGGTCATGCCTTCGACGACACGTTGGAGGCAACCGGTACGGCTCTGAGCGCGTATCTCCGTGCGGCTGCCTACGCACCGGAGCGTGCGGCTGAAGCAGCGCGGGAGATCGAGGAACTTCTGGCACTCGGGCTCTTCAACGAAGAGATCGCGGACGATGTTGATCTGCTCCCGCACATCGCGCCACCCCCGGGCGTCGGTGTGGAGGACTGCCTTCGCGTCGTCCTGCACCATCTGGAGGGCTTCGTCGCCTCTCCAGCGGCCCCCCGCCCGTCGGTGCGCCCCACGATCGCTTGGGAATGGCGAGAGCGATTTCCGGCACTGGCCCATCTGCTCGGAGGGTACTTCTACCAGGACAGCCTGGACATCGAGTACCAGTCCCATGCCGAGGCCGTGGATGACTACCTTTCCGGCGAGCCGGCCGAGGACGTGAGGCAAGCCGCGTCCGACATCACGGAATTCCTGGCTCTGAACCCATCAGAGCACGAGCTCCGTGAGGCGGCAGCAGCACTCGGCCTTGGCGAGCCCCCGCCTGCGGGCGTCTCACTGCGCCAGTGGCTCACCGACGTCCAGGGCATCATCACGCACCGCCTGGGCAGAGGCACGACCTGACAGCGGGCGTGCGGCACCGGCTCAGCGCCGACGCCACGCGCCGGCGAGATCCAAGCGCGACCCCTTCGCCGGCATCGGCAAACCGGAACCGCTGTGGTGTCAGCCGCACTCATCCCCGGCCCGGCACCGCTCACCGGCTCATCGCCGTCTCCCTGCCGATCCGGGACAGCTTCTCCGGGTTGCGGACCGCGTAGAGGCCCGTGATGAGGCCGGCGTCGAGGCGGAGGGCGATGACGGTGTCGAGTTCGTGGCCGCGGTGGAGCAGCAGGGCCGGGTGGCCGTTGATGTGGGCCGGTCGCAGGGAGACCGTGGTGTCGATCCTGCTCAGGACCTGGATGACCTCGGCGGCGCCCACCACCGGCCGCAGGGCGGCCCGGACGACTCCGCCACCGTCGGTCAGCAGGACGACGTCCGGTGCGATCAGGTCGAGCAGGCCCCGCGGGTCCCCCGTTTCGACGGCCCGCCGGAACGCGGCGAGCGCGTCGCGGGCCCGGGCCGGGGAGACGGCCTCGCGGGGGCGGCGGGCCGCCACGTGGGTCCGTGCCCGGTGGGCGATCTGGCGGACGGCGGCCGGGGTCTTGTCGACGGCCTCCGCGATCTCGTCGTACCCCAGGTCGAACACCTCGCGCAGGACGAACACCGCGCGCTCGGTCGGTGCCAGGGTCTCCAGTACCAGCAGCATCGCCATGGAGACGCTGTCGGCCAGCTCGACGTCCTCGGCCACGTCGGGCGTGGTCAGCAGTGGCTCGGGGAGCCAGGGGCCGACGTAGGACTCCTTGCGGAGGCGGAGCGTGCGCAGGCGGGTCAGCGCCTGGCGGGTGGTGATGCGGACGAGATAGGCACGCCGGTCCCGCACCGCGTCCAGGTCGACGTCGGCCCAGCGCAGCCAGGTCTCCTGGAGGACGTCCTCGGCGTCGGCGGCCGAGCCGAGCATCTCGTAGGCGACGGTGAACAGCAGGTTGCGGTGGGCGACGAAGGTCTCCGTGGCGGGGTCCAGGACGGCGGACGGCTCGGTGGTGTCGTCCGTGTGCGCGCTGTGCTCGGTCATGGCCGGCTCCCCCTGTCGGCTCCCGTTCGTGTCACGCACAAGACGCCCGCGACGGGCGGTGTGTGACACCACATCGAGTGGGCTGCGTCACACACCAGGGCTGTCACACGGCTCGGGCGGGCGGCGTCTCGTGGTCGTCAGGACGCCGCGGACGATTCGCGCGGCGGTACCCGCACGAGTGAGGACAAGGTCATGGAACCCCGATTCAACCTGCTCGACAGCCCGACCGCCGCGAAGGTCGCGAAGCGGTTCTACGGCACCTCGCTGGCCCTGGAGGAGTCGACGCTGCCGAAGGCCCTGCGGGAGCTGGTGGAGCTGAGGGTCGGTCAGCTCAACGGCTGCGGCTTCTGCGTCGACATCCACACCAAGGAGGCCGCGGCCGCCGGTGAGTCCGCGCTGCGGCTGAACCTGGTCGCCGCCTGGCGCCACTCCACCGTGTTCACCGAGGCCGAGCGGGCCGCGCTGGCGCTCGCCGAGGAGGGCACCCGACTCGGCGAGCGGGGTGTGACCGACGAGACCTGGGCCGAGGTGCGCAAGCACTTCGACGACGACGAGGTCGGTGCGCTGGTCTGCGTGGTCTCCCTGATCAACGCGGCCACCCGGATGAACGTGATCGTGCACCACCCGGGGGGTTCGTACGAGCCGGGGATGTTCGACAACATGTCGAGCTGACCGGCAGGCGGTTCCGAGGGGCGGATAACGCCGGGACGAAAAACGCGGGGGACGAGAAACGCGGGGGACGAGAAACGCGGGAGGCCCGGCACCCCGAAGGGTGCCGGGCCTCGTCGCTGAGGTGCCTCAGTGGGAGTGGCCGTGGCCGTGGCCCGCCGCGGCCGGCTCCTCCTCTTCCTTCTTCTCGACGACCAGGGTCTCGGTCGTGAGCAGGAGGGAGGCGATGGAGGCGGCGTTCTCCAGGGCGGAGCGGGTGACCTTGACCGGGTCGATGACGCCGGCCTTGATCAGGTCGCCGTACTCGCCGGAGGCGGCGTTGTAGCCGCTGCCCTTCTCGAGCTCGGCCACCTTGGAGACGATGACGTAGCCCTCGAGGCCGGCGTTCTCGGCGATCCAGCGCAGCGGCTCGACGGCGGCGCGGCGGACGACCGCGACACCGGTGGCCTCGTCGCCGGTCTTGTCGAGGTTGCCCTCGAGGACCTTGACGGCGTGGACCAGCGCGGAGCCACCACCGGAGACGATGCCCTCCTCGACCGCGGCGCGGGTCGCGGAGATGGCGTCCTCCAGACGGTGCTTCTTCTCCTTCAGCTCCACCTCGGTGGCGGCGCCGACCTTGATCACGCACACGCCGCCGGCCAGCTTCGCGAGGCGCTCCTGGAGCTTCTCGCGGTCCCAGTCGGAGTCGGTGTTCTCGATCTCGGCCTTGATCTGCGCGACGCGGCCCGCGACGTCCGCCGAGTTGCCGCCGCCGTCGACGATCGTGGTGTCGTCCTTGGTGACGGTCACGCGGCGGGCGGAGCCGAGCACGTCCAGACCGACCTGGTCGATCTTGAGGCCGACCTCCTCGGAGATGACGGTGCCGCCGGTGAGGGTGGCGATGTCCTGGAGCATGGCCTTGCGGCGGTCGCCGAAGCCCGGGGCCTTCACCGCGACGGCGTTGAAGGTGCCGCGGATCTTGTTGACGACCAGGGTCGACAGGGCCTCGCCGTCGACGTCCTCGGCGATGATCAGCAGCGGCTTGGAGGCACCCGACTGGATGACCTTCTCCAGCAGCGGCAGCAGGTCCTGGATGGAGCTGATCTTGCCCTGGTTGATCAGGATGTACGGGTCGTCGAGGACGGCCTCCATACGCTCCTGGTCGGTGACGAAGTACGGCGACAGGTAGCCCTTGTCGAAGGCCATGCCCTCGGTGAAGTCCAGCTCCAGACCGAAGGTGTTGGACTCCTCGACGGTGATGACACCGTCCTTGCCGACCTTGTCCATGGCCTCGGCGATCAGCTCGCCGACCTGCTGGTCCTGGGCGGACAGCGCGGCGACGGCGGCGATGTCGGACTTCTCGTCGATCGGGCGGGCCGAGGCGAGCAGGTCGTCGGAGACGGCCTTGACCGCGGCGTCGATGCCCTTCTTGAGCAGCGCCGGGGAGGCACCGGCGGCGACGTTGCGCAGACCCTCGCGCACCAGGGCCTGGGCCAGCACGGTGGCGGTGGTGGTGCCGTCACCAGCGATGTCGTTGGTCTTGGTCGCCACCTCCTTCACCAGCTGGGCGCCGAGGTTCTCGTACGGGTCCTCGATCTCGACCTCACGGGCGATCGTGACACCGTCGTTGGTGATGGTGGGCGCGCCGAACTTCTTGTCGATGACGACGTTGCGGCCCTTGGGGCCGATCGTCACCTTCACCGTGTCGGCCAGCTTGTTGACGCCGCGCTCGAGGGCGCGACGGGCGTCCTCGTCGAACTTCAGGATCTTCGCCATGACAGCGGGAGCCCTCTCGGAAATCTGTGGGTGAAAAAGGCACTGCGCCCCGGGCGCCCGGCTTCTTGTGTGGTCGCGGGGGCCAGGGGCGCAGCGTCAAGCATCAAAAGTGCTCGAGGTGACTTACTTCTCGATGATCGCGAGGACGTCGCGAGCCGAGAGGACGAGGTACTCCTCGCCGTTGTACTTCACCTCGGTGCCGCCGTACTTGCTGTACAGGACGACGTCGCCGACCTTGACGTCGAGCGGCAGGCGCTCGCCGTTCTCGAAGCGGCCCGGGCCCACGGCGAGGACGGCGCCCTCCTGGGGCTTCTCCTTCGCGGTGTCCGGGATGACCAGGCCAGAGGCGGTGGTCTGCTCGGCGTCGAGCGGCTGGACCACGATGCGGTCCTCGAGCGGCTTGATGGCAACCTTGGAGCTGGTGGTCGTCACGGTCCGACCTCCCCCTTCGGAGATCTCACGGGGTTAACTGTCTGAGGTGGCGACCAGGTGGATCCGTCGTCGCGGGTGCCGGACCTGCCCGTCGCGTAGTTGGCACTCTCATCTGCCGAGTGCCAGAGCCGAGACTATGACCGCGATTAGCACTCGGTCAAGCGGAGTGCCAATGGCGGTGCGGCGCGTCGGCCGGCCCGGGGCGGTGGAGAGCCCCCCAGGTGGGTGCGGTCAGGCCAGGTAGTCCTCGAGGCGGGCCACCGTCAGGCCCTGGCTCTGGGCGTGGCGCAGCAGGCGCGAGGTGCGTTCCGTCAGGCTGGTGCCGGCCTCCTGGCCGGGGCCCACAAGGACGATGTCGCCCGGGGCCAGGTGCCGTGGGCCCCTGCGGTAGTCGATGCCCCCGGAGCCGAGGGCGGCTCGCCACAGGACGACGGCGGAGACGCCGCAGTCGGCGGCGGCGCGCAGGGTGGTGGCGTCGTAGGCGCCGTGGGGCGGCCGCAGGAGGCGGGGGCGGACACCGAAGCGGGAGCCGAGCTTGTCCCGCTGGCCGCAGATCTCGGCGCGCTGCCCGGCGTACGGCAGGCCGGGCAGCGCCGGGTGGTCGAGGGTGTGGTTCTCGATCGCGGCGCCGACCGCGCGCAGTCGGGCGAAGCGGCCGTAGCCGGGGCCCACGACGCTGTCGGTGAGGAAGAGGCTGACCGGCAGACGGAGTTCTCGGACCATGTCGGCGAACCGCGGGTCCCGCTCGACACCGTCGCCGTAGGTGAGGAAGACGACCCGGTCGGTGGTGTCGACACGGTCCACGACCGGGGGCGGGGAGGTGTCCGGCCGGCGGGTACCGAGGGGCCGGGCCGGGTGGCTCGGCGGGGCGGCGAGCGGGGCGGTCAGGCCCCAGCGGCGGTGCGCCGCGCCGGCGGCCGGGCTCGGTGGCCGGGCCCCCTGGGCCGCCCGCTTGCCCAGGCGCTCGATGGGGTCGACGGACTGGGCGCAGCCGGCGAGCAGGAGGGCCGCGGCGAACGCGGCCGCCGGAGCGGTCCGCACCCGGAGCGGGCCGCCCGCCGGCTGCCCCCGGCGCCTCACAGGTAGTCCTCCAGGCGCGCCACGGCGTATCCCTCGCGCGTGACCTTGTCGAGGAACCTGCGCATGTCGTCGACCATCGTGCCGTCCCAGTCGTCGCGGCCGCGGAAGTGGGTGAGCACGATGTCACCGGGGTGCAGGCTGCGGTCCCAGTCGCGGTACTCCCAGTGGTCGACGAAGACCTCCTCGTCCCAGATCGGCGCGTACTTGATGCCGCATGACTTGGCGGCGCGCAGGGTGTCGCCGTTGTAGTTGCCGTAGGGCGGCCGGAAGACGGTGGGCGCCTTGCCGAACTGCTTCTTCATGATGTCCTGCATGCCGCAGATCTCGTCCCGCTGCTGTTCGTAGGAGAGGCCGGGCAGGTACGGGTGGGTGAGGGTGTGGTTGTTGAGGGTGTGGCCCTCGGACTGCATCCGGCGGAAGTAGCCGTAGTCGTCCTTCACCAGGTAGTTGCTGAGGAAGGCCGAGTAGGGGATCTTCAGGTCGCTCATCATGCGCAGGAACGCCGGGTCCTTCTCGGCGCCGTCGTCGATGGTGAGGAAGACGACCTTCTTGCCGGTGGGGACGGTGGTGAAGACCGGGGGCAGGTTCTCCTCCTCCTGACCGTCCACCTCGAAGCCGTCACGCGGGGTGATCTTCGGCTTGACTGCGGGCGGCGCCGGGGCCGCCAGCGGCACCCGGGCCAGGTTCCAGCGCCGGGCGGCGGCGACCAGCCGGGCCTGTTCGGCGGCGCGGCGGGCCTCGGGGCTCAGCGCCTGGGCGGGGCCGCCCCGGCCGGAGTTGTGGCCGGGGCCGGAGTGGGCGCCGGAGCCCTGGTCCGGGGAGCCGCAGCCGGAGACGAAGGCGGCCGAGACGAGTGCGGCCACCCCGCAGCGCAGGGCGATCCCCGGAAGGGACGAACACCTGCCGAGTGAGCACTTTTTGTCATTTTGTACTACTTCTCGCATGGCGTCGGATCCTCGCAGGCCCCGGCGCCGAACCCGGCCCGACACCGCCGCCGGAGGCGCACCATCCACCGACTGGCCCACAATGACCCGGTGAACGACCTCGACCCCCTCCTCACCCCCGAAGGCCGCGCCCTGCTCGACGAGGTGCGCGACACCGACCCCGCGCACGAGCTGGCCGTCGCCACCCGGCTGCGCCGGGACCACCCCGCCGAGCTGGTGTCGGCGGCGCTGGGACAGGCACGGCTGCGGCAGCGGGCGGCGGCGAAGTTCGGGGCCGAGGACGCGGCGCGGATGTTCTTCACCCCGAACGGGGTCGAGCAGTCGACCCGCGCGAGCGTGGCCGCGTACCGCGCGGAGCGGATGAGGGGGCTGGGGGTGACCTCGGTCGCCGATCTGTGCTGCGGGATCGGCGGCGACGCGATCGCGCTGGCGCGGGCCGGGATCCGGGTACTGGCGGTGGACCGCGACCCGCTGACGGCGGCCGCGGCCCGGGCCAACGCCGAGGCCCTGGGGCTCGCCCGGCTGATCGAGGTTCGGGAGGCGGACGTGACCGAGGTGGACACGGACGGCTACGACGCCGTCTTCGTGGACCCCGCCCGGCGCGGCGGCCGCGGCCGAATCTTCGACCCCGAGGCCTACTCGCCGCCGCTGTCCTGGGCCGTCGGAGCGGCCCTGAAGGCACCACGGGCCGCCCTGAAGATCGCGCCCGGCATCCCGCACGAGGCGATCCCGGCCGAGGCGGAGGCCGAGTGGATCTCGGACGGCGGGGACGTGAAGGAGGCGGTGCTCTGGTTCGGCACCGGGGCGCCGGGCACCGTACGGGCCACGCTGCTGCCTGGCCCGCGCACACTGCCCGGCCGGGGCCTGCCCGACCCCGAGGTGCGCCCGGTGGGACGGTACGTGTACGAGCCCGACGGCGCCGTGATCCGCGCCCATCTGGTCGCCGAGGTGGCCGAGGAGGTCGGCGGCGGCCTCGTCGACCCGACCATCGCGTACATCACGGCCGACGCCCTGCACCCGACGCCGTACGCCACCGCCTACGAGATCACCGACCGGCTCCCCTTCAACGTCAAGAAGCTGAAGGCCCTGCTGCGCGAGCGCGAGGTCGGCATCCTGACCGTGAAGAAGCGGGGCTCGGCGGTCGAACCCGAGGAACTGCGCAGGAAGGTCAAGCCCCAGGGCCCGCACTCCGCCACGGTCTTCCTGACCCGGGTGGCGGGGGCGCCGACGATGCTGGTCGGCCACCCGGCGCGCTGAACGCCGTCCGGGCCCTCAGCCGGCCTCGGCGGCCCGGCGCAACAGCAGGGCGCGTTCGCGTTCGTTGCGGGTGAGGGAGGCCGCGCGTTCGAACTCCGCGCGGGCCTCGGCGGTGCGGCCGAGGCGGGACAGCAGGTCGGCGCGGACGCTGGGCAGCAAGTGGTAGTCGCGCAGGGCGGGTTCGGCGGCCAGGGCGTCGACGAGTGCGAGCGCTTCGGCCGGCCCGTCGGCCATCGACACGGCCACGGCGCGGTTCAGTTCGACGACCGGCGACGGGGCGCGGGCGGCGAGCAGGGTGTAGAGGGTGGCGATGGTCCGCCAGTCGGTCTCCGCGTAGGAGTA
Source organism: Streptomyces sp. NPDC041129 (assembly GCF_055592265.1). Lineage (NCBI taxonomy): Bacteria > Bacillati > Actinomycetota > Actinomycetes > Kitasatosporales > Streptomycetaceae > Streptomyces > Streptomyces sp. NPDC041129. Next base: position 272,321 of record NZ_JBVIYV010000002.1, on the reverse strand, counting down.
CGCGTGCGCGTGGCAGGCGGCGATGGCCGCCTGGAGGGCGTAGGGGCCGGGTGCGCCGGTGGCGGTGGCGTCGGCGCGGGCGAGGGCCCTGATGCCGCGGGCGATGAGCATGCGGTTCCAGCGGCGCCGGTTCTGGTCCTTCAGCAGGACCGCGGTGCCGTCGGGGGCGGTGCGGGCGGCGGTGCGCGAGGCCTGGAACTCCAGCAGCGCGGTCAGGCCGTGCACCTCCGGTTCCTTCGGCATGAGCCCGGACAGCAGCCGGGCCAGCCGCAGGGCGTCCTCGCACAGCCCGGGGCGCACCAGATCGTCGCCGGCGGTGGCCGCGTAACCCTCGTTGAAGATCAGGTAGATGACGTCCAGGACCGAGCCGAGGCGGGCCTCGCGGTCGGGCCCGTACGGCACCTCGAAGGCGACGTTCCGTGCCGCGAGGGTGCGTTTGGCGCGGACGATCCGCTGGGCGACCGTCGCCTCCGGGACCAGATGGGCGCGGGCGATCTCCGCCGTGGTGAGGCCGCCCAGCAGGCGCAGGGTGAGGGCGATGCGGGCCTCGGGGGACAGCACCGGATGGCAGGTGGTGAAGACGAGCCGCAGCAGGTCGTCGTCGATGTCGTCCGGGTCGGCGGGCTCGGGCGGCGGGGCCGTGTCCGGGAGGTTCCGGCCGATCTCCGCGAGCTTGCGGGCGTAGGTCTCGCGGCGCCGGACCAGGTCGACGGCGCGGTGCCGGGCGGTGGCCATGAGCCAGGCGCCGGGGTTGTCGGGCACGCCGTCCCGGGGCCACCGCTCCAGGGCGGCAACCAGCGCGTCCTGCGCGAGCTCCTCGGCGATGCCGATGTCCCGCACGATCCGGGCGACGCCGGCGACGACGCGCGGGGACTCCAGCCGGAAGACGGTCTCGATGGCGTGTGCCGCGGTGGGCTGTGCTTCCACAGCCCACCATGCAACACCCCCGGGCCGTCCGGGGCCAAGAAGGGGCTCAGCCCTCGGCGATCTCGCGGACCTCGCAGGTGACGGTCCAGAACTCCTCGTGGGTCTTCAGGAAGCGCTTGGTCCACTCCAGGGCCTCGGCCATGTCCTTGCACTGCATGAGCGCGTAGCCGCCGACGACCTCCTTGGACTCGGTGAAGGGCCCGTCGGTGACGGAGATCTTCCCGCCCTCCCAGCGCACCCGGGCGCCCTGGGCGGAGGGGGTGAGTCCGGCGGTGTCGAGCATCACGCCGGCCTTGGTGATCTCCTCGATCAGCTCACCCATCCGCTGCATCAGTTCCTCGCTGGGGCCCTCGGCGGGGGCGGAGGCCTCGTCGATGCGCACGAGCGACAGGTAGCGGGGCATGGTGACTCCTCGGGTCGGGCGACGGGGCCGTTCCCCGCCGCTCACCCATGCGTCGAACGGGAGCCGGCCGGATCGACAGCCGCGCGGAAATTTCCCGGAGAATTTTTTCCCGGCCGTCTGTTGTGGTTCAGATGCCAGTGGGCCCAGGCCGCGGTGGCCGAGCCGAGCACCAGGGCGCCGGCGAGGAGCAGGCCGGCGGCCCTCAGTGCGCCGGGCCGCCGGCCCCTTCGTCCGCCTTCGTCGCCGTTCTCGTCCTGTCCGGTCACGGAAGGAACGTAGATCCGGATTGTCAGCGGACTGTCAGCGGAAACCGTGAGAGTCGGTTCTCCGGGGAAATTCTCATCCGAGGCTCACCGTGGGCACCGGATTGCTCCCGCTCCAGGAGGCGTTGAACCCGAAGGTCACCGAACCTCCGTCCGGCACCGAGCCGTTGTACGAGGCGTTCGCGCACGACACCGCCGTGCCGGACTGGGTGCAGGTGGCGTTCCAGGCCTGGGTGATCCGCTGGCCCGCGCCGTAGGTCCAGTTCACCTTCCAGGAGGGCAGCGAGGCACCGGAGCAGGAGACCCTCACCTGGCCGGTGAAGCCGCTGTCCCACTGGCTGGTCACGCTGTAGGCGGCCGAGCAGGCACCGGCCGGTGGCGGTTCGCTCGTGCCGCCGCCCCCGCCCAGCGCCTCGGCGATGCCGTAGTACGCCGGTTTCGGCCGGTAGTTCTCGTCGTACGGCGTCGCCGCCCCGTAGCCGGGGAAGGTGCTCGGCACCCACGAGTCGGAGTCGGTGAAGCCCCACGCCGTGACGTTGACGCACCGGGTCACGGCCGCGCAGGCGGCCACCACGGACTTGAAGTCGGCCGCCTGCTGGGCCAGTTTCGCGCTGTCGGCGGGCAGGGACATCCGGACGTCCAGTTCGGTGACGGCCACGTCCACGCCGAGGTCGGCGAAGCGCTGGATGTTCTGCTGGAGCGTGGCCGGCACCTGGCCGAGGATCAGATGGGCCTGGAGGCCGACGCCGTCGATCGGCACGCCCTGCTGCTTGAGGCTCCTGACCAGGTTGTACAGGGCGGTGGACTTCGCGTTCACGCCCTCGACGTTGTAGTCGTTGACGTACAGCTTCGCGTCCGGGTCGGCCGCGTGCGCCCAGGTCAGGGCGTTGGCGATGTAGCCGGAGCCGAGGCCGTCGTACCAGATCGTCGAGCGGTAGCCGCCGTCCTCGTCGAAGGGCTCGTTGACCACGTCCCAGACGGACACCTTGCCCTTGTAGCGGCCGACCTCGGTGCTGATGTGGTTCTGCAGCAGGGTGCCGAGCTGGGCCGGGGTCCAGCTCCCGCTGGTCAGCCAGCTTGGGTTCTGGCTGTGCCAGACCAGGGTGTGGCCGCGCACCTGCTGGCCGTGGGCCTGGGCGAAGGCCACGATCCGGTCGGCCTCGCTCCAGTCGAAGCTGCCCCGGGAGGGCTCGACAGAGCCCCACTTCATGGCGTTGCCCGGGGTGAGCGAGCCGAACTGCGTCCCGGTGATGTCCGCGTAGGCGCCGGTGAGCTTGGAGCCGGTGACCGCGGTGCCGATGACCTTGCCCTTCGCCGCGGCGAGGTCGCGCAGCGGCGGGTCGGCGGCGCGGGCGGTACCGGTACCGGCCGTGAACAGGGCCGCGGCGGCGACCAGGGCGGCCAGACAGGCGCGTAAGGGAGTTCTGGAGGTTCTCATGGCGGGGGGCCTCCGAAAGTTTCGGTCGTGCAACCGATTGACTTCGGAGGAGTGTGGGGGCGCACGCCCCACCCGTCAATACGTCAACTTCCGGCCACTCACGTCACCCTGTGGCCGGGGCCGCGGTACTGCTGCGCACCACCAGGCTGGTCGCCAGCTCCACCCGGGTCGCCGCCCGCTCGCCCTCCGCGCGGCCCAGCTCCAGCACCAGCCGGGCCGCGGCCTCGGCCATCTCGGTCAGCGGCTGGCGCACGGTCGTCAGCGGCGGCCCCACCCAGCGGGCCACCGGCAGATCGTCGAAGCCCACCACACTGAGGTCCTCCGGGATGCGCAGCCCCAGCTCGCGCGCGGCCTCGAACAGACCGAGCGCCTGCAGGTCGTTGCCCGCGAAGACGGCGGTGGGCCGGTCCGGGCGGCGCAGCAGCTCCAGGCCCAGCCGGTAGCCGGCGTCGTGGTGGAAGTCGCCGGTCACGACGAGCGAGGGGTCGACCGGCAGCCCCGCCGTCTCCAGCGCGGCCCGGTAGCCGTCGACGCGGGCCCGGCTGCACATCATCCGGGAGGGGCCGCTGATGGCGCCGATCCGGCTGTGGCCGAGCTCCACCAGGTGGCGCGTGGCGGCGAGGCCGCCCTGCCAGTTGGTGGCGCCGATCGAGGGCACGTCCGGACCCGGGTCGCCCGCCGGGTCCATCACCACGAACGGGATGGACCGGCTGGTCAGCAGCGCGCGCTGGGACTCGTCGAGGCCGGACAGCACCAGGACCACGCCGTGCGGACGGCGGGCGGCCACCTGGTCGGCCCAGGTGCGGCCCGGGGTGAGCCGCCCCGCCGACTCGGACAGCACCACGCTCAGGCCCGCGTCCCGGGCCACGTTCTCCACACCCCGGATGACCTCCATCGCCCAGGCGCTCTCCAGCTCGTGGAAGACGAGGTCGATCAGGGGGGAACGGGAGGCCTCGGCGCGCCGGCGCCGGTAGCCGTAGGCGCGCAGCAGCTCCTCGACACGGGTGCGGGTCGCCGGGGCCACGTCGGCGCGGCCGTTGAGGACCTTCGAAACAGTCGGAGCGGAGACCCCGGCCTCCCGGGCGATTTCGGCGAGGGTCGCCGTCTGCGTTTCTGCGGGCTTCGAAGGCTTCATGCCCGCGATCGTATCCCTGCGGGACCTCTTGACGAAGGTGTTCTCCCGCCATAGGTTTCCGGAACATTCGAAGCATTGCCCGAAACATTCGGCAGCGGAGTCAAGAGTCCGACCGCCCGAGAGCCCGAGAGTGTGCCGACGAACGGGGTACCGCCCGGCGTCCCGACCCTTCCGACGGGAGTTCCATGACCACCGCTCCTTGGCGCGACCCCGCCCTGCCCGCCGCCGCGCGCGTCGACGACCTGCTCTCCCGCATGACCCTGGAGGAGAAGACCGCCCAGCTCTACGGGGTGTGGGTGGGCGCCGCCACGGACGGCGACGGGGTCGCCCCGCTGCAGCGCGAGATGACCGCCGACTACGACTGGGACGAGCTGATCACCCGTGGCCTCGGCCAGTTGACCCGCTCCTTCGGCACCGCCCCCGTGGACCCGGCGCTGGGCGCGCAGGCACTGGCCCGTGCCCAGCGCCGCATCGCCGGGGCGAGCCGCTTCGGCATCCCGGCGGTCGCCCACGAGGAGTGCCTGGCGGGCTTCACGGCCTGGGGCGCGACCGCGTACCCGGTACCGCTGGCCTGGGGTGCGTCCTTCGACCCGGCGCTCGTCGCCGAGCTGGGCCGGCACATCGGCCGCGACCTGCGCTCGGTCGGCGTCCACCAGGGCCTCGCCCCCGTGCTGGACGTGGTCCGCGACCCGCGCTGGGGCCGGGTGGAGGAGACGATCGGCGAGGACCCCTACCTGGTCGGTACGGTCGGCGCGGCCTATGTGCGCGGCCTGGAGTCGGCCGGGGTGGTCGCCACACTCAAGCACTTCGCCGGGTACGCCTCCTCGGTGGGCGCCCGCAACCTCGCCCCCGTACGGGCGGGCGTACGGGAGTTCGCGGACGTGACCCTGCCGCCGTTCGAGATGGCGCTGCGCGAGGGCGGGGCGCGCTCGGTGATGGCCTCCTACACCGAGACCGACGGCGTCCCGGTCTCCGCCGACCCCCAACTGCTCGACGAACTCCTGCGAGGCGAATGGGGGTTCACCGGCACGGTGGTCGCCGACTACTTCGGCATCGGCTTCCTGCGGAGCCAGCACCGGGTCGCGGAGGACGAGGCCGGCGCGGCGCACCTGGCCCTCGCGGCGGGCATCGACGTCGAACTGCCGACCCTGAAGTGCTACGGCACCCCGCTCGTCACGGCCGTACGGGCGGGCCGGGTCCCGGAGTCGCTGGTGGACCGCGCGGCCCGCCGGGTCCTGCTGCAGAAGTGCGAGCTGGGCCTGCTGGACGAGGACTGGCGGCCGGAGCCGGACGGCCCCGTCGACCTGGACTCGGCCCGCAACCGGGCCCTGGCCGGCCGGCTGGCGGAGGAGTCGGTGGTCCTGCTCGACAACCCCGACGGGCTGCTTCCACTGGCCCCCGACACCCGGATCGCGGTGGTGGGCCCCCGCGCGGCGGACGCCCTGGCCATGCTCGGCTGCTACTCCTTCCCCTCCCATGTGCTCCCCCACCACCCCGAGGTCCCGCTCGGCGTCTCGATCCCGACGGTCCTGGACGCCCTGCGCGCCGAACTCCCGGACGCCAAGGTGACGTTCGCCGAGGGCTGCGGGGTCTCCGATCCGGACACCGCGGGCTTCGCGGAGGCGGTGGCCCGGGCGGCGGAGGCGGATGTGTGCGTGGCGGTCCTCGGCGACCGCGCGGGCCTGTTCGGCCGAGGCACCTCCGGCGAGGGCTGCGACGTGGCGGACCTGCGGCTGCCGGGTGTCCAGGGCGAGTTGCTGGACGCGTTGGTCGCCACCGGCGTACCCGTCGTCCTGGTCCTGCTCACCGGCCGCCCGTACGCGCTGGGCCGCTGGCACGGCCGGGTCGGCGCGGCCGTCCAGGCCTTCTTCCCCGGCGAGGAGGGCGGCCCGGCCCTCGCGGGCGTCCTGTCCGGCCGGGTGAACCCCTCGGGGCGGCTCCCGGTGAGCGTCCCGCGCGCGCCCGGCGGCCAGCCCTGGACCTATCTCCAGCCCCCGCTGGGCCTGGCCGGCGAGGTCAGCAACCTGGACCCGACCCCGCTGTACCCCTTCGGCCACGGCCGCTCGTACACGACGTTCGCCTGGGAGGACTTCACCGGAGACGATGTCGCGGAGATCGGCACGGACGGCTCGTACGACCTCTCGCTGACCGTCCGCAACACCGGTGACCGCACGGGAGCCGAGGTCGTCCAGCTCTATCTGCACGACCCGGTGGCGTCGGTGACCCGCCCGGACGTCCGGCTGACCGGCTACCGGCGGCTGGAGCTGTCACCCGGCGAGTCCCGCAGGCTGACCTTCCGCTTCCACGCCGACCTGTCGTCCTTCACCGACCGCACGGGCGCCCGCGTGGTGGAGCCCGGCGCGCTGGAGTTGCGGCTCGGACCGTCCAGCGCGGAGGTACGGCACACCGCCCGGCTGCGGCTGACCGGTCCGGTGCGGGTGGTCGGGCCCGAGCGGATGCTGCGCTGCGAGGTGGAGGTGGACGGCACGCAGTGAACGCGAACACCCCGCCACCGGATGACCGGTGGCGGGGTGTCGGATGGAGCGCCGGGCAGGCCTTGCACCTGCATCTCCCCACAGGAAGTGGGGCGTCTTTCCTTGGACCACCAACGCACTGCGTCCGGACCGGGTTTCCGGCCGTTCGCGTGTGATGATCATAGCGCGAGAAGCGGCCCGCGCGCCACCTCAGCGTTCCGCTTCCCCGTCCACCGGCTCGAACCGCCACCGGTGGACCGCCCGCGTCACCAGGGTGCCGTCCGGTTCGGGCAGTTCCGGGAGCTCGGCGTCGTACGGCGCGTCCCACCAGGTGATGACCAGTACCCGGTCCTGCGGGGCCCGGAAGGTCTCCCGGCGCAGCGGCTCCCGCGCGAGGTCCTGCGCACGTACCCACTCCAGCAGTTCCGCGCCCCGGCCGCCGGCGGCCCGGGCCTCCCACATCAGGGCGACCGTCACGAGTACAGGTTCTCCGTGCCGGCCTCGTGCGCATGGGCGTGGCTCTGCCCCGGCACGTGCGGGTCGGTCACCGGCAGCGAGGAGTCGGCGGACAGGTCCCAGTCGGAGGCGGCGCGATTGCGGGAGACCATCTCGGCGCCGAGGGCCGCGACCATCGCGCCGTTGTCCGTGCACAGCTTGGGACGCGGGACGCGCAGCCGGATCCCGGCCGCCTCACAGCGCTCCTGGGCGAGGACGCGCAGCCGGGAGTTGGCCGCGACACCGCCGCCGATCATCAGGTGGTCGACCCCCTGGTCCTTGCAGGCGCGGACGGCCTTGCGGGTCAGCACGTCGACCACGGCCTCCTGGAAGGACGCGGCCACGTCACGGACCGGGACCTCCTCGCCGGCCGCGCGCCTGGCCTCGATCCAGCGGGCCACGGCGGTCTTCAGTCCGGAGAAGGAGAAGTCGTACGCGGGGTCGCGCGGGCCGGTCAGACCGCGCGGGAAGGCGATCGCCGCCGGGTCGCCCTCACGGGCGTAGCGGTCGATGACCGGGCCGCCGGGGAAGCCCAGGTTCAGCACTCGGGCGATCTTGTCGAAGGCCTCACCGGCCGCGTCGTCGATGGTGGCGCCCATGGGGCGGACGTCGGAGGTGATGTCCTCGGACAGCAGCAGGGAGGAGTGGCCGCCGGAGACCAGCAGGGCCATGGTCGGCTCGGGCAGCGGGCCGTGCTCCAACTGGTCCACACAGATGTGCGAGGCCAGGTGGTTGACGCCGTACAGGGGCTTGCCCAGGGCGTAGGCGTAGGCCTTGGCCGCCGAGACGCCGACGAGCAGGGCGCCGGCGAGCCCCGGGCCCGCGGTGACCGCGATGCCGTCGAGGTCCTTCGCGGTGACGCCCGCCTCCTTCAGCGCGCGGTCGATGGTCGGGACCATCGCCTCCAGGTGCGCCCGGGACGCCACCTCGGGCACGACGCCGCCGAAGCGGGCGTGCTCGTCGACGCTGGAGGCGACGGCGTCCGCCAGCAGGGTGGTGCCGCGGACGATGCCGACGCCGGTCTCGTCGCAGGATGTCTCGATGCCGAGGACGAGAGGTTCGTCAGCCATTGATCTCGGTTCCTTGTACTGGGGGGGAGTCCGCGGCGGGGCCGCTGTCGGATGCTGTGGTCAGGCGCATCACCAGGGCGTCGACGTTCCCCGGCTGGTAGTAGCCGCGTCTGAAGCCGATGGGCACGAAGCCGAAGCGCTCGTAGAGCTTCTGGGCGGGGACGTTGTCGACCCGGCACTCGAGCAGGACCTCGGCGCACTCGAAGGCGGTGGCCGCCTTCAGCAGCTCGGTCAGCAGCCGGCCGCCGAGGCCGGTGCCCTGGTGGGAGCGGGCGACGGCGATGGTCTGGACGTCGCCGAGATCGCCCGAGGCCGCGAGGCCCGCGTACCCGACGATCCGGCCGTCCTCCTCGGCCACGAGGTACCGCCGGTTGGCCTCGGCGCCCCGGGAGTGGGCCAGCTCGGACCAGAACATGCCCCTCGACCAGGCGTCGTCGGGGAACAGGTCCCGCTCCAGCCCGAGGACCGGGTCGATGTCCCACCAGCGCATCTCACGCAGTCGAGGCTCCGTCACTTCGGGGTGACCACCTTGTAGTTCTTGGGGACCTGCGCGTCGGGACGGCGCAGGTACAGCGGGCGCGGCGCCGGCAGTTCCTCGCCCGCTGCCAGCTTCTCGGCGGCCAGCGCGGCGAGGGCGGCGGCGGACACGTGCTCCGGTTCGTGGGCGCTCGGGAACGTGTCCGGGTAGAGCAGCGCGCCGGCGCCGACCGCGGGCAGCCCGGCGACCCGCTCGGCGATGTCGGCGGGGCGGTCGACGGCCGGGCCGGTCAGGCGGGTGCGGGAGTCGGCGTAGGTCGCCCAGTAGACCTCCTTGCGCCGGGCGTCGGTCGCCACCACGAAGGGGCCCTTCTCGATGTCGGCGGCGTAGGCGAGGCCGTCCAGGGTGCACACGCCGTACACCGGGACGCCGATCGCGAGACCGAAGGTGTCGGCGGTCATCAGGCCGACCCGCAGACCGGTGTAGGGGCCGGGTCCGGTACCGACGACGATCCCGGTGACGGCCTCCAGCTTGAACCCGGCCTCGGCGAGCACCCGGTCGACGGCCGGCAGCAGCAGCTCTCCGTGCCGGCGGGCGTCCACCTGGCTCGACGACGCGATGACGTCCGTTCCGTCGTGCAGCGCGACGGTGACGGCGGGGGTGGCGGTATCCAGAGCGAGCAAGAGCACGCGAACAGCCTACGGCGCCCGCGCCGCTCGCATCGCCGTCCCGGTGCGGCGGTGACCGACTGCTACGGTTCGTACGAAGTACGACATATGGCACGAAACAGAGGTGGGCGCGCGTGGCAGGGACCAGCTCGGGGATCGTGGCCGGCCTCACCGCGGCGGCCATCGGTGTCGTCGGATTCCTCGCCTACCAGGCACAGGCGACCGTTCCGCCGAAGCTGAGCGGCAGGCCGGGGCCGAACGCGGCGTCCGCCGGGACGGCCGGGAAGGCACCCCGCGACCGGCTCCACCCGGGCGCCCTGCCGGGCGGTTCCGGAACGGGTGAACGGGTGGTGTACTCGGTGGACGACGACCGGGTCTGGCTGGTCGACGACCACAACCGGGTGCAGCGCAGCTTCGGGGTGAACCCCGGCACCGTGGACCCGCCGGCGGGCAGGTACTGGGTCACGTCCCGCTCGAACGCGGTCACCGGGACGGACGGCCTGCCCATCGAGCACGTCGTGCGGTTCACCAGCGTGGACGGGGTGGTGATCGGCTTCAGCGCGGCGGTGCGCGGCGGGGCCGCCTTCACCGGTGACGGGGTGAAGACCGGCGGCATCCGGGAGCGGCGCGAGGACGGCGACGCGATGTGGAAATTCGCCACGATCGGCGTACCGGTGGTGGTGATCCGCTGACGGCGCCGCCGGGGGCGACCGGTACCGAGGCCGGGAGACACGCGGCCCGGCGCCCGCGGGGACCCGCCCGAAGCCGCGCCGCAGGCTGCCGCTAGGCGGCCTGGCGCCGCTCCGGCCCCACCGGGTGTTCCGGCCTGGACGGCGCCGGCTCGCCCGGCGGCCGGGAGACCGCGCGGGCGGCCTCGCACGACGCCAGCAGTTCACGCATCGACACCCCGCCGAACACGGGCGGCTCGACCGGCTGCTCCGTGGGCCGAGAAGCGGACATGGACGCCTCCTGAAGTGCGGGGGCGGGCGCGGTTAGGTATGCCTAACCGCGAGCGGGACACCATGTGACCACGCCCGGGACATCCTGCGCAATATGTTACCGACGCCTTGTCGGAAAGTGGCCTCGGTCAGGCCGCCAGCGTGCCCAGATCCGCGCTCGCCCACCGCTCCCCGAGCCCGGTGACCGTCACCTGCCGGACCTCGTCGGTCGTGTCGCCGACGGCCCGGTGGATGACGACCTGGAGCCGGTCCTCGGTCAGCTCCTCGACCTTGCCCTCACCCCACTCCACGACGATCACCGAGTCGGGCAGGGAGACGTCGAGGTCGAGGTCCTCCATCTCGTCGAGGCCGCCGGAGAGCCGGTAGGCGTCCACGTGGACGAGCGGCGGCCCGTCGCCGAGGGAGGGGTGCACCCGGGCGATCACGAAGGTCGGCGAGGTGACCGCGCCGCGCACGTCGAGCCCCTCACCGAGCCCGCGGGTCAGCGTCGTCTTGCCCGCGCCCAGCTCGCCGCTGAGCATCACCAGGTCACCCGAGCGCAGCAGCTTGGCCAGGCGGCGGCCCAGCTCCCGCATCTGCTCGGGAGAGGTGACGGTCAGCCGGATCTCAGCGGGGTCGTGCGGTACTGCTGGTGCTGCTGGCTGTTCCATAGCCACTTACGGTAGCCCCTGCGGGCACGGCACCCGCGCGGGTGAGCAGGTCGGCCAGGCGGTCGGTGACCACTTCCGGGTGCTCCAGCATCACCAGGTGCCCGGCGTCCGGCACGAGCACCAGTTCGGCGTCCGGGAGGAGGTCGGCGATGGCCTCGCTGTGCTCGCTGGGCGTGACCAGGTCCTGCACACCGGCCAGCACCAGCACCGGGAGGTCCCGGAAGCAGAGCAGCGCCTCGGCCTTGTCGTGCTCGGTGAAGGCCGGATAGAACTCGGCAACCACGTCGATCGGCGTCGACTCGATCATCCGTTCGGCGAACCGCTCCACAGCGGGGTCGACGTCCCGGGAGGCGAACGAGTACCGCTTGATGACCCCGGCGAACAGGTCGGCGGTGGCCCGACGCCCCTTCTCCACCAGTTCCGCCTGCTGCCCGAGCGCCCTCAGCACCCCGGGGAGTATCCGGCGCACCGCGTTGACGCCGGCCACGGGCAGCCCGAAGTTGACCTCGCCGAGCCGCCCGGAGGAGGTGCCGATGAGGGCGGTGGCCACGACCCGGTCGCGGATCAGCTCCGGGAAGTGGGCGGCCAGCGCCATGATGGTCATCCCGCCCATGGAGTGCCCGACCAGCACGATGGGCCCGTCCGGCACGGCCGCGTCGAGGACCGCCTTCAGATCGCGGCCGAGCTGGTCGATGGTGAGAGGTACGCCGTCCTGGCTCTGGGCCACCCCGCGTCCGGACCGGCCGTGGCTGCGCTGGTCCCAGTGCACGGTGCGCACGACCCCGCGCAGGGCCGCCCGCTGGAAGTGCCAGGAGTCCTGGCTGAGGCAGTAGCCGTGGCAGAAGACGACGGTGACGGGGGCGGGGGCCTTGCGGCCGAAGAGCCTGCGACGGCGCGGGGAGACGTTCGGGCCCGGGTCGGGGTCCACGTCGTCGACCTCGTAGTACAGCTCGGTGCCGTCGTCGGCGTAGGCCTTGCCCGGGGTGCCGCGCAGGGTGCCGTAGGGGCCGGCCGAGTCCAGCACGAGCCGGGCCCGGCGGCGCATCCCGCGGCCCACGGTCATCCGCTCGACGGCCACCCCGGCGGCCGCGCCCGCGGCCAGGACGCCTATCGCGGCACCGGCGATGCCGGTCGTCCGGCGCCAGTTGCCGGCCGCCCCCGCGGCGGAGGCGGCGACGGCCGCCGAGGCGACGGCGTCCACCAGGGCCTCCGCACTGCTCTCGCTCACTTCCGCTCCTCTTCGCCGGACTGCAGTTCGCTGGGTGGGTGAAACGGGTGGTGCCGGGATGGTACGGGTGGTGCCGGTGTTGTCCGTGTTACCAGTGGCGGCAGGTGTAACCGGGCATGAATGTCCGCCCCCCTCAAGGGATTACCCCTCCTGGTGCCCGTTCACATGGACGCGGGGAACACGCGTTCCGATCCGGGTGACGATCTCGTACGCGATCGTGCCGCAGGCCTGCGCCCAGTCCTCGGCGGTGGGCTCACCGCGGTCTCCGGGACCGAACAGCACCGCCTCCGCCCCGGCCTCGGGCTCGTCCCCGCCGAGGTCCACCACGAACTGGTCCATGGCCACCCGCCCCGCGACGGTCCGCCACTTGCCGTCCACCAGCACCGGTCCGGTGCCGGAGGCGTGCCGGGGGATGCCGTCCGCGTAGCCGACGGGGACCAGGCCGAGGGTGGTCGCGCCCGGGGTGACGTAGTGGTGGCCGTAGCTGACGCCGTGTCCGGCCGGGACGTGCTTGACCAGCGCCAGCGACGCGCTCAGCGTCATCACCGGGCGCAGGCCGAAGTCCGCCGGGGTGCCGATCTCCGGGCTGGGCGAGATGCCGTACATGGCGATGCCCGGACGGACGAGGTCGAAGTGGGTCTCCGGAAGGGTCAGCGTGGCCGGGGAGTTGGCGATGTGCCGCACCTCGGGCCGCACGCCCCGTTCCTCGGCGTACGCCACCATCTCCCGGAACCGGGTGAGCTGGGCGGCGATGGACGGATGCCCGGGCTCGTCGGCGCAGGCGAAGTGCGACCACAGACCGGTGACCCGGAGCAGGCCCTCGCGTTCGGCCCGCAGGGCCTCGCCGACCAGCTCGGGCCAGTCATCGGGCTGGCAGCCGTTGCGCCCGAGCCCGGTGTCGGCCTTGAGCTGGACACGCGCGGGCCGGCCCGCCTGCCGGGCGGCCTCGGTGACCTCGCGCAGCGCCCACATCCCGCTGAGGGAGACGTCGATGTCCGCCTCGACCGCCTGCCGCCAGGGCCCGCCGGGCACCCAGAGCCAGCACAGGACGCGGACGTCCAGACCGGCGGCGCGCAGCGCGAGCGCCTCCTCCGGCGTGGCCGTGCCGAGCCAGGTCGCGCCCGCCTCGACGGCGGCGCGGGCACACGGCAGCGCCCCGTGGCCGTACGCGTCGGACTTGACGACGGCCATCAGGGCCGCGCCCTCCGCACGGGCGCGCAGGGCCCGCACATTGGCACGCAGGGCGGCCAGATCGATCTCGGCCCGGGCCCGCAGAGGCGCGGTCGGCTCAGCAACAGTCTCACTCATGGCGCCCCCAGTGTCTCAGAGGACCGCGGCGGCCCCCGGGCGCACCGGCCGAAGGACCGTCGCAGGGTGCCCGCGCGGACGCCGCGGCGAAGACACGGCGGCCGCGTGGAGGTCGCCGCACGAGTCTTGCGGCGACCTCGGCGGCAGGTGTAGCAATGGCGCACGGAAAACTTGAACATTGTTCAAGTTCCTGGCGTGTTCGTCACTTCGCGTTCGTACCCCCCACCGAGCCGAGGAGCAGCAGATGACCACGGAACGCCCTGCCCGCAGCCGGCGTACCGTCCTCGCGGCCGGAGCCCTGACCGGCCTCGGCCTGGCGGGCGCCCAGTTGGCCGGCCCGAGCCCGGCCGGCGCCGCGACCGCCGACGGCACCTCGTCCGCGGGTGACACCCCGTCCGGCGGTGACACCGCCTACCTCGTCGGGCGGGGCGTCGCCGACGCCACCGGCGAGGTCGCCGAGGTCGGCATGATGGGCTACGGCCGGTTCGACCAGCAGGCCGCCGGGCTGCACACCCGGTTGCGGGCCCGCGGGTTCGTGGTGGTGGACCGGGCCACCGGCCGGCGCGTCATGCTGATCGTCGCGGACTCGCCGATGATCTTCGAGAGCGTGCACCAGGAGGTGCTGCGGCGTCTCGCCGCGAGGTACGGCGACCTCTACACCGAGCAGAACGTGCTCATCACCGCCACCCACACCCACGCCGGCCCCGGCGGCTACTCGCACCATCTGCTGTACAACGCGACCACGTTCGGGTTCCACCGCAAGACCTTCGACGCCGTGGCGGACGGTCTCGTCGAGGCCGCCCGGCGCGCCCACGACGATCTGGCACCGTCCGGCCTGGTCCTCAGCCACGGGACCCTGACCGGAGCCAGCGCCAACCGCTCCCGGGTGGCCTTCGACCGCAACCCGAAGGCCGACCGTGACCACTTCCCGGACGCCGTCGACCCGCACACCACGCTGCTGCGGGTGGAGCGGGCCGGCCGGGCGGTGGGCGCCATCAACTGGTTCCCGGTGCACGGCACCAGCATGTCCGGGGACAACCGCCTGATCAGCGCGGACAACAAGGGGTTCGCCGCCTACCACTGGGAGCGGGAGGTCAACGGCGTCGACTACCTGGCCGACGGCTCCCCGGCGTTCGTCTCGGCATTCGCCCAGACCAACAGCGGCGACATGTCCCCCAACCTCGACCTGGAGCCCCCGACCACGCCGGAGGACTTCGCCCACACCCACGCCAGCGGGCTCCGGCAGTACGAGGCCGCCGCGGCGCAGTTGCACCAGCCGGGCGTCAGACTGTCCGGCCCGGTGGACTCCCGGCTGGTCCACATCGACCTCTCCGACGTCACGGTGGGCCCCGAGTTCACCGGTGACGGGCGGACCCACCGGACCTCGAAGCCCTGCATCGGCGCCTCCATGGCCGCCGGGAGCATGGAGGACGGGCCGGCCTTCCCCGGATTCGAGGAGGGCGAGAACCCCTTCTGGGACGCGGTGTCCGACTCCGTCGTCTACACCGTCTCGCCGGAGCTGAAGGAGGCACAGGCGCCGAAGGACGTCCTCGTGCCCATCGGTGAGATGAACCGCGTCTACCCGTGGGTGCAGGAGCGGGTGCCGGTGATGCTGGTGCGCATCGGCCGGCTGTACCTCGTCGGCATCCCGGGCGAGGTCACCATCTGCGCGGGGCTGCGGCTGCGGCGCACGGTCGCCGCGATCGTCGGCGCCGACCTCGAGGACGTGCTGGTCGCCGGATACGCCAACTCGTACTTCCACTACCTGACCACCCCCGAGGAGTACGACTCCCAGCAGTACGAGGGCGGCAGCACCCTGTTCGGCCGCTGGCAGCTCCCGGCGCTCCAGCAGACGGCGGCCGCTCTCGCCACCGCGCTCCGCGACGGCGCCCAGGTGCCCGCCGGCCCCAAGGCACCGGACCTGTCCGGCAAGGCCCTGTCCCTGCAGCCCGGCGTGGTGCTGGACGCGCCGCCGGTCCTCAAGTCGTTCGGGGACGTGCTGGAGACACCCCAGGACGGCTACCAGGCCGGCGACCGGGCCCGGGTCGTCTTCGCCGGCGCCCACCCGGGCAACGACCTGCACCGGGGCGACACGTACCTGGAGATCCAGCGGCAGGACTCCGGCGGGACCTGGCACCGGATCGCCGACGACGGCGACTGGGCGACCAGGTTCCACTGGGAGCGCTACGGCGTCGCCGCCTCCAAGGTCACCATCACCTGGGACATCCCGCAGGGCACCACCCCCGGCACGTACCGGATCGTGTACCACGGCGACGCGCGGAACCTGCTCGGCACCATCACCCCGATCACCGGTAAGTCACCCGCTTTCACAGTGCGTTGACCCACAGCCGGCGAGGGGCCCGGCCCGCCTCCCCCACGGTGTGCCGGACCCTCGTCCGCCCGGCTGTGCTCAGCCCAGGGCGTCGCGGACGTCCCGCCACGCCTCGGGCAGCCGCTCCGCGATGTCGTGCGCCCCGGCCGGCGCCCCGGAGGCGGCGAACCGCCCGGCCAGCCCGTGCAGATACGCCGCCGCGCTCCCCGCGTCCAGTGCGGACAGCCCGGAGGCAAGCAGCGACCCGGCGAGCCCCGACAGCACATCACCGCTCCCGGCGGTGGCCAGCCAGCCCGTGCCCGTGGCGTTCACCCGCACCGCGCCGCCCCGCGGGTCGGCGACCAGCGTCGTCGACCCCTTCAGCAGCACGGTCGCCCGGTACACCGCCGCCAGCTCCCGCACCGCGGCCAGCCGGGCTCCCTCGACCTCCTCCCGGCGCACCCCGAGCAGCGCCGCCGCCTCCCCCGCGTGCGGGGTCATGAGCGTCGGCGCCGTACGCCCGCGCACCGCGTCCCGCTCCGCCAGCCGCAGCCCGTCGGCGTCGAGCAGCACCGGCACATCGGCGTCCAGCACCTCCGCCACGGTCGCCGCGTCGTCCCCGGCACCGGGCCCGACGACCCACGCCTGCACCCGGCCCGCCTTCGCCGGGCCCCGGTCGGACACGAGCGTCTCCGGGAACCGGGCGATCACCGCGTCCGCGGCGGGCCCGACGTACCGCACGGCACCGGCCCCGCCGCGCAGCGCCCCGGAGACGGCCAGCACGGCGGCCCCCGGATAGCGTGCCGACCCTGCGGCGATCCCGACCACGCCCCGCCGGTACTTGTCGCTCTCCGCCGCCGGGCGCGGCAACAGCCGGGCCACGTCCGCGTGTTGCAGCGCCTCCAGCTCGGCGACGGGCGGCAGGCCGAGCCCGATGCCGACCAGCCGCACGGTTCCGGCGTACTCGCGCGCCGGGTCGATCAGCAGCCCCGGCTTGTGCGTGCCGAAGGTGACGGTGAGGTCGGCCCGGACCGCCGCGCCCCGCACCTCCCCGGTGTCGGCCTCCACACCGCTCGGCAGGTCCACCGCGACGACGGCGGCCCCCGACCGCTCGACCGCGTCGGCCAGTGCCCCGGCCTCCGGCCGCAGCCCGCCCTTGCCACCGATGCCGACGATGCCGTCCACCACGAGGTCGGCCCGCGCGATGAGGCCCTCGGCGCGGCCGGGCACCGTGACGGAGCCGCCCGCCCTGCGCAGCGCCGCGAGACCGCCCGGGTGGGTTCGCTCGGGCGGCGCCAGCAGTACGGCCGTGACGCCGGCGCCCCGCCGTGCCAGCCGGGCACCCGCGTACAACGCGTCCCCGCCGTTGTCCCCGCTCCCGACCAGCAGCACCACCCGACGGCCGTAGACCCGCCCGAGCAGGTCGGCGCAGGCGGCGGCCAGCCCCGCGGCGGCCCGCTGCATCAGCGCGCCCTCCGGAAGCCGCGCCATCAGCTCCCGCTCGGCCGCCCTCACCGTCTCCACGCTGTACGCAGTACGCATGGCTTCGAGTCTGCCCCGGAAAGGCCACCCGCCACACCCGGGGCCTGGCGGAGCCACCCGCGGCGCTCAGCCCTCGGCGACCACCACGGCCGAGGCGATCCCGGCGTCGTGGCTGAGCGACACATGCCAGGAGCGCACGCCGAGTTCCGCCGCCTTCGCGGCGACGGTCCCCTTCACCCGCAGCCGCGGCTGCCCGCTGTCCTCGACGTACACCTCGGCGTCGGTCCAGTGCAGCCCCGGCGGCGCGCCCAGCGCCTTGGCCAGCGCCTCCTTGGCGGCGAACCGTGCCGCGAGGGACGCGATGCCGCGCCGCTCCCCGCTGGGCAGCAGCAACTCACTGTCGACGAACAGCCGATCGGCCAGCCCAGGCGTCCGATCCAGCGACGCCCGGAACCGATCGATCTCGGCGACGTCGATACCGACCCCGATGATGCTCATGGGCAGACCCTATGGCGCGCGGGTGCGCGGCCGTGGGCAGGTCACTCCACCGTGACGGACTTCGCCAGGTTCCGCGGCTGGTCGACCTCGTTGCCCCGGGCCGTGGCCAGCTCGCAGGCGAAGACCTGGAGCGGCACCGTGGCCACCAGCGGCTGCAGCAGGGTGGGCGTGGCCGGGATGCGGATCAGGTGGTCGGCGTAGGGCACCACGGCCTCGTCGCCCTCCTCGGCGATCACGATGGTCCGTGCCCCGCGCGCCCGGATCTCCTGGATGTTGGAGACGATCTTGTCGTAGAGCACCGACCGGCCGCGCGGCGACGGAACGACCACCACCACGGGCAGGTCCTCCTCGATCAGGGCGATCGGGCCGTGCTTCAGCTCGCCCGCCGCGAAGCCCTCGGCGTGCATGTAGGCGAGTTCCTTGAGCTTGAGCGCCCCCTCCAGGGCGACCGGATAGCCCACGTGCCGGCCCAGGAACAGCACCGTGTTCTTGCCGGCCAGCGACCGGGCGAGCGCCCGTACCGGCTCCATGGTCTCCAGCACCTGCTCGACCGCGCCGGCGATGTGGGACAGGTCCTTGATGACGGCGCTGATCTCGTCGCCCCACTTGGTGCCGCGCACCTGGCCCAGGTACAGGGCCACCAGGTAGCACGCCACGAGCTGGGTCAGGAACGCCTTGGTGGAGGCGACGGCCACCTCCGGCCCGGCGTGGGTGTACAGCACCGCGTCCGACTCACGCGGGATCGTCGAGCCGTTGGTGTTGCAGATCGCCAGCACCTTGGAGCCCTGCTCGCGTGCGTGCCGCAGCGCCATCAGGGTGTCCATGGTCTCGCCGGACTGCGAGATGGCGATGACCAGGGAGCGCCCGTCGAGGATGGGGTCGCGGTAGCGGAACTCGCTCGCCAGCTCCACCTCGCACGGGATGCGCGTCCAGTGCTCGATGGCGTACTTGGCGATCAGGCCGGCGTGGAAGGCCGTACCGCAGGCGACGATGACGACCTTGTCCACCTCGCGCAGCTCCGACGGCGTGATCCGGACCTCGTCCAGCGTCAGCGAACCGGCCGCGTCGATGCGCCCGAGCAGTGTGTCGGCGACCGCCTTGGGCTGCTCGGCGATCTCCTTGAGCATGAAGTAGTCGTAGCCGCCCTTCTCCGCGGCCGACGCGTCCCAGTCCACGTGGTACGAACGCACCTCGGCGGGACGGCCGTCGAAGCCCGTCACCGTGACACCGTCCCGGCGCAGCTCCACCACCTGGTCCTGGCCCAGCTCGATCGCCGAGCGGGTGTGCTCGATGAACGCGGCGACGTCGGAGGCCAGGAACACCTCGCCCTCGCCGACACCCACCACCAGCGGCGAGTTGCGGCGGGCGCCCACGACCACGTCCGGCGCGTCGGCGTGCACCGCGACCAGAGTGAAGGCGCCGTCCAGGCGCCGGCACACCAGCCGCATGGCCTCGGCGAGATCGGCGCAGGACGAGAACTCCTCCGCCAGCAGGTGCGCGACGACCTCGGTGTCCGTCTCGGACGCGAGCTCGTGCCCGCGCTCGGCCAGCTCGGCGCGCAGCGCCGCGAAGTTCTCGATGATGCCGTTGTGCACGACGGCGACCCGGCCCGCGTTGTCGAGGTGCGGGTGCGCGTTCGCGTCCGTGGGACCGCCGTGGGTGGCCCAGCGCGTGTGGCCGATACCCGTCGTACCCGCCGGCAGTGGCCGGTCGACGAGCTCCTTCTCCAGGTTCACCAGCTTCCCGGCCTTCTTCCCCGCGGCCAGCCCGCCGTCCGCGAGCACGGCGACACCCGCCGAGTCGTAACCCCGGTACTCCAGCCGCTTCAGCCCGGCCATCACGACATCGAGCGCCGACTGCGACCCCACGTATCCCACGATTCCGCACATGTGCCGCAGCCTACGGGCGACCGGCCCCCCGAAAGAGCCGCCGCGTGCCCGAAATCAGAAATTCCCACCGCGGCAGGAGGAACCCGCCAAGCCCGGGTCCGCGCCGGTGCGCGCACGTGACGCACCCCACCCCGCAGCCCCGTTCAAACTCCGTTAACAATGGACTGTGATCTCACCGGTCTCCCCGATGCCCAGGAGCGCCCACCGGTCCAGGCCGGAGGCGACTCCCTACGTCGACCTCACGCGTGCCGAATGGAGTGCGCTGCGGGACAAGACGCCGCTGCCGCTCACCGCCGAGGAGGTGGAGAAGCTCCGCGGACTCGGTGACGTCATCGACCTCGACGAGGTGCGGGACATCTACCTCCCGCTGTCGCGCCTGCTCAACCTCTACGTCGGCGCCACGGACGGCCTGCGAAGCGCGCTCAACACCTTCCTCGGCGAACAGGGTTCCCAGTCCGGCACCCCGTTCGTGATAGGAGTCGCCGGTTCGGTGGCGGTCGGCAAGTCCACCGTCGCCCGGCTGCTGCAGGCCCTGCTGTCCCGCTGGCCCGAGCACCCGCGCGTCGAGCTGGTGACGACCGACGGGTTCCTGCTGCCCACCAGGGAGCTGGAGTCCCGCGGCCTGATGTCGCGCAAGGGCTTCCCCGAGTCGTACGACCGCCGGGCCCTGACCCGCTTCGTCGCCGACATCAAGGCGGGCAAGGACGAGGTGACGGCCCCCGTCTACTCGCACCTGATCTACGACATCGTCCCGGACAGCCGGCTCACCGTGCGCCGCCCGGACATCCTGATCGTCGAGGGACTCAACGTGCTGCAGCCGGCCCTCCCCGGCAAGGACGGCCGCACCAGGGTCGGCCTCGCCGACTACTTCGACTTCAGCGTGTACGTCGACGCGAGCGCCGAGGACATCGAGAGCTGGTACCTCAACCGCTTCAGGAAGCTGCGCCGGACCGCCTTCCAGAACCCGGACTCGTACTTCCGCAAGTACACCCAGGTGTCCGAGGAGGAGGCCCTCGACTACGCCCGCACCCTGTGGCGCACGATCAACAAGCCCAACCTGGTCGAGAACATCGCGCCCACCCGCGGCCGCGCCACCCTCGTCGTCCGCAAGGGCGCCGACCACAAGGTGCAGCGGCTGCGGCTGCGCAAGCTCTAGGGTCTGTCCGCCGGACAGGCCCTAGGTGTGGCGTGTGCGTGGAAGCCTGTTAGAAAGGCGCCATGCTGCATCTGCGCCTGATCACCCCGGCCGACAAGACGGACGAGGTGGTGCGGCTGATCGAGACGACGGTCGGCACGGCCCACCTCGTCGTGCTTCCGGGGGCCGCCCGCAACCCCGCAGGGGACGTCGTCCAGTGCGACGTGGCACGCGAGGCGGGCGACGAACTCCTCAGCGCCCTGCAGCGGTTGGACCTGGAGCGGACGGGCTCCATCGCGGTCGAGAACATCGACCTGTCGCTGTCCCGGCGGGCCGACCGGGCCGAGGACGAGGCGCCCGGCGAGGCCGCTGACGCGGTGCTGTGGGAGCACCTGACGGAGGCGACGCACGAGGAGTCGACCCTCTCGGTCACCTACGTCGCGTTCCTCACCCTGGCCACCATGATCGCGGCCTGCGGCGTGGTGCTGGACAACGCGGTCCTGATCGTGGGCGCGATGGCGGTCGGCCCGGAGTTCGGTCCGCTGGCCGGCATCTGCACGGCCCTGGTGCAGCGCCGCCCGCGCCTGGCGCTGCGCTCGGTGACCGCGCTGCTCGTGGGCTTCGCGGCGGCGATGGCGGTGACGGTCGGCTTCAGCCTGTTCATGGACGCCATCGGACTGTTCCACCGGTCCGAGCTGGAGGGGGAGCGCCCCAACACGGCGTTCGTCTACGCCCCCGACGCCTTCTCGTTCGTCGTGGCGGTGCTGGCCGGGATCGCCGGCACCCTGTCCCTGACCTCCGCCAAGTCGGGCGCGCTGGTCGGCGTGGCCATCTCGGTGACGACCGTGCCCGCCGCCGCCAACGCGGCCGTCGCCCTCGCCTACGGCGACACCGGCCAGACGGTCGGCTCGACGAACCAGCTCCTGCTGAACCTGCTGGGCATCGTCCTGGCCGGCATCGCGACCCTCCTGACCCAGAAGTGGTTCTGGGCCAGGCAGCGACGGCAGCGGCCGAACGTCGAAGGGGCCTGGCCGGCAGGGCCGAGCCGAAAGGGCTCGGCCGAAAAGGCCTAGCCCAGGGCCGACTTCACCGCGTCGGCGAGGCGTCCGGCGACGGACCTGGCCTGGTCGATGTCGGCCGCCTCGACCATCACCCGCACCAGCGGCTCGGTCCCCGAGGGACGCAGCAGCACGCGCCCGGTCTCGCCCAGCTCGCGCTCCGCCTCGGCGACGGCGGCGGCCAGGTCGGCCGACGTCTTCACCCGGGACTTGTCCACGTCCGGGACGTTGACCAGGACCTGCGGCAGGCGCTCCATCACCGACGCCAGCTCGCGCAGCGTCCGGCCGGTCTGCGCGACCCGCGCCGCCAGCAGCAGCCCGGTCAGCGTGCCGTCCCCGGTCGTGGCGTGGTCGAGGATGATCACGTGTCCGGACTGCTCGCCGCCGAGGGCGTAGTCCTTCTCCTTCATCTCCTCCAGCACGTACCGGTCACCGACGGCGGTCTGCACGAGGTGGATGCCCTCCCGCTCCATCGCCAGCTTGAAGCCCAGGTTCGACATGACCGTCGCGACGACGGTGTCGGAGCGCAGCTCGGAACGTTCCCGCATCGCCAGTGCGAGCACGGCGAGGATCTGGTCGCCGTCGACCTCTTCGCCGGTGTGGTCCACGGCGAGGCAGCGGTCGGCGTCACCGTCGTGCGCGATGCCGAGGTCGGCGCCCTGCTCGACGACGGCCGCCTTCAGCTTCTCCAGGTGGGTGGAGCCGCAGCCGTCGTTGATGTTGAGCCCGTCCGGCTCGGCGCCGATCGTGACGACCTGGGCGCCGGCCCGCGAGAACACCTCCGGCGAGACCCCCGAGGCCGCGCCGTGCGCCTCGTCCAGGACGATCTTCAGGCCGTCGAGCCGGTTCGGCAGCGCGCCGAGGAGGTGGCCGATGTACTTCTCGAACCCCTCGTCGTACGAACGCGCCCGCCCGACCCCGGCACCGGTGGGCCGCTCCCAGGGCTCGCCGTGGCGGTGGGACTCGTACACCGACTCGATCCGGTCCTCGAGCTCGTCGGCGAGCTTGTGGCCGCCGCGGGCGAAGAACTTGATGCCGTTGTCCGGCATGGCGTTGTGGCTGGCGGAGAGCATCACGCCGAGGTCGGCGCCGAGGGCACCGGTCAGGAACGCCACCGCCGGCGTCGGCAGCACGCCGACCCGCAGGACGTCCACGCCCGCGCTGGCCAGGCCCGCGACCACGGCCGCCTCCAGGAACTCCCCGGACGCCCGCGGGTCCCGTCCGACCACGGCCGTCGGCCTGTGGCCCTCGAAGGTGCCCACCTCGGCCAGCACGTGCGCCGCCGCCACGGACAGGCCGAGCGCCATCTCGGCCGTCAGGTCCGCGTTGGCGACACCGCGCACGCCGTCCGTACCGAAGAGTCGTCCCACTTGTCCTCCTGAGGAAGCGTCCATGCTGCCGGGAATCATGGCAGACGCCACGACACCCGATCACACAAGCCTTTGAGCGTCTTGTGTCGTTATACGCCCTTGGGCTGGGATAAACGAACGCCCCGGCGGCACAGAGGCGTGCCGCCGGGGCGTTCGGAGTACGAGCAGACCGCCGTGATTAGCGCTTGCTGTACTGCGGGGCCTTGCGGGCCTTCTTCAGACCGGCCTTCTTGCGCTCGACCGCACGGTCGTCGCGCTTGAGGAAGCCGGCCTTCTTCAGCGGGCCGCGGTTGTTGTCGACGTCGGCCTCGTTCAGCGCACGGGCGACACCGAGACGGAGCGCACCGGCCTGACCGGAGACGCCGCCACCCGCGATACGGGCGATGACGTCGTAGCGGCCCTCGAGCTCGAGCACCTTGAAGGGCTCGTTGACTTCCTGCTGGTGCACCTTGTTCGGGAAGTAGTCCTCGAGGGTGCGACCGTTGATCTTCCACTTGCCGGTGCCCGGGACGATCCGGACGCGGGCGATGGCGTTCTTGCGACGGCCCAGGCCGGCGGCCGGCTGGGGCTCGCCGAAGCGGGAGGCCATGGACTCCGAGGTGTACTCACCCTCGACGGGGACCTCGGACTCGGTGGTGTAGCTGTCGATGTCAAGCTCTTCGAGCGGCTGCTCGGCAGTGGTCTCGGCCACGATTCTCCTCAGATTCTCTGTCAGTCTTAGGGGGTGGCCGGACTTACTGCGCGACCTGGGTGATCTCGAACGGCACCGGCTGCTGCGCAGCGTGGGGGTGCACGTCACCCTTGTAGACCTTCAGCTTCGAGAGCATCTGACGGCCCAGCGTGTTCTTGGGAAGCATGCCCTTGACGGCCTTCTCGATGGCCTTCTCGGGGTTCTTGTCGAGCAGCTCGTCGTAGCGGACGGAGCGCAGACCACCCGGGTAGCCGGAGTGGCGGTACGCCATCTTCTGGGTCCGCTTGTTGCCGGACAGGTGCACCTTGTCGGCGTTGATGATGATGACGAAGTCACCAGCGTCGACGTGCGGCGCGTAGATCGGCTTGTGCTTGCCCCGGAGAAGGGTCGCTGCGGTGGTGGCGAGACGGCCCAGAACAACGTCCTGAGCGTCGATGACGTGCCACTGGCGCGTCACATCGCCGGGCTTGGGGCTGTACGTACGCACGGTTCGTAGCCTTCGCTTCGAGTGAATGGTCCTGAACAGGTCACCGAAACGATCACGACAGCCTGAGCCACTGCGGCGACGCATACCGCGTACGTGGGGTTGCTGGTCATCGGTTTGGTGGACCGGTGTAAGGGCCCGTCCCGTGAGAATGAGCAAGCCAATACACAACGAAGAAGCAGATTACCTGGACGCCCCCGGACGGGTCAAAACGAGGCATGCCGACGGACAAAGGTGGCATGCCGCCGCTCGCGCTCCAGTAACGCCCGCCCCCCGTCTAAGATGCGCCCCATGAGTTACGGGCAGGGGGGACCCCAGTCTCAGTGGGATCCCTGGAAACCGAATTCCCAGCAGCCGTGGAACAGCGGGGGTGACGACGGAACTCCCGACTGGGCCGCGCTCGCCGAGGCGTCCGAGACGCGGAACAAGCGCCGCCGGCTGCTGTTCATCGGCGGTGGCGCGCTCGCCACGATCGGCGTCGGCACGGCCGTCGCCATGGCCGTGGTCTCCGCGAACGGCGACAACGGCGCCTCCGGCACGCCCACCAAGCTGCCCGCCAGCGCCTCCCTGCCCAGCGGCTCGGCCACGGCGCCGTCCTTCGCGCCCACCAGCGCCCCGCCGCCGCTGGACCCGAAGGACTTCATAGCCAGCGCCAAGAAGGACACCGCCCCGCTGAGCCCGGAGACACTCTTCCCGGGCACGCGGCTCACCATGGGCGAGACGGTGTACAAGAAGGGCGCCACCGCCGATACGAGGAACTGCGCCTCGGCCACCGGCGGCAACCTGCCGAAGATCCTCACGGCGGGCGGCTGCACCCGGCTGATGCGGGTGAGCTACGTCGACGGCGGCATCGCCGTCACGGTCGGTGTCGCGGTCTTCGACGACGAGGCACAGGCCACCAAGGTCAAGTCACAGGCGGGCAGCAAGAAGAGCCTGGTGAACTCCCTGGCCGGCGAGGGCATCAAGAACTTCTGCGACTCCGCGGTCTGCCGGACGACCACGAACGCCTACGGCCGCTACGCCTACTTCACGATCAGCGGCTTCACCAGCGGCAAGAACGTCACCACCAAGGACACCAAGGTGTTCCGCACCGGTGACGACCTGGCCCAGTTCACCGTCAACCAGATCCACCGCCGCGGCCAGGCACAGGCCTCCGCGGCGGCGAACCGGTAGCTCAGCAGCACCCCGCCGACGGCAGCGACCGCTTGTTCCGGGCCTCCTTGTTCCGGGCGGCCAGCAGCTCGTCGGCGGGATAACCGACCTCCTCCAGGGTCAGCCCGTGCGGCCGTACGACGTGCACGGCGCTGTCCCGCACCCCTGCGGCCAGCACCTTCCCGGGCCACTCCGGCCCCCGGTGCCCGTCCCCCACGAACAGCAGCGCGCCGATCAGCGAGCGCACCATGTTGTGGCAGAAGGCGTCGGCCCGGACCGTGGCCGTGACGACCCCGTCCCCGCCGCGCACCAGGCTCAGCTCCTGGAGGGTGCGGATCGTGGTCGCGCCCTCGCGCCGCTTGCAGTAGGCGGCGAAGTCGTGCTCGCCGACGAGCGCCCGGGCGGCCTCGTTCATCGCGTCCACGTCGAGCGGCCAGTCGTGCCAGAGGACGTGGCCCCGCAGCAGGGGGTCCACTCCCCCGGGATTGTCGGTGACGCGGTAGGCGTAGCGCCGCCAGACGGCCGAGAAACGGGCGTTGAAACCGGCCGGGGCCTCGCTGAGCCGCCACACCCGGACGTCCTTGGACAGCCGTCCGGCGAGCCGCTTCAGCAGCTTCTCGCGGTGCTCCGCCCACAGCTCGGCGGGCAGGTCGACGTGCGCGACCTGGCCGCGCGCGTGCACCCCGGCGTCCGTCCGCCCGGCCACCGTCAGTTCGTACGTCTCCTTCGACCGCGTCACGGTCCGCAGGGCGTCCTCGATCTCCCCCTGCACGGTCCGCCTGCCACCGGCCTGCTTGGCCCAGCCGTGGAAGTCGGCGCCGTCGTAGGAGAGGTCGAGGCGGATGCGTACGTGTCCGGGCTGTACTTCGTCACTCACACAGGAATCCTCTCAAGTACGCGAAAGCGGGCCCGCCCCGGAGGGCGAACCCGCTTCCCGCGTCAGGCAGAGCCTCAGGCGTCCTTCGACTCCTCGGCGGGAGCCTCGGCCGGAGCCTCGGTGGTCTCCTGCGCCTTGGCCTCGTCCGACTCCTTGACCGCACGCTTGGTGGCGGCCTCGGCCTCACCCACGGCCTTCTGCTGCACCGTCAGCGCCTCGACCAGCTCGATGACGGCCATGGGCGCGTTGTCGCCCCGGCGGTTACCGATCTTGGTGATGCGGGTGTAGCCACCCGGACGGTTCTCGTAGCGCGGGCCGATCTCGGTGAAGAGCGTGTGGACGACGCTCTTGTCCGTGATCACCTGGAGCACCTGACGGCGGTTGTGAAGGTCGCCCTTCTTCGCCTTGGTGACCAGACGCTCGGCGTACGGGCGCAGGCGGCGGGCCTTCGCCTCGGTGGTGGTGATGCGGCCGTGCTCGAAGAGCGCCTTCGCGAGGTTCGCGAGGAGCAGCTTCTCGTGCGCGGCGCTGCCGCCCAGACGGGCACCCTTGGTGGGCTTCGGCATTGTTCTTCTCCTGTGTGTCTGCCCCGGCCGTATCAGGTACCGGGGTCAGTATCCGAGCAGACGGTTGTCTGTCGGAGACCCCGCGCCCCAGAGGGGCGCGGGGAACTGCGCGGCCGGCCACGGCAGGCCGCGCAGTCGCAGAACCGGCCTCCTCGCGGAGCGCTCAGTACTGCTCGGTCTCCACGAATCCGGCGTCCGCGTCGTCGTCGGCGCCGAAGGCGTCGGCGGCGGCGGTCGGGTCGAATCCGGGCGGGCTGTCCTTCAGGGCCAGGCCCATGCCGGCCAGCTTCGCCTTGACCTCGTCGATGGACTTCGCACCGAAGTTGCGGATGTCCAGGAGGTCGGCCTCGGAGCGGGCGACGAGCTCACCCACGGAGTGGATGCCCTCACGCTTGAGGCAGTTGTACGACCGAACGGTGAGCTCGAGCTCCTCGATCGGCAGGGCCAGGTCGGCGGCCAGGGCGGCGTCCGTCGGGGACGGGCCCATGTCGATGCCCTCGGCGTCGATGTTCAGCTCGCGCGCGAGACCGAACAGCTCGACCAGGGTCTTGCCGGCGGAGGCCATGGCGTCACGGGGACGCATCGCCTGCTTGGTCTCGACGTCGACGATCAGTTTGTCGAAGTCGGTGCGCTGCTCGACACGGGTGGCCTCGACCTTGTACGTGACCTTGAGCACCGGCGAGTAGATGGAGTCGACCGGGATACGGCCGATCTCCTGGCCCACCTGCTTGTTCTGCACGGCGGAGACGTAGCCGCGACCGCGCTCGACGGTCAGCTCCATCTCCAGCTTGCCCTTGCCGTTGAGCGTGGCGAGGACGAGGTCGGGGTTGTGCACCTCGACACCGGCCGGGGGCGCGATGTCGGCGGCGGTCACCAGACCCGGGCCCTGCTTGCGCAGGTACATCACGACCGGCTCGTCGTGCTCCGAGGAGACGACCAGCTGCTTGATGTTGAGGATCAGGTCGGTGACGTCCTCCTTGACGCCCGGCACGGTGGTGAACTCGTGCAGGACGCCGTCGATGCGGATGCTGGTGACAGCGGCACCGGGGATCGACGACAGGAGGGTGCGGCGGAGCGAGTTGCCGAGGGTGTAGCCGAAGCCCGGCTCCAGCGGCTCGATCACGAACCGGGAGCGGAATTCGTCGACGACCTCTTCGGTCAACGAGGGACGCTGAGCGATCAGCATGTGTGGATCAGATCCTTCATTCGTGGACGCCCGCTATTTGACGCCCGACGGAAACCGCGCCCGTGAAAAGCGCGGGTACTGCAAGGGTACGGGCGGTACGCCCCTTACGGAGCAGTACCGCCCGGACCCTGAAAGCAGCCTGGCCTCAGACGCGGCGGCGCTTCGGCGGACGGCAGCCGTTGTGCGGGGTGGGGGTGACGTCCTGGATGGAGCCGACCTCGAGGCCGGTGGCCTGGAGGGAGCGGATCGCGGTCTCGCGACCGGAGCCCGGGCCCTTCACGAAGACGTCGACCTTGCGCATGCCGTGCTCCTGCGCGCGACGGGCGGCCGACTCGGCGGCCATCTGCGCGGCGAAGGGGGTGGACTTGCGCGAGCCCTTGAAGCCGACGTGGCCGGCGGAGGCCCAGGAGATCACGTTGCCGGACGGGTCCGTGATCGAGACGATCGTGTTGTTGAACGTGCTCTTGATGTGCGCGTGGCCGTGAGCGACGTTCTTCTTTTCCTTGCGGCGCACCTTCTTGGCAGCGCCCTGACGACCCTTGGGGGGCATCTACAAACTCCTACGGGGAGGTGGTCGGTCCTACAGCGAAGACCGCTGATGAAGCGTTGTCCGCTGAGGACTACTTCTTGCCCGGCTTCTTCTTGCCGGCGATGGCGCGACGCGGGCCCTTGCGGGTACGAGCGTTCGTGCTGGTGCGCTGACCGCGGACGGGCAGACCGCGACGGTGACGGAGACCCTGGTAGCAACCGATCTCGACCTTGCGGCGGATGTCGGCCTGGATCTCGCGACGGAGGTCACCCTCGGTCTTGATGTTGTTGTCGACGTACTCGCGGATCGCGACCAGCTGCTCTTCGGTCAGGTCACGGACGCGAGTGTTCGGGTCGATACCGGTCTCGGCCAGCGTCTGCTGGGAGAGGGTCCGGCCGATGCCGAACACGTAGGTGAGGGCGACCTCCACGCGCTTTTCGCGCGGGATGTCAACACCGGAAACGCGTGCCATTCAATGGCTCCTGGTGAATCTTCGGAGGTCTTCCACAGAACCGGCTCCCCGCCCGCCGTACCAGGTACGGACCGGGTCCCCGGCCTCCGAACCGGGGGTGTCGAGCCCCAGGGGACTCGGGTTCTGCGTATGAACAATTCAGCTTGCGTCGCGCGAATCTCTGCGATGGATGCAGAGGGATCGGTCGTGCGTCAGCCCTGGCGCTGCTTGTGGCGCGGGTTCTCGCAGATGACCATGACCCGACCGTGACGGCGGATCACCCTGCACTTGTCGCAGATCTTCTTGACGCTCGGCTTGACCTTCATTGGTGAGGTTCTCCGGGTCAGTGCCATCGCTCCGGGAGGCCCGAAGCGCGGGCAAGATCTACTTGTACCGGTAGACGATCCGGCCACGCGTCAGGTCGTACGGAGACAGCTCCACCACGACCCGGTCGTCAGGGAGGATGCGGATGTAGTGCATACGCATCTTGCCGCTGATGTGTGCCAGAACCTGGTGGCCGTTCTGGAGCTCGACCTTGAACATGGCGTTCGGCAGAGACTCGACGACAGTGCCCTCGATCTCGATGGCACCTTGCTTCTTGGCCACGCTTCGCCCTTCGAATCGACTACCTTGATCGACTCTCTCCTTCACCCCGAGGGGCGAGTGGCGAGCGCATGCGGACATGCGGGTGCACGAGAGCCGACGAGTCAGTCTACGTCAGCGCACCCGGAAACACGAATCGAGGAAGTTCTGCCCCGTGCCGGTGATCGCTACGCCGGTGGATCGGAGGAACCGGCGGCCGCGTGCCCCGGGCACCGGTCAGGCCAGCGGGTCGGGCGCGGCCGTGATGCCGTACTCGGCGAGCTTGGCCTTGCCGCCGTCGGGGGCCGTCAGGACCAGCGGGCCCTGCTCGGTCAGGGCGACCGAGTGCTCCCAGTGGGAGGACCAGGTGCCGTCCGTGGTGATGACGGTCCAGTCGTCCGACAGGACCTCCGTGCGCGGGGTGCCGAGGGAGACCATGGGCTCGATCGCGAGGCAGAAGCCGGGGACCAGCTTGGGGCCCTTGCCGCGACGGCGGTCGACGTAGTTCAGCAGGTGCGGGTCCATGTGCATCTCGGTGCCGATGCCGTGGCCGCCGTAGTCCTCGATGATCCCGTACTTGCCGCCGCCGGGCTTCGGCTGGCGGCGGATGTACGTCTCGATGGCACGGGAGACGTCGACGAGCCGGTTGCCCTGCTTCATGGCCGCGATGCCGGCCCACATCGACTCCTCGGTCACCCGGGAGAGCTCGATCAGCTCCGGGGCGTGACCGGAACCCACGAAGGCCGTGTAGGCGGCGTCACCGTGCCAGCCGTCGACGATCGCGCCGCAGTCGATGGAGATGATGTCGCCGTCCTTGAGGACGACGTCGTCGGACGGGATGCCGTGGACGACCACGTCGTTCACCGAGGTGCAGATGGTCGCGGGGAAACCGCCGTAGCCGAGGAAGTTCGACTTCGCGCCGTGTTCGGCGAGCACCTTGCGGGCGACCTCGTCCAGATCCCTGGTGCTGGCACCGGGCACCGCGGCCTCGCGGGTGGCCGCGTGGATGGCGGCGACGACCAACCCCGCCGCACGCATCTTGGCGATCTGCTCGGGGCTCTTGATCTGCACCATGGGGGCCTGCGCTCTCCGTCACTCACGTCGGCTTGGTTACGAACACAACACTACGGCCGCGACGCCCGTGAGGGCGCCGCGGCCGGAAAGGACCGCGATCTACTTGTTCTCGGCCTTCTCGCGCTTCAGCGCCTCCAGCGCCCGCTCGGTGATCTCGTCCACCGGACCCAGCGAGGAGATCGTGCGGACCAGGCCCTGCGACTTGTAGTAGTCGATGATCGGCTCGGTCTGCGTGTGGTAGACCTCCAGCCGCGTGCGGACGGTCTCCTCGGAGTCGTCGTCGCGCTGGTACAGCTCACCGCCGCAGACGTCGCAGACGCCCTCCTGCTTGGCCGGGCTGTACGTCACGTGGAAGACGTGGGACGAGTCGTTGCGGCAGATGCGCCGGCCGGCGATCCGCTTCACGACCTCCTCCTCCGGGACCTCGAGGTCCAGGACGGCGTCCAGCTTGATGCCCTCGGACTCCAGCAGCGTGTCCAGCGCCTCGGCCTGCGAGACGTTCCGCGGGAAGCCGTCCAGCAGGAAGCCGTTCTCCGCGTCGGGCTGCTCCATGCGGTCCTTGGCCATCGCGATGGTGACCTCGTCGGGTACGAGGTTCCCCGCGTCCATGTAGGACTTCGCGAGCTTGCCCAGCTCGGTCTGCTGGCTGATGTTGGCGCGGAACAGGTCGCCCGTCGAGATGTGCGGGATACCCAGCTTCTCGGCGAGTCGGACGGCTTGCGTTCCCTTACCGGCACCCGGCGGCCCGACGAGGACGATACGCATCAGCGGAGGAACCCTTCGTAATTGCGCTGCTGAAGCTGGCTCTCGATCTGCTTCACCGTCTCGAGGCCGACACCCACGATGATGAGGATGCTGGTCCCGCCGAACGGGAAGTTCTGGCTTGCCCCGAAGCCCACCAACGCCATTGTCGGTACGAGAGCGATCAGACCCAGATACAGCGAACCCGGCCAGGTGATCCGGTTGAGCACGTAGCTGAGGTACTCAGCGGTCGGTCGGCCAGCCCGGATGCCCGGGATGAAGCCACCATACTTCTTCATGTTGTCGGCGACTTCCTCGGGGTTGAAGGAGATCGCCACGTAGAAGAACGCGAAGAATACGATGAGCAAGAAGTACGAAGCGATGTAAATCGGGTGGTCGCCCTTGGTCAGGTTCTGCTCGACCCAGGTCTTCCAGCCCGACTTGCCCCCCGCGAACTGAGCGATCAGCGCCGGAATGTAGAGCAGCGACGAGGCGAAGATGACGGGAATCACACCCGCCTGGTTCACCTTGAGCGGGATGTACGTGGACGTACCGCCGTAGGAACGGCGCCCGATCATGCGCTTCGCGTACTGCACCGGGATACGGCGCTGGGCCTGCTCGACGAAGACCACCAGCGCGACCATCACCAGGCCGACCAGGATGACGGTGCTGAACTCGATCCAGCCGCCCGCCAGGGTGCCCTGCTTCTTGATGGCCCACAGCGCGGACGGGAAGGTCGCGGCGATCGAGATGAACATCAGGATCGACATGCCGTTGCCGATGCCGCGGTCGGTGATCAGCTCACCGAGCCACATGACGACGGCCGTGCCGGCGGTCATGCAGATGACCATCGTGATGGTGGTGAAGATGGCCTGGTCGGGAACGATCTGGCTGGACACGGAGCAGCTGCCGAACAGAGCGCCGCTGCGCGCGGTGGCCACGAGACCGGTGCCCTGCAGGATGGCGAGCGCCACGGTCAGGTAGCGGGTGTACTGCGTGATCTTCGCGGTACCCGCCTGACCCTCCTTCTTCAGGGCCTCCAGACGCGGGATGACCACGGTCAGCAGCTGCAGAATGATGCTCGCCGTGATGTACGGCATGATGCCGAGCGCGAAGATCGTGATCTGGAGCAGCGCGCCACCACTGAACATGTTGACGAGACCGAAGAGGCCCTGGTTGCCGGACGCCTCTTTCACACACGTCTGGACGGCCTTGTAGTTGACGCCGGGGATCGGGATGTGGGTACCGACCCGGTAGACCACGATGATTGCCAGCGTGAAGAGCAGCTTCTTGCGCAGGTCGGGCGTCCTGAACGCCCGGGCGAACGCGGTGAGCACGGTGCCTCCTGCGACCCCCGCGCAACTGCGTCAAGGGTGACGGTCTTGAGGTTCGACGAATGAATAACGGTCAACTGCCGCTCAGGGTGCCCCATGGGAGGCACCCAGTGAAAGTGGACAGTGCAGGCCACCTTACCGGCGAGACCACTGCCCTTGGAACGACCAACCGGGGATACCCCTTTTGTGGAGTATCCCCGGTCGGGTCGTTCACGTCATCGAGGAGCCTGAGGGACTCAGACCAGCTCGGTGACCGTACCGCCGGCGGCGGTGATCTTCTCCTTGGCGGAACCGGAGACGGCGTCGACCGTCACCTGCAGCGCCACCGAGATCTCGCCCTGGCCGAGGACCTTGACGAGGCTGTTCTTGCGAACGGCACCCTTGGCCACCAGACCCTCGACGGTGACCTCGCCACCCTCGGGGTAGAGCGCGGCCAGCTTGTCGAGGTTCACGACCTGGAACTCGGTCTTGAACGGGTTCTTGAAGCCCTTCAGCTTCGGGAGGCGCATGTGGAGCGGCATCTGGCCACCCTCGAAGCGCTCCGGAACCTGGTAACGGGCCTTGGTGCCCTTGGTACCACGACCGGCCGTCTTACCCTTCGACGCCTCACCACGACCCACACGGGTCTTGGCGGTCTTGGCGCCCGGGGCGGGACGGAGGTTGTGGATCTTGAGCGGGTTCTGCTCCGCCATGATCAGTCGACCTCCTCGACCGTCACGAGGTGGCGGACGGTGTGCACCATGCCGCGGAACTCGGGGCGGTCCTCCTTGACGACCTGCGTGTTGATGCCCTTGAGACCAAGGGAGCGCAGGGTGTCACGGTGGTTCTGCTTGCTGCCGATGTAGGACTTGACCTGCGTGATCTTGAGCTGAGCCATCACGCACCCGCCCCGGCACGCGCACGCAGCAGGGCCGCGGGAGCGACGTCCTCGAGCGGCAGGCCACGGCGGGCCGCGACCTCCTCGGGACGCTGCAGGCCCTTGAGGGCCGCCACGGTGGCGTGCACGATGTTGATCGCGTTGTCGGAGCCGAGCGACTTCGACAGGATGTCGTGGATACCGGCGCACTCGAGCACGGCGCGCACCGGACCACCGGCGATAACACCGGTACCGGGGGACGCGGGCTTGAGCAGCACGACGCCGGCAGCCTTCTCACCCTGGATCGGGTGGGGGATGGTGCCCTGGATGCGGGGGACCTTGAAGAAGTGCTTCTTGGCCTCCTCAACACCCTTGGCGATGGCGGCCGGCACCTCCTTGGCCTTGCCGTATCCGACACCCACGGTGCCGTCACCGTCGCCCACCACGACCAGCGCGGTGAAGCTGAAGCGACGACCACCCTTCACAACCTTGGCGACGCGGTTGATCGCGACGACGCGCTCAACGTACGCGGTCTTCTCGGCGGCAGCAGCGCCGCCGTCACGGCCCTTCCGGTCCCGCCGCTCGCCGCCACCGGCACCGCCACCGCGGCGCTGGGGTCCAGCCATTGGAATTACCTCTCTTCGTTTCCGCTAGCTACGGCAGGCTCAGAACTTGAGCCCGGCTTCGCGGGCGGCGTCCGCCAGGGCGGCGATGCGCCCGGCGTACTGGTTGCCACCACGGTCGAACACGACAGCCTCGACACCGGCGGCCTTGGCACGCTCGGCGACCAGGGCGCCGACCTGCTTGGCCTGCGAGGACTTGTCGCCCTCGCCGCCACGGACGGACGCGTCCAGGGTGGACGCGGACGCCAGGGTGTGGCCCTTGAGGTCGTCGATCACCTGCGCCACGATGTGGCGGTTGGAGCGGGTCACGACCAGACGCGGACGCTCCGCCGTACCGGAGAGGTTCTTGCGAATCCGGATGTGGCGGCGCTTGATCGCGGCGCGCTTGTAGGCGTCGCCCTTGAGGATCTTCTGTCCGTATGCCATGGCTTACTTACCCGCCTTTCCGACCTTGCGGCGGATGACTTCGCCCTCGTACTTGACGCCCTTGGCCTTGTACGGGTCAGGCTTGCGCAGCTTGCGGATGTTGGCCGCAACCTCGCCGACCTTCTGCTTGTCGATGCCCTCGACCTGGAAGCGGGTCGGGGAGTCCACCTTGAAGGTGATTCCCTCGGGCGCCTCGACGACGATCGGGTGGCTGTAGCCGAGCGCGAACTCGAGGTTCGAACCCTTGGCCGCGACGCGGTAACCGACACCGCTGATCTCGAGCTTCTTCACGTAACCCTGGGTCACGCCGGTGATCATGTTCGCCACCAGCGTGCGGGACAGGCCGTGCAGGGCCTTGTTCTGACGCTCGTCGTTCGGACGGGTGACGTTGAGCACGCCGTCCTCACCCTTGACGATGTCGATCGGCGCGACGACGGTGTGGGTCAGCGTGCCCTTGGGGCCCTTGACCGAGACCGTACGGCCGTCGATGGTGACGTCCACGCCGGCGGGAACCGTGATGGGGAGCTTGCCAATACGCGACATAGCTGTTTCCTCCGTTCCCTTCCGCTACCAGACGTAGGCGAGGACTTCCCCACCCACGCCCTTCTTGCCGGCCTGCTTGTCGGTGAGGAGACCGTGCGACGTGGAGATGATCGCCACGCCCAGGCCGCCGAGCACCTTCGGCAGGTTGGTGGACTTCGCGTAAACCCGGAGACCGGGCTTGGAGATCCGCTTGATGCCCGCGATGGAGCGCTCACGGTTCGGGCCGAACTTCAGCTCGAGAACGAGGTTCTTGCCGACCTCGGCGTCCTCGACCTTCCAGCCCGTGATGAAGCCCTCCTGCTGGAGGATCTCCGCGATGTGAGACTTGATCTTCGATGCCGGCATCGTCACGGAGTCGTGGTATGCCGAGTTCGCGTTCCGCAGACGCGTAAGCATGTCTGCGATCGGATCAGTCATGGTCATGAATTGGCCTTCGGCCTCTCTCGCCGGGGTTTCCTGGTGCGCCATCCCTCTCCCCGATCCGAGACGGGACGGGTGCGGCGCGGTGGACCTACGGCGTAGTAAGTCGTACGGGCGCGGCAGACGCCCAACCCCACAAGCCTAAGGCATGCGGAGAAGGGCCCCTGCCGACCCAGATGCTTACCGAGAGCTTCAGGAATCCCTATTTACAGGGATTACCAGGAGCTCTTGGTCACGCCCGGCAGCTCGCCACGGTGAGCCATCTCACGAAGGCACACGCGGCAGAGGCCGAACTTGCGGTACACGGAGTGCGGGCGGCCGCAGCGCTGGCAGCGGGTGTAGCCACGCACACCGAACTTGGGCTTGCGAGCAGCCTTAGCGATCAGAGCCTTCTTCGCCATCTCGCTCACGCCTCCTTGAACGGGAAGCCGAGGTGACGAAGGAGCGCACGGCCCTCAGCGTCGTTGGTCGCCGTGGTCACCACGGTGATGTCCATACCCCGGGTGCGGTCGATCTTGTCCTGGTCGATCTCGTGGAACATGACCTGCTCCGTGAGACCGAAGGTGTAGTTGCCACGGCCGTCGAACTGCTTGGGGGACAGGCCGCGGAAGTCGCGGATGCGCGGCAGCGCGAGCGACAGGGTGCGGTCCAGGAACTCCCACATGCGGTCGCCACGGAGCGTGACGTGGGCACCGATCGGCTGGCCCTCACGCAGCTTGAACTGCGCGATGGACTTGCGGGCCTTGGTGACGGCCGGCTTCTGACCGGTGATGGTGGTCAGGTCGCGGATCGCGCCCTCGATCAGCTTCGAGTCACGGGCGGCGTCGCCGACACCCATGTTGACCACGATCTTGACGAGGCCGGGAACCTGCATGACGTTCTCGTACTTGAACTCGTCACGCAGCTTGCCCGCGATCTCCTCGCGGTACTTCTGCTTCAGACGCGGAGTGGTGGTGGTAGCCATCAGATGTCCTCACCCGTCCGCTTGGCAACGCGGATCTTGTTGCCCTCGTCGTCGAAGCGGTAACCGACACGCGTGACGACCTTGTTGCCGTCCTTCTCAACGACCAGCTGGACGTTGGAGACGTGGATCGGCGCCTCGGTGGTGACGATGCCGCCGGCCTGCGAACCGCCAGCGGTCGGACCGGCCTTGGTGTGCTTCTTGACCCGGTTGACACCCTCGACCAGGACGCGCTCGTCGCGCGGGTAAGCGGCAATGACCTTGCCCTGCTTGCCCTTGTCCTTACCGGTGATGACCTGGACCAGGTCGCCCTTCTTGATCTTCATGCTTACAGCACCTCCGGCGCGAGCGAGATGATCTTCATGAACTTCTTCTCGCGCAGCTCACGGCCGACCGGGCCGAAGATACGGGTGCCGCGAGGGTCGCCGTCGTTCTTCAGAATGACGGCGGCGTTCTCGTCGAAGCGGATGTACGAGCCGTCCGGACGGCGGCGCTCCTTGACGGTGCGAACGATGACCGCCTTGACGACGTCACCCTTCTTCACGTTGCCGCCGGGGATCGCGTCCTTGACGGTGGCGACGATGACGTCACCGATGCCCGCGTAGCGGCGACCGGAGCCACCGAGCACACGGATGCAAAGGATTTCCTTCGCACCAGTGTTGTCGGCGACGCGCAGTCGCGACTCCTGCTGGATCACGTCTATCTCCTGTGTGTCTGCCGGTTCCCCGGGAGCCGCTCAGCGGAGCGGCTCCCGGAGCCTGGCGGAACTGTCCTGCGAGGGATGCCCCGCAGGAACGTACTCTTTGGAAATTCCCTTGCGGGAACTACCTACTTGGCCTTCTCGAGGATCTCGACGACGCGCCAGCGCTTCGTCGCGGACAGCGGCCGGGTCTCCAT
This sequence comes from Streptomyces sp. NPDC041129, assembly GCF_055592265.1. NCBI lineage: Bacteria > Bacillati > Actinomycetota > Actinomycetes > Kitasatosporales > Streptomycetaceae > Streptomyces > Streptomyces sp. NPDC041129. The sequence continues at coordinate 234,689 of NZ_JBVIYV010000002.1, read as the reverse complement.
GAGGAGGACGCGGTCGCCGACACCCGCGGCGTTCTGCTCGTCGTGCGCCTTGAGCTTGTTGGTACGGCGGATGACCTTGCCGTACAGCGCGTGCTTGACGCGGTCCTCGACAGCGACGACGACGGTCTTGTCCATCTTGTCGCTGACGACGAGACCCTCACGGGTCTTGCGGAAGCCGCGGGCCTCTGCAGTCTGCTCAGTCACGTTGCTCTCACTCATCAGGCGCTCTCCACCGTCTCGATGCCCAGCTCGCGCTCACGCATCAGGGTGTAGATCCGCGCGATGTCCTTACGGACGGCCTTGAGCCGACCGTGGTTCTCGAGCTGACCGGTCGCCGCCTGGAAGCGGAGATTGAACAGCTCTTCCTTGGCCTCGCGGAGCTTGCCCAGAAGCTCCTCGTTGCCCAGCTCGCGCAGCTCGGACGCCTTGGTACCGGCCGACATCACGCTTCACCTGCCTCGCGCTTGACGATCCGGCACTTCATCGGCAGCTTGTGGGCCGCACGAAGCAGCGCCTCACGGGCGATCTTCTCGTTGGGGTACGACAGCTCGAACATCACGCGTCCGGGCTTGACGTTGGCGATCCACCACTCCGGAGAACCCTTACCGGAACCCATGCGGGTCTCGGCAGGCTTCTTGGTGAGGGGACGGTCCGGGTAGATGTTGATCCAGACCTTGCCACCACGCTTGATGTGACGCGTCATGGCGATACGAGCGGCCTCGATCTGGCGGTTCGTCACATACGCCGGGGTGAGCGCCTGGATGCCGTACTCGCCGAACGCAACCTGCGTGCCGCCCTTGGCAGCGCCGCTGCGCTTCGGGTGGTGCTGCTTGCGGTGCTTGACCCTACGGGGGATCAGCATTTCGGTCAGGCCTCCGTTCCGGTGCTCTCAGCCGGAGCGGCGGCGGGGGCCTCGGCCTTGGGGGCCTCGGCACCGGCAGCCTGCTGCGGCTTGCGACCGCGCCGCTCGCCACCACGGCCACCACGGGCCGGGCGGTCGGCACCGCCACGGGCCGGGCGGTTACCCGCACGGGCCGCAGCGTTCTCGGCGCGGACCTCGGCGATGTTCTTGACGTCGCCCTTGTAGATCCAGACCTTCACACCGATGCGGCCGAAGGTCGTCTTGGCCTCGAAGAAGCCGTAGTCCACGTTCGCACGGAGCGTGTGCAGGGGCACGCGGCCCTCGCGGTAGAACTCCGAGCGGGACATCTCGGCGCCGCCGAGGCGGCCGCCGCACTGGATCTTGATGCCCTTGGCGCCGGCCTTCATCGCCGACTGCATGCTCTTACGCATGGCGCGGCGGAAGGAGACGCGGGAGGAGAGCTGCTCGGCGACGGCCTGGGCAACCAGCTGAGCGTCGGTCTCGGGGTTCTTGACCTCGAGGATGTTCAGCTGGACCTGCTTGCCGGTGAGCTTCTCGAGGTCACCGCGAATGCGGTCGGCCTCGGCGCCACGGCGGCCGATGACGATGCCCGGACGAGCGGTGTGGATGTCCACACGCACGCGGTCACGGGTGCGCTCGATCTCAACCTTCGAGATGCCGGCGCGCTCCATGCCGGACGTCATCATCCGACGGATGGCGACGTCTTCCTTGACGTAGTCCTTGTACAGCTTGTCGGCGTACCAACGCGACTTGAAGTCGGTCGTGACACCGAGCCGGAACCCATGCGGGTTAACCTTCTGGCCCATTACCGGGTTCCTTCCTTGCTGCTGACGACCACGGTGATGTGGCTGGTCCGCTTGCGGATCCGGTAGGCACGGCCCTGGGCACGCGGGCGGAACCGCTTCAGGGTCGGGCCTTCGTCGACGTACGCCTCAGAGATGAAGAGGCTGTCGGCGTCGGTGTGGTCGTAGTTGTGCGCGGCGTTGGCGATGGCGCTGTCGAGCACCTTGCCGACGGGCACTGAGGCGGCCTGCGGAGCGAATCGCAGGACCGCCTGAGCCTCCGTGGCGTCCATGCCACGGATAAGGTCCACCACGCGGCGGGCCTTCATGGGCGTAACGCGGATGTACCGCGCCTGGGCCCTGGCTTCCATGGTTGTCCCTCTCAGTTACTTACGTGTCTGAATGCGATCCGCTTTTAGCGGCGCTTCGACTTCCGGTCGTCCTTGACGTGACCCCGGAAGGTGCGCGTCGGCGAGAACTCGCCGAGCTTGTGGCCGACCATCGACTCGGTGACGAACACCGGGATGTGGGTCTTGCCGTTGTGCACCGCGAGCGTGTGGCCGAGCATGGCCGGGACGATCATGGAGCGACGGGACCAGGTCTTGATGACGTTCTTGGTGCCGGCTTCGTTCTGGGCGTCCACCTTCTTGATCAGGTGGTCGTCGACGAAGGGCCCCTTCTTCAGGCTACGAGGCATCTCAACCCGTCCTTAGCGCTTCTTGTTCGTCTTGCGGCGGCGGACGATGTACTTGTTCGACGCCTTCTTGGGCGAACGAGTACGGCCTTCCTTCTTGCCCCACGGGGACACAGGGTGGCGACCACCGGAGGTCCGGCCCTCACCACCACCGTGCGGGTGGTCGACCGGGTTCATGACGACACCACGGACGGTCGGGCGAACGCCCAGCCACCGCTTACGGCCGGCCTTACCCCAGTTGATGTTGCTCTGCTCGGCGTTGCCGACCTCACCGATGGTGGCGCGGCAGCGGACGTCGACCAGGCGGATCTCACCGGACGGCATGCGGAGGTGGGCCATCGAGCCCTCCTTCGCGAGCAGCTGCACGGAGGCACCGGCGGAGCGGGCGAACTTGGCACCGCCACCGGGACGGAGCTCGATCGCGTGGATCGTGGTACCGACCGGGATGTTGCGGAGGGCCAGGTTGTTGCCCGGCTTGATGTCGGCCCCGGGACCGTTCTCGACGCGGTCACCCTGCTGCAGGTTGCGCGGGGCGAGGATGTAGCGCTTCTCGCCGTCGGCGTAGTGCAGCAGCGCGATGCGCGCGGTGCGGTTGGGGTCGTACTCGATGTGCGCGACCTTCGCCGGCACGCCGTCCTTGTCGTGACGACGGAAGTCGATCACACGGTAGGCGCGCTTGTGTCCGCCACCCTGGTGGCGAACGGTCACACGACCGGCGTTGTTACGGCCGCCCTTGCTGTGCAGGGGGCGGACCAGCGACTTCTCCGGCGTGGACCGCGTGACCTCGACGAAGTCGGCGACGCTGGCGCCACGACGGCCCGGCGTAGTCGGCTTGTACTTGCGGATTCCCATTTCTCAGTCCTCGTCCGATATCGGACGATCCGACCCGCTTACGCGGTCGGACCGCCGAAGATGTCGATACGGTCGCCCTCGGCGAGGGTCACGATCGCGCGCTTGGTGGCGGCACGCTGGCCGAAGCCCGTGCGGGTCCGCTTGCGCTTGCCGGCGCGGTTGATCGTGTTGACCCCGGTGACCTTGACGTCGAAGACCGCCTGGACGGCCTGCTTGATCTGGGTCTTGTTGGCGTTCGGGTCGACGATGAACGTGTACTTGTTCTCGTCGATGAGCGCGTAGCTCTTCTCCGAGACGACCGGCTTCAGCAGGACGTCACGGGGGTCCGTGTACGACTTGCTCAGCGGGGTCTCGACGGTGTTCTTGCCCTCGGTGGCGTGGCGCTTCGCCTTGGCGACGCGCGCGGCCTTGGCGGCCTTGGCGGCCTTCGAGGCGATGCTCGGGTGACGCGTAGCCATCAGGCCTCGCTCCCTTCGGTGTCAGCGGCCTTGGGGCCAGACACGAAGGACTCGAACGCGGCCTGGGTGAAGACCACGTCGTCCGAGACGAGAACGTCGTACGTGTTCAGCTGGCCCGGCTCCAGGATGTGGACCTGGGGCAGGTTGCGGGCGGACAGCCACGCGGCCTCGTCGGAGCGGTCGACGACCAGGAGCAGGTTCTTGCGCTCCGAGATCTTGCCGAACAGGCTCTTGGCGGCCTTGGTGCTGGGGTTCGCGCCCTCGACCACGCCGGAGACGACGTGGATGCGGTTGTGACGCGCCCGGTCGGTGAGGGCGTGGCGCAGGGCCGCGGCCTTCATCTTCTTCGGGGTGCGCTGCGAGTAGTCACGCGGCTGCGGGCCGTGGACGACGCCACCACCGGCGAACTGCGGGGCGCGGGTCGAACCCTGACGGGCGCGACCGGTGCCCTTCTGGCGGTACGGCTTCTTGCCACCGCCGCGGACCTCGCCACGCGTCTTGGTCTTGTGGGTACCCTGGCGGGCAGCGGCCAGCTGCGCGACGACGACCTGGTGGATCAGCGGGATGCTGATCTTTTCCACGTCGAAGATCTCCGCGGGGAGCTCGACGGAACCGGCCTTGTCGCCCGCCGGCGAAAGGATGTCAACAGTGCTCATCGGTTACCTCAGGCCCCCTTGGCCGCGGTGCGGACCAGGACGAGGCCGCCGTTCGGACCGGGAACCGCGCCCTTGATGAGCAGCAGACCCTTCTCCGCGTCAACGGCGTGGACGGTCAGGTTCTGGGTGGTGACCCGCTCGTTGCCCATGCGACCCGCCATGCGGAGGCCCTTGAACACGCGGCCCGGGGTGGCGCAGCCACCGATGGAACCGGGCGAGCGGTGCTTGCGCTGGGTGCCGTGTCCGGCGCCGAGGCCCTTGAAGTTGTGACGCTTCATGACACCGGCGAAGCCCTTGCCCTTGCTCTTGCCGGTCACGTCCACCTTGACGCCGGCCTCGAAGACCTCCGCGGAGATCTCCTGGCCCAGCGTGTACTCGGAGGCGTCCGCGGTGCGGATCTCGACGAGGTGGCGGCGGGGGGTGACGTCGGCCTTGGCGAAGTGACCCTTGAGGGGCTTGTTCACCTTGCGCGGGTCGATCTCGCCGAAAGCGATCTGGACGGACTCGTAGCCGTCGACATCGTTCGTACGGACCTGGGTGACGACGTTGGGGCCGGCCTTGACGACGGTGACCGGAACAACACGGTTGTTCTCGTCCCACACCTGCGTCATGCCGAGCTTCTCGCCCAGGATGCCCTTGATCTGCTTAGCCATTCTCAGCTCACCGACCCTCAGAGCTTGATCTCGATGTCGACACCGGCCGGGAGGTCGAGTCGCATCAGAGAGTCAACGGTCTTGGGGGTGGGGTCGAGAATGTCGATCAGGCGCTTGTGCGTGCGCATCTCGAAGTGCTCGCGCGAGTCCTTGTACTTGTGCGGCGACTTGATGACGCAGTACACGTTCTTCTCAGTGGGCAGCGGCACCGGGCCCGCGACCGACGCACCAGTGCGGGTCACCGTCTCGACGATCTTCTTCGCCGAGGAGTCGATGACCTCGTGGTCGTAGGCCTTGAGCCGGATGCGGATCTTCTGTCCCGCCATGGCTACTCAGTAGTCCTGTCTCTTCAACGCTCTGGAACCCGGTGGATTCCTTCTGCTGCCTTCGTTCCTCCGACCCACGCGGTCGGGCGTGTCGCGCTCCCGCTGACACAGATGCCCCTTGTTCGAACATCCCTGCGGGGGAATGCGACGGCCCTTCCGGAACCGCGGACCGGGGACCTCGGGCCCACCGGGCGCCTGGCCGGTGCCGCGCCCACACTTCCCGGAAGATTCCCGTACGTCCGCCCCAGTGCTGCCCGTAGGCAGTTAGGGCGACGAGTACTGTGGGACTCGCTTCCGGTCCTCCCGGCGGGAGGCGCGCAGCATCAACACTCGACCGAGCAACTCGGACAGTCTGCCATATGGGGCGGGGGCCTGGCCAATCGGGCCGAAGAGATTACCCGGGGGGTGACGCAGGTCAAACCGAAGCCCTGCGGCCGTTCACCGGCTCACCCCTCTCGCCGCGGGCAGCGCCACCCCCCGACTGCCACCGCCGACCGCACGCGGGCCGACGGACACGGGAGTCCCCGCGGAAGGGGCGGAGTCACCGGCTTCCCGCGCCGGCGCGGGAAGGGACGACAGGTCCGGTGCATGCGGACAGCGCCAGATGCAGTATCCGCAGACGGGCCGGCCACCGTCCGCCCCCGTCCGATCCACGCGGTCCTCCCGGGAACCGTCGGCGGCCGAGCGCTGCGCCTCCTCGAACACGGCGTTCTGTCCGGCGATGACGGACCGGGCGTACCGGTTCTCCGCCTTCTTCCGCAGCGAGCGCCGCGCCCGGATGGACATGAACGAGTCGTGCCGCTGGAAGTAGCCGTCGACGCTGTTCTCGAACGCCGCGTCCAGTGCCTGCAGCGACACCCGCAGCCCGGGAAGATGCCGGCCGAGTTCCCGTTCGACCCGCACGGGCGCGAGGGGGACGGCGCCGGTTAGGTCGTCGATGATCCGGCCCGTGACGCGGAGCTTCTGCTGGAACGCGCGGGTTGCCTTCGCGTAAGTGTCCAGTTCGCTGCGCACGAGGTCGTGCGCCTCCGCTCCCACGGGCGCCGGATCGTCGAGTCCGGCCTCCACGCGAAAGGCGGAGACTCGGTCCCCGCCCGCAGCGGGTGCGTGATGGTCGCCCTCCGACAGCTCCTGGAACGCCTTTTCGCACTCCGCCATCGCCGCTCGGGCCACACCTGTCGCGTAACCGCAGAACTCACTCAGCCCCATGAGCGGTCCGATGTAGGGGCGGTGGTCCCTCCTCGCACTGCCGCGAACCGTCAGAAAGGCCACCCAGACGGTCCCCAGGGTGCTGATCAGCGTCACCACGACCTCGCTCTGCACGGTGCCCCCTTCGCGCAGTCGAGCAGTTACCCGCTCCCCCGGAATCGTAGGCGGCTCAGACGCCCCAGGAACAGATGGCGACACCTCTGGCAGGGAGGACCGGGCACGCCCGGCGAGACGGAACGGCAACGGCCCCGGTGTCATGCGCAGCCGAGCGTTTTGACCGTGGCCGGGAAGTAGGCCCGCATGAACTTTTCGATGTCGTTGCGGTGGGAGTGGTCGGTCAAGTTGATTTCGGGGAACTGGACGGTGAGCGCGAAATGATCACCGGCCTTGCTGCTGCACCGAGTCGCAGCTAGCGCGCCATCATTTCCGATGAGCGTGTCGTATGGGAAGTCAATCTTTCGGGCATTCGCGACACGTGATACGCCCCCGGTCCGCTCCGCCATATATTTCAAGTCGACCTGACCGTCCGCCCACCAGAAGTGAAACCTAATGACTGGGTCTTTCCCGGACAGAAGCGTGCATGGCGCCGAAGTGGCCTCCGAGCGGTTCACTCTGTTCTGCTCGTGAAAGCTTCCCGACTCAATGAGTCGATTCGTAATATTCGGGTCGACATGTGTTCCGCAAATCACCGGAGGCGCTGCCTCGGCGGAATCAGTGCAGGATGTGGCGAGGGTCGTCACCGCAAAGGCCACGGGGACAAGAAGGGCGGCTCGTAGGCCCCTGATCACTTGGCCTGCCTCCCTGAAACCCCGACTGCGTGGGCTGCACCACTCTCGGATGCCTCGGTGACCATCGCCTGGGTAGCGAAGCTGGCGTGTCCGCTCTCCGACTTGGACCTTTGCCATTCGTCCGAAAGAGCCATCAGTTGCCCGTTCCTTGCCTCATATGCCTCGGAATTGCGCTCGGTCTGCTGCTCATCCAACCGCCTCTGCTCGTCCGCCATCCACTTCCCCGTGACGTAATCAAACCCCTGCTGCACGTCATTACTGACGACCGGGATGTAGCTGATCGCCTTGTCGAACACCGGCTTCGCTTCGAAGGAGGCTGTTTTGGGGTCGCCCTGGGCCTGGATTCGGGCCTCTTCGAGGAAGCCGACGGTGCGGCCTGCGCGGAGCAGGGGTTCCGTGGACTTGGAGTGGTCGTCGTGGATGCCGGAGACCATCGCCTGGTTCAAGCCCCCGTTGAGCGTGCCGTAGGCGTCCTTGTCCTTTGACACCTGTTTGGTGACCTCGAAGAGCTGGTCCTGGGGCAAGGGGGACCTGGAGATGTCGATCTCGCTCATCGACGCGTGCACGGTGTCGCCGTGGTTGACCAGGATCGATGCCATCGGCTGCCGCAGGGACGGTGGGAATGCGTCGCCGCTGTCGGACAGGTGGCCGACAGCCGACCGTAGGATCGCCTCGTTCTGCTTGGTGTGGGGCACGTAGTGGGCGTGCCTGTCGGACGGGTCGATCCCCGTGGTCGCCGCCTGGAGGGCCCTGCCGAAGCCCGCGCGGTCGTCCGCGTCGAGGCCGGCCGCGTAGGTGCCGGTCTTGTCTCCCCCGTGCTCGTGCAGGACCACGTTCCAGTCCCGGTCCTTGACCAGGTACTTCATGCGGGCGTCCGAGCCGAGGTAGTCCGCGGCCGCGCGGGGGTCGCGGCTCATGATGTCCAGCGCGCCGTCGACCGGGTCGTTCGCGAACCAGCCGCCGTGCTTGCCGCTGTACTCGTGCTTCAACTGCCAGATGCCCGGGTCCCGGCGCTCCGCCGCGACCATGTCGTCGGTCAGGTTCTCGAGCATCTTCGGCGCGTAGCCGTGCCCCTGGTTCATCAGGGTGACGAGGGACTGGTAGCCCACCGCCTTGTCGGTGCGTTCGCCCTGCGCGTCCGTGGCGTAGTGCTCGATGCCGGCGTGCCGCATGGAGGCCCGCCAGTCCTTGTACCAGGGCGAGTCCGTGTCCCTCGTCGCCGTCGCCAGTGTGTCCGCGAGGCCGGACTCGATCGTCGAGTACGTGCCCGCCCCCGGGCCGCCGCGCACATGGATCAGGTCGTTGAGCTCGTTCGTCAGGGTGATCGTGCCCGCCGCGCCCAGGTCGTCCAGGAGCGTTCGGGAGAACGCCTCGTCGTCGGAGTTGTCGCGGAACGTCCGTTGCAGTTCGCTCAGTTGGCGTGGTGACAGGTGCTCGCCCCGGCTGAGTCTGCTGAGCGTCTCCTCCGCGGCGAGCGCCTCGTACTTCTCGACGTCCCCCAGTGCCCGGCCGTTGAAGCCGCGGCCGCCGACCAACGGGTCCGAGTCGACGACCACGCCCGCCAGGGCGGTCTCGACACCCGTGTCCGCGTCCGTCACGGCCCGCACCGCCGCGTCGACACGGTCCTGCCAGGACCGTACGGACGACTCGTCCGGCTCCTTCGCGTGGGCGGGGTCGGCGCTGACGCGGCCCCGGTCCGAGACCCGCATCCCGGCCGCCCTGGCCTCCTCGCGCGCCGCCGTGAGCCTGCCCTTCAGCTCCGTGAACTGGGCGTGGGCGTCCCGCAGCAGAGAGGCGATCGCCTTCGCCTCCGTCTGGGCGTACTGCAACTCCTTGAGCGTGACGCCGAAGCGGCCGTGGGCCGCCTCCGCGCTCATTCCGCTCCAGGCGGGGGCGGTGGTGATGCGGTGGACGTCCCGGCGGTACGCCCGCTCCTGCTTCGCGAACTCGGCCGCCATGCCCTCCCAGCGCTCCGCGGCGCCGGTGAGTGCGGCGAGGTCGGTGCTCATGATCTCGTGGTACGTCGGCATGCCCGGCCGTTCCCCCGTCAGTACAGGTCGAGCGCGGACGTACGCCGCAGTGCCGAACCGGCTGCCAGATCCGAGCCGGTCAGGACCACGTTCGTGCTGCGCAGCGCGTCCTTCTCGGCACCCAGCCGGTCCATCAGGTTCCTCACCTGGTCACCCCAGGTCGCGTGGGCCCTGCGCAGCGCCGCCGAGGTGAGCCAGCCGTGTCCGTCGCGGGCGCCGAAGGCCTTCACAGCCGCCCCGGTCTCGTCGTCCGCCCACTCGCCGGCCCTGCGGATGTCCGGCTCGATGTGGTCGTTCAGCGCCTTGGCCGCCGCCCGCTTCTCGGCGGGGGTGGACGCCAGTCTCCCCGCGCCGGCGCCGTGGCCGTGACCGCCGTAGCCTCCTGCCGGACCGTCCACCGCTCGCCCCTCGCCGTATCGACGTCCACCACCGCTCCTTCAACCGCTGGACGTCGATCTTCGTCACGGGGGGTTTCACGCGCGTCGCGTTGACGTCGTCCCCCGCCCTCGGATCCGCCGGCTCTCCAGCGGTCCCAGATACGTGGGTGTCAGACCGCCCGTGTCGATCAGCAGCCTCTGCAGGACCACCGTCGGGTCGACCATCCAGAACTTCAGGCGGTGCGCACCGGGCCCGCCGATGCGGTGCCTGGTCGCCGTGCGGTTGACGTTGTCCGACGTGTTGCGGGCCCAGACCGTGTTGAGGAGACCGTCGTCGGCGCCCTCGTTGATGTCCACGGACTGCGGCTCGGCGTCGTCGAAGGAGACCGCGTAGCGCAGGCCACCGGTCGGCAGGGCCGGGTTGCTGGGCGAGAGCCAGGCCCAGACCGTCACCTCGTCGGCCGGTGACAGCACGGTCACCTCGTACTCCAGGCGCGGGGACGAGGGGGAGCCGGGCGTGCGGCGCGGTGCGGTGACCGGCCACGGGGTCATTCCGGCGCCGGTGCGGCCGATGTCCTCCGGGCGCCGCCACTGCCCGACCTCCCGGTCGTGGTGCTCGGCGTCGATCGCCACGTATCCGCCCGCCTCGACGAAGCCCCGCAGGCCGCGCCGCGGCGGCTGGAACGCCACGCACCCCACCGTGACCGTCACCCCCGCCCCGCTCACATCCAGCGACGCCTCGGCGCGTCCGTGCGGTGCCCGGGACCAGTCGACCCGCACCTCCAGCCGGACCTGCCGCTCCACCCGGCCGCGGGCGTTCGACCACCAGCCAGGGCGCGGAGGTCCGCACGTGGTAGTCGAAGGGCGTGCGGCCCCGGTTGAAGAGCTCCAGGTACTGCTGGGGGCACGTCTGGTACGGGCTGAACTCGGGGAGCGCCGCCTGGCGCGGGGAGCCGCCCGGCCACCACTCCCCCGCGTCCTCGGCGCCGTCCACCGACACGCCCAGCGCGCCGGCCTCGGGCACCTCGATCCGGTACAGGTTCGCGGTCGCCGTCACCTCGTAGCCCTTTCGTCACGGACACCGGCCGGGCGTGCCGCCTCCGCGCCTCAGGGGCGGCCGGTCTCCGGCTCCAGGGGGACGAGGTTGCCGGCGCCGAGCACGTCCCCGCGGTCCGGCGAGCCCAGCGACGCGCGGAGCCTGCCGACGCCGGGGTCGGAGAAGGAGACCGTCAGGGTGTAGGGCGGCTGGCCGGTGATGGTGTTGTGGGAGTCGATCGGCGCCTGCAGCTTCTTCATGACCTCGGCCCCCTCCTGCCCGGGACACAGGGCCCGCACGGGGAGCACGACCTCGGCGCTCTCGCCGCTGGGGGCACCGACGCGCACCCTGTGGCCGGGGGCCGTCCCGGCGGGTTCACGCCAGGTGACCGGCAGGCCGTGCGCGCCGCCGACCAGTCCGTCCGGGCCCTCGATCTCCACCACCACGCCGTCCGGGCCGAGGGTCCGGGACAGCTCGAGGGCCTGCTTCCCGCCGGGGACGAGACGGAGGTCGATGGTGAAGCGGGCGGGGGTGCGGGGCCCCTGTTCGTACCCGTAGGCGCCGAGGACGAGCCGGGGGCCGGCCGGCGGCTCGTTCCCAGGCGGTGGGGTGACCGCGTCCGCGGGCAGCCGGAAGCGGTGGTAGCCCTTGGTTCCACACCTGTCGCCGTCGGAGACGCCGCCCCCGGGCAGGGCCACGGCTTTCGCCGGCCCCGGGGCGAGGCGCCCGACCAGTGTGAACAGTCCCTGCTGGTAGCCCATGGCGATCACCACCGCGGCGACGGCCAGCCAGGGAACCACCGCCCGCACCTTGTCGAGCACGGCACCCACCTCCGCGACAGCCGACCGGGCGGTCCGGTCGCATGATCATACGGCCGGAGACGGCGAAGAGGCCCGCACGACCGAAGTCGTACGGGCCTCTCCGACAGCTACCAGGTCAGAGACCGGGCCGAGTCAGTCCAAGATCACTTGTTGATCTTGGTGACCTGGCCGGCGCCCACGGTCCGGCCACCCTCACGGATGGCGAACTTCAGGCCCTCTTCCATGGCGACGGGCTGGATGAGCTCCACCTTCATCTCGGTGTTGTCACCCGGCATGACCATCTCGGTGCCCTCGGGGAGGGTCACGACGCCGGTCACGTCCGTCGTACGGAAGTAGAACTGCGGACGGTAGTTGTTGAAGAACGGCGTGTGGCGGCCACCCTCGTCCTTGGACAGGATGTAGGCCTGCGCCTCGAACTCGGTGTGCGGGGTGACCGAGCCCGGCTTGATGATGACCTGGCCGCGCTCGACGTCCTCGCGCTTGATGCCGCGAAGCAGCAGACCGACGTTCTCACCGGCCTGGCCCTCGTCGAGCAGCTTGCGGAACATCTCGATGCCGGTGACCGTGGTGGTGGTCTTCTCGTTCTTGATGCCCACGATGTCGACGGTCTCGTTGACCTTGAGGACACCACGCTCGATACGGCCGGTGACGACCGTACCGCGACCGGTGATCGTGAAGACGTCCTCGATCGGCATGAGGAACGGCTTGTCGACGTCACGCTCGGGCTGCGGGATGTTCTCGTCGACGGCCGTCATCAGGTCGAGGACGCTCTGGGTCCACGCGGGGTCGCCCTCCAGCGCCTTCAGCGCGGAGACCTTGACGACCGGCAGGTCGTCGCCCGGGAACTCGTACTCGGAGAGGAGCTCACGGACCTCGAGCTCGACGAGCTCCAGGATCTCCTCGTCGTCCACCATGTCGGCCTTGTTCAGGGCGACGACGATGTACGGAACGCCGACCTGGCGGGCCAGGAGCACGTGCTCCTTGGTCTGCGGCATCGGGCCGTCGGTGGCGGCGACCACCAGGATCGCGCCGTCCATCTGCGCGGCACCGGTGATCATGTTCTTGATGTAGTCCGCGTGACCCGGGCAGTCGACGTGGGCGTAGTGACGCGCCTCGGTCTGGTACTCGACGTGCGCGATGGAGATGGTGATACCGCGCTGACGCTCCTCGGGCGCCTTGTCGATGTTGTCAAACGCGGTGGCCTCGTTCAGGTCCGGGTACGCGTCGTGCAGCACCTTGGTAATGGCGGCCGTGAGGGTCGTCTTACCGTGGTCGATGTGACCGATGGTGCCGATGTTGACGTGCGGCTTAGTCCGCTCGAACTTCGCCTTCGCCACTGGGGTCCTCCTGTGGAGTGGTTCTGTACGCCTTACTTCATCGGCGCCAGGTGATCTTTGCTGTTAAGTCCCGGAACCCGGGGCAGACATCCACGTTTGCGGTTGTTTGCCCCTTGAGGCTCCGGAGTCAAGCCTAAAGCGTGGGAACGCGGTGCGTTACTCGCCCTTGGCCTTCGCGATGATCTCCTCGGCGACGTTCCGCGGAACCTCGGCGTAGGAGTCGAACTGCATCGAGTAGCTCGCGCGACCCGACGTCTTGCTGCGGAGGTCGCCGACGTAGCCGAACATCTCCGAAAGGGGCACGAGGCCCTTCACGACGCGGGCACCGGCCCGCTCCTCCATGGCCTGGATCTGGCCACGGCGGGAGTTGATGTCGCCGATGACCTCACCCATGTAGTCCTCGGGCGTGGTGACCTCGACGGCCATCATCGGCTCGAGCAGCACGGGGCTGGCCTTGCGCGCGGCCTCCTTGAAGGCCTGCGAGCCGGCGATCTTGAAGGCGAGCTCGGAGGAGTCGACCTCGTGGTAGGCGCCGTCGTGGAGGATGACGCGCACGCCGGTCATCTCGTAACCGGCGAGGATGCCGAACTGCATGGCCTCCTGCGCACCGGCGTCGACCGAAGGGATGTACTCCTTCGGGATACGACCACCGGTCACCTTGTTCACGAACTCGTACGAGGTGTCGCCACCCTCGAGCGGCTCGATGCCGATCTGCACCTTCGCGAACTGACCGGTACCACCGGTCTGCTTCTTGTGGGTGTAGTCGACGCGCTCGACGGCCTTGCGGATCGTCTCGCGGTAGGCCACCTGCGGCTTGCCGACGTTGGCCTCGACCTTGAACTCACGGCGCATACGGTCGACCAGCACCTCGAGGTGCAGCTCGCCCATACCACCGATGATGGTCTGGCCGGTCTCCTCGTCCGAGTGGACCTGGAAGGACGGGTCCTCCTCGGCCAGGCGCTGGATCGCGACGCCCAGCTTCTCCTGGTCACCCTTCGACTTGGGCTCGATGGCGACCTGGATGACCGGCGCCGGGAAGTCCATGGACTCCAGGATGACCGGGTTCTTGTCGTCGGACAGCGTCTCACCGGTGGTGGTCTGCTTCAGGCCCATGACGGCGACGATGTCGCCGGCGCCCACCGACTCGATCTCCTCACGCTTGTTGGCGTGCATGCGGTAGATCTTGCCGATGCGCTCCTTCTTGCCCTTGACGGAGTTCAGCACCGAGGTGCCGGACTCCAGGCGGCCCGAGTAGACCCGGACGAAGGTGAGCTTGCCGAGGTGCGGGTCGCTCATGATCTTGAACGCCAGCGCGGACAGCGGCTCGTCGTCGGACGGCTTGCGCTTGACGACGACCTCGGGGTCCTTGACGTCGTGGCCCTCGATGGCCTCGATGTCAACCGGCGACGGCAGGTAGCGGACGACGGCGTCGAGCAGGGGCTGGACGCCCTTGTTCTTGAACGCGGTACCGCAGAACACCGGGGTCACGGTGGTGCCGGTGCCCTTGCCGGACGCGATGGTGATACGACGGATCGCGGCGTACAGCTGCTCCACGGTGGGCTCCTGGCCCTCCAGGTACAGCTCCATGATCTCTTCGTCGTTCTCGGCCACGGCCTCGAGCAGCTTGCCGCGGTACTCCTCGGCAGCCTCGGCGTGCGTGTCCGGGATGTCGACGGTGTCGTACATCTCGCCCTTGGTGGCCTCGGCGGACCAGACCAGGGCCTTCATCGTCACGAGGTCGATGACGCCCTTGAAGTCGGCCTCGGCACCGATCGGCAGCTGCATCACGATCGGCTGAGCGCCCAGGCGGTCAGTGATCATGTCGACGCAGCGGTGGAACTCGGCACCGGTCCGGTCGAGCTTGTTGACGAAGCAGATACGCGGGACGCCGTAGCGGTCCGCCTGACGCCACACCGTCTCGGACTGGGGCTCGACACCGGCGACGCCGTCGAACACCGTCACGGCACCGTCGAGCACGCGCAGGGAGCGCTCCACCTCGACGGTGAAGTCGACGTGACCCGGGGTGTCGATGATGTTGATGGTGTGATCGACGTCCTCGAGCGGCCAGTGACAGGTGGTGGCAGCAGAGGTGATCGTGATGCCACGCTCCTGCTCCTGCTCCATCCAGTCCATGGTGGCAGCGCCGTCGTGGACCTCACCGATCTTGTAGGACACACCGGTGTAGAACAGGATCCGCTCGGTGGTGGTCGTCTTGCCCGCGTCGATGTGGGCCATGATCCCAATGTTGCGGACCTTGGCCAGGTCAAGTGAAGTGGTAGCCATAAGGCTTCAGTCTTCTCTCGGTCTCGATGTGGGTAGCGACTACCAGCGGTAGTGCGCGAAGGCCTTGTTGGACTCGGCCATCTTGTGCGTGTCCTCGCGCTTCTTCACAGCGGCACCCAGGCCGTTGGAGGCGTCGAGAAGCTCGTTGAGCAGGCGCTCGGTCATGGTCTTCTCGCGACGGGCGCGGGAGTAACCGACCAGCCAGCGGAGCGCCAGCGTGTTGGCGCGACCGGGCTTGACCTCGATCGGCACCTGGTAGGTGGCGCCACCGACACGGCGGGACTTGACCTCGAGGGTCGGCTTGATGTTCTCCAGCGCGCGCTTCAGCGTGATGATCGGGTCGTTGCCCGTCTTCTCACGCAGACCCTCCATGGCACCGTAGACGATGCGCTCGGCGGTGGAGCGCTTGCCGTTCAGCAGCACCTTGTTGATCAGGGAGGTCACCAGAGGAGAACCGTAGACCGGGTCGATGATGACCGGGCGCTTCGGGGCGGGGCCCTTACGAGGCATTCTTACTTCTCCTTCTTGGCGCCGTAACGGCTGCGAGCCTGCTTGCGGTTCTTGACACCCTGGGTGTCGAGCGAGCCGCGGATGATCTTGTAGCGAACACCCGGCAGGTCCTTCACACGGCCGCCGCGCACGAGCACGATGGAGTGCTCCTGCAGGTTGTGTCCCTCACCCGGAATGTAAGCGGTGACCTCGATGCCGCTGGTCAGACGCACACGCGCGACCTTGCGGAGGGCCGAGTTCGGCTTCTTCGGGGTGGTCGTGAACACACGCGTGCAGACGCCACGACGCTGAGGGGAACCCTCGAGTGCGGGCGTCTTGTTCTTCTCGACCTTGTCCTGCCGGCCCTTACGGACCAGCTGCTGGATCGTAGGCACTACTTCTCCGGTTTCTGTGTGCCGATGAGTACAGCTAACCTGGAACATCTCCGACCCACGCGGTCGGGTGTGTCGAATCCGCCGCGCTTCCGCCGCAAGACGGGAAAGGCACGGATTACGGTGGCCGGTGTCCGCTCCGCGCGCGGTTGAAGGCACGCACGAAAGCCAGGGCACACCCCAGGCACAAGGTCTGAGCGTACCTACCGCACCCACTCCGGTCAAAACAAAGGCCGCAGGACCGGTGCTCGGAGGGCCCTAAGGATCAGCGGCGCGACGTCGTCTCCTCGGCCTGCTCCGCCGTGTCGTGGCCCACGAAGTACGTCGGCCGGTTCTGTATGGCCGTGTATATGCGGGCCACGTACTCCCCCAGTAGCCCCACGCAGATCAGCTGCACCGCGCCGATGAAGAGCACCCCGGTGAACAGCGAGGTCCAGCCCGGGACGGTGTGGTCCAGGACGTGGGCGGAGAGCGTGTACACCATCAGCCCGAGGCAGACCAGGAAGGCGAAGCCGCCGAGCCAGGTGGCCAGCCGCAGCGGGGCCGCCGAGAAACCCGTGACGCTGTCGACGGCCAGCCGGATCATCCGGCCCAGCGGGTACTTGCTGCGGCCCGCCGTGCGCGGGGCGCGCTCGTAGGTCACCCGGCCGCTGGGGAAGCCCAGCCAGGGCACCAACAGCCGGTACACCCGCTGCTGGTCCGGCAGCGCCTTCAGCGCCTCCACGGCGGCCCGGCTGAGCAGCCGGAAGTCGCCCGCCTGCGCGGGCACGGAGGGGCCGGCGAGGCGGCGCACCAGCCGGTAGTACAGCCCGGCGGTCCACCGCTTGAAGCCGGTGTCGCTGGCCCGGTCGGCGCGGATGCCGTAGACGATGTCGAGCCCCTCCGCGCGGGCCAGGGCCAGCATGTCGGGGATCTTCTCGGGCGGGTCCTGCAGATCCGCGTCGAGGCTGACCACGTACGCGCCGACGGCCCGGTCGAGGCCGGCGGTCAGGGCCGCCTGATGCCCCGAGTTGCGGCGCAGGCCGATCACCCGCAGCTCCGGCCAGCCGAGCCGGAAGGCCGCGAGCAGCTCGCCGGTCCCGTCGATGCTGCCGTCGTCCACGGCGACCAGCTCGTACGGCACGCCGAGGCCCTCCAGGACCGGGCGCAGCCGGCTGACGAGGGCGGGCAGCGCCTCGGCCTCGTTGAACATGGGTACGACGACGGACAGCTCGATCGCCGGGTCCACTCCACCGGTCACCCGCTTCTCCCCCCTTCGCCCCGCACATGCGACGCTTTGGCCACACACAAGTGATCCTTGTGTGATCTTGTGACTGACACTTCACGACCCCCCGGGCTGCGGAACCCCTCCGGCCCCGGCGGTCGGCCGAGGGGGGAGACCGCAGGGATGAGCACGGCTTCCGGCGACATCGAGGCGGACACCGTCCTGCCCGGGGAACAGTCCGGCACTCCGCGCCCGAGTCGCCGGCTCACGCTGCCGCCGGGTGCGCGGCCGTACGTGGCTCCACTCGTCCTGTACTGCGTCACGAAGCTCGTGGGCCTCACCATATTCGCCTGCCTGCTGGAGCATGCGGGCGACTACCGGAGGAAGGACCCGCGGTTCGGCGGCGGCGCCCACTGGTGGGACGTGCTGTCCACCTGGGACGGCTGGTGGTATCTGCAGGTCGCAGGGCACGGGTACCACCCGAAGCCGCTGGAGCCGCTGCCCGGCGGCGGGCTCTTCACCGTCAAGCAGAACTCGGTCGCGTTCTTCCCGCTGTACCCCGGGCTGATCCGCACCGTCTCGGAGACCACCGGGCTCGGCCTGTACGGCTCCGGGATCCTCGTGTCGGTCCTGGCCTCCCTGGTGGCGGCGGCCGGCATCTACGCGGTGGTCTCGGCCCTGGCCGGGGTACGGGCCGGCACCATCGCCGCCGGGCTGTGGGCCGTCGTCCCCGGGGCGGGCGTCGAGTGGGCCGTGTACTCGGAGTCCCTGTTCGTCGCCATCGCGGCCTGGACCTGCTACAACGTGATGCGGGGCCGCTGGGTCGCCGCGGGCCTGCTCGCCTTCCTGGCAGGCCTGAACCGGCCCACCTCGGCGGCCCTCATCGGCGCGGTGGGGCTGGCCGCCCTGGTCACCGTCCTGCGGCGGGACGGCCGGCGTGAGCACGGGGTGGCCCAGCCGGTCTTCGCGATGATCGCGGCGCCGCTCGGCCTGCTCACCTACGTCGCCTGGGTCGGGTGGAGCATGGGCGACCTCACCGCCTACTTCACGCTCCAGCGCGAGGGCTGGGCGCACTACTTCGACTGGGGCGCCTACACGGCGGACGTCCTCGGCAACGTCGCCGTCGGGCACAACGACTACCTCTTCGCCTTCTCCACGCCCGATCTGCTCGGCGTCCAGCTCGTCATCGCGCTGCCCTTCCTGATCGCGCTGATGCTGCGCCGCAGACCGCCGCTGGTGCTGGTCGCCTACACCCTGGCCGGCATCATCACCGTCCTGGGCACCCAGCAGATGTTCGGCAACACCTCCCGCTATCTGCTGCCCTCCTTCCCGCTGCTCCTGGCGCCGGCGGCCGCCCTGAGCCGCCTCAAGTGGCCCGGCCTGGCCGTCTTCTTCACGACGACGGCGGTGGCGTCGGGCTGGTACGCGCACTACGTGATCTTCGAACTGGGCATCCCGTAGGCGGAAGGCGTCCACGGAAACGCCGAAGGGCGGTCACCCCGGACCGGGGTGACCGCCCTTCAGTTCATGTCAACCACTCACTGGTTGTACGGACCGTAGTCGTAGTCCTCCAGCGGAACGGCCTGGCCGGAGCCGGTGCCGAACGGCGAGTAGTCGATGTCGTCGTAGCCGACGGCCGAGTACATCGCGGCCTTGGCCTCCTCGGTGGGCTCCACCCGGATGTTGCGGTAGCGGGACAGACCCGTACCGGCCGGGATGAGCTTACCGATGATGACGTTCTCCTTGAGGCCGATGAGGCTGTCGGACTTGGCGTTGATCGCCGCATCCGTCAGGACTCGGGTCGTCTCCTGGAAGGAGGCGGCCGACAGCCAGGACTCCGTCGCCAGCGAGGCCTTGGTGATACCCATCAGCTGCGGACGACCGGAGGCCGGGTGACCGCCCTCCTGGACCACACGACGGTTCTCGGTCTCGAACTTCGAGCGCTCGACCAGCTCGCCGGGCAGCAGCTCGGCGTCGCCCGACTCGATGATCGTCACACGGCGCAGCATCTGCCGGATGATGATCTCGATGTGCTTGTCGTGGATCGACACACCCTGCGAGTTGTAGACCTTCTGGACCTCGCCGACCAGGTGGACCTGGACGGCACGCTGACCCAGGATGCGCAGCACGTCGTGCGGGTTGGTGGCACCCACGGTGAGCTGCTGGCCCACCTCGACGTGGTCGCCCTCCTTGACCAGGACCTTGGCACGCTTCGAGATCGGGAACGCCGTCTCGTCGCTGCCGTCGTCCGGGGTGACGACGATCTTCTTGGTCTTCTCGGTCTCCTCGATCCGCACGCGGCCGTTGGCCTCGGAGATCGGGGCGACACCCTTCGGGGTACGGGCCTCGAAGAGCTCGACGACACGGGGCAGACCCTGGGTGATGTCGTCACCGGCCACACCACCGGTGTGGAAGGTACGCATCGTCAGCTGGGTACCGGGCTCACCGATGGACTGGGCGGCGATGATGCCGACCGCCTCACCGATGTCGACCAGCTTGCCGGTGGCCAGCGAACGGCCGTAGCACATGGCGCAGGTGCCGACGTGCGACTCGCAGGTCAGGATCGAGCGGGTCTTGACCTCCTCGATGCCGTGGTGCACGAGCTGGTCGATGAGCACGTCGCCCAGGTCCACGTTGGCCGGCGCGATCACCTTGCCGTCGATGACGACGTCCTCGGCGAGCATGCGGGCGTAGACGCTGGTCTCGACGTCGTCCGCCTTGCGCAGCACACCGTCGGCGCCGCGGTTGGCGATCCGCAGCTTCAGACCGCGCTCGGTGCCGCAGTCCTCCTCGCGGATGATGACGTCCTGGGAGACGTCCACCAGACGACGGGTCAGGTAACCCGAGTCGGCGGTACGCAGGGCGGTGTCCGCCAGACCCTTACGGGCACCGTGCGTGGAGATGAAGTACTCCAGCACGGACAGGCCCTCGCGGAAGGACGCCTTGATCGGACGCGGGATGGTCTCGTTCTTCGCGTTCGACACCAGACCACGCATACCGGCGATCTGCCGCATCTGCATCATGTTTCCTCGGGCACCCGAGTCAACCATCATGAAGATGGGGTTCGTCTTGGGGAAGTTCTCGTTCATCGCCTCGGCGACCTCGTTGGTCGCCTTGGTCCAGATCGCGATGAGCTCCTGAGTGCGCTCTTCCTTGGTGATCAGACCGCGCTCGTACTGCTTCTGGACCTTCTCGTCCTGCGCCTCATAGCCGCGGACGATCTCCTTCTTCGCCTCGGGAACGACGACGTCGGAGATGGCCACGGTGACACCGGAACGGGTCGCCCAGAAGAAGCCGGCCGCCTTCAGGTTGTCGAGCGTCGCCGCCACGATGACCTTGGGGTAGCGCTCGGCCAGGTCGTTGACGATCTCGGAGAGCTGCTTCTTGCCCACCGAGTAGTCGACGAACGGGTAGTCCTCGGGCAGCAGCTCGTTGAAGAGCGCGCGGCCCAGGGTGGTGCGCAGGCGGAACGAGTCCCCCTGCTGCCACTCGGGCTCGCCCTCCTCGCGCGCCGGCGGGGTCCAGCCGCGCGGCGGGATGGTGCCCACCGGGAAGCGGATGTCGATCGGCGACTGCAGCGCGAGCTCACCGGCGTCGAAGGCCATGATCGCCTCGGCCGTGGAGCCGAACGCGCGGCCCTCGCCCTTGGTGTCACGCAGCTCGCCGTCGGTGGTGAGGAAGAACAGACCGAGGACCATGTCCTGGGTCGGCATCGTCACCGGACGGCCGTCGGCCGGCTTGAGGATGTTGTTCGAGGACAGCATCAGGATGCGGGCCTCGGCCTGCGCCTCCGCGGACAGCGGCAGGTGCACGGCCATCTGGTCACCGTCGAAGTCCGCGTTGAACGCGGTGCAGACGAGCGGGTGGATCTGGATGGCCTTGCCCTCGACCAGCTGCGGCTCGAAGGCCTGGATGCCGAGGCGGTGCAGGGTGGGAGCACGGTTCAGCAGAACCGGGTGCTCGGCGATGACCTCTTCGAGGACGTCGTACACGACCGTGCGGCCGCGCTCCACCATGCGCTTGGCGCTCTTGATGTTCTGCGCGTGGTTCAGGTCGACCAGGCGCTTCATCACGAACGGCTTGAAGAGCTCCAGCGCCATGGCCTTGGGCAGACCGCACTGGTGCAGCTTGAGCTGCGGGCCGACGACGATGACGGAGCGCGCCGAGTAGTCGACTCGCTTGCCGAGCAGGTTCTGACGGAAACGACCCTGCTTGCCCTTCAGCATGTCGCTGAGGGACTTCAGCGGGCGGTTGCCGGGGCCGGTGACCGGACGGCCACGACGGCCGTTGTCAAAGAGGGCGTCAACAGCCTCCTGAAGCATGCGCTTCTCGTTGTTGACGATGATCTCCGGGGCACCGAGGTCCAGGAGCCTCTTCAGACGGTTGTTCCGGTTGATCACACGGCGGTACAGGTCGTTCAGGTCGGAGGTCGCGAAGCGGCCACCGTCGAGCTGCACCATCGGACGCAGGTCCGGCGGGATGACCGGGACACAGTCCAGGACCATGCCCTTGGGGCTGTTCGAGGTCTGCAGGAACGCGGAGACGACCTTCAGGCGCTTGAGCGCACGGGTCTTCTTCTGGCCCTTGCCGGTACGGATGATCTCGCGGAGCCTCTCGGCCTCCTCGTCGAGGTCGAAGGACTCCAGGCGCTTCTGCAGCGCCGCGGCACCCATCGAGCCGTCGAAGTACGTGCCGAAGCGGTCGCGGAGCTCGCGGTAGAGCAGCTCGTCGCCCTCGAGGTCCTGGACCTTGAGGTTCTTGAACCGGGTCCACACCTCGTCGAGGCGGTCGATCTCGCGCTGCGCACGGTCGCGCAGCTGCTTCATCTCACGCTCGGCACCCTCGCGCACCTTGCGGCGCACGTCGGCCTTGGCACCCTCGGCCTCGAGCTCGGCCAGGTCGGTCTCGAGCTTCTTGGCGCGGGCCTCGAGGTCGGCGTCGCGGCGGTTCTCGACCTGCTGGCGCTCGACCGAGACGTGCGCCTCCAGGGAGGGCAGGTCGCGGGTACGACGCTCCTCGTCGACGTACGTGATCATGTACGCCGCGAAGTAGATGACCTTCTCGAGGTCCTTCGGCGCCAGGTCCAGCAGGTAGCCGAGGCGCGAGGGGACACCCTTGAAGTACCAGATGTGCGTGACCGGCGCGGCCAGCTCGATGTGGCCCATCCGCTCACGGCGCACCTTGGCGCGCGTGACCTCGACGCCACAGCGCTCGCAGATGATGCCCTTGAAGCGGACGCGCTTGTACTTGCCGCAGTAGCACTCCCAGTCCCGGGTCGGACCGAAGATCTTCTCGCAGAAGAGTCCGTCCTTCTCGGGCTTGAGGGTGCGGTAGTTGATGGTCTCGGGCTTCTTGACCTCGCCGTGGCTCCACTGACGGATGTCGTCAGCGGTGGCCAGGCCGATCCGGAGCTCGTCGAAGAAGTTGACGTCGAGCACTATGCGTCAATCCCTCTCAGGGTCGTAAGTCTGTGGTCTGAAACGGGGGCCTGGGGGTCGGCGGGGGCCTCACACGGTGGCGAGGCCCCTACCGGACTCCCGTCAGACCTCTTCGACGCTGCTCGGCTCGCGCCGGGACAGGTCGATGCCGAGCTCCTCCGCGGCGCGGAAGACATCCTCGTCGGTGTCGCGCATCTCGATGGACATACCGTCGCTGGACAGCACCTCCACGTTCAGGCAGAGCGACTGCATCTCCTTGATGAGCACCTTGAAGGACTCGGGGATGCCGGGCTCGGGGATGTTCTCGCCCTTGACGATGGCCTCGTAGACCTTCACGCGGCCGGTGACGTCGTCGGACTTGATGGTCAGCAGCTCCTGGAGGGCGTAGGCGGCGCCGTAAGCCTCCAGCGCCCACACCTCCATCTCACCGAAGCGCTGGCCACCGAACTGGGCCTTACCACCCAGCGGCTGCTGGGTGATCATGCTGTACGGACCGGTCGAGCGGGCGTGCAGCTTGTCGTCGACCAGGTGGTGCAGCTTGAGGATGTACATGTAGCCGACGGAGATCGGGTCCGGGAACGGCTCACCGCTACGGCCGTCGAACAGCCGCGCCTTACCGGTCGGGAGCACCATGCGCTCGCCGTCGCGGTTGGGGATGGTGTGCTGGAGCAGACCCGCGAGCTCGTCCTCACGCGCACCGTCGAAGACCGGGGTCGCGACGTTGGTGCCGGGGGCGACGGAGTCGGCGCCGATCACCTGGAGGCGCTGCGCCCACTCCTCCGCGAGGCCGGAGACGTCCCAGCCGCGGCTGGCGAGCCAGCCGAGGTGGATCTCCAGGACCTGTCCCGGGTTCATTCGGGACGGCACACCCAGCGGGTTGAGGATGATGTCGACCGGGGTGCCGTCCTCCAGGAACGGCATGTCCTCGATCGGCAGGATCTTGGAGATGACACCCTTGTTGCCGTGACGGCCGGCGAGCTTGTCACCGTCGGTGATCTTGCGCTTCTGCGCGACGTAGACGCGCACCAGCTGGTTCACACCGGGCGGAAGCTCGTCGCCCTCCTCGCGGTCGAAGACGCGCACGCCGATGACCTTGCCGGTCTCGCCGTGCGGCACCTTCAGCGAGGTGTCACGGACCTCACGGGCCTTCTCACCGAAGATCGCGCGCAGCAGGCGCTCCTCGGGGGTCAGCTCGGTCTCACCCTTCGGCGTGACCTTGCCGACGAGGATGTCACCGGCGATGACCTCGGCACCGATGCGGATGATGCCGCGCTCGTCGAGGTCGGCGAGGACCTCCTCGGAGACGTTCGGGATGTCCCGGGTGATCTCCTCGGGGCCGAGCTTGGTGTCACGGGCGTCGACCTCGTGCTCCTCGATGTGGATCGAGGAGAGGACGTCGTCCTGCACGAGGCGCTGCGACAGGATGATCGCGTCCTCGTAGTTGTGACCCTCCCACGGCATGAACGCCACGAGCAGGTTCTTGCCGAGGGCCATCTCGCCGTTCTGGGTGGCCGGGCCGTCGGCGAGCACCTGGCCCGTGATGATCCGGTCGCCCTCGTTGACGATGACCTTCTGGTTGACCGAGGTGCCCTGGTTGGACCGGGAGAACTTGGCCAGGCGGTACGTGATGTACGTGCCGTCGTCGTTGGCGGTGGTGATGTAGTCCGCGGAGACCTCCTGGACCACACCGTCCTTCTCGGCCTTGACCACGTCGCCGGCGTCGACCGCGGAGCGGTACTCCATGCCGGTGCCGACGAGGGGGGACTCGGACTTAATCAGCGGCACGGCCTGACGCATCATGTTCGCGCCCATGAGGGCACGGTTGGCGTCGTCGTGCTCGAGGAACGGGATCATGGCGGTCGCGACCGACACCATCTGGCGCGGCGAGACGTCCATGTAGTCCACGTCGTCACCGGCGACGTAGTCGACCTCACCGCCACGGCGGCGGACCAGGACGCGGTTCTCGGCGAACCGCATGTCGTCCGAGAGCGTGGCGTTGGCCTGCGCGATGACGAACCGGTCCTCTTCGTCGGCCGTCAGGTAGTCCACCTCGTCGGTGACCTGACCGTCGACGACCTTGCGGTACGGCGTCTCGACGAAACCGAACGCGTTGACCCGGCCGTAGGAGGCGAGCGAGCCGATCAGACCGATGTTCGGGCCTTCGGGCGTCTCGATCGGGCACATGCGGCCGTAGTGCGACGGGTGCACGTCACGGACCTCGAAGCCGGCCCGCTCACGGGAGAGACCACCCGGGCCAAGAGCCGACAGACGGCGCTTGTGGGTGAGACCCGACAGCGGGTTGTTCTGGTCCATGAACTGCGACAGCTGGCTGGTGCCGAAGAACTCCTTGATGGAGGCGACGACCGGCCGGATGTTGATCAGGGTCTGCGGCGTGATCGCCTCGACGTCCTGGGTCGTCATGCGCTCGCGCACGACGCGCTCCATACGGGCGAGACCCGTACGGACCTGGTTCTGGATCAGCTCGCCGACGCTGCGCAGACGACGGTTGCCGAAGTGGTCGATGTCGTCGGTCTCGACGACGATCGTGCCACCGTTGTCACCGGAGGTCTCGGTCTCGCCGGCGTGCAGCTTCACCAGGTACTTGATCGTCGAGATGACGTCCTCGACGGTCAGGACACCCGCGTCCAGTGGGGCGTCCGCACCCAGCTTCTTGTTGACCTTGTAGCGGCCGACCTTGGCGAGGTCGTAGCGCTTGGGGTTGAAGTAGAGGTTCTCGAGCAGCGTCTGCGCGGCCTCACGCGTGGGGGGCTCGCCCGGACGCAGCTTGCGGTAGATGTCCAGCAGCGCGTCGTCCTGGCCCTGGGTGTGGTCCTTCTCCAGGGTGGCGCGCATCGACTCGTACTCGCCGAACTCCTCGAGGATCTGCTCGGTCGTCCAGCCGAGCGCCTTCAGCAGTACGGTGACCGACTGCTTGCGCTTGCGGTCGATGCGGACACCGACCATGTCACGCTTGTCGATCTCCATCTCCAGCCAGGCACCCCGGGACGGGATGATCTTGGCGGAGAAGATGTCCTTGTCGGACGTCTTGTCGATGGAGGAGTCGAAGTAGACACCGGGGGAACGGACCAGCTGCGACACCACGACACGCTCGGTGCCGTTGATGACGAAAGTGCCCTTGTTCGTCATGAGCGGGAAGTCGCCCATGAAGACCGTCTGGGACTTGATCTCACCGGTCTCGTTGTTGGTGAACTCGGCGGTGACGAAGAGCGGGGCCGCGTACGTGAAGTCGCGCTCCTTGCACTCGTCGATGGAGTTCTTCGGCGGCTCGAAGCGGTGGTCCCGGAACGTCAGGGACATCGACCCGGAGAAGTCCTCGATCGGGGAGATCTCCTCGAAGATCTCCTCCAGACCGGACTTGGTGGGGACGTCCTGACCGTTCTCAAGAGCCTCCTCGACCCGACTCTGCCAAGCGGTGTTGCCGAGCAGCCAGTCGAAGCTCTCGGTCTGCAGCGCGAGCAGGTTCGGAACCTCGAGAGGCTCCTTGATCTTTGCAAAGGAGATGCGCAGCGGGGCGGTGCTTGCGCCGTTGTTCGTATTCGCGGTCGAGGCGTTGCGCGAGGCGGCCAAGAGGGGGTCCTTCCGAGGGCTCGGACTCACTACGCGCGTACCGGCCCCTCTCCCAGACACAGAGACGGAAACCCCAGGTCAGGGGAGCTTCGGTCATCGGTGCTCGAGTGAGGGCAGACCCCTGGTGACGGGCAGGGGAAGCTAACAGGCAGCGCAAAGGGTCAGTGTAGCCACTTGGCACACTGATGTCCAGCTCGGGTTTTTCGAGACCCTCGTCGTGCTCAACGCCTTCGTCGTCAACGCCCTCGGCATGTCTGCCCTCAACGCACGTTGATACTGCCCTCTTCGCCGTCGATCCATGCCTCGGATTCGGATCCTTGTGACGACGCGTCCTGAGAATTGCGCGCTGCGTGCGGTTCGTCAAGGCCCCCCAGCCCAAACGAGGCCGTCCGGAGACAGAACGAAGATCACCATACCCCTCGCCGTGGCGAGCGCAAGGCAACCGAGGCCGCCCTCCGGAGACGCCGAAGAGCGACCACCCGGATGGATGATCGCTCTTCGGTGCGTTCGCGTTACAGCCCCTTGAGGCCGCAGACTGCGCGCAGCCGGGTTACGGGAACCCGGAAGGTGTTACTTGACCTCGACGGAGGCGCCGGCGCCCTTGAGGGACTCGGCGGCCTTCTCGGCGGCGTCCTTGGCGACCTTCTCGAGAACGGGCTTCGGGGCGCCGTCCACGAGGTCCTTGGCCTCCTTCAGGCCCAGGGAGGTCAGCTCACGCACGACCTTGATGACCTGGATCTTCTTGTCGCCGGCACCGGTGAGGATGACGTCGAACTCGTCCTTCTCCTCCTCGGCCTCGGCCGGGGCGCCCGGGGCACCCGGAGCGGCGACGGCGACCGCGGCGGCGGCGGTGACGTCGAACTTCTCCTCGAACGCCTTCACGAACTCGGAGAGCTCGATGAGGGTCATCTCCTCGAACTGCGCGAGCAGGTCTTCCTGAGACAGCTTCGCCATGATGGGCGATCCTTCCACTAATTCGGCAGGTGCCGGATGTACATGAGTGGCGGGCGTACGTTGGCCCGCTGTGACCCCGGCCGCGTCAGGCGGCCCGGATCAGAAAGCGAGCCGAATTACTCGGCACCGCCCTGCTCGCCCTGCTTGGCGCGAAGCGCGTCCACGGTGCGGACGAGCTTCGACGGGAGCGCCTGGAAGACCTGAGCAGCCTGAGTCTGCTTGCCCTTGAAGGCGCCCGCCAGCTTGGCGAGCAGAACCTCGCGGGACTCGAGGTCCGCAAGCTTCTTGATCTCGTCGGCGGACAGCGCCTTGCCGTCAAGGACACCGCCCTTGATGACGAGATTCGGGTTTTCCTTGGCGAAGTCACGGAGACCCTTCGCCGACTCCACCGGGTCACCGGTGACGAAGGCGACGGCCGTCGGACCAGCGAAGAGCTGGTCGTCCAGCGTGATCCCGGCCTCGTTGGCCGCAATCTTGGTCAGCGTGTTCTTCACCACGGCGTACTGGGCGTTCTCACCGAGCGACCGGCGCAGCGTCTTGAGCTGCGCCACGGTGAGACCGCGGTACTCGGTCAGCACGGCGGCGTTGGAGCTGCGGAACTTGTCCGTCAGCTCGGCAACCGCGGCAGCCTTGTCGGGCCTCGCCATAGAGCCTCGGCCTCCTTCCGGGTGATTCTGACCGCGCGGACCCGAAGGAGGACTGGGGAAAACGAAACGCCCCGGCGCAGGCGCTCGGGGCGGACTCGACCATCAGCACGCGCTGGGCGCGTACCATCCGGGAGTGCTTCCACTGACACCTGCGCGGGTCGTCCACTTTGCAGCGGATCCTTCGGCCACCACACCTTCATTCGAACGTGCGGCAACGACCAGCGGTCTTTGGCTTCGGTAGGAGAGTACGGGACCGGGGCACCGTCGAGCAAATCGGGCTCCGCGGGCCCGCCCCGGTCCTCGTGCGGCGGCCGGTCAGGAGGCGCTGACGCCGCTGCCCGACGCGGTGCCGCCGGCCTTCATCAGGTCCTTGAAGTCCTTGGTGTCGGCGGCCGGGGGCGCCTCGGCGGCGACCCGCACGCCGTAGTCGCTGTAGTAGGCCGTGCTGGTCATGGAGCCGGCGGTCATCTGCGCCTTCTCGACCTTCTTGACCAGCAGGTCCTGGTCGTCGACCCAGATGTCGACCGTCTCCGTGCTGACACCCGCCTGGCTGAGCTGCTTCCTCAGGTCGGCGAGCTGGCCGGCGTCGATGTCGCTGTTCTTGCCGGCGAGGTCGGCGACGTCGACCGTGCCGGAGTAGTGCGTGGCGCTGACGCCGGAGACTTCTTCCTCGCCGACCTTCTTCACGTCACCGGAGGCCAGCAGCAGCTTGACCGACTGGTTCGGCGTGGTGTTCTGCATCTGGTCCTTCATGTACGCCCCGGAGCCGCCGCCGAGCTTGGCGAGGTCGTCGTAGGCGTACCTGATCCAGTGCTTGCCGCCGGACCGCTGGGCGAACTGCTCGCTCATCCTGGCGTAGTAGGCGTCCGGCAGGTAGCGGGCCTCCATCGAGGACGTGCCGGCCTTGCGCATCGCCTCCGCCAGCTTGCCGCCGGTGTAGGTGATGGTGAGGTTGCCCTTCATGCCGTCGCCCCACGTCAGGGCGCCGTTCGCGGTCATCGACATGGTGTCGCCGATGCTGGTGGTGGAACGGACCCTGGCCGACTCCGCCTTGTCGGTGGACTTCTCGGCGGAGCGCAGGGCGGCCAGGGGGTTGGCGTGGGTGAGGCTCCTGCCGACCGCCTTGTCGCCACCCCCCGAGCCCTCGGTGCCGCAGGCGGCCAACCCGGTCAGCGCGGTGACCACCGCGGCGGAAAGGGCGACCCGGCGTGCGGTCGTGCTCTTCATTCGTCCTACCCCCATGCGAATCCGGTGCCTGCACCGTAGCCCAGGCCACGGACAGTCGTGCGACAGTCCGCACAAAGAAAGGACGGACCCCGCACCTCGGAGGTTGCGGGGTCCGCCCTTTGCTTACGCGTCCGTGACGCGGCTACCGGGTGAGCGCGGGGCTCAGACGGCGGCCGGGTCCTCCTCGACGAGGAGGTTGCGGGTGCGGTTCGAGTCGACCGGAATGCCGGGGCCCATCGTGGTGCTGATGGCGGCCTTCTTGATGTAGCGACCCTTGGCGGCGGACGGCTTCAGACGGAGGATCTCCTCCAGGGCCGCGCCGTAGTTCTCCACCAGCTGGGCGTCCTCGAAGGACGTCTTGCCGATGATGAAGTGCAGGTTCGAGTGCTTGTCGACGCGGAACTCGATCTTGCCGCCCTTGATCTCCGTCACGGCCTTGGCCGTGTCGGGGGTGACGGTGCCGGTCTTCGGGTTCGGCATCAGACCACGCGGGCCGAGGACGCGGCCGAGGCGGCCGACCTTGCCCATGAGGTCCGGGGTGGCGACGACGGCGTCGAAGTCCAGACGGCCCTTCGCCACCTCGTCGATCAGTTCGTCGGAGCCGACGATGTCGGCGCCCGCGGCACGCGCGGCCTCGGCACGGTCACCGGTCGCGAAGACCAGGACCCGGGCGGTCTTACCGGTGCCGTGCGGAAGGTTCACGGTGCCACGGACCATCTGGTCGGCCTTGCGCGGGTCGACACCCAGGCGGAAGGCGACCTCGACGGTGCCGTCGAACTTGGTCGTGGAGGTCTCCTTGGCGAGACGGACGGCCTCGAGCGGGGCGTACAGCTTCTCCCGGTCGACCTTGGCGTCCGCAGCGCGGAGAGCCTTGCTGCGCTTGCTCACAACTGCTCCTGTGGGTTCTGTGCGGAGTCGTGGTACGGGCCGAGCAGGCCCTTCCACGTGCGGCCTTCACGGCCGCATGGTTCTACGAAGGTGGGGTTCAGCCCTCGACCGTGATGCCCATGGAGCGGGCGGTGCCGGCGATGATCTTCGACGCGGCGTCCAGGTCGTTGGCGTTGAGGTCGGGCATCTTGGTCGTGGCGATCTCACGGACCTGCGCCTCGGTGATCTTGGCGACCTTGGTCTTGTGCGGCTCGCCCGAGCCCTTCTCCACGCCCGCGGCCTTGAGGATCATCTTCGCGGCCGGCGGCGTCTTGGTGATGAAGGTGAAGGAGCGGTCCTCGTAGACCGTGATCTCCACCGGGATCACCCAGCCACGCTGCGACTCGGTCGCGGCGTTGTAGGCCTTGCAGAACTCCATGATGTTGACGCCGTGCTGACCCAGCGCCGGGCCGACCGGCGGGGCCGGGTTCGCCGCACCGGCGTTGATCTGGAGCTTGATGAGCCCCGTGACCTTCTTCTTCTTGGGAGGCATAGCTCTCCGGGTCCTTTCAATTCGGGTCCTGCCCACATCCGGGACCACCCGGACGCAGGCATACCGCACAACGATAACGGGTATGGATGCGCGGCCAAAAACCGTGCAGGTCAGGCGGACGCCGAGCGCCTGCCTGACCTGCACGGAAGCAGTTCGTCCAGAAGGAACTAGTTCTTCTGGATCTGGTCGAAGGAGAGCTCGACCGGCGTCTCGCGGCCGAAGATCTCCACCAGGCCCTTGACCTTCTTCGAGTCGGGGTTGATCTCGTTGATGGTCGCCTGGAGCGTGGCGAACGGGCCGTCGGTGACGGTGACCGAGTCGCCGACCTCGAAGTCCAGCACCTGGACCTCGACCTTGCGCTGCGGGGCGGGCTTGCCCTCGGCCTCTGCGGCCTCGCGGGCGGCCTTCTCCTCGGCCTCCGGGGCGAGCATCTTGACGATCTCGTCCAGGGTCAGCGGGTAGGGGTCGTAGGCGTTGCCGACGAAGCCGGTGACGCCCGGGGTGTTGCGGACGACGCCCCAGGACTCGTTCGTCAGGTCCATGCGGACCAGGACGTAACCCGGCAGCTTGTTCTGCTTGATCGTCTTGCGGTCGCCGTTCTTGATCTGGACGACCTCTTCCTGCGGCACCTCGGCCTGGAAGATGTAGTCCTCGACGTTCAGCGAGACGGCGCGCTGCTCCAGGTTGGTCTTCACGCGGTTCTCGTAGCCGGCGTAGGTGTGGATCACGTACCACTCGCCGGGCAGGGTGCGAAGCTCCTCGCGCAGGGCCTGGACCGGGTCGACGGGCTCGGCCGGCTCCTCCTCGGCCTCCGCGGCCGGGGCGGCGGGCTCGTCGTCCGTGACGTCCGCGCCCTCCTCGTCCTCGACGTGCAGAGCGGCCTCCTCGGCCGGCTCCCCCAGTTCGGCCTCGGCAGCCTCGAACTCGTCCCGCTCGTCCGCGCCCTCGACGATGTCGAGCTGGTCGTCCACCGTCTCGTCCGGCTCGATGGCGTCGTTCAGGTTCGGGTCAGACACGATGGCTGCTTCTTCCTGGATACATAGGGGTGGAACATGCGAAAACGGGCGCCGGTACCACGGCGCCCTTCGCTTTCGGCTCAGCCGAAGACGTACTTGGCCGCGTGGTTGAGCCCATAGTCAATCACGGTCACCAGGGCGATCATGATGGCGACGAAGAAGATCACCACGGTGGTGTACGACGTCAGCTGGTTGCGAGTCGGCCAGACGACCTTGCGGAGTTCCGCGATGATCTGGCGGTAGAAGATGGCGAGGCGCTTCAGCGGGCCCTTCTTGGCGCGCTTGCCGCCCTTGCGGTTCTTCTTGGACTCGGGCACCTGGTCCTGAGCATCAGGCGTGTCGATGGAGCCCACGGCGTCCGTCATTCGTCCTCACCTGATCCCGGGTCGTGGCCGTGCCGCGCCCGGTTTCTGAGCCGCACGGCGGTGCATTGCTGTACGTACATGCGCACACATCCTGGCGGTGTGTGTAGCAGGGCCGGAGGGACTTGAACCCCCAACCGCTGGTTTTGGAGACCAGTGCTCTACCAATTGAGCTACGACCCTTTGTGTGTCCCCCAACGTACCGCATTCAGCCGGATGCTCGGTGTGCACCGGCTGTGCAGCGGCCGCTGAAGGCCAACGAGGGAAGAGTGTACGTGGTCCGGGGCCCGGCGTCGAACAGAAAGACCCGGTCCGGGGGCGTCGGAATGAAGATCGTCCAGGCCGGAGGCGGGATTCGGACCCGTGTTCACGCCTCGACCCGTTGCTGTTCAGTCTGTGAAACCCGCGTGCCGGGGCCATTTCCGGTCTGAAACGATGGGCGCCATGAGCGCTGCAACCCCTCCCACCGAGCGCCGGGTCTCCGCCCGAGTCGGCGCGATCTCCGAGTCCGCCACCCTCGCCGTGGACGCCAAGGCCAAGGCCCTGAAGGCCGCCGGGCGTCCGGTGATCGGCTTCGGCGCCGGTGAACCCGACTTCCCGACTCCGGACTACATCGTCGAGGCGGCCGTCGAGGCCTGCAAGAACCCGAAGTACCACCGGTACACGCCGGCCGGCGGCCTGCCGGAGCTGAAGGCCGCGATCGCCGCGAAGACGCTGCGCGACTCCGGCTGGGAGCCCGACGTCTCTCAGATTCTGGTCACCAACGGCGGCAAGCAGGCCATCTACGAGGCGTTCGCCGCCATCCTCGACCCGGGCGACGAGGTCATCGTCCCGGCGCCGTACTGGACGACGTACCCGGAGTCGATCCGCCTGGCCGGCGGTGTCCCCGTCGACGTCGTCGCCGACGAGACCACCGGCTACCGCGTCACCGTGGAGCAGCTCGAGGCGGCGCGCACGGAGAAGACCAAGGTCGTCCTCTTCGTCTCCCCCTCCAACCCGACCGGCGCGGTGTACTCCGAGGCCGAGACCGAGGCGATCGGCCGCTGGGCCGTCGAGCACGGCCTGTGGGTGCTGACCGACGAGATCTACGAGCACCTGGTCTACGGCGACGCGTCCGCCGTGTCCCTGCCGGCGCTGCTGCCCGAGCTGCGCGACAAGTGCGTCGTGGTCAACGGTGTCGCCAAGACGTACGCCATGACCGGCTGGCGGGTGGGCTGGGTCATCGGCCCGAAGGACGTGGTCAAGGCCGCGACGAACCTGCAGTCGCACGCCACCTCGAACGTCTCCAACGTGGCCCAGGTGGCCGCCCTGGCCGCCGTCTCCGGTGACCTGGAGGCCGTGGCGAAGATGCGCGAGGCCTTCGACCGCCGCCGCCGCACGATCGTGCGGATGCTCAACGAGATCGACGGCGTGCTCTGCCCGGAGCCCGAGGGCGCCTTCTACGCCTACCCGTCGGTCAAGGCCCTGCTCGGCAAGGAGATCCGCGGCAAGCGCCCGCAGGACACCGTCGAGCTGGCCGCCCTCATCCTGGAGGAGGCCGAGGTCGCGGTCGTCCCGGGCGAGGCCTTCGGCACGCCCGGCTACCTGCGGCTGTCGTACGCGCTCGGGGACGAGGACCTCGTCGAGGGCGTGAGCCGGATCCAGAAGCTGCTGGCGGAGGCGCGGGACTAGTCCCGTCGCATCACGCGCGCGTGCGGGCCGTTTCCCTTCGGGGAGGCGGCCCGCTTCTGTGTGCGAGCAAGAGCACGTAGGGGGAAACGGCTACCGGGACGGCGGTGACGTGCGGCAGGATCTGGGAATGGAGCATGTACGTGATCTCTCCGAGCTGCCGAAGGCCCATCTGCACCTGCACTTCACCGGTTCGATGCGGCCGACGACCGTCCTGGAACTGGCCGACAAGTACGGCGTACGCCTGCCCGAGACCCTGACGGACGCCCTGACCAGCGGGGAACCGCCGCGGCTCAGGGCGACGGACGAGCGGGGATGGTTCCGCTTCCAGCGGCTGTACGACGCGGCGCGCTCCTGCCTGAGAGAGCCGGAGGACATCCGGCGGCTGGTCCGGGAGGCCGCGGAGGAGGACGTGCGGGACGGTTCGGGCTGGCTGGAGATCCAGGTGGATCCCACGTCGTACGCGCCCCGGCTGGGCGGTCTGCTCCCGGCCCTGGAGATCATCCTGGACGCGGTCGAGACGACGTCCCGGGAGACCGGGCTCGGTATGCGGGTGCTGGTGGCGGCGAACCGCATGAAGCACCCCCTGGACGCCCGCACGCTGGCCCGGCTCGCCGTGCGGTACGCCGACCGGGGGGTGGTCGGCTTCGGGCTGTCGAACGACGAGCGGCGCGGGATGGCACGGGACTTCGACCGTGCCTTCCACATCGCGCGTGAGGGCGGCCT
Source organism: Streptomyces sp. NPDC041129 (assembly GCF_055592265.1). NCBI lineage: Bacteria > Bacillati > Actinomycetota > Actinomycetes > Kitasatosporales > Streptomycetaceae > Streptomyces > Streptomyces sp. NPDC041129. Next base: position 200,373 of record NZ_JBVIYV010000002.1, on the reverse strand, counting down.
GCTGGCGGCCCCGCACGGCGGCGAGCTGGCAGGTCCGGCGTCGGTGCGCGACTGCCTGGACGATCTGCACGCCTCCCGGATCGGGCACGGCGTGCGCGCGGCGGAGGACTCGCGGCTGATGAAGCGGCTGGCGGACCGGGGCATCACCTGCGAGGTGTGCCCGGCCTCGAACGTCGCGCTCGGTGTCTACGAGAAGCCCGAGGACGTCCCCCTGCGGACCCTCTTCGAGGCGGGCGTCCCGCTGGCCCTGGGCGCCGACGACCCGTTGCTCTTCGGTTCCCGCCTCGCGGCCCAGTACGACATCGCCCGCGAGTACCACGGCTTCACGGACGCCGAACTCGCCGAGCTGGCCCGTCAGTCCATCCGCGGTTCGGCCGCCCCGGACGACGTCAGGGCACGGCTGCTGTCCGGCGTGGACGACTGGCTGACTCGCCCGGTCGCCTGAAGTCGGTGTACGGCGGCTGGGCCTGGAAGCGGATCAGCACCGGGTCGACGGGCTCGCCGCCGCCTCCGTGGCGGCCGGTGGCGGTGTCGCGCGCGGAACGCGACGAGGGTGTGGCGCTCTTACGGGCCCGTCCGGGGCCGGAACTCGCGCAGCGTCGACCTCATGCCGTCACAGGCTCACGCCGACCGTCACGGGTTCGTTGACGAGGGTGACCCCGAAGGCCTCGCGGACTCCGGCGACGACCTCGCGGGCGAGGGCCAGCAGGTCCTCGGTGGTGGCTTCGCCCCGGTTGGTGAGGGCGAGCGTGTGCTTGGTGGAGATGCGGGCGGGGCCGGTGCCGTAGCCCTTGGTGAAGCCGGCCTTGTCGATCAGCCAGGCCGCCGAGGTCTTGGTGCGGCCCTCCCCGGCAGGGTACGCGGGCGGTTCGGCGCCCTCGCCCAGCCGTTCCCGCACGCGCGCGTGGAAGGCGGCGAACTGCTCCTCGGTGAGGATCGGGTTGGTGAAGAAGGATCCGGCGGACCAGGTGTCGTGGTCCTCGGGGTCGAGCACCATGCCCTTCCCGGCGCGCAGCTTCAGCACGGTCTCGCGGGCCGCGGCGAGCGGCACCCTGTCGCCCGGCTCGACACCGAGCGCGCGGGCCGCCTCGGCGTACTTGACGGGCGCCGAGAGGCCGCCCGCGTCCTCCAGCCCGAAGCGGACCCGCAGCACGACGTAGCGCTCGGGGTCGGCCTTGAAGCGGCTGTGCCGGTAGGAGAAGGCGCACTCCTCGTTCGTCAGCGTGACCGCCTCGCCGGCGCGGCGGTCGTAGGCGATCACCTCGGTGACCGTCGCGGAGACCTCCTGGCCGTAGGCGCCCACGTTCTGGATCGGGGTGGCGCCCGCGGAGCCCGGGATCCCGGCCAGGCACTCGATCCCGGCGAGCCCGGCCTCGACGCTGCGGGCGACGGCGTCCGTCCAGACCTCTCCGGCCGCCAGCTCCAGTGTGGTGCCGCGCAGCTCGACGCCGCGCGTGGCGATGCGCAGGGCGGTGCCGTCGAAGCCCTTGTCTCCGATGACCAGGTTCGACCCGCCGCCGATGATCAGCAGCGGCGTCCCGGTGTCGTCGGCCCGGCGGACGGCGTCGATCACCTCCGCGTCGGTGGTGGCGGTGACCAGCCGGGCCGCGGGGCCGCCCAGCCGGAAGGTGGTCAGCGGGGCGAGGGGGGCGTCGTGGAGTTCCTGCACGGGCCCAAGACTACGAGACGGCGCCGGCGGCCCGGTGGCGCCGGCGTTCCCTGCGAGCGGAGAGGGCAGGATTCGAACCTGCGCGGACCCCGTGAGATCCGACCTCAAGACATGCTCTCGGTCCCCGATAAACCACTCCGGGCACCTCTCCTCGCTCCCGACCCGGGTCCCCGCGCCGTTCACGACCACTACGGTGCCAGGCCCCACTGACCGCACCCTGACATCCGGCTGACGTGACCACGCCGCACAACACAAAAACGCGCGCGTGGGCCTCGAAAGGCCCACACGCGCGTCCGGACATCACTGGGACTGCCTAGCGGAGAGGGCAGGATTCGAACCTGCGCGGACCCTGTGAGATCCGACCTCAAGACATGCTCTCGGTCCCCGATAAACCACTCCGGGCACCTCTCCTCGCTCCCGACCCGGTCCCCCGCGCCGTTCACGACCACTACGGTGCCAGGCCCCACTGACCGCACCCTGACGTCCCGCTGACGGGCCGCGCCGCACGGAACGACGCACGCGCGCGTGGCCTCGAAAGGACCACGCGCGCGTGCGGGTGCCGTCGGGTGTCAGACCGAGAGTGCCTCGGCGGCCGGTGCGGGCTCCTGCCCGGTGGCCGGCTCAGTGCTCGGGGTGGGCCGTCGGCCCGGGACGAGCAGGGCGGCCAGGCCGGCGAGGGCCACCACCGCCGAGCCGGTGACGAGGGCGGGCCGCAGACCGTCCACGAAGTTCTGGGCACTGGCGTAGCCACCCTGGGCGGCGAAGATCGACGACATGATGGCGATGCCGAGCGCGCCGCCCACCTCGCGCAGGGCGTTGTTGGCGCCGGAGGCGATGCCCTGCTCCTGCGGGCGGACGCTGGACATCACCAGGTTGGCGGCCGGGGCGAAGTACAGGGCCATGCCGATGCCGCTGATCACGAGACCGGGGAGCTGGGCCGCGTAGGAGACGTCGGCGGAGACCACGGAGGCCATGTAGCCGAGGCCCACCGCCTGCAGGAACAGGCCGGTGGCTACGACCGGGCGGCCACCGACGCGGTCGGAGAGGATGCCCGCCACGGGCGCCACGAGCATCGGCATGCCGGTCCACGGCAGCATCCGCAGCCCCGCCTCGGTGGGCGAGTAGCCGAGCACGCCCTGCATGTACTGGCTGAGCAGGAAGATCGAGCCGAACATACCGACGAACATCAGCAGGCTGGCCGCGTTGATCCCGGTGAAGGCGCGGGAGCGGAAGAGCCGCATCGGCAGCATCGGGTTGGTGGCCCGGGCGCTGTAGAGGACGAAGCCCACCAGCAGCGCGCTCCCGGCGAACAGGGCGGTCAGCACCAGGGAGCCGGTCCAGCCGTCGGCGGGTCCGCGGACCAGGCCGTACACGATTCCGAAGAGGCCGCCGCTGGCGAGCAGGGTGCCGGGCAGGTCGAGCCGGGCGCCGGTGCCGTACGACTCCGCGAGGCGCAGTCGGGCGAGCGGCAGCAGGGCCACGCCGAGCGGGACGTTCAGCCAGAAGATCCAGTGCCAGGAGATGTGTTCGGTGAGGCTGCCCCCGATGAGCGGCCCGGAGGCGACCGCGAGGCCGTTGACGGCACCCCAGATGCCGTACGCCATACCGCGCTTGGCGGCGGGCACGGCGGCGGTGAGCAGGGTGAGGGTGAGCGGCATCAGCACGGCCGCGCCGACGCCCTGGACGGCTCGGGCGGCGATGAGGGAGCCGATGCCGGGAGCCATGGCCGCGGCGGCGGAGGCGCCGGTGAAGACGGTGAGCCCGGCGAGGAAGAGCCGGCGGCGCCCGAAGCGGTCGCCGAGCGCGGCACCGAACATCAGCAGGACGGCGAAGGTGAGCGTGTAGGCGCTGACCGTCCATTCCAGGTCGTCCAGCGCTCCTCCGAGGTCCTCGCGGATGGAGGGCAGCGCCGTGGTGACGACGAGGTTGTCGAGGGCCGCCATGAACCCGGCGACGCTGGTGATGACGAGGGCCCAGGCGGCGCCCCCGCGACGTGCGGTCTGCTGTGACATCTCTCCCCCAGAGGGTGTTCCAGCGATGATTAGTAATTGCTGACTAACTTCTGCGCTCATGAAAGAGGCGGGGTCCGCCTCCCGTTCCGCCTAGTGCTGGAGCCGCCCGGCGATCCGGGAGGACGGGTACATCGCCTGCCAGACCCGGTGCTCGGGCGGGAACCCCATGGCGGCGAGGGTGTTGATGAGCATCCCGTACGCCATGAAGGTCGTGGTCTCGCCGTCGTCCGCGCCGAGGGGCAGGTGCACGGTGTCCCAGAGCCGCATCCACGCGGCCCGAACAGCCTCACCGAACCCGTGCTCGCCCTCCGCCTCCGCGGCGGCCACCGTGATGTACGTCTGCATCTGCATCTGGAGCTTCTCGGGCTGCTCCGTGATCAGGTGCACATAGGCGTCGGCCATGGCGTGCAGGGCCTCCTCGCCCTCCAGCCCCTCGGCCGCCTCCGCGAAGACCCGGCAGATGTCCTCCACGCACCGCAGCGAGGCGGCGACGAAGATCGCCTTCTTGCCCTCGAAGAGCCGGAAGAGGTACGGCTGCGAGACACCGACCCGCTTGGCGATCGCCTCGGTGGAGGTGCCGTAGTACCCCTTCCGCGCGAACTCGGAGATCGCCGCGCGAACGACGCTCTCGCGCCGCTCTTCCGCACTCATCCTGGGCATGCCGAAGAAGTTAGTGCTCAATTACTAACTTCGTCAAGGGGACTCCCGGCCCCGGGTACGGCGAGGGGCGTCCACCTCAGGTGGACGACCCTCGCTCGAACAGCCGAAGCCCTCAGGCCAGCCGTACGACCGCCCGGGACATGCCCAGCACCTTCTGGCCGCCGCTGGTCGCCGTCAGGTCCACCCGCACCGTCCGGTCGTCGAGCTTGGCCGCGACCTTGGCGCCGACCTCGATCACCGCGCCCTCGCCGTCGTTCGGCACGACGACCGGCTTGGTGAAGCGGACGCCGTACTCCACGACCGCGCCCGGGTCACCGGTCCAGTCGGTGACCACGCGGATCGCCTCGGCCATGGTGAACATGCCGTGCGCGATGACGTCCGGCAGGCCCACCTCCTTGGCGAACTTCTCGTTCCAGTGGATCGGGTTGAAGTCCCCGGAGGCGCCCGCGTACCGCACCAGAGTGGCGCGGGTCACGGGGAAGGTCTGGGCCGGCAGTTCGGTGCCGACCTCGACGTCGTCGTACGCGATCTTCGCCGTCATCGGTTGCCTCACGCCTCCTCGGCCGCACGGGCCACGAGCTTGGTCCAGGCGGTCACCACGTGCTCGCCGGCCTCGTCGTGCACCTCGCCGCGGATGTCCAGGATGTCGTTGCCCGCGAGTGACTTGATGCCCTCGATGGTGGACGTCACCGTGAGCCGGTCACCGGCCCGCACCGGGCGGACGTAGGCGAACTTCTGGTCGCCGTGCACCACGCGGCTGTAGTCGAGCCCGAGCTGCGGGTCCTCGATGACCTGTCCGGCGGCCCGGAAGGTGATGGAGAACACGAAGGTCGGCGGGGCGATCACGTCCGGGTGACCGAACGCCTTGGCGGCCTCCGGGTCCGTGTACGCCGGATTGGTCTCCCCGACCGCCTCGGCGAACTCGCGGATCTTCTCCCGGCCCACCTCGTAGGGCGGGGTGGGCGGGTAGGTCCGCCCCACGAAGGACTGGTCGAGCGCCATTGGCCCGGTACCTCCTGGTCTCAAGCAGCGTGTCTGGTCTCAGCAGCTGGTGAAACGACGTGAGGCCGCCCCCCAGCTTGCGGGGGCGGCCTCACGTACGAGCCTGATTTATCGCGTTTCGCGGTGCGCGGTGTGCGCGTTGCAACGCGGGCAGTGCTTCTTCATCTCAAGGCGATCCGGGTTGTTACGCCGGTTCTTCTTGGTGATGTAGTTCCGCTCCTTGCACTCCACGCAGGCCAGCGTGATCTTCGGGCGGACGTCGGTGGCAGCCACGTGAGTGCTCCTAAGACGAACGGATGGACTAATTCAACGCAAGCAAGAGTAGCCGATCGAAGGACCGACCCCGCAATCGGCTACTGTCAGTAGCGGTGACCGGACTTGAACCGGTGACACAGCGATTATGAGCCGCTTGCTCTACCGACTGAGCTACACCGCTGTGATGCGATCGGAACCCGTCTTTCGACGGGGACCTCTCACACCAGAGCCCCAAAACGGAATCGAACCGTTGACCTTCTCCTTACCATGGAGACGCTCTGCCGACTGAGCTATTGGGGCGAGCGATGAAGACATTACACGGTCCGCCGCCGTTCGCCCAAATCCGTATCCGGGGGCCCGTCAGGCTCCCCTTCCCGGCCGGTTCCGGGCCCTCCCGGCCGCCTCCGGAGCCCCCTTCTGTGCGGGCACGCGCGCGTGTGGAGGCCGCCCGTCGCGACGGGTGACGGACGTCCCGCCAGGGACGGGCCACGCCGGTACGACTATTGCGCTCCTCCGCGCCGCACAGGGTTCGCCACCCTAGGCTCGACTCACTCTGCGTGATCTTGGGTCCGGCGCATGTCCCGGACCCCGCTCACGCGGCCCCGCCCCGAGCCCCCGGCCCGAAACCTGGAGTCCGATGCCCGACAGCCAGCCGCAGCCGCCCCCGTGGCCGTCGAACCAGTCGGGGCCCTCCGGGCAGCCCGACCAGGCCGTGGTGCTGCTGTGCGGGGCGCGGCTCACCGACGGCCGGACCGTGGACGTACGGCTGGGCGGCGGGCGCATCGAGGCCGTCGGCACGGCCGGCAGCCTGACACCGGGCCCGCCCAGACCGGGCACCTCACGCGTCGACCTCAGCGGCTATCTGCTCCTGCCGGCCCCGGCCGAACCGCACGCCCACGGCGACACCGCGCTGTCCGCCGAGCACCCGGGACCGGTCTCGTACGCCCCCGAGGACGTCCAGCGCCGGGCCACGGAGGCGGCCCTGCTCCAGCTCGGCCACGGCGCGACGGCGGCACGCGCGCACGTACGCGTGGGCGACGTCCAGGGCCTCGGCGCGCTCGGCGCCGTACTGCAGGCCCGGCGTTCGCTGCGCGGCCTCGCGGAGCTGACCACGGTGGCGATGCCACGTCTGCTCACCGGCGCGGCGGGGGCCGAGGGGCTCGCGATGCTGCGGGACGCGGTGAAGATGGGCGCGTCGGTGGTGGGCGGCTGCCCGGACACCGACCCGGACCCCACGGGCTACGTGGAGGCGGTCCTGGAGGTGGCCTCAGAGCACGGCTGCCCGGTGGACCTGCACACGGACGCCACCGATCCGGCGCGGCTCTCCCGGCTCGCGGCCATGGCGGGCGGTCTGCGCCCCGGCGTGACGGTCGGTCCGTGCGCCGGTCTCGCGCGCTTGCCGGCCGAGGCGGCCTCCCGGCTCGCGGAGCAGCTCGCGGCGGCCGGTGTGACGGTGGTGTGCCTTCCCCAGGGCGGCTGCGGCACGGCCGACCGGCGGGGCGCTGCGCCGGTACGGCTGCTGCGCGCGGCCGGGGTCCGGGTGGCGGCCGGCAGCGGCGCCCTGAGGGACGTCGCCAACCCCGTCGGCCGGGGCGATCCCCTGGAGGCCGCCTATCTCCTCGCCTCCGCGCACGGCCTGCGCCCCGAGGACGCCTACGAGGCGGTCAGCACCGCGGCCCGGGAGGCCCTGGGCCTGCCCGAGGTACGCGTCGAGGCCGGTTTCCCCGCCGAGCTGCTGGCCGTACGCGGCGATCATCTGTCCGGCGCCCTCTCCCTCGCCTACAGCCGGATCGTGGTGCACCGCGGCCGGGTGGTGGCCCGTACGAGCGCGGTCCGGGAGTACTGCAACTCGGCGGCGGCTGCCGAGCTGGGGCTGCCCCGGCAGGGGCGGGGAGAGCTGTCGTGAGGGAGCCCGCCGTCACGAGAGGGCCCGGAGCGCGCCCGGCGTGACGGGGCGGCCGGCGCCCCCAACCCATGCGGCGCACGGGCTGCTTCGGGCGTACGGTCGGAATCATGCGCATTGTCATCGCTGGTGGTCATGGTCAGATCGCGCTGCGGCTGGAGCGGATGCTCGCCGCGCGCGGGGACGAGGTCGCGGGGATCATCCGCAAGGCGGAGCAGGGCGACGACCTGCGGGCGGCGGGAGCCGAACCGGTCCTGCTCGACCTGGAGTCCGCCTCGGTGGAGGAGGTCGCGGCACATCTGCAGGGCGCGGACGCGGCGGTCTTCGCGGCGGGCGCCGGCCCGGGCAGCGGCACGGGCCGCAAGGAGACGGTGGACAGGGGCGCGGCGGTGCTGTTCGCGGACGCGGCGGTCCGCGCGCGTGTACGCCGTTTCGTGGTGGTCTCCTCGATGGGCGCGGATCCCGCGCACCAGGGCGACGAGGTCTTCGACGTGTACCTGCGCGCCAAGGGTGAGGCCGACGCGCACGTCACCCGGCAGGAGGCCCTGGACTGGACGATCCTGCGCCCCGGCGCGCTGACCGACGAGCCGGGCACCGGTCTGGTCCGCCTTGAGGCGCACACCGGCCGCGGCTCGGTCCCGCGGGACGACGTGGCGGCCGTACTGGCGGAGCTGGTGGACACCTCGGCGACGGCCGGTCTGACGCTGGAGCTGATCAGCGGCTCGACGCCGGTGTCGGTGGCCGTGAAGTCGGTCGCGGGGAACTGAGGCCGCCGGCGGGCCGTTTCACCGGTCGGAGGAGCAACGGCCGTTCACCGGTCAGAAGAGCGGCAGCTGCCCGGGGAAGTCCGGCACGGCGTACCCGTCCAACGCCGGCTGGACCGCTCCGAGTTGTGCCTGCCGCCGCGACCCGGAACAGGAGAGGAGTTCCCCGTTCTCCCGCGCCCCGGGCGGGTCGTGCCGCGCGAAGCGACCCGCGACGACGGCGATCTCACGGCGGCACACGGGACAGGTTCTGCGACGGGATGCCATGCGGCCAGTGTGCCCCCTGGCCACCGGCGGCGGACGTCGCCGGTGGTGGCGCCACCGAAGCCGGGAAGGCCGAGCCGGGCGGCGCTCAGCCGAGCTCCTCGGCCAGTCCGACGACGATGCCCTCGGGGCCGCGGACGTAGCAGAGCCGGTAGATGTCCTCGTACCGCACGATCTCGCCCACGAGTTCGCCGCCGTGCGCCCGCAGTCGGGCGACGACCTCCTCGACGTCGTCGACGGCGAACATGATGCGGCGAATGCCCAGCGTGTTCGCCGGCGCGTCCTCCGGCTCGCCTCTGACAGCCTTCGGCCTGTGGAACTTCGCCAGTTCGACCCGCCCGTGGCCGTCCGGGATCCGCAGCATGGCGACGTCCTGCCGGACGTCGTCGAGCCCGATGACACGCTCCGCCCCGCGCCATTCGAGGGGCCCTCTGCCCTCCAGCTCCATGCCGAGTTCGACGAAGAACGAGATGACGGCGTCAAGGTCGTCGACGACGATGAGGACGTTGTCCATCCGCCGGATCGTCACACCGGGCCTCCTTCGCTTCCTGCGGCCGACGGCCGCGTCTGTCCCTGGTACGGAGCCGGCAGGCCCCGCCCGACTAGGCCGAGCCGGCAGATTCACCGACCGCGCGACGGGCAACCCTGAACCGCGGTTTCGCAGCTCACAGCGACCGCTGCCCCACGTCCGCCCCACCGGGAGGCGGCTCTGGTTCGCCGTTGAGCCGGTCAACGAGGAGCATCGCCACATCGTCGGCCAAGTCGCCCTCGGCGTGGCGGACCAAAGCCTGGTGCAGATGTTCCAGGAACTCCGGCGGGGTGGTGCTGGGGCGTATCCCCTCCATGGCCTCCGGCAGAGCGAAGAATTGGCTGTCGCGGTTGCGGGCCTCTATCACGCCGTCGGTGTACAGCAGCAGGCGGTCACCGGGGAGGAACGCATAGCTCTCGGCTTTGGGGGGAGGGCCGGCGACAAGGTCCTCCATGCCGACGGGCGGCAATGGAGAGGTCGGCATCAGCGTCTTGGCTTTGCCCTGGTGCAACAGCAGCGGCGGCGGATGCCCACGGTTGACCAACTGCACCACGGGTTCGTCCGGCACCTGTGCGATGAGCACCGTAGTGAACCCTTCCAGCAGGACTTCCTCGTCGTATGCGCCCGGCACGGCGAGTTCCCGTCGCAACGCGGCCGCACAGTGGTTCATCACCTCCACCAGGTCGTCCTCGTAGTGCACGGCCTCCCGGAACGCACCCGCCGCCACTGCGACGGCTCGCACCGCGGCAAGACCCTTCCCCCGGACGTCCCCCACGATCATCCGGACGCCATACCGGGTCTGCACCGCCTCGTACAGATCACCGCCCACCTGTGCGCCCGTCCCGGCCGCAAGGCACATACTGGCCGCCCGCACCGGGCCCAGGCGCGCGGGTACAGGCCTCAGCACGACCTCCTGTGCCGCCACGGCGATCTGGCGAACCTGGTCGAGCTCTCTCTGCCGGCGCGTCTGCATGGCGCTGCTCGTGATGAAGCCGGCCACGGACACCAGGGCCAAGGCCAGAAAGTTGGTATAGACCTGCAGGGTGCCCCAGGCCTGGTTGCAGGTAGCCGTGGTCACGCTGATTACAAGCGCGAGAGCTGCTGCCGCGGCGGTCCCCTTGGGTCCCAACGTCACTGCCGCCAACGCCGGGATCGCAGTGAGAAAGGGGCCGGTATAGATGAAGTGGGCAGGCGTGAGCTCGATGACCAGCACGGCCAGCCCGATCAAGAAGGGCACACACTGCATCAGGGCCAAGAGGAGCCGGCCATGGCCGCCTGCTCCCAGCCGGAGGTACGAGCGCACGAGCGCCTGCATGCCTTAAGCCTGCCTTGCCGAAGCTCACGCCTCCACTCGCCGCTCTCACGACGTCCCCGCCGTCTGACGCTCAAGACCTCCGAGCGGCACACCGGCTACTCGAAACGCCCCCCACGGTCACCAGAACGACAAAAGGGTCCGCGTCCAGCATTCACGCTGGTCACGGACCCTTTCGGTCGTGTGGCGGCGCCAGGATTCGAACCTGGGAAGGCTGAGCCGGCAGATTTACAGCGGGCCCGGTTCACCTTGTACGACCTGCGGCTTTCGAGGGCCGCTCTACTGCCGGGGCACACCTGGGGGAGGGGATGGGGGACGCAGACTTCCGCAGTGGGCGGATGAGCACCGCTTTCTAGCTCGCTCTAACCCCGGCCTGGTCAGGCCTAGCCTCGTGCGTCGGTGCCGTCCGCGACCGTTGTGTGTCGCTCTTAGCTGGGGTCGTTGATGTCAACGTTAAATGTCAGCGGAACAGCTCCGGCACCGGACAGGCCTCCAAAGGCTCATCCGGCCGATCGGCCCAGCGCCACCAGACATGCCGGCCAGTACACCTCCACAGCGTCCGACACGTCCGCCGGCCATCGTCCTCCCGCTTGGAGATGACGACGCCGCCGGACTTCATGGGTTGGCTGCACTCGGGACACGCCGGGGCGTCGTCGGTCATGCGGCGCACCCTAACGGAGCGACCGCTTCGTCCCCGAAGCAACTTGGGTGGGGGCTCCGCCTGGGGCTGGTGCGTTTCTCACCTGCGCTGATGGTCCGTAGGCGTCTGCGGTTGTCCGCCGGTATTCGTCGGCGTTGTCACGCAGTTAGACACTCAGTCTCGGGCGCTCTTGCAAGGCTCAGGACCGATCACACAGACTCGTTGGCTGATCGACGGTGGGCGCCTCCGACAGGCCGCACGAACCGCAACCGATGACAGTCAGCCACGATGGCGGGCGTGCCGACCGACCAGGCGCGCGTGTGCCTCGCTGCACCCCCGCCGGCCTCAGCCACGGTGCAGGCCTGTCGACGGGAGCAAGCCGCGCCGGCCAGCTATGAAGGCAGCGAGGGGTTATCCGTCTCGCGAGGCTCTGGCGGCTTGGTCTCCGCCGTTCTCCGTGATTCCCCGCACGATTTGGCGCGTGTGTCTGGCCGGGCGCTGCCGTCCGCAGTCCGCAGTGCGGCAGTCGCAGAGGAGCAACGCCCGGGACGACTGAGTCACCCCGGCCGACCTCAGCAACATTTGATCGTCGTCCGCTAGAGCAAGCTGGTAGCGGCCGGCCGTGACACGTCGAGCGTGTTTATAGTTCCCGCTCGTGGTCAAGGCTTCAACTGCGCTGCCTTTGCGAGCTGGTCACCAGTCTTGCGGAATGAGAGCTTCACCGTTCCGCCACTTCTCTTGTACACAGTCCTGGAACCATTGCTCATCGAAATCTGCGTGTTCAGCGATGATAATTTGGTAGGGCTTTGCTGCCCGGCCGGCAGCATCAATAATGAAACGGAAGGTCTCTGCGATCGTATTCCTGTCACCCGAAATTGCATCATTATCTCGGTACTCTGAGTCCGCAGGGAACCCGACCTGAGACGGTTGGTCAAAAAACACGAACCCTGGAACGGGTCTGTTGTGCTCGGCAAACCACTCATGGAGTGCCATATGTACTAGCACGTGATAGGCAACCCAACTTTGACCACTTCCGATTTGCGGCATCGCTAGCGGACCAGACGGGGTGTCCAGAATGACCTGCAGTTTCTTAATGTCAAACCTGAGAGGATTAGATGAATGTTCGATAGGGAGCCGGCTCGACCAGTTGGTCATTCGTTGATTCAGTCTGGACAGGATAGAAAGCGTCCTGTCACGGATCAGGTCGGAGTCAACCTCATTCTCTGCCGCCTCCAGCTGAACACGCAGGGATTCCAGTTCTTGCTTGAGCAGCCTCAGCCGTTCATCGCCTCCCACCCCCTCAAGGTAAAAGTCGATGCGGCCTACTACGGCTGCCTGAACGTTTTCTTGCAGCGCCAAGTTTCTATCGCGCTCACTCGCTCGCTCGATCGCTTCCAGTTGGGCAGAGTTGCTTCTTATTGCTTGCTGGCACTCTTCGATCTCCTGCTTCAAGGCGTCAGCAAGAGCCTTCAACCGGGGAGACTCAGATGGCAGTGCCTGGGGGATGCGACTTAGAGAGGAGAAGTGCTCGCGTAGCTCGTTGATCTCTTCCTGTTGTCCCCCCACGTGGGAACCGCATAGAGGGCATTCGTCGATTCCGGTGTCAGGAATTAGCTGAACAAAGGCAAGTCGAGACCGTTGCTCAGCCGCTTGCCTTTCAAAGCTTCTCCGGTCATGAAGAAGCGTAGCGATAGACTCAAGGGAGCTCTGAGCTTGCTTAGCCCTCCTCCGAATAAGGTCACGTTCCTGGAGGAGACCTTGGCGCGCGCTGTCAGCATCGCCAAGCTGCGCACTGTCCGTTTCTGTGGTTCTGCCGCTCGCGTTCTGACGCAATGCCAGGATAGCTCGCAATTCTGCCAATGCATCGAGATTCGATGAATCTTCGCCAGATGAATTGGCATTAGTCAGTCCTGCACTAGCCGCTTCTGCTAGAAGCTGTCGCGCTCGCGTTCCGCCCCGGTCTGCTGCTGCCTCTAGGTCAGCAACCTCTCTGGCAGTGTCCCTAATCCTTTTCTTGAGTCGATTAATGCGACGCGCAACCCGGACATCTTCCGCCGTGATAGCACCTAGGAAAAAAGGTAGGGTCTCCCGGATGGAGTTTGAGACGAACGATTCCCCTTGACGGTGGAAGAGTCTTTGCCGGCTGATGATTTCGTCTTGCTGCTGGTACAGGAAGAACGCAGCATGACGGAGGGTGACGGAGTAATTCGGAAGCCCTTGCAACTCCGCATTTCCCGTATCAGGGAATGAGAGCAGGCGCGACAGGAGACTAATGAGGCCATCGGCATTCGTTGTGGGCGTGAGTTCCGCGTAATCTGGGATCCCAACTGACGCGCCTTGTTTTACAAAGACCCGCTGAGACGACTGCGCGTCTTCCTCTGGGGCCTGTCTCGCGACGAAAACCTGGAATTCGTTCACTTGCAGAAGCAGCGCATACCATGAGACAGTCTCTGTAATTTTTCCCCGTGGCACATCACACGTCCCACTACCGAGACAGTAGTCAATGATGTCGGTAAGAGCGGTCTTACCAGTGGCGGAATCTCCAGTGATGATGTTGACCGCGTTCAACCTGAGCGGCAACCTGCGCCTTTTTCCGGTCCACGAGTAGAGTACGATTTCGCGAATCTGCATCATCCTGCAGTGACCCCCCAAATTGAAAAGATCGAGGCGGCATCACCTGATCTTGCGAAACTCTTCCCTAGTCGCTCAGCGACCTTGAGGATGTCTTTCACTTCAGGGGACCCTTGAGATAGTGACTGAAGATTCCTGATCCTGCGTGCGGGAGTAGCGCCAACCTTGGCACGTTCCAGTGTGAACAGACCGGCTCGCGCGCCGAGAATCAGTGCCTTTCTCACTGCCGGCGCCAGCGCGGGCGCATTTCTCTGCAGTACTAGGCGCTCTCTATCATGCGTTTCGATCCAGACCAGAAGGGAAGTGGTCTTCATGATCGGAAAAGTGTCACGAACTTGCTTACTCATGGCGGCGGGGACGGTCAGAAAGGCCAAAGACAATGGCATCTTCTCCTTAGCCTCAGACTCGTAAAATTCAGCAGACTTCCTAATGACGACGGAAAGGAAGGCAGGATTGAAGAGCGCTGATTCTTCTTGGCTAGTGAACTGTTGCAGCCACTGACTCATGCAGGCTCGCTCTCAAGCAAAGAAGCCAATCTCGCTTCAAAGTCAGGGTGCCATCCAACTACACGCTGATCGGCAAGGCCATGATAAGTTCCTTGCATAACGAAAGATTCGCGACACATTTCTCGGATTCTAATATCGGCTTCTTGCTCAACCCACTTGTAAAGTATCCGAGCAACTTTCATCTTTTCTGCTTCTGCAGCTGATTCGCCAATTTCCTCTCGTGATTCCCAGAATCTTACCCGCCACGCCTCCTTTAGGCGTTCCTCGTACCGGGAAAGTTCGCCCGGGGCTAGTAGGTCGTCTCGAAGCCATTCTGATCTTTGCGCAAAGGCGCGAACATAGCACGACACGGCCCCTGCTAGTCGTGGACCAGTTACGTTAATGAGCTGGAGTTGACGGACGTAGTCACTGTCACCTCCTTCTTCTTCAACGATGTCGAAAATCTCCGGATTGATGGGTAGGTTATCGCGCCTGAATTCCTCCCTTATCAATTCAAGCTCTTCCTGAATCTCTGCGACTGTGATGGGTGGGGCAGTTTTATCCCTGAGATGCTGCACACATCGCTGAAACCACCAGCCCTCTAGGCGCCGAAGGAAAGCCGGTCGTTTATCTGCAGAGGCTGCGAAGTACAGCTTTTTCTGCAGATCGGCTTCGAGGTCATCCAGAAGTGGTTCGCTGTCAATCACGATGACGGTTGAAACAAGGGCAGCCCTCTCCGTCGCCTCCAGCCTAAGGAACATTTCATATGCGTCTTGTTGCTTGTCGTTTTTGGAGGTTTCTGCAGTCTTCGTGAGGATCTCGGTTGCCTTGCTCAAGTCGCGATCCTGATCGCGTAGATAGTAGGCTGCAGAACCTGTCGCCGCCCTGCCTGTCGTAATTAGATATCGACAAACGGGAGATTCCCGTGAAAACGAATATCCTGCTGGCTGGTCTAGCCAGATTCTGAACGTTTTCCAGATATCCGCTGAAGCGTTAGGTATGGTCGTAGAAGTATCAGTGTGGTACTTGAGTTGCAGTACTTCCGTCGGCGTCCCGGGGGAATCGAAACTGACGTCGTCCAGTTGTTCGATTCGAACGTTGGCGGTTGAGCCGGACTGGATCCGGCTCAATGCGGCATGCAGCGCATATCTGGCCTGGTACAGGTAGCCAAGCATGGATTCGTTGGCAGAGTAGTCGGCCACGCGCCCCCCCGGTAAGTGCAGCCAGCAACTTGAATTATCAGCGATGGTAGCGAGCGAGATTGTGCCTTGTGAAGCCACTTGTACGGTCTGATGCGAGGTGCGCCTCGTGCATGCGCTGGAGTTTGGTGAGTCGTCCGCCCGGGCTGTGCTGCGTCTCCCTCAGCCCGGAAGTAGCTGATTGCTCATGGCGCGGCACGGGCGCCGGCCGGGCTGGAGCGGGGCGGAGACAGGAGCGCAGGCCCGGCCGGGGGCCGGGCCGCGCGCGGTGAGCGGAGCGAGCCGCCTTGAACCAAGTAGAGAAAGTTGTATCGCGCTGGGAGCACGACGGTTAGCTGGCCAGAGGTTGGTCACGGCGGGCCTCACCGGACTCCCGTGACCGTCACTTCGGCTCTGCGCCGTTCGCCACAAGTCGGGTTGTGAACCCGGCTTCGCGTAGGCGCTCATACGCTGCGGCCACGTCGTCAGGTACGTGCTGCTGGATCATGAATCCCTGCTGCGGATAGATCATGAGCCGCTGCTGAGCGCCCGCCAACATGTCGATGACCAGGCGTGCGTCTCCGATCGAGTCCACGTAATCAGCCAGGGTCATGGATGTGGACGCGCTGACCCACCTGACCTCGGGCCACAGTTTGCGAGCGGTCGCGTAGGCCCGTCGTTCCTCATACGGCTTGCTGACCAGCAGGACAGACGACACGGCGACCCGGCGCTCTTCGAGCAGTGCGCGAGAGAAGCGGATGTTCTCTCCGGTGTTCCGGGCCCGCGGCTCAACGAGGATGGCATCAGCCGGCACCCCTAGTTCCATCGCCCGCTCGCGGTAGTGCTCAGCCTCGCCACGTGGCATGCGGTCGCGTGTGGTGCGACTGGTGGCCCCGGTGAAGACGATCAGCGGCATCATGCCCCGGTGGTAGAGATCAGCGGTTGTGTCCGCGACTCCGAGGTCATGACTGCCGAGCCCGATCGCAACAGAGCATGGGCGCGGGTCATGGCCCATCTGCTGAAAGTCCCAGAGTCGCTGAGCGTCAGCCCATGCTTGTGCTGAGATCACTTGCTCTCGTCCTCCGCTTCCGCCGAGTCAGGGACCTTGAAGTCATACGTCCAGGCGAAGCGCGTCGCTGCGTGAACGCCGATCGCGAACTCCACCACAGTGCCGTCGGCCGTGTACGTCGTACGGTGCAGCTCTACTACCCATTCCCCAGGTGCGAGCTGGAGGAGCTGGACTTCGTCCGCCGTGGGGATACGCGCGAACAGCGTCTCCTGCATGTGGTCGATCTCGTATCCGGCGTCGTACAGGACACGGAAGCCGCCGCCCCTCCCGGCGGGCCCCGGCGTCGGGTCGACGATGCGCGTCCCTTCCACGTGCTCGGGACGGTAGTAGCTCGTCAGGGTGTGCGTCGGCTGTGAACCCTCCTTGACCACGCGGGCACGTGCATAGACCTCCGCACCTTCCGGCAGGCCGTGTGCCTGAGCGACGGCGGCCGGCGCCGCCACACGGCTGACGGTCTGAGTCTGTTCGTTGCGCTTGTAGGTGCGCCCGGACGCGACACGGTCCGCGATGAACGCCACTTCATCGCCATCCCGCCACTTGGCCTTGTCATATCGCGCGATGCCGAGCCGCTTGAGCGGCGCCCGCTCACGGACAACTGTGCCGTGTCCACGCGATGACGTGACTAGCCCTTCGGCTTCCAACGCCTTGTATGCCGCATGGACCGTGGACTTGGAGCCTTCGCCCGCTTCCACCAGGTCCCTGATTTGCGGCAACTGGGCACCAGGCGCGTACTTGCCGTCCTTGATCTGTGCGGCCAGTCGGTCCGCCAGCTCCCGCCATTTGGGCGCCATGCAGCACTCCTCTCGACATCAACCAGTGAAACACAGTCCCAGGACTGTTGACAGTCCCGGGACTGTGCGCCATTGTCTTACCGAACAGCCCGCAGTCCTAGGACAGCGGCACGGAAATGCCTATTGGCTGCTCCGAGGCTGTGTCGGTTCGGGATAGCTCGTGCACGTGGGGCCCCGAGCTGGTCGTTCCTTGAGAACTGAACAGTGGAAGAGGATCTACCGCCTGTCCTCAGGACAAGAAGGCGGTCAGCGTGGCCGAGGCCCGCGCATTCATCGACTGTTCCGCAGCTCAGACGCTGCGGCCGGTTGCCTCCGCTGCTCGTCTCGCACGAGCAGCGCTGAGGGGAGCCGGATGTTCCGACTTCAGCGGCAAGCGCCCCCGGTGCGCGAACACCGGGGGCGCGGTTCGGGCCGTTCCTGTCTGAGAGGAACAAGACCCAATGAAGAACATCGTCACTGTTCAGGACGCTGTTACCGCATTCGCCGACTGGCGCGAGCCGACGGCTGCGGAGCTGGACGCGATCGACCGGGAGCTCCCGCTGATCCTGGCGGAGGTCGACCTGCTCGACGCGCAGATCGTCACCTTGGACCGCACCCGCACGGAGCTGGACGCCCGGCGCACCCGCCGGGCGCTGGCCCGGGTCCTGGCGGAGCGGGCGGCGCTGGCGAACCACGCCGCCACGGTGAGCCTGCCGGGCGGTGCGGCATGAACGGCCGCCTGTACCTCGCGCTGATCCTCTGCGTGGTCGCCTTCGAAGCCTGGGCGAAGTTCGTCGCGCATGACTGGCGGCTCACCGTCCTGGCCTGCCTCCTCGGCCTGGGCGTCATCGCGGTCCGATACGCCACCGGGCCGAGGGCGGACGCCGAGTGCCTGCCCGACTGCCCCAAGTGCGCCGAGTCCGAGTCGCTTGAGAGGGATCGATGAGCACCAACAAGCGCAACGCGTCGGCCGCTCCGGCGGTCGCGATGACGGCTGTGTCCATGGTCCTGACCCTGGCCGTGGTCGTGATGTGGCTTGGCGACTCGATGCCTTGGGGTGTCGCCCTGGTCGTCGGCCTGGGCCTGGACGGCGGTTGGCTGGCCACCCTCGCCTACGAGCGGCGCCTCGCGGCGCAGGGGGACCACAACCGGGCGGTCACCGCCGTCGGCTGGGTCTTCGGGGCGGTCGCGAGCGGTGTCCTAGTCGCCCACGCGCTCACCGCCGACAGCGGGGCCGGTGCATGGCTCGCGGTCTCCTGGCTGCCGCTGGGAGCTAAGGCCCTGTGGCTGGTCCATGGGCTGTGGGAGCAGACCGCGCTGACCCCCGGCGCGCTGGAGTCGATCCGCTCGATTCAGCAGCAGGCGAGGGACGCGGCGGCGCTGGAGCGGGCCCGGCTGCGCGCCGAAGCTGGAACGGAACAGACCCGGCTGACGGCAGTCACAGCGGCCGGGGCCCGCGTCGCCCGGGTCCGTGCCACGACCGCGACCAAGCTCGCCAAGGCATGGTCGACGCTCGAAGGCACCCAGCAGGGCGAGGGCGCCGCCCGGGCCCTGGCGGGCACGACCGCCGGATGGGCACTGCCCGCCTGGACCACCCCGCCCACCCCCGCCGCCGCCATCACGGGCAGCGGCACGGATGCGGAGGAATCGACCCAGACCGATAGGTTTCGGTCGACCGCTGACCAGGGCGAATCGACTCCGGTCACGGTCACCCTGACCCGGCTCGCGGTGCCCGATCCCATCCCGGCCGACGCGGGAAAGTCGGCCCTGCCGCTCAAGCCCGTGCCCGCCCTCGCACCCGTCGAGTCGACCCCGGCCCCGGTCGGGTCGACTGTGGCGCGGTCGGTGGCGGCTGAGTCGACCCGACCGGCCCGAGCGACGTACCGGGTCCCGGACGCCGCCAAGACGCCCCGGACCCGCCGCAGCCCGGAACAGCTCATGACCGAGGCCCGCACCCTGACGGCCGACTGGCCCGACGAGAAGGTGACCGCTGAGGGCATCCGCCGCGAGCTGCACACCTCCCCGGTCAACGCCCGCAAGCTGCGTGACGCCCTGCTCGCCGAGCGGGCCGCGTGATGGGGGCGCTGCCGGTGTTCCGGTGGCGCCTGGCCCCGGACGGCTACGCCACCCGCCGCCAGCTCCGCGCACGCGGCTTGCGGCCGGGTGGTCAGGAAGTGGCGGCGCAGCTCGAACGGCCGCGCCGCCGCCGGCCCCCGCTCATCGCCTACCTGTACCGGGTCGACCTGGCCAAGCCCGTCCGGCCGATGACGCCCGCCCGATGGGCGGCGCTGGCCCGTGCGAATGCTGCGCGCCGTATCTGCCCCGCCTGCCGTCGTGATGCGGGCTACGTCATCCCCACCGCGCTCGGCATGTGCACCCCCTGCGCATTCCCCGAACTCTCCCAAGCCGTGAGGAGTGCCTGACATGGGCAAGCCTGACACCCGCCGCCTGGACCGCGAGATCCAGCAGACGAATCGCAAGCTCGAAGCGGTCCGCAACCGCGAGCTGTGGCCGCTGGACGGCCGCGAACGCCGCGCCGTGCTCGGGGCGCTCGCGTCCGGCTCCTACCGGATCACCCGAGGCAACAGCACCGCCCGCGCCGAACGGAAGCTCGACACCGCCTGGCAGTCGGCGGAAACCAGGTTGGTCGCGGAGATCGCCGCGCTGCAGACGGAACGGCAGCGGATCGTGAACGAGGCCGCTACCGCCCGGGCCGCGAAGAAGTCGTCGGCGTGGTGGTGACCATGGCCGTCCCCCAGACGCCCCCGGGCGAGTGCCCGCAGTGCTGGCAGCACGCCCACGACTCCCGCAACGCCCACCGCCACCTGAAGCCGCGTGAGGACTGCCCGCAGTGCGTCGACCACATGCGCAACGGCTGCCCCTACCTCGTGACGAAGAAGGAATCCCGCTGGTGGTGACCTGCCCGGCCGGGCCCGACGGGCCCGGCCCCCTCGCCGCACCCTCCCCTTCCGCTTCGCCCCGCATCGGGGCAGACAGGAGTCTGCCGTTATGAGCGGCAACGTCGTTCACCTGCACAAAGAAGAGCCCGAGCCCGAGCCGCTTGCCGACGAAGCGGCCGTGACCACGCTGACCGTGGTCCCCGACCCGCCGGCCCCCCGGCCGGTCCCGCTGTGGCTGCGCTCCGGACGCGCCATCAAGACCGCAGCCACCCACGAGACGACCCGCACCACCGCTCGGGGCATCGCCCGGCACTCCCTGTACGTCGTCGGCGGCGCGCGGATCGTGGGCCGTCGGGCGTGGGACGGCCGCACCGCCGCCCGCTACGAACGGATGTTGCGCGCGGCGGAAGCCGCGGGGAACTTCGAGGCGGCGGCCGAGTGGGAGGAGCGCGGCCAGCGCTTCCGTGACGCTCGCCACCGCCGCCGCATGGACCTGCTCCACTCGCCCCTGGACGCGGCCAAGGGCGCCGCCGTGAGCACCGGGATGGGCATCGGCGGCCTGGTCCTGCTCGGTATCGCGATGGCCGTAGCGACCAAGGACGCGTCGGATGTGGTCACGCCGCTGATGGCCGTGGTGAAGTTCATCAACCTGCTGATCACGATCGTGCAGGTGGTGTGGGGCCCGCTGATCTCGATCGGCCCGTTCCTCGCCCTGCTCGCCCTGTGGGCCGTCGGCAGCAAGCAGCAGGCCGCACCCCAGTGGGCGCTTCCCGCCCACGTCCGCAGCGGTGAGGGTGAGCCGATCACCCCGTCGATCGTGGTCAAGGCCCTGCGCGACCTTGGCATCGCTCCGCTGAAGAACGCCATCAAGGAGATGGGCGACGCGGGCGCGTCGATGCTGTCGCCGATCACCATCGCCGGATGCGGCGTGGAAGTCGACGTGACGCTGCCCTCCGGGGTGTCCACGAACGAGGTGCAGAAGCGGCGCCGCAAGCTCGCCGAGAACCTGTCCCGGCACGAACACGAAGTGTTCATCACCATCCCCACCGCCGCCCGCACGGTGCGGCTGTGGGTGGCCGACTCCGGCGCGCTCGATGAGCCGATCGGCCCGTCCCCGCTGGTCACCGACGACACGATGACCGCCGACTACGCCAAGGGCCGCGCGCCGTGGGGGCAGGACCTGCGCGGCGACGCCGCGACCTTGAGCCTGTATCAGCGGCACCTGCTCATCACCGGTCTGTCCAACCAGGGCAAGACCGCCGCGCTGCGGGCGCTCGCGCTGTGGCTGGCGCTGGACCGGTCGGTGGAGTTCTGGATGGGTGACCTCAAGGGCGCCGGCGACTGGGCCATGTTCGACGGGATCGCCACCCGCCTCATCCAGGGACCGACAGACGAACACGTCATCCAGGTCACCGAGATGGCCGAGGACGCCGTTGCGGAGATGAACCGCCGCCTCCAGGCCCCGCCCGGCACCGAGTTCCCGCTGCTGGTCGTCATCGTGGACGAAGCACAGGTCGCGTTCATGTGCCCCGCCAAGGGCGAGGACAAGCGCCCCTACGGCGGCTCCAGCGCCACCTCCCGCTACTTCATGGCCGCTCGCAAAATCCACAACCAGGGCCGTGCGGTCAACGTCCTGCTGTGGCATGGCACCCAGGACCCCACCGACCAGAACCTGCCCAAGCTGGTCCGCGAGGGCGCTCACACCCGCGCCTCCCTCGCCCTGGGCACCGAGTCCCAAGCCCGCATGGCGCTGGGCGACAAGGCCGTCGACGGCGGCGCCGCACCCAACCTGCTGCGGCCCGGCCTGGACAAGGGAACCCTGGTCATCGCCTCCGACGGCATCACCATCCCCAAGGGACAGTCGTCCATCACGGTCCGCACGCACTACATCAGCACCGACGACGCCAAGGTGATCGCCGAGCGGGCCAAGGCCCTGCGGGACGGCGTGACCACCCTGCACGTCATCGAGCGGGGCGAGGAACGTGACCCGCTCGCCGACATCGCCGCCGCGATCGGCGACGCCCCCCGGCTGCGCACCCAGGACGTCATCAAGCGACTGTCCGCGCTCGCCCCGGACGCCTACGGCGACTGGTCACCCGGCGACCTCACCCGCGTCCTGGACGGCACCGGCGCCGAGCCGTACAAGTCCGACGGCCGCATGGTCGTCGGCCGCGACCAGCTCGCCCGCGCCCTCGCCAACCGCGACACCGACGGTTCCGCTTCCGCCTCGGAATGACAGGGAGCCGACCCCGCCCAAGCCAGGGAGGCAGGGAGAACTCCCTCACCGCCTCCCTGACCCGCCTCCCTAGCCCTGACCAGCGCAAATGATCGCTCAGGGAGACAGGGAGGCACCCCAGCTCAGAGGCCTGAAACCCCCTCCACAGCGCCCCCGGCAGGGGGTGTCTCCGCCTCCCTCACCGCGCACCGGAAGGGATTCCGCATGTACCCCGAGACCACCCCCGGACCGCTCTCGTCGGGCATCCGGATGAGCGATGACGTGGCCGCCGCCGAAGCCGCCCGGATCCTCGCCGACGCCTACAAGCCCGCGCCCCAGACGCCCACGTCGTACCGCGACGACAGCCCACTGCCCGCCTACGGCGACACGCCCCCGGTCGCGCAGCAGGGCACGCCTCCGATGTCTCAGCGGGCCACCGACACCGGCCGGCTCATGCTCACCGCCGGACTGTCCACCGTCCCGCCCGGACTCATCGCCATCGGTGTCCTAGTCGCCTCCCGACACGCCGACCCGACCGTCATCAGCTTGATCTGCGCCGCCCCGGCCGCCCTCGCCGTGCCGATCCTCGCCCTGGCCCGCCTGTTCACCCGCGTCGCCGAGGCCGCCCCCGACGAGCACCACCACCACTACAACGGCCCGGTCCGGCAGGAAAACACCACCACCCACACGCGCGGCCTGATCGCCCGCACGCACAACGACCTGCAGCACTGACCCGAAGGGACCCCGCCCATGTTCGACGTCCGCATCACCTGCGACCCCGCCGACGAACCCGAAATCGTGCAGGCGCTTACCGCCGCGTTCGACTGCGCCCCCATCACCCGCCATCCCGCCCGCCACGGATACCGCGTCCGCCTCTACACCAAGGCCTTCCACCCCACCCCCGCACCGACCAGCGTCACGGACTGGCCCAACGCGGCCCAGGCCTATGCCTCCGCGCCCGACGCGGGCCGCGAACTCAAGTGGCTGGAGGCCGCCGAGGAGCGGGGGCGGGAGTGGTGGCTGCGCCGCGCCGCCCTCACCGACCGCATGGCCGCCGGCCGCACTCCCGGCCACACCGCCAGCACCAGCGAGGCCTTCGACCTCGCCTGTCGGCTGATGGCCGTCGACGGCACGGACGTGGGCTGCAACCCCCGCGCCTACGTCCGCCAGCAGTACGCCCGCTGGGCCAACAGCCACTAGCTACGCCAAGGGCGGCCCCCACCGTCTCGCCAAAGCCGCGGGGCCGCCCTTGTCACCCAGCACCACTCCTAGGAACTGGAGATATCCAGCATGACGCAACCGACCGACGTTCGGGGAGAGCACGTGCGTGCCGCTCTCTGCCTGGCAGCCTCCGGCGTGCCGGTGCTGCCGTTACGGGCCGGGAAGGTGCCGTTCGGGAACTGCCGCCGCTGTGCGGAGAACGCGTGCGGCGGCCGGCCGAACATGAAGACCCCCGGCCCCTGTGCCTGCCCGCAGCCCTGCCACGGATGGGCCGCCGCCACCACCGACACCCACACCATCAACTCGCCCACGTGGGCACGGGCATGGCGCGAGGCGGCGGCGGTGGCCTACCACCCCGGCGGGGCCGGGCTGACGGTCGTGGACCTGGACAACGCGGCCGCCGTCGCCTGGGCCCATGAGACGCTGCCCGCCACCCGCACCGTGGCCAGCACGCGCGGAGAGCACTGGATCTACCAGGGCGCCATGCGGTCGGTGAACGCGGTCCGGCCGGGCGTGGACATCAAGTCCACGATGGCCTACGCCCGCTGGCTTCGCCCCGGCACCGGCACCATGGCCGCGCTGCCCGACGCCGTGCGCGCGCTGGCCGTGAAGGATCCGACCACGCCCCGGCCAAGGCCGCAGGCCGTCCACGTGCCCGCACCAGCCGGGGGCGGGGAATGTCCTCACCGAACGCCCGCCTATCTGCACCGTGGCATCGCGATGGCGGAGCAGCGCATCACTGAGGCCCGCAGCGCGATCCACGCCACGGTCTACCGGACGTTCCTCGCCGTGCTGTCCACGCACGGCCGGTGCGGCTGCCTCACCGACACCCACATCGCCCGCCTGTTCACCGCCGCCCAAGGCAAGGGCGAGACGGCCCGGCACTGCATTGACGCATGGGCCAACGCACGCACCACGTTGGGACTGTGACCGTGGCCGACGACGAGAAGAACCCCGCCCGCGAAGTCATCACCGACTACGCCCAATCACACTTCCGCTACTTCCGCACCGTCGACGGCACTGTCTACGCGCAGAAGAAAGGCCACCCCGTGGCCCGCCCGATCCGCTCGCAGGGCACCACGGGAAGCCACCGCCAGGAACTCATGGTCGGCCTCTTCCGCGATGGGCTCGGCGTGTTCAACGGCACCGCCCTCAAGGAGGCACTGGACTTGATCGAAGCCCTCGCACTGTCCGAGGACGTGCAACCCGTCCACATCCGCGTCGCCCCCGGATTCGACGGCGCGACGTGGCTGGACCTCGGGCGCAGCGACGGGCAGTCCGTCCGCATCCACCCCACCGGCTGGGACATCGCCGTTCCCGACCCGCGCGAGGTGTGCTGGCGGCGCACCCAGCTCACCGGGGAACTGCCCCTGCCCGCCAAGGACACCGACGGCAAGGGCATCGACCTGCTGATGCGGCTGTGCAACTTCGCCACCGCGGAAACAGAGTGCCTGGCCATCGCCTGGCTCATCGGCTGCCTCGCACCGTCCGTGCCGGTCCCCGCCCCGTTCCTCACCGGGCCTCAGGGCGCGGGCAAGTCCACCGGCGGCCGGATGCTCGTGCGGATCATCGAGGGCATGACCGGCGACCTGCGCCGCGCCCCCAGGGATGAGGAGAACCTGATCGCGGCGGTGGCGGCCGGATGGGTCACCGCCCTGGACAACCTCTCCCACATGACCCCGGAGCTGTCCGACGCGATGTGTTGCATCGTCACCGGAGCCGAGAACGTCAAGCGCGCTCTGTTCACCGACGGTGACGTCTTCCGCGTCGGCTACCGCCGGCCCCTGCTCCTGACCGGGATCGACGTGGGAGTCATCCGGCCCGACCTCGCCGAACGGCTCCTGCCGCTGCGCCTGGAGAGGCCGAAAGTGCGGCGCACCGAGGCGGAGCTGTGGGCGGAGTACGCGGAAGCGCTGCCTGTGGTCCTCGGCTCGCTCCTGGACCTCACCGTCAAGGTCCGCGCGGTCGAGGCGGAGACCCCCACCGATCTACGGATGGCGGACTTCGCCCACCTGTGCGCGCAGCTCGACGCAGCGACCGGCCTCGGAGCTCTCACCGCCTACCGGGCCAGCCTGGACGACCTCAACGACGACGTCATCGAGGGCGACCTGCTGGCGCAGACCGTCCTCAGACACGCCGCAGAACTCGAACCGGGCGGCCAGCAGCGGATGACCTCCACCGAGTGGCTGCACTGCCTCAGCCGCCTCTACAGCGGCGAGGACTTCCGAGCCCTGCCCAAAGGCTGGCCCACCACCGGCAAAGTCCTCTCAGACCGCCTCAAGCGCCTCCAGCCCACTCTTGCGGCCCGAGGCGTCATCATCGACTCGGGCCGCACCAAAGAGGGCCGCTACATCGAGATGACCCGCTCACCCGCCCCGCCCGCGCAGGAACAGCAGGCCTTCTGACCGGCACCGCCGCTGACCGCAACAGCAAGAGGAGCACCGGGCGGGGGCGTGCTCCTCTTGCTGTTCGGCGGAACGCCGCCCAGTAGTCGCGCCGCGCAGCGGCTCCTTCGTCACGTCCTGAGCCGCACCGCACCACCACAGATACGGCCCCTTTTTTTCCTAAGTAGGAAATCCTGCGTCACCTGCGTCACCCGTGCCCCGGAAACGGTGGGTGACCTGCACAGACGAGGGTGACGCAGACGGCCTCTGCCTGCGTCATCCTGCGTCACCTGCGTCACCGATGACGGAGAGCCTGCGTCACCGGTGACGCAGGTCCAACGCTCTGCGTCACCCAAAACCCGCAGGTCAGATGCCTGAATGACGCAGATGACGCAGATGACGCAGAAATCCGCACCTCGGACACACACGACCCCCGAACGCCCCACCGAAGAAGGAGTCACCACCTTGGCCGGCACCAAGATGCTCAAGCTCCCTGAAGTCCTCGAAGAGATCGAGATGAGCCGCGCCGCCTTCTACCGCATGCGCGCCCGTGGCAAGGCCCCGAAGCTCATCAAGCTGCCCAACGGTCAACTCCGCTGCCGCCGCAGCGACTTGGACGAGTGGTGGTCGTCCATGGAGGACGCTGCCTGACCGCCCGCCTTCCCCGTAGACGAGACACGAGGGGCCCGCTTTCGGCGGGCCCCTCTGGAGTTTGCATGTCACTGACCTACGACGTCCGCCTCTACTCCATCGAAGTCCGTAAGGACCGCCCCAAGCCCTACCGTCTCCGTTGGCTGGTCGGGGAGCGTAAGCACTCCAAGAGCTACACACTCAAGGTGCAGGCGGAGGGACGCCGCTCGGAACTCATGTCCGCCGTGCGACGCGGTGACCAGTTCGACGAAGAGACGGGCCTTCCTGTCTCCGAACTGCGCGCCAAGCAAGGCTCCATCACGTGGTACGAGCACAGCCGCACCTACGTCGACCGCAAGTGGGTACAGGCCCCGGCGAAGTCGCGGAAGAACTACGCCGATGCGCTGGCCACCATCACCCCCGCCCTCGTCAAGACGAAGACCGGCATGCCCGATCCCGCGCTCATGCGGCGGGCGCTCTACGGGTGGGCGTACAACCGCAACCGCTGGAACGAGACCCCGCCGGACGACGTTGCCCGCGCCTTAGCTTGGGTCGCCAAGCACTCCATGCCGGTGTCCGCCCTGGAGGATTCCGCGATCGTACGCCTGGCCCTGGACGCCCTTTCGCTGCGGCTGGACGGGAAGACAGCCTCACCGCGCACCGCGAAGCGGAAGCGTGCCTGCCTGAGTGACGTCCTGGGACTCGCCGTGGAGAAGAAGTACTTCACCATCCCGGTCAACCCGCTCGCGGCCGTGAAGTGGACCGCGCCGAAGTCGGTAGAGGCGGTGGACCCCGAAAGCGTCGCCAATCCGCGTCAGGTGCGTGCCCTCCTGGCCGGAGTCCGCGAGCAGGGGCCCCGCGGACGGCACCTGGAAGCGTTCTTCGGCTGCCTGTACTACGCGGCCATGCGGCCGGCCGAAGCCGCCGGACTGCGCGCGGATCAGTGCGACCTCCCGGAAACGGGATGGGGAATGCTCACCCTGCGGCAGGGCATCGTCCGCGCCGGACGGAGCTGGACGAACGACGGAACGGCTCACGAGATGCGCCACCTCAAGGCGCGTGCCGAGAAGGACTCCCGACCGGTGCCCATCCCACCGCACTTCGTCCGCATGCTGCGCCAGCACATCGCACAGCAGGGCACGGCACCTGACGGCCGGCTCTTCCGGACGAGCCGCAACGGCTTGCTACAGGAGACCGGCTACGGGGAGGTATGGGCCAAGGCCCGCCAGGACGTACTGAGCGAGGCAGAGACAGCCTCGCTGCTGGCCCGTCGCCCCTACGACCTCCGGCACGCTGGGGTGTCGTTCTGGCTCAGCTCTGGCGTGGACGCGATGGAGTGCGCCCGCCGCGCCGGCCACAGCATCGCAGTGCTGCACAAGGTGTACGCCAAGGTGCTTGACCAGACCCGAGAGCGGGCGAACAGCCGGATCGATGCGGCACTCCGGGAGTGGAACGAGCCGGAGTGATCATGCTCTCCCCCGGGGGACACCTGGGGGACACGCACTGATCAGAGGTGGGATTTGGGCGAGACGGAGTGAGACACGTCCGCGCTCCGTCCACAACGAATCCAACAGGCAACGGAACGAAGAAACCCCCTCCGACCTGCCGTTAAGGCTGTTCGGAGGGGGTTTTCCCCAGTGTGGCGGCGCCAGGATTCGAACCTGGGAAGGCTGAGCCGGCAGATTTACAGTCTGCTCCCTTTGGCCGCTCGGGCACACCGCCGGGGTCGCTGCCCTTCGAACCGCTTTTCGGCGGCGCTCCGTGGCAACGACGTAAACAATACCCGATGCGCGGGGGTGCTTCGCCACCCGATTGATCTCCACCTACCGGGTCGCGGGGTGGCTAGGCTGGTGCGGATGCGGCCCGGCGTCACGCCGGGTTCGGCGGCCGCCGCCACGCACCCGATACGCACCCGATACAAGGAGCCACAGGACATGGCCGACTCCAGTTTCGACATCGTCTCGAAGGTCGAGCGGCAGGAGGTCGACAACGCCCTCAACCAGGCCGCCAAGGAGATCTCGCAGCGCTACGACTTCAAGGGCGTGGGTGCCTCGATCTCGTGGTCCGGCGACAAGATCCTCATGGAGGCGAACTCCGAGGACCGGGTGAACGCCGTCCTCGACG
This sequence comes from Streptomyces sp. NPDC041129, assembly GCF_055592265.1. Taxonomy (NCBI): domain Bacteria; kingdom Bacillati; phylum Actinomycetota; class Actinomycetes; order Kitasatosporales; family Streptomycetaceae; genus Streptomyces; species Streptomyces sp. NPDC041129. The sequence continues at coordinate 171,756 of NZ_JBVIYV010000002.1, read as the reverse complement.
TCTTCCAGTCCAAGCTGATCAAGCGCGGCATCTCGCTGAAGGCGCTGGACGCGGGCGAGCCCCAGCTCTCCGGCAAGGAGTACAAGATCTTCGCGACGATCGAGGAGGGCATCTCCCAGGAGAACGCGAAGAAGGTCGCCAAGATCATCCGCGACGAGGGCCCGAAGGGCGTGAAGGCCCAGGTCCAGGGCGAGGAGCTGCGGGTCACCTCCAAGAGCCGCGACGACCTCCAGACCGTGATCGCCCTGCTGAAGGGCAAGGACTTCGACTTCGCGCTGCAGTTCGTCAACTACCGGTAGCGCGGCGCGGTCCGGCGCCGGCGGGCCGTCGCCGGGTCATGAGCAGGAAGGGTGGGCACCGGACGGTGCCCACCCTTCGGTCGCTCCCCGGCGCCTCACCGCCAACGCCTCAGTCGCGCGAGTTGCCGAACAGGAGGCGGTAGACGATCAGCAGGACCAGCGAGCCGCCGATCGCGGCGGCCCAGGTCGCGCCGTCGTAGAAGTGCTTGCTGATCGGGTGGTCCAGCCAGCGGGACGAGATGTAGCCGCCTATGAACGCGCCCGCGATGCCGATGAGGGTCGTGCCGATGAAGCCGCCCGGGTCGCGGCCCGGCAGCAGGACCTTGGCGATGGCTCCGGCCAGAAGCCCCAGGATGATCCAACCGATGATGCTCATGCCGTGAACCTGCCCTTCCGCGCTGTGTCCGCACTGGCCGGTCCTTGAGAATCCGGTGAGGATCGGTCGTCGGTCGCGCGCGTGTTCGTGCCGTGTCGAGGGAGAGGACGCCTCGAATCCACCCGCCGGTTGCGCTGATCAGTAGGGTGCGGCGCATGACAGCTTCCGGAACCGCACTGCGACGCACCCTGGGCGTGCGGGACGCCGTGGTCATCGGCCTCGGCTCGATGCTCGGGGCCGGCGTGTTCTCCGCGCTGGGACCGGCCGCCCGTGCCGCCGGGCGGGGGCTGCTGCCGGGACTGGCAATCGCGGCCGTCGTGGCCTACTGCAACGCCATGTCCTCGGCCCGCCTGGCGGCCCGCTATCCGGCGTCGGGCGGGACGTACGTGTACGGCAGGGAGCGGCTGGGCGAGTTCTGGGGGTATCTGGCCGGCTGGGCGTTCGTGGTCGGCAAGACGGCCTCCTGCGCGGCCATGGCCCTCACCGTGGGGGCGTACCTGTGGCCGGGGCAGGCGCACGCGGTGGCGGTGGCGGCCGTGGTGGCCCTGACCGCCGTGAACTACGGCGGCATCCAGAAGTCGGCATGGCTGACGCGGGTGATCGTGGCCGTGGTGCTGGCCGTCCTCGCCGCGGTGGTGGTCGCGTGCCTCGCCTCCGGGCGCATGGACGCCGGGCGGCTCGGCCCCGGTGGGGCGGCGGGGATCGGCGGTGTGCTCCAGGCGGCAGGCCTGCTGTTCTTCGCGTTCGCCGGGTACGCGCGGATCGCCACCCTCGGCGAGGAGGTGCGGGATCCGGCGCGCACCATTCCGCGCGCCATCCCGTTGGCGCTCGGTATCACCCTGGTCGTGTACGCCGCGGTCGCGGTGGCCGTGCTCGGCGTGCTCGGCGCCGGCCGTCTGGGGCACGCGGCGGCACCGCTGGCCGACGCGGTGCGCGCGGCCGGGGTGCCGGGACTCGTGCCGGTGGTCCGGGTGGGGGCCGCGGTGGCGGCGCTGGGGTCGCTGCTCGCGCTGATCCTCGGGGTATCCCGGACGACGCTCGCCATGGCCCGCGACGGTCATCTCCCCCGTGCGCTGGCCGCCGTGCATCCGCGGTTCCAGGTGCCGCACCGGGCCGAGCCGGCCGTGGGCGCGGTGGTCGCCGTACTGGCCGCCACGGTGGACGTGCGCGGTGCGATCGGCTTCTCCTCGTTCGGCGTCCTGGCCTACTACGCCGTGGCCAATGCCTCGGCCTGGACGCTGAGCCCGGCCCCGCGGGCCCGGGTGGTGCCGGTGGTGGGGCTGCTGGGCTGCGCCACGTTGGCGTTCGCCCTCCCCGCGCTCTCGGTGGCGGTGGGGGCGGGCGTGCTCGCCGTGGGCGTGGTGGCCTACGGCGGGCGGCGGTGGTGGGCGGGCCGCGGCCGGCGCGGAGGCCGCCCGCAGCCCCGGCCGGGGGCGTGACCGGCGGCCGACCTCCCGCGTCGTCCCGCCTTTGGACTGACGGGTGCTCAGTGCCCCGGGGGGGTCTCAGCGCGCCGCGAACGGCTGCTCCGTGGGCACGATCTCGCGCCCCAGCGGGAACAGGGACACCGGGATCAGCTTGAAGTTGGCGACGCCGAACGGGATGCCGATGATCGTCAGGCACAGGGCGATACCGGTCGTGATGTGGGCCAGCGTCAGCCACCAGCCGGCCAGCAGCAGCCACAGGACGTTGCCGACGCACGAGGGGGCACCCGCGTCGTGCCGCTCGACCGTGGTGTACCCGAAGGGCCACAGCGCGTAGACGCCGATGCGGAAGGCGGCGATACCGAAGGGGATACCGATGATCGTCACGCAGAGCAGTACGCCCGCCAGCAGGTAGCCGAGGAACAGCCAGAAGCCGCTCAGGATGAGCCAGATGACGTTGAGGATGATCTTCACTGTGGGCGCCCTGCCATCTTCTCGAGCCTGGAGATGCGGTCCGCCATGGGCGGGTGTGTGGAAAACATCCTGGCCAGCCCCTGGCCCGGCCGGAAGGGATTCGCGATCATCATGTGGCTCGCGGTCTCGATCCGGGGTTCAGGGGGCAGCGGAAGCTGCTGGGTGCCGAGCTCCAGCTTGCGCAGGGCACTGGCCAGGGCCAGCGGGTCGCCGGTGAGCTGGGCGCCAGAGGCGTCCGCCTCGTACTCCCTGGACCGGCTGATGGCCAACTGGATGAGGGAGGCGGCGAGCGGGCCCAGGATCATGATCAGCAGCATGCCGAGCAGGCCGGGGCCCTCGTCGTCGTCGGAGCGGCCGATGGGAATCAGCCAGGCGAAGTTGACCAGGAACATGATCACCGAGGCCAGGGCGCCGGCGACCGACGAGATGAGGATGTCGCGGTTGTAGACATGGCTCAGCTCGTGGCCGATGACGCCGCGCAGTTCGCGCTCGTCGAGCAGGCGCAGGATGCCCTCCGTGCAGCACACCGCCGCGTTGCGCGGGTTGCGGCCGGTCGCGAAGGCGTTGGGCGCCTCCGTCGGTGAGATGTACAGGCGGGGCATGGGCTGCCGGGCCTGCGTGGACAGGTCGCGGACCATCCGGTATAGCGCGGGGGCCTCGAACTCGCTGACCGGGCGGGCCCGCATCGCGCGGAGCGCCAGCTTGTCGCTGTTCCAGTACGCGTACGCGTTCGTGCCCAGCGCGATGAGGACCGCCACGATCAGTCCCGTACGGCCGAAGAAGCTGCCGATGACGATGATGAGCGCGGACAGTCCTCCGAGGAGTACTGCGGTCCTCAGCCCGTTGTGCCGGCGGTGCACGGTACGCCCTCCAAGTCGTGCTGCAGGGGAACGCTTTGGTCCAGTGGACCCTCCCGCTCTGGTCAACGCCAGGCGGCCGCCGCGAGTTCCCTGGTGCGAGCGGCGGCGCGCGTGTGCCGTACGGGTGACGTGCGCTTACGGCCTTCCGCGCGCGTGGGGCCACGGGTGCCCCGCGCGCGCGTGGCGAGTCCTCAGAACAGGCCGATGGCGGCGAAGCGCAGGACCAGCTGGGGTGCGCCGGAGAGCGCCACGGCGAGGACGCCGGTGAGGGCGAGGGCGGCGGTGAGGGGGGCCGGGAGCCGGTGCCGGGGGGGTGTGCCCTCGGGGGTGCGGAACAGCAGGGCCGTCCACTGGAGGTAGTAGAAGAGGGCGATCGCCACGTTGACGGCCATGACGACGGCGAGCCAGCCCAGGCCGGCGTCTACGGCCGCGGAGAACACGGTGACCTTGGCGAACAGGCCGATGACGCCCGGCGGCAGCCCGGCGAGGCACAGCAGGAAGAAGGCCAGCAGCAGGGCGGTGACCGGGTTGGCGGCGTACAGGCCGCGGTAGTCGCTGAGCCGGTTGAGGGACTTCGTGCGTCCCACCAGGGCGGCCACCGCGAACGCGCCGAGGTTCACGGCGGCGTACATGAGGGCGTAGGCGACGGTGGAGCCGATCGCCCGCTGCGGGTCCTTGGAGTATCCGGCGGCGGCGATCGGTACGAGGAGGTAGCCGGCCTGGCCGACGGAGGACCAGGCGAGCAGTCGTACGGCGCTGTACGCGCGCGTGGCCTGCTGGCGCAGGGCGCCGACGTTGCCGACGGTCATGGTGAGGGCGGCCAGGACGGCGAGCGCGGGCCCCCAGGCGTCGGCGTACGACGGGAAGGCGACGACGGTGACGAGGATCAGTCCGGAGAAGCCGACGGCCTTGCCGACGACCGACAGGTAGGCGGCGATGGGCAGCGGAGCGCCGACGTAGGTGTCGGGCACCCAGAAGTGGAAGGGGACGGCGGCGGTCTTGAAGGCGAAGCCGACCAGGGTGAGGACGACGCCGGTCTGGGCGAGTGTGTGGAGCTGCCCGTCGACGTGCTGGATGCGCTGGGCGACCTGGGTGAGGTAGAGGGTGCCGGTGGAGGCGTAGACGAAGCTGATGCCAAGCAGGCTGACCGCGGTGGCGGTGACCGAGGACAGGAAGAACTTCAGGGCCGCCTCGGAGGACCGCTTGTCGCCGTGCCGGATGCCGACGAGTGCGAACGCCGGCAGGGAGGCGACCTCCAGGGCGACGACGAGGGTGGCCAGGTCGCGGGAGGCGGGCAGCAGCGCGGCGCCGGCCGCGGAGGACAGCAGCAGGAACCAGAATTCCCCGGCCGGGATGCGCCGCCGCTCGTCGCCGAGGTTCGTCACCGACAGCAGGGCCGCGAGCAGAGCGCCGCCGAGGACGAGGAACTGGATGACGAGGGTGAAGTGGTCGGCGGTGTAGCTGCACGCGCGCGCGGGAGCGGGCAGGCAGAAGGTGCTGCGGTCGCCGTCCAGGAGTGGCAGCAGCATCAGTGTGGCAACGGCCAGGCCGGCCACGGAGGTCCAGCCGAGGAGGGGCTTGCGTGCCTCGGGGAGGAAGAGGTCGGAGACGAGGACGGCGAGCGCCACGACCGCGGCGATGGTGGGCGGCGCGATCGCGAGCCAGTCGACGGACTGGACCAGCGACTGGGCCGGGGGCTGGGCCAGGGCGCTCATCGGGTGCCTCCTGCGAGGAGCTGCTGCACGGCCGGGTCGGTCAGGCCGAGCAGGGCCCGCGGCCACAGTCCGGCGAGGACGGTGAGGGTGACGAGCGGGGTCCAGGCCGCGAACTCGTAGCCGTGCACGTCCGCGAGGGTGGTCGGAGCCTGCTGCGGTACGGCGCCCATGCAGACCCGGCGGACCACGATCAGCATGTAGGCGGCCGTCAGCAGGGTGCCGAAGGCGCCGATCGCCATGAAGGTGAGGAACGCGGGCCGGCTGAGGCCGGCGGCGGGGCTGAACGAGCCGAACAGGGCCAGCATCTCGCCCCAGAATCCGGCGAGGCCCGGCAGGCCGAGCGAGGCGACGGCGCCGAAGGCGAGCAGGCCGCCGAGGCGGGGGGCCTTGGCGTAGAGGGCGGCACCGCTCTCCTCGGCAAGGGTGTCGAGGTCGGTGGTGCCGGTGCGGTCCTTCAGCGCGCCGACCAGGAAGAAGAGCAGGCCGGTGATGAGGCCGTGGGCGATGTTGGCGAAGAGGGCGCCGTCGACGCCGGTCGGGGTCATGGTGGCGATGCCCAGCAGGACGAAGCCCATGTGGCCGACGGAGGAGTAGGCGATGAGCCGCTTGAGGTCGCCCTTCGCCCCCTGCTTGGCCAGGGCCAGGCAGGCCAGGGATCCGTAGATGATCCCGACCACGGCGAAGGCGGCGAGGTACGGCGCGAAGGTGCGGAAGCCGTCGGGTGCGACCGGCAGCAGGATGCGGACGAACCCGTACGTGCCCATCTTCAGCAGGACGCCGGCCAGCAGGACCGAGCCGACGGTCGGGGCGGCGGTGTGGGCGTCGGGAAGCCAGCTGTGCAGCGGCCACATCGGCGTCTTGACCGCGAGCCCGATCCCGATCGCCAGAACGGCGATGACCTGCACGGATGTGGTCAGCGACCGGCCGTTGTCAGTGGCGAGTGCCACCATGTCGAACGTGCCCGCCTTGAGTCCGATCAGGAGCAGGCCGAGCAGCATGACCACGGAGCCGAGCAGTGTGAACAGGATGAACTTCCACGCGGCCCGGGTGCGGCCCTCGCCGCCCCAGCGGGCGATGAGGAAGTACATCGGGATGAGCACCGTCTCGAACGCGAGGAAGAACAGAAGCAGGTCGAGGACGGCGAAGGTCGCGAGGGTGCCGGTCTCGAGCAGGAGCAGCAGTGCGACGAACGCCTTGGGGGACGGGCCCGACGGCGGCTTGAAGTAGGAGTAGAGCGCGCAGAGGAAGGCCAGCAGCGCGGTCAGGACCAGGAGGGGGAGGGAGATGCCGTCGATGCCGAGGTGGATCCGCACGTCGAGTGCGGGGATCCAGCTGATGTCGGTCGTGGCCTGCATCTTCGACGGATGGTCGTGGTCGAAGCCGAGCGCGAGGACGACGGCGGCGATGAGGATCACGCCGGTCACGGTGACGCCGTGCCGCAGCACGGCCTGCTCGGGCGACTTCCCCTTCAGTCCGGGCGGGGCCGGGAGGAGGGCGGTGGCGGCGCCGAGGAGCGGGCCGGCGACGACGAACGCCAGAAGGAACTGCATCACGGACTCGTTGATATCGATCACGCCTGCTCACGCTCCCGTGGCGACGAGGAGGACGGCGACCGCCAGGACGACGGTGCCGGCGAGCAGCGCGCTCACATAGGTCTGCACATTGCCGGTCTGCGCCCGCCGTACGGCGGCCCCGAGCAGCCGGGGCAGGGCGGCCGCGCCGCGTACGTAGGTGTCGACGACCTCGCGGTCGAGGAACCGGACGAGACTCGCGCCGGCCTGGACCGGGCGGACGAACAGCGCCGAGTACACGGCGTCCAGGTGGAAGCCTGCGGCCGCGTGCCGGTGCAGCGGGCCGAGCAGCAGCCGTCCGGGGTCGGCCGGGTCGGGCGCCCGGGCGATGTCGCCGTAGGCGGGCTCGTGGCTGGCGATGGCCTCGGCCTCGACCAGTCCGGCGTCGCCCTCGGGGTGGGCGGCGACGGCGCCCAGCGGGACCCGGGCGGCGAGCGCGGTGGTGCGCTGCCAGGCGCCGTAGGTGAGGAGTCCGCCGACCACGGCGAGGCCGGTGCCGAGGATGGAGGTGAGGAGGGTCGGGGTCAGTTCGCGTCCGTCGAGCCAGCCGGGCAGCGAGCGGTAGGTGAGCCCGCCGAAGGCCAGGGACGGCACGGTGAGGACCCACAGCACCACGGTCATCGTCAGCGGCTGGCGGCCGTGGTCGGGGGCCTCGGCGCCCCGGCCGCAGAAGGCCAGCAGCCACAGCCGGGTGGCGTAGGCGGCGGTGAGCAGGGCGGTGACCAGTCCGGCGACGAGCACGAGCCAGCCGGCGGCGCCCGGTGCCTGGGCGGTGTGGCCGGTGGCCACGTGCTCGGCGGCGCCGAGGACGGACTCCTTGGAGAAGAAGCCGCTGAAGGGCGGGATCGCGGCGAGCGCGAGCAGGGCCACGGTCATCGTCCAGTAGGCGTCCGGGACGCGTTCGCGCAGGTGGCTCATGCGGGACATGGCGGCGAGCGAGTTGGTGCCGGCGGCGTGGATGATCACGCCGGCGGCGAGGAACAGCAGCGCCTTGAAGGCGCCGTGCGACAGGAGGTGGAAGACGGCGGCGCCGCGGTCGCCGACGGCGAGGGCGCCGGTCATGTAGCCGAGCTGGCCGATCGTCGAGTAGGCGAGGACGCGCTTGATGTCGTCCTGGGCGAGGGCGGCGAGACCGGAGCCGGTCATGGTGACTGCGGCCATGACGGCGAGGACCAGCATCGCGGCCCGTGAGGCCTCGAAGAGCGGGAGGAGACGGGCGACGAAGTAGACACCGGCGGCGACCATCGTCGCGGCGTGGATGAGCGCCGAGACGGGCGTGGGGCCCGCCATCGCGTCGGGGAGCCAGGTGTGCAGCGGGAACTGCGCGGACTTGCCGGCCACGCCCGCGAGCAGCAGCAGGGCGATGACCGTCGGGTGGCCGATGCCGCCGTTCGCCACGGCGCCGAGGACGCGGGGGATGCTGAACGATCCGGCGTCCGTGCCCAGGGCGAACAGGCCGATGAGGAACGGCACGTCGCCGAGCTTGGTGACCAGGAAGGCCTTCAGGGAGGCGGCGCGGGCCTCGGGGGTCTCCCAGTAGTGGCCGACCAGGAAGTAGGAGCAGATGCCCATGACTTCCCAGCCGACCAGCAGCACGATCAGGTCGCCGGAGTAGACGACCAGGAGCATCGCGGAGGTGAACAGGGAGACGAGGGCGGCGTAGGAGGGATAGCGCGGGTCGTCGCGCAGATAGCCGGTCGAGTAGATCTGCACGCAGGTCGCGACGAAGGCGACCAGGACGGCGACGAGCGCGGCGAATCCGTCGATGTCCAGGGCCAGGTCGATCGGGACCGAGCCGGTGGGCGTCAGCTCGGTGCGGGCCTCGATGGCCCGGCCGCCGCCCTGCCGTACGGCGACCAGCGCGGCAAGCACGAGCGCGGCCAGGGTGGGCAGTACGGCGAGCGGGCGGACGAGACCGGGGGTGGTGCGGCCGAGCAGCAGTCCGGCGGCGGCGCCCAGGAACGGCAGGAGGGGGACGAGGACGGCGAGGGTGGTCGTGGTCACGCGGGGGCCTCAGTCTTCTCGGCCGTGGGGGCGTCGGTGCCGGGGCCGTCGGTGTCGTCGCCGTGGCCCTCGGCGGTGTCGCGCAGCCTGTCGATGTCGGAGGTGCCGCGGTTGCGGTACACGGCGAGCACGATCGCCAGTCCGATGCCGATCTCGGCGGCGGCGATGGCGATGGTGAACAGGGTCAGCGCCTGGCCGGAGTGCAGCGTCTCCTCGGCGGCCCGGCTGAGCCAGACGTCGAAGGCGACCAGGTTGAGGTTGACGGCGTTGAGCATCAGCTCGACGGACATCAGGACGAGGATCGCGTTGCGGCGGGCGAGGACGCCGTACAGGCCGGTGCAGAACAGGAGGGCGGAGAGTACGGCGGGATAGGCGAGGTGCATCAGCGGGCGCCTTCCTTCTCGCCGGGGGTGCCGGCCGCGGGGACGGCGCCGGGAGGCGGGTCCGCCGCTGCCGCCTTGCGGGACAGGACGATCGCGCCGACCAGGGCCGCGAGGAGCAGGACGGACAGCGCCTCGAAGGGCAGGACCCAGTTCTGGAAGAGGCTCTGACCGGTGACGCGGGTGGTGCCGGCCGCCGGGCCGTCCAGGTCGATCCAGGTGGTGCGGAACGCGTCGACGACCACCCAGACCAGGGCCGCCGCGGCGGCGGCCGCCACGGCGAGGGCGGCCCAGCGGTTGCCGGAGTCGGCGTCCGGTGAGCGGCCGATGGGGGCCTTGGTGAGCATCAGACCGAACAGGAGGAGGACGACGACGGATCCGACGTAGATGAGGACCTGCACCCAGGCGATGAACTCGGCGGTGAGCAGGAGGTACTCGACGGCCAGGCCGCCGAGCGCGACCACCAGCCACAGGGCGGCGTGCACGAGCTGCCGCGTGGTGACGGTGACGAGCGCGGCGCCGAGGGTGACCAGGCCGACGAGGAGGAAGGCGATCTCCACGCCGGTCGGGGACAGGAAGCCGTGCTGGGCCGCGGCGAGGCTCATGACCGCTCCTCCCCCTGCTCGGCGGCCTGCTGGGCGGCGAGCTTCTCGGCGGTCTTGCGGGCCGCGGCGATCTCCTTCGGCTCCTCCGCGCCCGGGTCGAGGGCGGGCGGGGCCGGCACGGTCCACATCCACTCGCGGAGCTTGTCGCGCTCGTGGGTGAGTTCGCGGATGTCGGTCTCGGCGTACTCGAACTCCGGGGACCAGAACAGGGCGTCGAAGGGGCAGACCTCGATGCAGATACCGCAGTACATGCACAGGGAGAAGTCGATGGCGAACCGGTCGAGGACGTTGCGGCTGCGCTCGCGCCCGCCGGGGGCGGCCGGCGGGACCGTCTCCTTGTGCGAGTCGATGTAGATGCACCAGTCCGGGCACTCGCGGGCGCACAGCATGCAGACCGTGCAGTTCTCCTCGAACAGCGCGATGACACCGCGTGTGCGGGGCGGCAGTTCGGGGAGGGCGTCCGGGTACTGCTCGGTGACGGTCTTCCTCGTCATCGTGCGGAGGGTGACGGCCAGGCCCTTGGCCAGGCCACTGCCGGGAATCGGAGCCATGGCTACTGGATCACCACCTTGACGATGCCGGTGAGGGCGATCTGGGCGAGGGAGAGGGGGACGAGGAGGGTCCAGGAGAGTTTCTGGAGCTGGTCCTCGCGCAGGCGGGGGTAGGTCACGCGGAGCCAGATGACGACGAAGGCGAGGATCGCGGTCTTCAGCAGGGTCCACAGCCAGCCCAGACCGTCGGCGCCCCACGGGCCGTGCCAGCCGCCCAGGAAGAGGACGGTGGTCAGACCGCACAGGACGACGATGCCGGCGTACTCGGCGAGCAGGAACAGCGCGAACCGCAGGCCGGTGTACTCGGTGTACGCGCCGAAGATGATCTCCGAGTCGGCGACGGGCATGTCGAACGGCGGGCGCTGCAGCTCGGCGAGGCCGGCCACGAAGAACACGATCGCGCCCACGATCTGCCACGGCAGCCACCACCAGTGGAAGGCGTGCACGATGCCCGGGAGTGAGACCGTGCCGGCCGCCATGGTGACGGAGGCCGCGGCGAGCAGCATGGGCAGCTCGTAGGCGAGGAGCTGGGCCGCCGTGCGCAGGCCGCCGAGCAGGGAGAACTTGTTGGCGCTCGCCCAGCCGGCCATCAGCGAGCCGAGCACGCCGACGCCCATCACCGCGAGCACGAAGAAGACTCCCGCGTCCAGCACCTGCCCGACGGCCCCCTCGCCCGGCCCGATCGGGATGGCGAGCAGGACGAGCAGGTACGGCAGCAGGGCCACGGCCGGGGCGAGCTGGAAGACACGGCGGTCGGCGCCGGCCGGGACCACGTCCTCCTTCTGCGCGAACTTCACACCGTCGGCGATGAGCTGGGCCCAGCCGTGGAAGCCGCCCGCGTACATCGGGCCGAGGCGGCCCTGCATATGGGCCATCACCTTGTGCTCGGTCTGGCCCACGATCAGGGGGAAGGTGAGGAAGACGACGAACACGACCACGAGTCGCAGGACGACGTCCAGCGCGTCGTTCACCGCGGGCCTCCTGTGGGGTCGTCAGGGGTGGGGGGTTCTTCAGGGCTCTGGGACTCGTGGGTGTCCTGGGGGTGCTGAGCCGGCTGGGCTTCCGGAACGTCCTGGGGCTCCCGGGCTCGCGGAGCCCCCTCGGGTTCCCGGGCTCGCCCGGCTTCCGGAGCGTCCTGGGGTTCCTGGGCTCGCTCAGCCTCCGGGGCTCGCTCGGCCTCCGCTGCGTCCTGAGCGCGCTCCGGTTCCTGGGCGGCCTCGGACCGCTCGTCGAAGGCCGGGCGCGCGTGGTGCCACGGGGCGTCCGAGCTGCGCGGGGCCGCACCTCGGCGGGCTGAGCCGTCCGGCTCCGCCGGTTCGGACGGTTCGGACGGTGCCGGGGGCCGCTGTGAGGCCGAGCCTCCCGAGGCGCTGCGCGCGCGGCGCGGCCGGGCCGGTGCCGGCCCGGGCTGTGCCACCGAGGCCTCCGGCGCCGGTCCCTCGGGCGCCGTCCGCGCGGCGTCGCCCTCGGCTGGGGCCTGCTCGCGTACCGCCGCGTCCTCGGCCGGCGCCGCGGACTGGCTCACCGAGCCTTCACTCGCGCTCCTGGTCCGACGCGGCCGTGCCCCGGCGCCGGCGGCTCCAGCGGGTCCGGACCCGGCAGCCCCCGCGGCCCCGGCAGCCCCAGCAGCCCCAGCAGCCCCAGCAGCCCCAGCAGCCCCAGCAGCAGCCTCCCCGGCCTGGCTGGCGGAGCCCTCCGAGGCCGTGCGGGTTCGCCGCACCGGGCGCTCACCAGCCGCGCGTGCCGGGCGCTCGCCCGCCGCGCGCCCCGCGCCCCGGGCCGGGCGCGCCGGGGCGGGAGGGAGCTGGCCCTTCAGCGGGCCCCACTCGTTCGGGTCGGGGACGCCGGGCGGCAGCATCTGGCGGCGCTTGGGGCCACCGTGGTCGGACTCGCCGGGCTCCTTGGCGCCCGGCCAGGCCTTGGCCACCCGGGCGGCGAGGACGAAGTCCTTGCGCAGGGGGTGGCCCTCGAAGGTCTCCGGGAGGAGCAGGTGCACCAGGCCGGGGTGGCCCTCGAAGACGACCCCGAACATCTCGTGCGTCTCGCGCTCGTGCCAGGCCGCGCCCGCGTAGACGCCGACGGCGGACGGCAGCGCCGGCGCCTCGTGCGGCACGGTCGTGCGGACCAGGAGACGGCGGACGGGGTCGAGGGCCACGACGTGCGCCGAGACGCGGAAGCCCGTCCCCGGTTCGTCGACCGCGCTCAGCCAGTCGAAGTAGGTGCAGCGCAGGGTGGTGCGGGCCGTCTCCAGTGCGGTGAGCCAGGAGGACGGCGGTACGTCCACCGTCAGGACCTCGTACGACTCCTCGGCCGTGGCGTCGGGGCCGAAGATTTCCGCGGCGGGTGCGGGCAGCCAGCCGGCCGTGCTCATCACGCGTCCCCTTCCCGGGCGGGCGCCGGGGGCTTCACCAGGTCGCTGCTCAGCGCGGCCGCGGACGGGCGCGCGGTCCCGTACCGGTGCACGAGCGACTCGCGGGCGATCTTCTCCTGGAGCTTGAGGATGCCCTGGAGCAGCGCCTCGGGGCGCGGTGGGCAGCCCGGTACGTACACGTCGACCGGGATGATCTGGTCGACGCCCTTGGTGACGGAGTACGAGTCCCAGTACGGGCCGCCGCAGTTGGAGCAGGCGCCGAAGGAGATGACGTACTTCGGCTCCGGCATCTGCTCGTACAGGCGCTTCACGGCCGGCGCCATCTTGTCCGTCACCGTTCCCGAGACCACCATCAGGTCGGCCTGGCGGGGGCCCGGCGCGAAGGGGATGACACCGAGGCGGATGAAGTCGTGGCGGGCCATGGACGCGGCGATGAACTCGATCGCGCAGCAGGCGAGGCCGAAGTTGAACACCCACAGCGAATACCGGCGGCCCCAGTTCAGGACCACCTTCATCGGCTCGGGGGCGAGCCGGGCGAGGGCGCCCAGTCTCTTGGGCTCCGGAAGCAGGACGGGCTCCGCGGCGGACGGGTTCTCCGTGGCGGACGGGTTCACGTCCATGCCAGCACCCCCTTCTTGTAGGCGTACAGCAGGCCCACGGCGAGGAAGCCGAGGAAGATGAACATCTCCACGAGGGTGGTCGCGCCGTAGCCGGGGGCGGCGAAGACGGTCGCCCACGGGAACAGGAAGATCGAGTCGACCGCGAAGATCACGTAGAGGAAGGCGTAGACGTAGTAGCGGACCTGGGTGTGGGCCCAGCCCTCGCCGACGGGGTCGACACCGCATTCGTAGGTGAGCAGTTTCTCCGGGGTGGGCACCACCGGGCGCAGCAGCCGGCCGGCGCCGAAGGCGACCGCGACGAAGAGCACGCCGATGAGCGCGAGCAGTCCCACGACCGAGTAGGACCGGAAGTAGCCGGCCGCGACGTCCGCCGCGGCGACCGTCGAGTCCCCCAACGTCTCCCGCACCGTCCGCCTCGCTCCCTGACTTCGTGTCCCTGGTGAACCCGGTGCAGTGGACCCCTGTGGCTGCGACCCGATTCGAGGATCTGTACGCACGGGAGTCTAGGCCCTGATAAAGACACGGTAAGCAGCCCGTCACGGCGTGAGACGCGTGAGCCGGGCGGGGGGTGGGGTTTTCCCCAGGGAACGGGGGCGGTGGACCGCATGGCACAACGGGCGCCGGGCACGGCAGGCTGGCCCGCATGACCGCTTCCGCCTCCGCCACCGACCGGACCGAAGGCTCCGACCGTCTTCCGTCCGACCACCTGCCGCCCGCCCGTATGGCCCTCGACGGGCGTACCTGGAAGGAGATCGCGCATCTCCTGCTGAACCTGCCGGTGGCGCTGTTCGGCTTCACCTACGTGTTCACGGTGGTGCTGGTCAGCGGGGTCCTCACCCTCACGGTGATCGGGCTGCCGCTGCTCGCCGTGTGCCTGCTGGGCGCCCGGCAGCTCGGCAAGCTGGAGCGGAGCCGGTCCCGGGCGCTGCTCGGGGTGCGGGTGGACGAGCCGTCACCGCTGCCGCTCGTCCGGGGCGGGGGGATGTTCCAGCGGCTGTGGCTGGCGCTGAAGGACCCGGTGGGCTGGCGGACACTGCTGTACGACCTCATCCGGCTGCCCTGGGGCATCCTCACCTTCTGCACCGTGCTGACCTCGTTGTTCGTGCTGTGGCCGGTGCTGCCGTTCATCGCGCGGGGGCTGACCAACGTGGACCGGGCGATGGTGCGGGGGCTGCTGTCGCCGTCCGACGAGCTGGAGCGTCGGATCGCCGAGCTGGAGTCGGACCGGGGCGTCGTGGTCGACACGGCGGCCGCCGACCTGCGCCGCATCGAGCGTGACCTGCACGACGGGGCGCAGGCCCGGCTGGTCAACCTCGCCATGGGCCTGGGCCTGGCTAAGGAGAAGCTGCTGCAGGATCCCGACTCGGCCGCCGCGATGGTGGACGAGGCGCACGGCGAGGTGAAGCTCGCGCTGCAGGAGCTGCGCGACCTGGCCCGGGGCATTCACCCGGCGGTGCTGACCGACCGCGGCCTCGACGCGGCCCTGTCCGCCGTCGCCTCCCGCTGCACGGTGCCGGTCAAGGTGACGGCGGACCTGCCGACCCGGCCCGCCGCGGCCATCGAGGGCATCGCCTACTTCACCGTCTCCGAGCTGCTGCAGAACATCAGCAAGCACAGCCGGGCGCGGTCCGCCTCCGTCGACGTCTGGCGGACCGAGGACCGGCTGCTCGTCCAGGTCCGGGACGACGGAGTCGGCGGCGCCCGGCTGGAGACCGGCAGCGGCATGCGGGGGCTGGCGGAGCGGCTGGGCGCGGTCGACGGCCTGTTCGTGGTCGACTCCCCCGCCGGCGGCCCCACCGTGGTGACGGCGGAGCTGCCCTGGCGGGACCGGAAGGAGTAGCCCGCGCCGTCCCGCCCCGCGCCACCTCCCGGGGCCCCGCCCCGCGCGGGGCGGTGAAGGCCCCCCGCCGCGCGGGGTGGGGAAAACCCCCGGGCCGAGACGCCGACGGCCTCCATGGTTCCCGGGACCGTGGCCCGCCACGCTGGACACACGGTCGCAGCAGCGCCGCCAGGACGAGGAGAACGGACGACACCGATGGCCACGGAGTACGGACAGGGGTACGGGCGGGGACACGGGCACCCCGCCGGATCCGGCTTCCCCGCCCACGACGGGGAGCGGCGCCACCGGCTGCCCGCCGCCCTGCGGGCGCCCGTCGAAGCGCGGAGCCTGCGCGAGTTCGGCTACGTGCTGCTGAGCCTGCCGATCGCGATCGTGCTGTTCTGCTGGGCGGTGACCATGGTGTCGCTCGGCGCGGGCCTGCTCATCACCTTCCTCGGGGTCCCGGTGCTGGCGGCGGCGCTCGCCGGCTGCCGCGGCTTCGGCGTACTGGAGCGCACGCGCGCGCGTGCGCTGCTGCGCCTGGAGGTGGCCGACCCGGAGCCGCTGCGGGTGGCCAAGCCGGGGGTGTTCGCCTGGATGGGCGCGGTGCTGAAGAGCGGCGCGTCGTGGCGGCACCTGCTGTACGCGCTGCTCCAGTTCCCCTGGTCGGTGTTCTCGTTCGTCGTGGCGGTGAACTTCTGGACGGTCGGCTGGGCACTGCTGACGTATCCGCTGTGGTTCTGGGTGTTCCCGATGTACGCGGGACAGGGCGGCCTGCAGCTGTACGGCGACGCGCACCACAGCGTCTATCTCGACAACCCGTTCGAGATCACCGTGACGGCGCTGGTGGGTCTGCTGTTCACGCTGGCCACGCCGTGGATCGTGCGAGGTCTGGTGACGGTGGACGGGCTGCTGGTGCGCGGGCTGCTGGGGCCCTCGCGGCTGTCGGCGCGGGTCGTGGAGCTGGAGTCGGACCGGGGGGTCGTGGTCGACACGGCGGCCGCCGACCTGCGCCGCATCGAGCGGGACCTGCACGACGGGGCGCAGGCCCGGCTGGTCAACCTCGCCATGGATCTGGGGCTGGCGAAGGAGAAGCTGCGGGAGGACCCGCGAGAGGCGGCCCGGATGGTGGAGGACGCGCACGGCGAGGTGAAGACGGCCCTTCAGGAGCTGCGTGACCTGGCACGCGGTATCCACCCGGCGGTGCTGACCGACCGCGGCCTGGACGCGGCCCTGTCCGCCGTCGCCTCCCGCTGCGCGGTCCCGGTGCGGGTGGAGGTCGATCTGCCGTCCCGGCCCGCCCCGGCCATCGAGGGCATCGCCTACTTCACCGTCTCCGAGCTGCTGCAGAACATCAGCAAGCACAGCCGGGCGCGCTCCGCCTCGGTCGACGTCTGGCGGACCGAGGACCGGCTGCTCGTCCAGGTGCTGGACGACGGCGTCGGCGGCGCCGACGCCACCCGGGGCTCGGGCCTGGCCGGACTTGCCGGCCGCCTGGACGCGGTGGACGGGGTCCTGGTCGTGGACTCCCCGGCGGGCGGCCCCACCCGGGTGATCGCGGAGCTGCCCTGGCGCGGCTGAGCGGACGCGTCCTGGCCGCCGGGCAGGACACGAACTCATGCCGCGCGGCTGTTTCCCCCGCTCCTGGGCGCGCCGCCCCGAATGCTGGAATGCTTGACCTTCGTACGAGACGCCGTCGGAAGGTCGGGCTGTGGGGGGCCGGGAGATCGTGGAGAACAGGGTGCGGGTGGTCATCGCCGAGGACTCGGTGCTGCTCAGAGAGGGCCTGACCCGGTTGCTGACCGACCGCGGGCATGACGTCGTGGCCGGCGTCGGTGACGCGGAGGCGCTGCTCAAGACCATCGCCGACCTGGATGCCCAGGGTGAGCTGCCCGATGTGGTGGTGGCGGACGTGCGGATGCCGCCGACCCACACCGACGAGGGGGTGCGGGCCGCCGTTCGGCTGCGCAGGACGCACCCGGGGCTCGGGGTGCTGGTGCTGTCCCAGTACGTGGAGGAGCGGTACGCCACCGAGCTGCTGGCCGGTTCCAGCCGGGGCGTGGGCTATCTGCTCAAGGACCGGGTCGCCGAGGTGCGGGAGTTCGTCGACGCGGTGGTGCGGGTCGCCGGCGGCGGTACCGCGCTGGACCCCGAGGTGGTCGCGCAGCTCCTCGGGCGCAGCCGCAAGCAGGACGTGCTGGCGGGGCTCACCCCGCGGGAGCGCGAGGTGCTGGGGCTGATGGCGGAGGGCCGGACGAACTCGGCGGTCGCCCGGCAGCTCGTGGTCAGCGACGGGGCCGTGGAGAAGCACGTCAGCAACATCTTCCTGAAGCTCGGGCTGTCCCCGAGCGACGGCGACCACCGGCGTGTTCTGGCCGTTCTGACCTATCTGAACTCGTGACCGACCGACACTCGTCAGCAGGGTGTCAGTCCGTCCGGCTTCTGTGGAGCCGGTACCCGGGTGGACGAGGGCCGGAGGAAGGAATCCGAAAGGCGCACAGGCGCGGCGAGCCGGTTGACCGTAGCTTGGGCGGCGCGAGAACCATGAGAATCCAGCGCGAGGGGCGTCTCGAAACGCCGTCCATCATGCGGATGGCCGCCGGAGGGCGACCCTGAGCGACGTAGGGTTGATTCTGGGATGGTCCGTGGGACGACCATTCCCGGACAGCCGCCTCGAAGGAGGTCCAGTTCAGTGACCAGCCAGGTCAGCAGCCCAGCGGAGCAGGCCGACGCGGCCGTCGTGGGAGAGCAGCGCAAACCGGGCGGAGCGAAGGACGTGCGGCGCCTGGACCGGGTGATCATCCGGTTCGCGGGGGACTCGGGTGACGGCATGCAGCTCACCGGTGACCGCTTCACCTCGGAGACCGCGTCCTTCGGCAACGACCTCTCCACCCTCCCGAACTTCCCCGCCGAGATCCGCGCCCCCGCGGGCACCCTGCCCGGTGTCTCCTCCTTCCAGCTCCACTTCGCCGACCACGACATCCTCACCCCCGGCGACGCGCCGAACGTGCTGGTCGCGATGAACCCGGCCGCCCTGAAGGCCAACATCGGCGACCTGCCGCGCGGCGCCGAGATCATCGTCAACACGGACGAGTTCACCAAGCGCGCCCTGCAGAAGGTCGGCTACGACGCCTCCCCGTTGGAGGACGGCTCGCTCGACGGCTACCACCTGCACCCGGTGCCGCTGACGACGCTCACGGTCGAGGCGCTCAAGGAGTTCGACCTCTCCCGCAAGGAGGCCGAGCGCAGCAAGAACATGTTCGCCCTGGGCCTGCTGTCCTGGATGTACCACCGGCCGACCGAGGGCACCGAGAAGTTCCTGAACACCAAGTTCGCCAAGAAGCCGGACATCGCGACCGCGAACATCGCCGCCTTCCGGGCGGGCTGGAACTTCGGCGAGACGACCGAGGACTTCGCGGTCTCCTACGAGGTCGCCCCGGCCGCCAAGGCCTTCCCGGTGGGCACCTACCGCAACATCTCCGGGAACCTGGCCCTGTCCTACGGCCTGGTCGCCGCCTCCCAGCAGGCGGATCTGCCGCTGTTCCTGGGCTCGTACCCGATCACCCCTGCCTCGGACATCCTGCACGAGCTGAGCAAGCACAAGAACTTCGGTGTGCGGACGTTCCAGGCGGAGGACGAGATCGCAGGGATCGGCGCGGCGCTGGGCGCGGCCTTCGGCGGCTCGCTGGCGGTGACGACCACGTCCGGTCCGGGGGTCGCCCTCAAGAGCGAGACGATCGGCCTCGCGGTGTCGCTGGAACTGCCGCTGCTGGTGGTCGACATCCAGCGTGGCGGTCCGTCGACGGGCCTGCCGACCAAGACCGAGCAGGCGGACCTGCTGCAGGCGATGTACGGCCGCAACGGCGAGGCCCCGGTTCCGGTGGTCGCGCCGAAGACCCCCGCGGACTGCTTCGACGCGGCCCTGGAGGCGGCCCGGATCGCGCTCACCTACCGCACGCCGGTGATCCTGCTGTCCGACGGCTATCTCGCCAACGGCTCCGAGCCCTGGCGCATCCCGGACCTGGACGAGCTGCCCGACCTCAGGGTCCGATTCGCCACCGGCCCGAACCACACCCTGGACGACGGCACCGAGGTGTTCTGGCCGTACAAGCGCGACCCGCAGACCCTCGCCCGGCCGTGGGCGATCCCGGGCACGCCGGGTCTGGAGCACCGCATCGGCGGCATCGAGAAGCAGGACGGCGCGGGCAACATCTCCTACGACCCGGCCAACCACGACTTCATGGTCCGCACCCGCCAGGCCAAGATCGACGGCATCGACGTCCCGGACATCGAGACCGACGACCCGGACGGGGCGCGCACCCTGGTCCTCGGCTGGGGTTCCACCTACGGGCCCATCACGGCGGCGGTGCGAAGACTGCGCGCCGCCGGCGAGGCCGTCGCGCAGGCCCACCTGCGCCATCTCAACCCCTTCCCGCGCAACCTGGGCGAGGTGCTCGAGCGCTACGACAAGGTGGTGATCCCCGAGATGAACCTCGGGCAGCTAGCCACGCTGATCCGGGCGAAGTACCTGGTCGACGCCCACTCGTACAACCAGGTCAACGGCATGCCGTTCAAGGCGGAGCAGCTCGCCGCCGCGCTGAAGGAGGCCATCGATGACTGACGCCACCAACGGGCTGCTGCAGTTGGTCCCCAAGGCCGAGGCGAAGCAGTCGATGAAGGACTTCAAGTCCGACCAGGAGGTGCGCTGGTGCCCGGGCTGCGGTGACTACGCGATCCTGGCCGCGGTCCAGGGCTTCATGCCCGAGCTGGGGCTGGCCAGGGAGAACATCGTCTTCGTCTCCGGCATCGGCTGCTCCTCCCGCTTCCCGTACTACATGAACACCTACGGGATGCACTCCATCCACGGCCGCGCCCCAGCGATCGCCACCGGCCTCGCCTCCTCCCGCCGCGACCTGAGCGTGTGGGTGGTCACCGGTGACGGCGACGCCCTCTCCATCGGCGGCAACCACCTCATCCACGCCCTGCGCCGCAACGTCAACCTGAAGATCCTGCTGTTCAACAACCGGATCTACGGCCTGACCAAGGGCCAGTACAGCCCGACCTCCGAGATCGGCAAGATCACCAAGTCGACGCCGATGGGCTCCCTTGACGCGCCCTTCAACCCGGTGTCCCTGGCGATCGGCGCGGAGGCGTCCTTCGTGGCCCGGACCATCGACTCCGACCGCAAGCACCTCACCGAGGTGCTGCGCGCGGCCGCCGACCACCCGGGCACGGCGCTGATCGAGATCTACCAGAACTGCAACATCTTCAACGACGGCGCCTTCGACGCCCTGAAGGACCGGCAGCGGGCCGAGGAGGCGCTGATCCGCCTCGAGCACGGGCAGCAGATCCGCTTCGGGGCCGACGGGTCGCGCGGGGTCGTCCGTGACCGGCACACCGGCGATCTGAAGGTGGTGACGGTGAGCGCGGACAACGAGGCGGACGTCCTGGTGCACGACGCGCACTCCGCGTCCCCCACCACCGCCTTCGCTCTCTCCCGGCTCGCCGACCCGGACACCCTGCACCACACCCCGATCGGCGTGTTCCGCTCGGTCGAGCGGCCGGTCTACGACAGCGAGATGGCCGACCAGCTCGACTCGGCGATCGAACAGCACGGCAAGGGCGACCTGGGCGCCCTGCTGGCCGGCGGGGACACCTGGACGGTCGTCGGCTGACGAGCGGCCCGCACACCGACTAGGAGGCCCGGGACCTGAGTTCCCGGGCCTCGTCGTACGCCAGCCGGGCCTGCTCCACCTCGTCCATGCGCTCGTGCGTCCACCGGGCGAGGGACCGCACCTGCCGCGCCGCCTCCTCGCCGAGGCCGGTGAGCGAGTAGTCGACGCGGGGCGGGATCACCGGCTTGGCGTCTCGGTGGACCAGCCCGTCGCGCTCCAGGGTCTGCAGGGTCTGGGTCAGCATCTTCTCGCTGACCCCCCGGCCGCCGTACCGCCCGATCGCCCGGCGCAGCTCGCTGAAGCGGTACGGCCGCTCCAGCAGCTCGATCAGCACAAGGACGCCCCAGCGGCTGGTGAGGTGCTCCAGGACGAGGCGGTACGGGCACTGGGCCTCGGATTCCGCGGTGGCCATCCGTTCACTTACTGCCATGCCAGTACCTTACTTCAAAGTGGGTACTTTCGCTTGGTTAGCGCCACTCCTAGGGTTAGTGACAGACATACGGAGTCACCGACGGACGCACCCACAAGGAGACCGCGCATCATGAGCATCGTCGTCACCGGAGCCACCGGACACCTCGGCCGCCACGTCGTGGAGCAGTTGCTGGAGAAGGTTCCGGCCAAAGAGATCACCGCCGTCGCGCGCGACGAGGCGAAGGCCGCCGGCCTCGCCGCCCGCGGGGTCCGGGTGGCCGTGGCCGACTACAACGCACCCGAGACCTTCGCCGGCCTGTTCCAGGCCGGCGACAAGGTCCTGCTGATCTCCGGCAACGAGTTCGACAAGGGCCGGGTCCAGCAGCACCAGGTCGTCATCGACTCCGCCAGGGCCGCCGGTGTCGCGCTGCTGGCGTACACCAGCGCCCCGGGCACCCTCACGGCCGCGCTCGCCGACGACCACCGTGCCACCGAGGCGGCACTGCTCGGCTCCGGCCTGCCCTACAGCCTGCTGCGCAACGGCTGGTACCACGAGAACTACACGGAGAACCTCGCCCCGGTGCTGGAGCACGGCGCGGTCGTCCAGGCCGCCGGCGACGGCCGGGTCTCCTCGGCCTCCCGCGCCGACTACGCGGCAGCCGCCGTGGCGGTACTGACCGGCGAGGGCCACGAGAACTCGACGTACGAGCTGGGCGGCGACGAGGCGTGGAGCTTCGCCGAGTACGCGGCCGAGCTGAGCCGGCAGACCGGCCGGGAGATCGCCTACACCCCGGTACCGGTCGAGACGCTCGAGTCCATCCTGGCCGGCGCCGGGCTGCCCGGGCCGCTGGCCGCGGTACTGGCCGGCGTGGACGCCTCGATCGAGAAGGGCGAGCTGGTCGTCTCCACCGGCGACCTCTCCCGCCTGACGGGCCGTCCGACCACCCCGCTCACCGAGGCCGTCGCCGCCGCGCTCAAGGGCTGAAACGGCCGCACGGAGCCCCCGCGCGGGCCCGCACACCCGTCTGTCATGACCGTATGGCGATACGGGCATGACAGACGAGGCCGCTCGGCGCTACCTTCTTCCTCGCACATGTGGCTGAGGCGAGAAGGAGGGGCCCATGGCCGGGACGTCCAGAGGAGAACACCGGACAGGCCTGGTGAACGGTTTCGCCGCGTACGGGATGTGGGGCCTGGTCCCGCTGTTCTGGCCGCTGCTGAAGCCCGCCGGAGCCATGGAGATCCTGGCCCACCGCATGGTGTGGTCGCTCGTCTTCGTCGCCGCCGCCCTGCTCGTCGTACGCCGCTGGGCCTGGGCCGGGGAGCTGCTGCGGCAGCCGCGGCGGCTGGCGCTCGTCGTCGTGGCAGCCGCCGTCATCACCGTCAACTGGGGCGTCTACATATGGGCCGTGAACTCCGGCCATGTGGTCGAGGCGTCCCTCGGGTACTTCATCAACCCGCTCGTGACCATCGCGATGGGCGTGCTGCTCCTCAAGGAGCGGCTGCGGCGCGCGCAGTGGGCCGCGGTCGGGGTCGGCTTCGCCGCCGTCGTCGTCCTGACCGTCGGCTACGGCCGTCCGCCGTGGATCTCGCTCTGTCTGGCGTTCTCGTTCGCCACCTACGGGCTGGTGAAGAAGAAGGTCGCCCTCGGCGGCGTCGAGTCGCTCGCCGCCGAGACCGCGGTCCAGTTCGTGCCCGCGCTCGGCTATCTGATCTGGCTCGGCGCGCACGGCGGGTCCACCTTCACCACCGGCGGCACCGGACACTCCCTGCTGCTCGCCTCGACCGGACTCGTCACCGCGCTGCCGCTGGTCTGCTTCGGCGCGGCGGCGATCCGGGTGCCCCTGTCCACGCTGGGACTGCTGCAGTACCTGGCCCCGGTCTTCCAGTTCCTGCTCGGCATCCTCTACTTCCACGAGGCGATGCCGCCGGAGCGCTGGGCCGGATTCGCCCTGGTGTGGCTGGCGCTGGCCCTGCTCACCTGGGACGCACTGCACGCCGCCCGGAGGCCGCGGGTGGTCGCCGTGTCGCCGCTCGTCGAGGCCGCCGACCCCGCTCGGGTGGACGTCCCCCGCGTCGGCTGACGCCGATCCGGTGCGGGTCCGTGCGGGCCGCTATAAGTGGTGAGCATGTCCACAGACACGCCCGCATCCGCATCCGCTCCGGCCCCGCTGCGCTGGAAACTCGTCATCGACGCGGCGGACCCGCACGCCCAGGCGGACTTCTGGGCCGCCGCACTGCACTACGAGGCCGAGGACAACAGCGCGCTCGTCGAACGGCTTCTGTCCCTCGGCGCGCTGCCCGGCCAGGCCACCGTCGAGTACCACGGCCGGCCCGCCTTCCGCGACCTGATCGCCGTACGGCATCCCGAGGATCCCGTCGCTCCGGACACCGGCATCGGGCTGGGCCGGCGGCTGCTCTTCCAGCGCGTCCCGGAGGCGAAGACGGTCAAGAACAGGCTGCACATCGACGTGCACGCCGGTGAGGGGCGCCGCGCGGACGAGGTGGCGCGGCTGGAGACCCTGGGCGCGCGGGTGCTGCGCGAGGTGAAGGACCCCGCCGGCGAGTGGGTGCTGATGGCAGACCCGGAGGACAACGAGTTCTGCGTCGTGTAGCCGTCGGCGGTCCGGGCGGCGCCGGCCGGCTATGCCCGCGCCGCCCCGGCCGCGCGGTCGGTCAGGCGGACCATGCGCGAGCGTGCCGACTCCAGGGGCTCCGGGTCGCCGGCCGCGGGTCCGGGCTCCGTGGTGAGGTCCGTCCACAGGCCGAGGAGGTCGCGGCCCAGCCGCAGCCCCTCCTCGGGGTCGCGCACCGCGCGCCAGGCGGTGGCCGCGCTGCGCACGTTGCCGTAGGCCGCCTCCGCGTCGCTCGCCTGCCTGCGCAGCCGGGCGAGGTCCAGGGAGAGGTGGAAGGAGCGCACCGGGTCGCCCGCCAGATAGGCGATGTAGGCGGTCAGTTCGCCCAGATGCAGCACCTCGGGATGGCGGGGGCCCAGTACCGCGGAGGCCTCGGCTACCGTGCGGTCGGCGAGCTCCGCCGCCGCCTCGATACGGCCGTCCCGGACGGCCTCGTTGATTCGCGCCATCGGCTCGGTGAGCAGTTCGGCGCCCTCCGCGGTCTCGGTCACGGGCGTGTCCCCGAGCACCTCTTCGGCCACGGCGTCGAAGCCGCGGGCGGGGGTGGGAGTCGGGGTCGAGGCCGGGACGGGCTCGGGATCGTGCAGGGGCGCGTCGGGGACGGCCGCGGGCGCCCCGGGGATCCCCCGGACGGGACGTGAGGCCGCCGGGTCGGGGTGCGGTGCGGGTGCGACGGGGGGTTCCTCGCGGCGCGGCGCGGGTACCGCGGCGACCGGCTCAGGGTGCTGCGCGGGCGCGGGGGGCATGATCCGGGGCCCGTAAGCGGGGACGGAGGCCGGCGTCCGGGTTCCGGCGGCGGTCCGCGCGCCGGGGACGGCGCCCATGACCGGCGGCGGCCCGAACTGCCCCTGCGGAGCCCGCGCCGGACCGGCGTCCACCGTGACCGGACCGGACACCGCGGCCCCGGGCGCCACCGCACCGGGTCCGTCCGTGCCGGCACCCGGAGCGACCCGCACGGGGTCCCCCGCCACCCGGCTGGAGCCGTCCGCCGAGACCTCGAGGGGGACCACGCAGCCGGCCCGGTCGTCGTGGATCGTGGCGCGTATCGAGGTGCCCAGGCTGATGGCGAGGCGCTGGAGGTGGTTCAGCACGGCCTGCTGGATCTCCTCGCCCGGCTCCGCGACGACCGCCGTCCCGCCCACCGAGGCACTGCCCGTGCCGGACACCCGGACGGCCACCGCCGCGGGGTGTGCCACGGGCTGCTGTGCCCGCTTCTTCTCGAAGCTGAGTCGAGACATCGGTTCCCTCACTCCCCCGGCGCCACGATCCGGTCCGTACGCGTCCTGCCGACCAGTGTGTCCGTTCAGCCCGGCTCCCGCGTCACCGCGACGTCACAGCCTCGCACCAGCCGCAGCCCGGAGACCCGGACTCGCCCCTTGAAACAGACTGCTTGCGTGTGCATAAAATGCACACGCCCTTATTCGCGGTCCGACATCAACCTCTACGGGGGACCCCATGAGCCGCCGCTTCCTTTTCGTCCTGGGCAGTGCCCGGCCCGACGGCAACACCGAGCTGCTGGCCCGCGCGGCCGCCGAACAGCTCCCCGGTGACGTCGAGCAGCAGTGGATCCGCCTCATCGACCACCCGCTGCCCGACTTCACGGACCTGCGGCACGACACCGACCACGTACGGCCGGCCGCGGACACCACGGCCGGCCTGCTGCTGGACGCCACCCTCGCGGCCACGGACCTGGTGATCGCCTCACCGCTGTACTGGTACTCGGTCTCCGGCCACACCAAGCGGTACCTGGACCACTGGTCGGCCTGGCTGCGCACCCCGGGCATCGACTTCAGGGCGACGATGGCCGGCCGCACCCTGTGGGGCGTCTCGGCCCGGGCCGACCGGGAGCCGTCGGTCGGCGACCCGCTCGTCGGCACGCTCAACAACTCGGCCGCGTACCTGGGGATGCGCTTCGGCGGTGTGCTGCTCGGCAACGGCAGCGCGCCCGGGGACGTGGCCAGGGACACCGACGCGCTCACGCGCGCGAAGACGTTCTTCGCGCGGGAGGCGCCCCTCGCCCGCTTCCCGTACCAGGAGGCCTGATCCGTCCTAGACGCTGATGTCCTTCGTCGTGAACCGCGCCCAGGCCGCCGAGCCGAACACGGCCGCGTACAGCGCCTGGAGACCGAGGTTCCTCACCAGGTCGTCCCAGTAGACGGGGTCACGCATCAGGTCGGCGAAGGACAGCCAGTAGTGGGAGAAGAAGTACGGCCGCAGCGCGTCCAACTGGGGTATCTGGTCGAGGATCTGAACGGTGATGAGCAGGCCCACGGTGGTCGCCATCGCCGCGATACCGCTGTTGGTCAGGGTGGACACGAACAGGCCGAGCGCCGCGATGCCGACCAGTGAGGCGGCGACGACCAGCGCGATCAGCAGCGCCCGGCCGAGGCCCTCGGTGAAGGTGATGCTCGTGCCGGAGATGGTCGTGAGGTCGCCGAGCGGGAACAGCAACGCCCCGACGGCCAGCGCGGACACGGCCACGACCAGGGTGGCGAGCAGGCAGAAGGCCATGACCGTCGCGTACTTGGTGAGCAGCAGGCGGGTGCGGCCGGCCGGGGCCACCAGCAGATAGCGCAGGGTGCCGGCACCGGCCTCGCCGGCGATCGAGTCGCCCGCGACGACGCCGACCGCCATCGGCAGGAAGAACGGCAGGGTCGCGGCCAGCGCCGTGAACACCAGGAACAGACCGTTGTTGGTGATCTGGGCCATGAACGCCGGCCCCTCGCCGCTGCCGCCGTCCGCCCCGGGACCGCCCCGCGTCTCGATCCGCACCGCGATCCCGACCAGTACCGGCACCGCCGCCAGCACCGCGAGCAGCGCGAGCGTGCGCCAGCGGCGCAGCGTGGTGACCAGCTCGCTGCGCAGCAGTCCGAAGGTCCACAGCGGACTCGGCCGGTGCCCGGCCGGCGCCCGGAGTGCCTCAGCCCGCGACATCGAAGCCCTCCCCGGTCAGTGCCACGAACGCGTCCTCCAGCGAGGCCCGTTCGAGGGTGAAGCTTCGCACCCGGACGCCCGCCGCGACCAGGGCCGCGTTCAGCTCCGCGAGGTCCCGCTCGGGTGGCTCGCCGGTCACCCGGTCGCCGTCGGCGACGACGTCCGCGACGCCCTGCTCCTTCAGCACCCGGGCCGCCTCGGCGGGATCCGGCGTGCTCACCGCCAGCCGGCCGCGCGCCCCGGCGGCCAGGTCGGCGACGGCGCCCTGGATGATCAGGCGGCCCCGCGCCATCACCGCCGCGTGCGTGCACACCTGCTCGATCTCGTCGAGGAGGTGGGAGGACAGGAACACGGTCGTACCGTCGGACGCCAGTTCCTTCACCAGGGCGCGGATCTCCCGCATGCCCTGCGGGTCGAGCCCGTTGGTGGGCTCGTCCAGCACGAGCAGTCCGCGCGGCTGGAGCAGGGCGGCGGCCAGGCCCAGGCGCTGCTTCATGCCGAGCGAGTACGCCCTCGCCTTCTTGCCCGCCGCCGCCGTCAGGCCCACCCGGTCCAGGGCTGCCGCGACGCGGGCGCGCCGGGTGCGCGGATCGGCCGTCGGGTCGGCGGCGTCGTAGCGCAGCAGGTTGTCCCGGCCGGACAGGAAGCCGTACAGGGCCGGACCCTCGATCAGCGCGCCGACCCGCGGCAGGACGGTGCGAGCGGAGCGGGGCATGGGCCGGCCCAGGACGCGGGCCGTGCCCGAGGTCGGCTCGATCAGGCCCATCAGCATGCGGATGGTGGTGGTCTTGCCGGAGCCGTTCGGGCCGAGGAAGCCGAAGACGCTGCCCGCCGGAACGGTCAGGTCGAGACCGTCGACGGCGAGCTGTCCGCCGCGGTAGCGCTTGGTGAGGCCGCGCGTGGCGATGACGTGCTCCGGCGCGTCTCCCGCATCACGCCCTCCGGCGGACGGTTCGTCCATCGGCTCCCCCTCGGTTGCCCGCTCCTGCCTGCCCGTGCCCGGGAAGGATCACTTCCCCGTGTTCGCCGCCTTCACCAGCGCGTCCTTGGTCACCGCACCGGCGTAGACCTTGCCGTCGTCGGTGATCAGGGCGTTGACCAGGCGGGTGGAGAACACCGTGCCCTTGCCGAACTTGCCCGAGACCTGGTCGCCGAGCGAGCCGAGGAAGCCGCCGAGCGCACCGCCCTGGTCGCCGGACGGCACGCCGCCCTTGCCGCCGGTGTCGAAGACGGCGACCGACGTCCAGCCCTCACCGAGCACGGTGGCACCGTTCAGGCCCTTGGTGAGGTCCTCACCGCCCTTGGGGGCGTGCTCCGGCGCCCTGCCCTTGCCGCCTTCCTTCTCCTCGGTGACCTTCGCGCCCTTGGGCGGGGTGAAGTCGAAGGTGGAGGCGGCCGGCTTGGCGAAGGAGACCTGGGTGAAGCCCGCGTCGAGCACGGCGGCGCCGCCGCTCCTGGGGGTGAGCGTGAACTTCAGCGGCGTGCCCGTCTTCGCGTCCACGGCGATGCTGATGGCGCCGACCGTGGTGCCGGACTGCCTGGGCTTGATCAGCAGCTTGTAGGCGTCGCGTCCGGCGACCTGCGCGGTGCCGTCGACGGTCACGGACGTGGTGTCGTCGACCGCCTTCAGGGCCTCGTCGGCGAAGCCCTTCGGCGTGGCCGGCGGCTGCTCTGCCCGGTGCTGCCCGCCGGAGCCGGCGGTGGCCGAGTGGTGGACCTCGTTGCTCTTGCTGTCGTAGCCCCAGACGTCCTTGCCGTCGTGGATGAGGCTGTACTCGGAGCCGCTCTCCAGCAGCGACAGCTTCTGCCGGTCCGGTCCGTCGGCGGCCACGCGCAGCGTGTGCGTGCCGGAGACCAGCTCCGTGAGCTTGGACCGCGGGTCGCCGGAGTCGCCGTCGCCACCGCCCCCGGCCGCCCCGGACGCGAGTCCGCTCTCCAGGCCCCCGAGGTCCGGCAGGCCGAGGTCGGTGCTGACCTTCACCGTGCCGGACAGCTGCTGCACGTCCGACTTGGCGATCTTGTCGATGAGCTGCTGTGCGGTGATCTTCGGCAGATCGGGGTCACCGGAGTCGGCGAGCGCCGGGACCAGCCCGATCGTGGCCGCCGCGACCCCCACCACCGCGACCGGGACCACGTACCGGGCGGCCTTGCGGCGTCCGGTGGGCAGGTCCTCGTCACGCGCGGCGCCGGTCGCGTCGTCGGATTCGTACGGTGCCATCTGTGCCTTACCTCCGTCGTCGGCGGCGGCTGTCCCCACACTGGTCCACCTGAGCCGCCATTCTCACCCGAATCGGTGAGGAGTGGTGATTTCCGTGGTTTCCATATGACCAAATCGGCCGTGAGGAAGCGTCAGACCGTGGCACCAAGTCCGTGTACGCCTGCGGTATGACGCCCGAGGGCGGTGCCTCCCCCGACCCGTAGGGGTCGTGCGGGAAACACCGCCCTCGGTCTGCGACAGGGGGGCTCAGCCGGCCCGGTGCACCACCGCGTCGCACAGTTCGAGCAGCGCCGCCTTGGAGTCGCACTCCGGCAGCGGGGCCAGCGCGGCGCGCGCCTCCTCGGCGTAGCGGACGGTGTCCCTGCGGGCCTGCTCCAGCGCGGGGTGGGCGCGGAGCGCGGTGAGCGCCTCCTCGAGCCGGGCGTCGTCGCCGAGGTCGGAGTCGAGCAGCTCGCACAGCGCGATGTCCTCGGGCAGCCCCAGCCGGGCCGCGCGCTCGCGCAGCCGGAGCACGGGCAGCGTCGGGATGCCCTCGCGCAGGTCGGTCCCCGGGGTCTTGCCGGACTCGTGCGAGTCGGAGGCGATGTCCAGGACGTCGTCGGCGAGCTGGAAGGCGACACCGAGCCGCTCGCCGTACTGGGTGAGCACGTCGACGACCCTCTCGTCGGCGCCGGACATCATCGCGCCGAACCGGCAGGAGACCGCCACCAGGGAGCCGGTCTTGCCTCCCAGCACGTCAAGGTAGTGCTCGACCGGGTCGCGGCCGTCCGAGGGGCCCGCGGTCTCCAGGATCTGGCCGGTGACCAGCCGCTCGAACGCGAGGGCCTGGACCCGGACCGCCTCGGGGCCGAGGTCGGCGAGGATCTGGGAGGCGCGGGCGAAGAGGAAGTCGCCGGTGAGGACCGCGACGGAGTTGCCCCAGCGCGTGTTGGCGCTGTCCACCCCGCGCCGCACGGACGCCTCGTCCATGACGTCGTCGTGGTACAGCGTGGCCAGGTGGGTCAGCTCCACGACCACGGCCGACGGAACGACACCGGGCGCGTACGGGTCCCCGAACTGCGCCGCGAGCATCACGAGGAGCGGCCGGAACCGCTTCCCACCGGCCCGTACGAGGTGCTGCGCGGCCTCCGTGATGAACGGGACCTCGCTCTTGGTGGCCTCGAGCAAGCCTTCCTCGACAGCCGTCAATCCGGCCTGGACATCGGCTTCCAGAGCCTGGTCCCGCACGCTCAGCCCGAACGGCCCGACGACGGTCACGAGGGGTCTCCTGTCTGCTGGTGTCTGCTGGCGATTACACGGTTTGTCGATAGGTCGCTGCCCTCACTCAAGTCAGCGTATCCGGTCCTGTTTCGATCACCGAGGGCGCCCACCGGTCCGGCACGGAGGGCATCGGACCATGATCGGCGCACTGCCGACCACCCGATAATACGGACATTAGACGCCTTAATGCGCCTTTTGCGACGCGAGGTAAATCGGCCACGCGCCATCCGCAGGGCACTCCGTCATCGTTTCACCCCTCACGCCCAAATCCCCCATGTCTGATTTGGAATACTTTGCTATTTCGTGAATTGGGTCACGCGCCCGGATCCGGCCGCCGGACCCGGCCACCACCCACTTCCCCTTGCCCCGTCGGCCAGTTGGGCATTGGCAGTCGCAAAGGATCAAGCACCCAAAACGGAACAGAACAAGGTCAACTTGGTCTTTACGTGAATCCAACACTTGTTCCGGACATGTGCTCTCGCATACGTTCCCGGCCAGTCGAGCGGAACGCCGAATCCTGCCGCCGCCCGACATCACCCATCGACGAACTCATTCGTACGGCAGGAGCGGGGGACCCAGGTAAGTTCGCCGGACCCGACGACACGTGTCGTCACCGGAACGGCAAGGGGTTAAGTCGTGCCGCCTCGGGGGCGGCACGGCCGGGCACCTCCCCGCCCGAACCCGACAGCTCACCTCGCAGGCGACGGAGAGGAACCTCGCATGCCTGCTGCCGCTCAGCCCCGCCGCGTCCGCACCAGCCGCCTCGTCCGCAAGCTCGCCGTCCTCGGCACCGGTGCCGCCGTGCTGGCCCTTCCGGTCGTCGGCGCGACCAGCGCCTCCGCGGCCGACTCCACCGGCTCGACCGGCACCACCCTCGCCGGGTACCCGAACAACCTCGACGGCTGGATCCGCGAGTCCCTCGCGATCATGGCGGAGAAGCACATCCCGGGCACCTACAACGGCATCCACCGCAACATCATCCGCGAGTCCTCGGGCAACCCGCGCGCCATCAACCTGTGGGACTCCAACGCCGCCAAGGGCATCCCGTCCAAGGGCCTGCTCCAGGTGATCGACCCGACCTTCAACACCTACCACGTGGCCGGAACGGCGTTCGACCCCTACGACCCGGTCGCGAACATCACCGCCGCCTGCAACTACGCGGCCGCCCGCTACGGGTCGATCGACAACGTCTTCGGCGCCTACTGACCGGCGTTCGCGGCGGGTGCCACCTGACCGGCACCCGCCGCGAGCCGCTGTTCGTGTCCCGGTCAGCCGGCCGGGAACAGTCCTTCGAGGACGACGGCGACGCCGTCGTCCTCGTTCGACGTCGTGACCTCGTCCGCGACCGCCTTGAGTTCGGGGTGGGCGTTGGCCATGGCGACCCCGCGGCCCGCCCAGTCGAACATGGGGATGTCATTGGGCATGTCGCCGAAGGCCAGCGCCTGTTCGGCGGCGACCCCCAGATGACCGGCGGCCAGCGCCAGCCCGGTCGCCTTGGTGACTCCGCACGGCTGGAGCTCCACCGTGCCCGGCCCCGACATGGTGACCGTGGCCAGCGATCCCACCGCAGCGCGCGCGGTCGCCGCCAACTCGTCGTCCGAGAGCGCGTGATGGCGCAGCAGCACCTTGCTGATGGGCTCACGCCACAGGTCGTCGCGCCGGTCGACCCGCACGGCGGGCAGGGTGGGGTGGGGCATCAGATAGCCGGGCTCGATCAGCGTGAGCCCGTCCACTCCGTCCTGGTCGACGGCCGCGAAGACCTGCCCCACCTCCGCCTCGATCTTGCCGAGCGCGGTCTCCGCCAGTTCCCGGTCCAGCCGCACCGACCACAGCAGGCGGCCGGTGCCGGCGTCGTAGACCTGCGCTCCCTGCCCGCACACCGCGAGCCCCGTGCAGCCGAGGGCGGCCAGGAGCGGCCGCACCCGGGGGGCCGGCCGGCCCGTCACCACCAGGTGCCGGGCACCGGCCCGCGCCACCCGCTCCAGTGCGGCGAGCGACCGGTCGGAGACGGTGTCGTCGCCGCGCAGCAGCGTCCCGTCAAGGTCGGTGGCGATCAGTGCGTATGCGGGAGGTGCGGCCATGATCAGAGAATACGGACCGCACGCCCCGCCGACTCACCCGGTTCCTGGCGGACTTGGGGCCCGGAGACGAGCGTCACCCGGGTCGGCCGTGGGCGGCGGCCAGGTGCCTCACCAGGCGTGGTGAGGCGAACTCGGTGCCGCACACGAAGCGCATCACCGGACCGTAGGAGGACGCCGCCGGGAGACCGGTGAAGTACAGGCCGGGGACGGAGGAGACATAGCCGGCGCCCAGCCTCGGGGCGCCCCGGCTCACCGCCAGGCGGGTGCGCAGTCCGTGCCCGAGGAAGTCCATCGCGGCGATGTCCACGCGGTATCCGGTGGCCGCGACGACGTGATCGGCGGCCAGCCGCTCGACGCGGCCGTCGTGGGTGCGGACGGTGAGCACCGGGCTGCCGTCCGGGGCCGCGGCACCCAGCACCCGGTCGACCTGATGGACCTGGACCTTGCCCTCGAAGCGGTCGCGCAGCCACCAGGCACCGAGCGGACCGAGGACCCTGCGGACCAGGTGGTGACGGGTCCGGGCGGGCAGGAAACGGTACGCCTGGGCGTAGTTGCTGAGCGCCCACAGCGACCATGCGCGGCCGAACGGCGACTCGGGGCGCAGCCTCGGCTGTTGCCAGGGCGGGGCACCGAACGCGACCCGGCCCCGGCCGCGCGAGACGACGCGCACCCGGGCGCCGGCCTCGGCCGCGAGGGCCGCGGTCTCCAGGGCGGACTGGCCCGCGCCGATGACGATCAGCTCCTGGCCCGAGAAGCGGCCGAGGTCGTGGTGCTGGGAGCTGTGGGAGACCGGGGAGGTGGGCGCGGGCCCGTCGGCGGCCGCTCCGGCCAGTTCCGGCGGGAGGTGGGCGAGCCCGGACAGACCGGTGGCCACCACGACCGCGCGGGCGGTGAACGACTCCCCCGAGTCCAGTTCGAGTTCGAAGGCGCCGCGGCCGCCGCGGTCCACGGAGACCACCCGGACCCGCTCCAGGCCGGGGACGAGCCGCCGCTGGAACCACTCGCCGTAGGCGATGAAGGTCTCCACCGGGATGATGTCCTCGTCGGTGACCAGCCGGCGCACGCCGGCCGCGTCGCAGTAGTCGGCGAGGGTGTGGCCGGGTTGCGGGCAGTCGAAGCTGGAGGCGACCGGGGTCGACTTGAGGAGCATGCCCTCGGGCATGTGGTCGCGCCAGCTCACCATGGGGTCGCCGAAGACGCGGACGGGGATGCCGCGCGCCCGCAGATGGGCCGCGGTGGACAGGCCGAACGGCCCGGCCCCGATGACTGCAACCGGTCGGATCACGAAGTCCCTCCCAGGACGCGGTGCGCCACCTTCGTGGCCTTGCCTACTTCGTGGCGTGCGGGGTGCCGGCGCCGCGGCGGCTGGTCCGCCACAGCTGATGGAGGTGCTTCGCGCCCGGGCGCACGAAGCGGGCGAGCATCGTGACGAACGGCAGCGGATCGTCACCCGCGAACCATGCCAGTTCGGTCCCGCTCGCCCTGGCCGGCGCGTGCGGCGTCGTGTAGCCGCTGCGGCGGTAGGCGAGCAGGGCGGGCAGGTCGATGTTCTCCACGATGTAGCGGCGGCCGGCGCGCTGCTCCCCCTGCGGAACGGGGCGGCCGGTCAGGTTCAGGTGCATGGCGCGTACGACGTCGACGCCCGCATCGGTCTCGAAGAGCCGGAACTGGGCGCCCATACGCGGGTTGAAGTCGAGGAGTTTGTACTGCCCGTCGCGCCGGTCGAAGCGCAGGTCGAGGTCGATGACGCCGCTGAAGCCGATCTCCTTGATGAAACGGGCGGCGAGGTCGGCGAGTTCCGGGTTGTCGACGACGTACGCGTTCGCCGTCATCCCGGCGTGCGGCGGCCAGGAGCGTACCTTGACGCCGGTGAACAGGACGAGCGGCACGGAGTCGGCGTCGAAGCAGGCGTGCACGATCCAGTCCTCGGCCTCCTCGCGCGGCAGGTACTCCTGGAGGATCACGCCGGGCCGCTCCCCCCAGTCGCGGGCGAGGGCGAGCAGTCCCTCGCGGCCGGCGATCCTCGTGGTGCCGTTGACGGCGGGCCGTCTGCGCCGTAGGAACGCCTCCCGGTTCTTGGCCACCACCGGGAAGCGGGCCGTGTCGGCGAAGGCGACGATCTCGTCGTACGACCGCGGGAACGCGGCCGGCGGGCTCGGGACGCCGTGTTCCGCGCACAGTTCGTGCAGTCCCTGCTTGCTGGCGAGCCGGCGGGGCAGTGCGGGGTCGACACGGGGGAAGAGGAAGGGGCCGGCCAGCTCCTCCTGGTGCTCGGCGATCAGGACGGCTGCCTCCTCGTCCGTCGGGATCAGGACGGCCGGGCGGCCGATCCGGCGGCCGATGCGCAGCAGTCCCTCGACCAGGCGGGCCGGCTCCTCGGCGCCGGTCGTCGGCCAGACGAACGCCCGGGTGAGATAACGGGAGGAGGCCGCCGGAGTGCAGGCGTCCTCGGTGATGGCGTACATGGGGACGCCCAGGCGGCCCAGGCTGCGGATCGCGCCGACACCGCCGTGGTGCAGCGGGTAGTCGCCGAACTTGACGATCAGGCCCGGCACATCGCGGTCCGCCCCGACAGGTACACCGACGGCGTCCTCGGCCACGGGTCCCCCCACGTGTCCCCCCTACGGACCGGACCCACCCCGCCCGTGTCCCCCAAAGGACGCTAAGCCGGAATTGCCACCTCCGACAAGGGTCATTCGGACATTGCGAACTCTTTAGACATCTGGCGGACAACCCTTGCGGCACTGCCCAAGACACCTGTCCCGGCCGTAACGTGTGGCGCGATCACATGGAACGCATCGCCATGCATGGCCCGGATGAGAGTGAGGCAGCACCCCATGCCCCCCTTCGACGTCCCCGAGGGCGACCCCTTCGGCCCGCACAACCTTCCCTACGGTGTGTTCTCACCCTCCGGCAGCACGGAGCGCAGGGTCGGTGTCCGGCTCGGTGACCACGTCCTCGACGCCGGGGCCGCGGCCGCCGCCCTCGGTTCGCCGTACGTCTCCCTGCTCGCGCAGGCCACCCTCAACCCGCTGCTGGCCGCCGGCCGCACGGCCTGGTCTGACGTGCGGCGCGCGCTGACGGCGTGGGTGACGGTTCCCTCGCACCGGTCGACGATCGAGCCGCTGTTCCACCCCCTGTCGTCGGTGACCCTCCACCTGCCCTTCGAGGTCGCGGACTACGTCGACTTCTACGCCTCGGAGAACCACGCCCGGAACGTCGGTCAGATCTTCCGCCCGGACGCCGAGGACTCCCTGACTCCCAACTGGAAGCACCTGCCGATCGGTTACCACGGCCGCTCCGGCACGGTGATCGTCTCCGGCACGGACGTCGTCCGGCCGTCCGGGCAGCGCAAGGGTCCCGGCGACCCGGCACCCGTCTTCGGGCCCTCGGTCCGGCTGGACATCGAGGCCGAGGTCGGCTTCGTGGTGGGCGTCCCCTCCGAGAGGGGCGCGCCCGTCGCACTCGGCGACTTCCAGGAGCACGTCTTCGGTCTGTGCCTGCTCAACGACTGGTCGGCGCGTGACATCCAGGCCTGGGAGTACGTCCCGCTCGGCCCCTTCCTCGGCAAGTCCTTCGCCACCTCGGTGTCGGCGTGGATCACCCCGCTGGAGGCACTGGAGCACGCCCGCGTGACGCCCCCGGAGCGCACGCACCCCCTGCTGCCCTACCTGGACGACGCCGCTCCCGGCATCGAACCCGGCGGCTACGACCTGCGGATCTCCGTCGCGATCAACGGTCACACGGTGTCCGAGCCGCCGTTCTCCACCATGTACTGGACCGCCGCCCAGCAGCTCGCCCACATGACGGTGAACGGCGCTTCGCTGCGCACCGGCGACCTGTACGGCTCGGGCACGGTGAGCGGCCCGGCGGAGGGCCAGCGCGGCTCGCTGCTCGAGCTGAC
This sequence comes from Streptomyces sp. NPDC041129, assembly GCF_055592265.1. Classification (NCBI taxonomy): domain Bacteria; kingdom Bacillati; phylum Actinomycetota; class Actinomycetes; order Kitasatosporales; family Streptomycetaceae; genus Streptomyces; species Streptomyces sp. NPDC041129. Next base: position 135,568 of record NZ_JBVIYV010000002.1, on the reverse strand, counting down.
CTGGAACGGCCGCGACCCGCTCGACCTCCCTGACGGCAAGCGCGCCTTCCTGGAGGACGGCGACGTGGTGACCCTGTCGGCCTGGGCGCCCGGGCCGGACGGCGCCCGGGTCGGGCTGGGGGACGTCAGCGGGCGGATCGTGTCGGGCTGAGGCGCTGCCCGGCAGGTGACGGCGCGACCGGTGTCCGTGAAGGTGGGACGAACTCACCTTGACGGGTGGCGATCCCCGCCGGACACCTGACTCGCGCCCCGTGTCCCCGTCATACTGACGGGGACACGGCATCACCCGACGCGCCTCCGGCACGTCCCCGGCACCACCCGACACCCGCACCTCTCCGACCACGAACCGGAGCCCCGGCATGACGGTCTGCCTGCTCCTGCTGAGCGTCGTCGCACTGACGGCCGCCGTACCGGCACCGCGCGCGCTGACCCGGGCCGGCTGGACCGAACGGGAGCCCGTGGTCGCCCTGTGGGTGTGGCAGTGCCTGGTCGCCACGGTCCTGCTGTGCTGCCTGACCGCGCTGGTACTGGGCGCGGCGGCCGTCTTCCACACCGTCCGCGACCATGTGTTCGCCCCCGCGCCGCCCGCCGTCACCGCCGCGTACGACCTGTCCACCGCACCGGTCTGGGCCGTGGCCCTCACCCTGCTGCTGGCCTGCGGGGCCGCCTGGACGACGGCGATGCTCGCCCGGGAACTCGCCGAGGTCCGCAGGCGCCGCGGCCAGGCCCGGGCGCACCTGCGGGAACGCGCGCCCGATCTGCCCGCGGGGCTGCCCGCGGCGCGCGGCCCGATGCTGGTGCTGGAGGACGAGTACCCGGACGCCTGGTGGATGCCCGGGCACCCGCCCCAGCTCGTCGTCACCACCGGGGCGCTGCGCCGCCTCAGCGGCCGTCAGCTGGACGCCGTCCTGACCCACGAGCGCGGCCACGCCCGCGCCCACCACGACTGGCTGCTCCATCTGTCCACCGCGCTCGCCACGGGCTTCCCGGGCGTCCCGCTCTTCGCCCACTTCTGCGACCAGACGCACCGTCTGGTCGAACTGGCCGCCGACGACACCGCCTCCCGCCGCTGCGGCCACCTCACCACCGCTCTCGCCCTGATCGAGCTGAACCAGCACCGCGGCGTCCTGTCCTGCGCCTCCAGCCACCGGCTCCTCGGTGAACGCGTGGACCGCCTCCTGGAGCCCCCGCCGCGGCTGCTCCGCCGGCACCGGGCACTGACCACCACGGTGGCCGCGCTGGTGCCGTTGCTGCCACTGCTGATCACCTTCGCACCGGGGCTGACGGCGCTGTCCTGACAGTGGCAGATCTTTGTCACACCGGAGCAAAACAGCAGCTCAGCGGGGTGTTCAACGCACCCTCAGCTGGCGCAACACTGCAGAAACACCCTATTCCCTACCTCGTCGGTATGGTTCCAGCCATGCCACCCGCCGACCGCTCCCGGGACCACTCCGGCCAGGGCGCCGCGACCACCGTCGCCGCCCACCGGACGCGTCGCCGGCTGCGCGCCGACCGGGCCCGGCAGCTCGCTGACCTCCTGCGCCGCCAACTGCTCACCGGCGCGTTCGCGGACGGCAGCCTCCCGCACGAGTCGACTCTCGCCACCGACTACCGCGCCTCCCGCAACACCGTCCGCCAAGCACTGGACCTGCTCCGGGCGGAGGGCCTGGTGGAGCGGCTGCCCGGAGTCGGCACCGTCGTCGTCGCCCAGAAGTACCCGCACGGGCTCGACCGTCTGATGGGCCTCGCGGAAACCCTCCGCGAACACGGCCACGTCACCAACGAGGTCCGCACCATGGGACCCGCCCCCGCACCCGCCCCGGTGGCCGAACGCCTCCGCGTCCCGGCGGGCGCCGACGTCCTCTACATCGAACGCCTGCGCCACCTGAACGGCCTCCCCCTCTCCCTCGACCTCACCTACATCCCCCTCGACATCGGCACGGCCCTACTCGACGCGGACCTGGAGAACACCGATGTCTTCCGCCTGCTGGAGGCCGTCACCGGCCGGCGGCTCGGCCACGCCGAGATCACGCTGGAGGCGGTGAACGCGGACGCCCACTCCGCCGCCGTGCTCCAGGCCCCGCGCGGCGCCGCCGTGCTGATGCTGGAGCGCCTCACGCACCTCGACGACGGCCGCCCCGTCGACCTGGAGTTCATCCGTTTCCGCGGCGACCGCATCACCATGGGCGGCTCGCTCCACAGGTCGCTCTAGCCAACCGCCCACACACCCCTGCCTCACGTTTCCTGGAGACAGCCATGCCCTTGGTGCCGCAGCGGGCCGATGTGCCCGTGACCATCGACGAGTCGAAGTGCATCGACGGCTGCACGCTCTGCGTGGACATGTGCCCGCTGGACTCGCTCGCCATCGACGAGAGCAGCGGCAAGGCGTACATGCACGTCGACGAGTGCTGGTACTGCGGCCCGTGCGCGGCCCGCTGTCCCACCGGAGCCGTCACGGTCAACATGCCCTACCTGCTCCGCTGATCCTTCCGACCTGCTCCGGTGAGAGGCCGAACCACCATGAAACACACGGCAGTCGCCCTGTCCGCCGCCATCCTCCTGCTGCCTTTGTCCGCCTGCGGCGGCAGCGCCGAGGCGGGCAGCGGCTCCACGGTCACCGTGACCGTGGGCTACCAGTCCAAGACCATCAACACGGTCACCGCGGGGACGCTGCTGCGCTCCCTGGGCTACTTCGAGAAGCAGCTCAACTCCCTCCATGACGGCCACACCTACAAGGTCGACTGGCAGGACTACGCCACCGGCGCCCCGATCACCGCCCAGATGGCCGCTGGGAAGATCGACATCGGCTCGATGGGCGACTTCCCGCTGCTGCTCAACGCGGCCCGCGGGAGGCAGCTCGGCCGCCCCACCCACCTGGTGTCGGTCACCGGCTACAACCTGCGCGGCGGCCTCAACACCGTGGTCACCGCCCCGGACTCGGGCCTCGCCTCCTTGAAGGACCTCAAGGGCAAGAAGGTCTCCACCAGCATCGGCTCCGCCGCCGACGGCACCCTCGTACGGGCCCTGCAGCGTGCCGGCATCGACCCGAACAAGGGGATCTCGAAGCTCAACCAGCAGCCCGCCGTGGGCGCCTCGGCGCTTTCCGCGGGCAGCATCGACGCGCTGTCCCAGTTCGTCGCCTGGCCGGGGCTGCTCGCCTACCAGGGCAAGGCGAAGGCGCTGTACGACGGCGCCCAGCTGAACCTCCCCACATTCCACGGGGTCACCGCACGCGAGGACTTCGCCAAGCAGCGCCCCGCCGTCCTGCGGGCCTTCCTCGAAGCCCAGACCGAGGCCACCGACTATCTGAACGGCCATCCGGTGGCCGCCGCGCAGACGGTTGCCGAAGCAACCGGCCTGCCCGCCGAGGTGGTCTACCTGTACAACGGCGCCCACGGCATCGCCACCTTCGGCCCGGCCGTCAAGCCGCAGCTGGTCTCCGCGCTGAAGCAGGACGTCTCCGTGCTGAAGGCGGCCAAGCTGACCGGTGACATCGACGTGGACTCCTTCGTCGACGACCGGTATGTGAAGAAGGCCCTCGGCGCGTCCTACGCCCGGCGGCTCGCCGCCACGCCCGCACCGGCCGCGAGCGAGGCATGGCCCAAGGGCAGCGAGAAGACCGTCTCCTTCAAGTCTCCTAAGAAGCTGCTGGGCTACCTGGCCGGGCACCACGACGGCATCCGCGCCGCGTACGTCCCCGACGCCACCACCGGCACCCTCTGGTTCGCCGACAAGGCGGTCTGGGTCGCCGACGGCGACCAGCTCCTGCCCTTCGTGGCCCCAGCGTCCGCGCGGGCCTACGTCACCGCCCACGACGGCGCCCGCACGGTCTCCTACACCGACGCCCTGGGGCGGGCCTCATGACCCGACAGCCGGCCCGGTATGCCCTTCGGGTGGCATCCCTGGCCGCTGCCCTCGCCCTCTGGCAGCTGCTGACCAGCCTGGACGTCGACCTGTGGCTGCGTTTCTCGCAGTTCCCGACGGTCACCGACGTGGCCCGCGCCTTCGCCGAGCGGCTCACCGGGGCGGACTACTGGACCGACCTGACCGACAGCCTCACCCGGATCCTCACCGGCTTCGCCCTGGCGGCCGTCCTGGGCGTGGCGACGGGCGTGCTCGTGGCCCGCTCTCGCCTCGCCGAGGACCTGCTCGGCCCGGTACTGGAAGTCGTCCGCCCAGTCCCGGCCATCGCCCTCGTGCCGGTCGCGATCCTGCTCTTCCCCTCGAACGAACAAGGCATCGTCTTCATCACCTGTACCGCCGCCTTCTTCCCCGTGCTGGTCTCCACCCGACACTCGGTCCGCGCACTGACCCCCGTCTGGGAGGAAGCGGTGCGCACCATGGGCGGCGGGAGGTGGCGCATCCTCGGCTCGGTGGTCCTGCCGGGCGCCCTGCCCGGCATCTTCGGCGGCCTCTCGGTCGGTATCGGCGTGTCGTGGATCTGCGTGATCTCCGCCGAGATGATCTCCGGCCAGTACGGCGTCGGGTACCGCACCTGGCAGGACTACACGGTCGTGAACTACCCGGGAGTCTTCGTCGGCATGGTGACGATCGGCGTCCTGGGCTGGGTCACCTCCACGGCGGTGGAACTCCTCGGCCGGCGGCTGACCCGCTGGCTGCCCCGCACCTCCTACGTCCCCGGCGGCCGGACCCGCACCCCTGTGTCCCGGGTCGCCGCCCCGGTCGAGCGAGAGGCCGGCGGCGAGGCCCAGCACCACACCGAGGCCCAGCACCAGGGCCACGACGGTACCGAGAAGGAGACGCGCGATGAGCACCTCGTCTGAGACCGTCGCCCCCGCGGAAGCCCCGGTCGCCAGGACCGCGCGCGGCGCCCGGCTCACCCTGCGCGGCGCCACCCTCGGCCGGACGGACGCCCCGGTCCTGCACGAGATCCACCTGGAGGTCGTGCCCGGTGAGATCCTCACCGTCGTCGGCCCCTCCGGCTGCGGCAAGTCGACGCTGCTGCGCACACTCGCCGGGCTGCTCTCCCCGCTGTCCGGTGCCGTGGAGCAGGACGGCAGCCCACTGACCGGCCCCTCCGCCGACCGTGCGCTGGTCTTCCAGGAGGACGCCCTGCTGCCCTGGCGCACGCTGCGCGCCAATGTCGAACTCCCGCTCGCCATCCGCGGAGTTCCGCGCTCCGGGCGCCGTACCCAGGCCGAGTCCTGGCTCGGCCGTGTCGGACTCTCCTCGCAGGCGGGGAAGTTGCCGCACCGGGTCTCCGGCGGGCAGCGCCAGCGGGCGCAGCTGGCCCGGGCGCTGGCCGGCAGCCCCCGCGTGGTCCTCATGGACGAGCCCTTCGGGGCCCTCGACGCCCAGACCCGCTCCGGCATGCAGGACCTGCTGGTGGACGTGTTGCGGGGCACGGGCGCGACCGTCGTGTTCGTCACACACGACGTCGACGAGGCGCTCTTCCTCGGTGACCGCGTCGCCCTCCTCGGCTCGGGCCGCGTGGCCGCCGTACGCGACGTGCCCCGCCCGCGTGATCGCGACGCGCTCGACGACCCGGTCCGCGTGGCCCTGCGCCGCACCGTCCTCTCCTCGCTCGGCACCTGAAAGGCATCCCGGTGACCACCCCCGCGAACGCCCCCGCGCAGACCCTCCTCGCCGTCCCCGACGTCGCCGACGCCGAGGAGCTGACCTGCGACGTCCTTGTCATCGGCGGTGGTACCGCCGGCACCATGGCCGCCCTGACCGCCGCCGAGCGCGGTGCGAACGTCCTTCTTCTGGAGAAGGCCCACGTCCGCCACTCCGGCGCGCTCGCCATGGGCATGGACGGGGTCAACAACGCGGTCGTCCCGGGCCGCGCCGAGCCCGACGACTACGTCGCCGAGATCACCCGCGCCAACGACGGCATCGTCGACCAGTCCACGGTCCGCCAGACCGCCACGCGCGGCTTCGCGATGGTCCAGCGACTGGAGTCGTACGGGGTCAAGTTCGAGAAGGACGAGCATGGCGCGTACGCGGTCCGCCAGGTGCATCGCTCCGGCTCGTACGTACTGCCGATGCCGGAAGGCAAGGATGTCAAGAAGGTCCTGTACCGGCAGTTGCGGCGTCGTGAGATGCGGGCGCGGATACGCATCGAGAACCGGCTGATGCCGGTGCGCGTGCTTACCGCGCCGGACGACGGGCGGGCCGTGGGTGCCGTCGGCTTCCACACCCGCACCGGCGCCTTCGTCACCGTCCGTGCGGGTGCGGTCGTTCTCGCCACCGGCGCCTGCGGCCGGCTCGGCCTGCCCGCCTCCGGGTACCTCTACGGCACCTACGAGAACCCCACCAACGCCGGTGACGGTTACGCCATGGCCTACCACGCCGGCGCCGAGCTCACCGGCATCGAGTGCTTCCAGATCAACCCGCTGATCAAGGACTACAACGGTCCGGCCTGTGCCTACGTCGCCAACCCGTTCGGCGGCTACCAGGTCAACCGGCACGGTGAGCGCTTCGTCGACTCCGACTACTGGTCCGGGCAGATGATGGCCGAGTTCGCCGCGGAGGTCGCCAGCGACCGCGGCCCGGTCTACCTGAAACTGAGCCATCTGCCCGAGGAGTCGGTCTCGGCCCTGGAGTCCATCCTGCACTCCACCGAGCGGCCCACCCGCGGCACCTTCCACGCCGGCCGCGGGCACGACTACCGGACCCACGACATCGAGATGCACATCTCCGAGATCGGCCTGTGCGGCGGCCACTCCGCCTCCGGCGTCCGGGTCGACGACCACGCCCGCACGACCGTCCCCCGCCTGTACGCCGCCGGCGACCTGGCGTGCGTCCCGCACAACTACATGATCGGGGCCTTCGTCTTCGGTGACCTCGCGGGCGCGGACGCCGCCCAGTACACGGCGTACGAGGGGGAGCTTCCCGCCGAGCAGGTCCGTGAGGCGCACGAGCTGATCTACCGCCCGCTGCGCAACCCGGACGGCCCGCCGCAGACCCAGGTCGAGTACAAGCTGCGCCGCTTCGTGAACGACTACGTGGCACCGCCCAAGTCCGGGGCGCGGCTGTCCCTCGCCCTGGAGTCCTTCGAGCGGATGCGCGTCGATGTCGCCGCGATGGGCGCCACCACCCCGCACGAGCTGATGCGCTGCGCCGAGGTCACTTTCATCCGCGACTGCGCGGAGATGGCCGCCCGTGCCTCCCTGGCCCGTACCGAGTCCCGCTGGGGGCTCTACCACGACCGCGTCGACCATCCCCGGCGTGACGACGCCACCTGGTTCCACCATCTCGATCTGCACAAGTCCCCCTCTGGTGCGATGGAGTTCACGGCCCGTCCCGTGGCTCCCTATCTGGTTCCGGTCGAGGGCTTCACCCCGGCCGGGGGCCCCTCCCGGCATCTGGGCGAGGTAGGGCCCGAGGACGTCGCCACCGCCGGCCCCCGCGATGTGGCACCGGTCGCCGGCGGACCGGCATCCACCCGCGCCACCGGCCTCGTGGACCGGGGCGGCACTCGGGAGACCGCTTCGCCCCGGCTCCTGGAACTGCTGGAGCTGGCGGAGGAGCAGCCCGAACTCGCCTCACTGCGCCCTTACTTGGCGGACCCGGACGCGGCGGTCCGCCGTACGGCCGTCTCGGTCCTCACCGAGACCGTGCCTCCCGGCACCGGTCAGGCCCTGGCCGGTGCGCTCGCCGACCCGGACCCCGAGGTCCGCGCTGCCGCCGCGGCCTCGCTGCGTGAACTCGTCGAGACGCTGCCCTCCGAACCGGCCCTGGGCGCCGCCCTCACCGGCGCACTCGCCGTGGCCGACGCCGTGGTGCGAGCCGCCGCGCTCGACGTGCTCCGCGCCCTGCGGCTGGGCGCTCCCGGCGTGTTCGCCGCCGCGCTGGACGACCCCGACATTCCCGTCCGCGTCGAGGCCGTACGCGCCCTGGTGTCGGTCGACGCGGCACTGCCGCTGGCGCGCGCCGCCGACGACCCCTCCCGGGAGGTCCGCGTCACCGTCGCCAAGGCGTTGGTCGCCGTCAGCTCGGCGTCCCTGGACCCGCAGGGCCGGGATGTGCTCACCGGCACCCTGGACCGGCTCACCGAGGATCCCGACCCTCTGGTGCGCGGTGCCGCGCTGGGTGCGCTGGCCACGGCAGGCTGCCCGACGCCGCTCGCCGCCCGCGCCGTGGCCGCCCTGTCCGACCCGGCCTGGCAGGTCCGGTCCGGTGCTGCCACCGCGCTGTCGGTCGCCCCGGCCGACACGGCCGTCTCCGCCCTGGCCAAAGCCCTCGCCGACCCGAACGCCGACGTGCGCAAGGCGGCGGTCCTGGCCCTGACCCGGCACAACGCCACCGAGGAGGCCCGAGCGGCCCTGGCCGCGGCCACGGGTGACTCGGACGCGGACGTCAGGGCCTATGCGGCGCGGGCGTTGTGACGGATCCCTCCGCCGCCCCGGACGCGGTGTCCCGGGAGAAACCGGGATTCGACGGCCCCCGCGTCCCTGTACGCCCTATATCCAGTCGTCGGGCTCCGGCTCCTCCGCCGGCTCCGCCCAGTGGTCCTCGGGAGCCTCGTCGGCGGCGACGGGCGAGGCACCGGCCGCCGGGGAGGCGCCGGCCGAGCCGGGCTCCTTCAGGGAGTTCAGCACCTCCAGCACCCCTTCCCCGTAGGTCGCCAGCTTCTTCTCGCCGACGCCGCCCACCGTGCCAAGCTCCCGCACCGAGCCGGGCCAGCAGGTGACGATCTCCCGCAGTGTGGCGTCGTGGAAGATGACGTACGCCGGGACGCCCTGCTCCCGGGCCTGTTCGGCGCGCCAGGCGCGCAGGGCCTCGAAGGCGGGGAGGAGTTCGTCCGGCAGCTCGGCCGCGGCGGCCTTGGCCTTGCGCTCGCCCCGTCCCGAGGAGGAACCCGCGCGCGAGGCGGCCGGCCTCTTCGGCTCCTTGCGCAGCGGCACCTCCCGCTCGCGGCGCAGCACGGATCCACTCTCCCCGGTGAGCACGAGCGTGCCGTACTCCCCCTCGACCGCGAGCAGTCCCTGGGCGAGCAACTGCCGGATGACGCCACGCCATTCGCCGTCGGTGAGGTCCTCGCCGATGCCGAAGACGGAGAGCTGGTCGTGGTCGAACTGGATGACCTTGCCGGTTCTCTTGCCGAGCAGGATGTCCACGATCTGCACGGCGCCGAACTTCTGCCCGCGCTCACGCTGCAGCCGCACCACCGTGGAGAGCACCTTCTGCGCGGCGACCGTACCGTCCCAGGTCTCCGGCGGGGTCAGGCAGGTGTCACAGTTGCCGCATCCCGCGGCGGAGGGCTCCTGCCCGAAGTAGGCCAGGAGCTGGCCGCGCCGGCACTGGGCGGTCTCGCACAGGGCGAGCATCGCGTCGAGGTGGGCGGCGGCCCGGCGGCGGAACGCCTCGTCGCCCTCGCCCGACTGGATCAGCTTGCGCTGCTGTATGACGTCGTTGAGGCCGTAGGACATCCAGGCGGTGGAGGGCAGTCCGTCACGGCCCGCGCGGCCCGTCTCCTGGTAGTAGCCCTCGACGGACTTGGGCAGGTCGAGGTGGGCGACGAAGCGCACGTCCGGCTTGTCGATGCCCATGCCGAAGGCGATGGTCGCGACCACGACCAGGCCCTCTTCGCGCAGGAAACGGGACTGGTGGGCCGCGCGCGTGCCCGCGTCCAGGCCCGCGTGGTACGGGACCGCCTCGATGCCGTTGGCGCTCAGGAACTCGGCCGTGCGTTCCACCGAGTTGCGGGAGAGGCAGTAGACGATGCCGGCGTCGCCCGGATGCTCCTCTCGCAGGAACGCGAGCAGCTGCTTCTTGGGATCGGCCTTGGGCACGATCCGGTACTGGATGTTGGGCCGGTCGAAGCTCGCCACGAAGTGGCGGGCCGTCGGCATGCCCAGCCGCTGGGTGATCTCCTGGTGGGTCGCGTGCGTGGCCGTGGCGGTGAGGGCGATCCGCGGGACGTCCGGCCAGCGCTCGCCGAGCAGGGAGAGGGCCAGGTAGTCGGGGCGGAAGTCGTGGCCCCACTGGGAGACGCAGTGCGCCTCGTCGATCGCGAAGACGGAGATCTTGCCGCGGGAGAGCAGGTCGAGCGTGGCCTCCACGCGCAGCCGCTCCGGGGCCAGGTAGAGCAGGTCCAGCTCACCGGCGAGGAACTCGGCCTCGACCACGCGCCGCTCGTCGAAGTCCTGGGTGGAGTTGATGAAGCCCGCGCGCACGCCGAGCGCGCGCAGGGCGTCCACCTGGTCCTGCATCAGCGCGATCAGCGGCGAGATCACCACGCCCGTACCCGGTCTGACCAGGGACGGGATCTGGTAGCACAGCGACTTGCCGCCGCCGGTCGGCATGAGCACGACGGCGTCACCGCCCGCCACCACATGCTCGATGACCGCTTCCTGCTCGCCCCGGAAGGCCTCGTACCCGAAGACCCGGTGCAGTGTGGCCAGCGCTTCGCTGTCGGCCGTGCCCGGCCCCTCGGTCATGTGTGGCATCTCCCTGATCCCGCCCGTCGCGCCCATCGCCTGGTCCCCGTGTCCTGTCCCCCGTGCGTCGTCCTTCGACCACTGCGTCCACGATAGGCGCCCGCACCGACAGCCCAGGAGTTGTCCACAGGCATACCCTCCGTCCGTCGGCGCCGCCGCACGTGCCGGGGCCCGGTCCTCCGCGGGAGGACCGGGCCCCGGACGGCGGCCGTGGCGTATGTCAGCGCACGAACACGCTCGCCTGGTTCGCCAGGTCCAGGAAGTACTGCGGCGCCACACCGAGCACCAGCGTGACCGCCACGCCCACGCCGATCGCCGCCATGGTCAGCGGCGAGGGCACGGCCACGGTCGGCCCCTCGGGCCTGGGCTCGCTGAAGAACATCAGCACGATCACCCGGATGTAGAAGAACGCGGCGATCGCCGAGGAGATCACACCGATCACGACCAGCGGGGCCGCGCCGCCGTCCGCCGCCGCCTTGAAGACGGCGAACTTCCCGGCGAAGCCGGAGGTCAGCGGGATGCCCGCGAAGGCCAGCAGGAACACCGCGAACACGGCCGCCACCAGCGGAGAGCGGCGGCCGAGCCCGGCCCACTTGGACAGGTGGGTGGCCTCGCCGCCGGCGTCGCGCACCAGGGTCACCACCGCGAAGGCACCGATCGTCACGAACGAGTACCCCGCCAGGTAGAACAGGACGGACGACACCCCGTCCTTCGAGGTGGCGATGACACCGGCGAGGATGAATCCGGCGTGCGCGATGGACGAGTACGCCAGCAGCCGCTTGATGTCGGTCTGCGTGATCGCGACGATCGCGCCGCCGAGCATGGTGATGACGGCCACCGCCCACATGACCGGCCGCCAGTCCCAGCGCATGCCGGGCAGGACGACGTACAGCAGGCGCAGCAGCGCGCCGAACGCCGCGACCTTGGTCGCCGCCGCCATGAATCCGGTCACCGGGGTGGGTGCGCCCTGGTAGACGTCGGGCGTCCACATGTGGAACGGGACGGCGCCCACCTTGAACAGCAGACCCATCACGATCATGGCGCTGCCGATCAGCAGCAGCGCGTCGTTGCCCATGGTGCCGGCCAGCGCCGGGTCGACGTTGGTGACCGTGCCGTCGACGACCTGCGCGATGCGCCCGTACGACACGGAGCCCGCGTAGCCGTAGAGCATGGCGATGCCGAACAGGGTGAACGCGGAGGCGAAGGCGCCGAGCAGGAAGTACTTGACCGCGGCCTCCTGCGACAGGAGCCGCTTGCGGCGGGCCAGCGCGCACAGCAGGTACAGCGGCAGGGAGAAGACCTCCAGGGCCACGAACAGCGTCAGCAGGTCGTTGGCCGAGGGGAACACCAGCATGCCCGCGATCGCGAAGAGCAGCAGCGGGAAGACCTCGGTGGTGGTGAACCCGGCCCGCACCGCGGCCTTCTCGCTGTCGCTGCCGGGGACGGACGCGGCCTGCGCGGCGAAGGAGTCGACCCGGTTGCCGTGCGCCTCCGGGTCCAGGCGCCGCTCGGCGAAGGTGAAGAGGCCGACCAGGCCGGCCAGCAGGATCGTGCCCTGCAGGAACAGGGACGGTCCGTCGACCGCGATCGCCCCCATCGCCGCGATGTGTGCCTTCGTGGTGCCGTATCCGTTCGCCGCGAGCGCGACGACCGCGGCGAACGCGGCGCAGAGCGCCACAACGGACACGAACACCTGTGCGTAGTAGCGGGACCTGCGCGGGACGAACGCCTCGACGAGCACCCCGACCAGTGCCGCACCGACCACGATCAGGGTCGGCGACAGCTGTCCGTATTCGATCTTCGGCGTGTCGATCTTCGAGATCGGGTCGGCCGCGGTTGTCCACAGGCTGTGGACGGCTGTTGCGCTCACTTGGCCGCCTCCACCTCGGGCTTGGGGTCGGTCTTGTGTACGTCGGACATGGTCTGTTTGACCGCCGGGTTGACGATGTCCGTGACGGGCTTCGGGTAGACGCCGAGGAAGATCAGCAGCACGATCAGCGGGGCGACGACCACCAGTTCACGCGCTCGGAGGTCGGGCATCGCCGACACCTCGGGCTTCACCGGCCCCGTCATCGTCCGCTGGTACAGGACGAGCGTGTAGAGCGCGGCGAGAACGATGCCGAAGGTGGCGATGATGCCGATCACCGGGTAGCGCGTGAACGTGCCGACCAGGACCAGGAACTCGCTCACGAACGGCGCGAGCCCGGGCAGCGACAGGGTGGCGAGACCGCCGATCAGGAAGGTGCCGGCGAGCACCGGGGCGACCTTCTGCACACCCCCGTAGTCGGCGATGAGCCTGGAGCCGCGGCGGGAGATCAGGAACCCGGCGACCAGCATCAGCGCGGCCGTGGAGATGCCGTGGTTGACCATGTAGAGCGTGGCCCCGGACTGGCCCTGGCTGGTCATCGCGAAGATGCCCATGACGATGAACCCGAAGTGCGAGATCGACGCGTAGGCCACCAGGCGCTTGATGTCCCGCTGGCCGACGGCGAGCAGCGCGCCGTAGACGATGCTGATGAGCGCCAGTACGAGGATGACGGGCGTCGCCCACTTGCTGGCCTCCGGGAAGAGCTGGAGGCAGAAGCGGAGCATCGCGAAGGTGCCCACCTTGTCGACGACCGCCGTGATGAGCACGGCGACCGGGGCGGTGGACTCCTGCATGGCGTTGGGCAGCCAGGTGTGCAGCGGCCACAGCGGCGCCTTCACCGCGAAGGCGAAGAAGAATCCGAGGAACAGCCAGCGTTCGGTGCTGGTCGCCATGTGCAGCGACCCGTTCGCCCGCGCCTGCGCGATCTCCTGGAGGCTGAAGTTCCCGGCGACCACGTAGAGGCCGATCACCGCGGCCAGCATGATCAGGCCGCCGACCAGGTTGTAGAGGAGGAACTTCACGGCCGCGTACGACCGCTGGGTGGAGGCCGCCTCCTCACCGTGCTCGTGGGCACGGTCCCCGAAGCCGCCGATGAGGAAGTACATCGGGATGAGCATGGCTTCGAAGAAGATGTAGAAGAGGAAGACGTCGGTGGCCTCGAAGGAGATGACCACCATCGCCTCGACGGCGAGGATCAGCGCGAAGAAGCCCTGGGTGGGCCGCCAGCGGCGGCTGCCGGTCTCCAGCGGATCGGCGTCGTTCCAGCCGGCCAGGATGATGAACGGGATCAGCAGCGCGGTCAGGGCGAGCAGCGCCACCGCGATGCCGTCCACGCCCAGCTCGTACCTGACCCCGAAGTCCGCGATCCAGGCGTGGGATTCGGTGAGCTGGTAGCGGTCGCCGTTCGGGTCGAAGCGGACCAGGACGGTGATCGCCAGGGCGAGTGTGGCGAGCGAGACGACCAGCGCCAGCCATTTCGCGGCGGTGCGCTTGGCGGCCGGTACGGCGGCCGTGGCGACCGCCCCGAGGGCCGGGAGCGCCGCCGTCGCTGTCAGCAGAGGAAAGGACATCGGTATCAGACCGCCCTCATCAGCAGGGTCGCGGCGATTAGGAGTGCCGCGCCGCCGAACATCGAGACCGCGTAGGAGCGGGCGAAGCCGTTCTGGACCCGGCGCAGCCGTCCGGACAGGCCGCCGAAGCCGGCCGCCGTGCCGTTGACGACGCCGTCGACCAGGGTGTGGTCGACGTACACCAGGGAGCGCGTGAGGTGTTCGCCGCCGCGCACCAGGACGACATGGTTGAAGTCGTCCTGCAGCAGGTCGCGCCGGGCGGCCCGGGTGAGCAGCGAACCGCGCGGGGCGACCGCCGGGACGGGCTTGCGGCCGTACTGCGCCCAGGCGATGCCGACGCCGACGACCAGGCAGACCAGGGTCGCGCCGGTGACCGTCGCCGCACTGATCGGCGAGTCGCCCTCACTGTGGCCGGTGACCGGCTCCAGCCAGTTGAGGAAGCGATCGCCGAGGTGGAAGAAGAAGCCGCCGAAGACGGAGCCGACGGCCAGCACGATCATGGGGATCGTCATGATCTTCGGGGACTCGTGCGGGTGCGGCTCGTGGCCCCCCGCGTCCCGCTGCCAGCGCTTCTCCCCGAAGAACGTCATCAGCATCACGCGCGTCATGTAGAAGGCGGTGATGGCCGCGCCGAGCAGGGCCACGCCACCGAGGATCCAGCCCTGGGTGCCGCCCTTGGCGAAGGCCGCCTCGATGATCGCGTCCTTGGAGTAGAAGCCGGACAGGAACGGGAAGCCGATGATCGCGAGGTAGCCGAGGCCGAAGGTGGCGAAGGTGACCGGCATGTACTTGCGCAGGCCGCCGTACTTGCGCATGTCGACCTCGTCGTTCATGCCGTGCATGACCGAACCGGCGCCCAGGAACAGCCCGGCCTTGAAGAAGCCGTGGGTGACCAGGTGCATGATCGCGAAGACGTAGCCGATGGGGCCGAGGCCCGCCGCCAGCACCATGTAGCCGATCTGCGACATGGTCGAACCGGCCAGCGCCTTCTTGATGTCGTCCTTGGCGCAACCGACGATCGCACCGAAGAGGAGCGTGACGGCGCCGACGACGGTGACGGCGAGCTGGGCGTCGGGCGCCGCGTTGAAGATGGCGCCGGAGCGGACGATCAGGTAGACGCCCGCGGTCACCATGGTCGCTGCGTGGATCAGGGCCGAGACCGGGGTCGGGCCCTCCATCGCGTCCCCGAGCCAGGACTGCAGCGGGACCTGGGCCGACTTGCCGCACGCGGCGAGCAGCAGCATCAGGCCGATCGCGGTGAGCCTGCCCTCGGAGGTGTCACCGGTGTGGCTGAGGACCGGGCCGAAGGCGAAGCTGCCGAAGGTGGTGAACATCAGCATGATCGCAATCGACAGCCCCATGTCGCCGACCCGGTTGACGAGGAACGCCTTCTTCGCGGCCGTCGCGGCGCTGGGCTTGTGCTGCCAGAAGCCGATGAGCAGGTACGAGGCGAGGCCGACGCCCTCCCAGCCGACGTACAGCAGCAGGTAGTTGTCGGCGAGGACCAGCAGCAGCATCGCCGCGAGGAACAGGTTCAGGTAGCCGAAGAAGCGGCGGCGCCGCCCGTCGTGCTCCATGTACCCCACCGAGTAGAGGTGGATCAGTGAGCCGACGCCCGTGATCAGCAGCACGAACGTCATCGACAGCTGGTCCAGGCGGAAGGTGACGTCCGCCTGGAAGTCGCCGACGGAGATCCACGTCCACAGGTGCTGGGTCAGGGTGCGGTTTTCGGCGTCCTTGCCGAGCAGGCCGGCGAAGAGGACCAGGCCGAGCACGAAGGAGGTGGCCGACAGGAGCGTGCCGATCCAGTGGCCCACGGCGTCCAGCCGCCGGCCGCCGACCAGGAGGACGGCCGCTCCGAGCAGGGGCGCCGCGATGAGCAGCGCGATCAGGTTGTCCACGATTCTTCCGACCCCTTACAGCTTCATCAGGCTGGCGTCGTCGACCGAGGCCGAGTGGCGGGTACGGAACAGCGACACGATGATCGCGAGACCCACCACGACCTCCGCGGCGGCGACGACCATCGTGAAGAAGGCGATGATCTGGCCGTCGAGGTTGCCGTGCATCCGGGAGAAGACGACGAACGCGAGGTTGCAGGCGTTGAGCATCAGCTCGACGCACATGAACACGACGATCGCGTTGCGCCGGATGAGCACCCCGGTCGCGCCGACGGTGAACAGCAGGGCCGCGAGATAGAGGTAGTTGACGGGGTTCACTTCGACGCCTCCTCTGGCCGCTTGAACGTCGCCGGCTCGATCCCGCTCCGCTCCAGTCGCTCCGCGGCGCGCTGCTCCAGGGCCCGCAGGTCGTTGAGCGCCTCCGCCGACACGTCCCGGATCTGCCCGCGTTCGCGCAGCGTCTTGTTGACGGTGAGCTCGGAGGGGGTGCCGTCGGGGAGCAGACCCGCGATGTCCACGGCGTTGTGCCGGGCGTAGACACCCGGGGCGGGCAGCGGCGGGATGTGCCGGCCTTCCCGGATGCGCTGCTCGGCCATCTCGCGCTGGGTCTTGGCGCGCTCGGTGCGTTCGCGGTGGGTGAGCACCATCGCGCCGACGGCGGCCGTGATCAGCAGTGCGCCGGTGATCTCGAAGGCGAAGACGTACTTGGTGAAGATGAGGGCCGCGAGGCCCTCCACGTTGCCGTTCGCGTTGGCCCGGCCGGTGCCGGCGAACTCCGTCAGGGAGGCGTTGCCGATGCCGGCGAACAGCAGGACGCCGAAGCCGACTCCGCACAGAAGGGCCAGCCAGCGCTGGCCCTTGATGGTCTCCTTCAGCGAGTCCGCGGCGGTCACGCCGACGAGCATCACCACGAACAGGAACAGCATCATGATCGCGCCGGTGTAGACGACGATCTGCACGATGCCCAGGAAGTAGGCGCCGTTGGCGAGGTAGAACACCGCCAGGATGATCATGGTGCCGGCGAGGCAGAGGGCGCTGTGCACGGCCTTCCTCATGAGCACGGTGCACAGGGCGCCGATCACCGCGAACGAGCCGAGGACCCAGAACTGGAAGGCCTCACCGGTGGAGGTGGTGTAGGCGGCAAGCTGCAGTGCGCTCATCGGCCGATCACCTTCTCCGACGCCGGTTCGGTCTCGCCGAAGGTGCTGTCGCCCTCCTGCACCACCTCGCCCGTGGAGACGGCGGCCTGCCGCACCGTGCCCGGCGCGGCCTCCGTCACCAGGCCCCGGTAGTAGTCCTGTTCGTCCGTCCCGGGGAAGATCGCGTGCGGCGTGTCGACCATGCCCTCCTCGAGACCGGCGAGCAGCTGCTCCTTGGTGTAGATGAGGTTGGCGCGGCTGGAGTCGGCCAGTTCGAACTCGTTCGTCATCGTCAGCGCGCGCGTGGGGCACGCCTCGATGCACAGTCCGCACAGGATGCAGCGGGCGTAGTTGATCTGGTAGACGCGGCCGTACCGCTCACCCGGCGAGTAGCGCTCCTCGTCGGTGTTGTCGGCGCCTTCCACGTAGATGGCGTCGGCGGGGCAGGCCCAGGCGCACAGCTCGCAGCCGACGCACTTCTCCAGGCCGTCCGGATGGCGGTTGAGCTGGTGCCGTCCGTGGAACCGCGGAGCCGTGGTCTTCTGCTGCTCCGGGTACTGCTCGGTGAGCCGCTTCTTGAACATGGCCTTGAAGGTCACGCCGAAGCCGGCCACGGGGTTCTGGAAGCCGGGCTTGATCTGCCCGGACTCCGTGGGCTCCTCAGCCATCGGACGCCTCCTTTCCATCCGAAGATTCGTCACTGACAGTGTCCGGTCCGCCACTGACAATCAGCTCCCGCTCCCGGCGCGGGCGGCGCCTGGGCGTCGGCGGCAGTTCCTGTCCGGGCAGCGGCGGCACGGGGAATCCGCCCGCCATCGGGTCGAAGCCGGGCTGCGGGCCGGCCGCCTGCTCGTCCGGCCTCGCCTTCTCGCGGAACATGTCGACGACGAAGGAGAGCAGCAGCAGGGCGAGGACACCGCCGCCGACGTAGAGGGCGATGTCGGCGAAGTCGTAGTTCTCGTTGCGCAGCGCCCGCACGGTCGCGACGAGCATCAGCCAGGTCACCGAGACCGGGATGAGGACCTTCCAGCCGAGCTTCATGAGCTGGTCGTACCGGACCCGGGGGAGCGTGCCGCGCAGCCAGATGAAGAAGAACAGCAGCAACTGGACCTTGATGACGAACCAGAGCAGGGGCCACCAGCCGTGGTTCGCGCCCTCCCAGAAGCCGCTGATCGGCCAGGGGGCGCGCCAGCCGCCGAGGAACAGGGTGGTCGAGACGGCCGACACCGTCACCATGTTCACGTACTCGGCGAGCATGAACATCGCGAACTTGATCGACGAGTACTCGGTGTTGAAGCCGCCGACCAGGTCGCCCTCGGACTCCGGCATGTCGAAGGGGGCGCGGTTGGTCTCGCCGACCATGGTGACGATGTAGAGGATGAAGGAGACCGGCAGCAGCAGGATGTACCAGCGGTCGTGCTGCTGCTCGACGATGGTCGATGTCGACATCGACCCCGAGTAGAGGAACACGGAGGCGAACGCCGCGCCCATGGCGATCTCGTACGAGATCATCTGGGCGCAGGAGCGGAGGCCGCCGAGGAGCGGGTAGGTGGATCCGGAGCTCCAGCCCGCCAGCACGATGCCGTAGATGCCGACCGAGGCGACCGCGAGGATGTAGAGCATCGCGATCGGCAGGTCGGTGAGCTGCATCGTGGTCCGTGTGCCGAAGATCGAGATCTCGTTGTCGGCGGGGCCGAAGGGGATCACCGCGATCGCCATGAAGGCCGGGATGGCCGCGACGATCGGTGCGAGGACGTAGACCACCTTGTCCGCGCGCTTGACGATGACGTCTTCCTTGAGCATCAGCTTGATGCCGTCGGCGAGCGACTGGAGCATGCCCCAGGGGCCGTGCCGGTTCGGGCCGATGCGAAGCTGCATCCAGGCGACGACCTTGCGCTCCCAGACGATGGAGAACAGCACGGTCACCATCAGGAACGCGAAGCAGAAGACGGCCTTGACGACGACCAGCCACCAGGGGTCCCGGCCGAACATCGAGAGGTCTTCAGCCGCGAGGTACGGGCTCATGCCTCCACCTCCTTGGGGGCCTGTTCGGCGACTGCCGCCGGGCCGATACGGACGAGGGAGCCGGGCTGCGCACCGGTGTCGGAGGCGACGCCCGCGCCGGCGGAGTTCAGCGGCAGCCACACCACCCGGTCGGGCATCTCGGTGACCTGGAGCGGAAGTTCGACGGTGCCGGCGGAGCCGGTGACGGCCAGGACGCCGCCGTCCTCGACGCCTGCCTCGGCGGCCGTCGCCGCCGACACGCGCGCGCGTGCGGCGTGCCGGGTTCCGGCGAGTGCCTCGTCGCCCTCCTGCAGGACGCCCTGGTCGAGCAGCAGCCGGTGCCCGGCGAGTACGGCCTCGCCGACGGCCGGCCGGGGCAGGACGCCCCCCGTCTCCAGGGGATCGGTGGACCGCGGTCCGTCCCAGGGGCCGAGCCGGTCGATCTCCGCGCGCGCGGTACGCAGGTCCGGCAGGCCCAGGTGGACGTCCATGGCGTCGGCCAGCATCTGCAGTACCCGCCCGTCTGCGGGGGCGAGGCGGCGGGTCATCTGGTCGGGCTTGAGCGCGGCCTCGAAGAAGCGCGCCCTGCCCTCCCAGTTCAGGAAGGTGCCCGCCTTCTCGGCGACCGCCGCGACCGGCAGGACCACGTCGGCGTGGGCGGTGACCTCGCTGGGCCGCAGTTCCAGCGACACCAGGAAGCCGACGTTCGCGAGCGCCTCACGCGCGCGTGCCGGGTCGGGCAGGTCGTCGACCTCCACGCCGGCGACCACGAGCGCGGCGAGTTCGCCGGTGGCGGCCGCCTCGATCATCTGGTGGGTGTCCCGGCCGTGACGGGCGGGGAGTTCGGCCAGCCCCCAGACGGCGGCGACCTCCTCCCGCGCGCGCGGGTCGGTCGCCGGGCGGCCGCCCGGCAGCAGCGACGGCAGCGCGCCGACCTCGATCGCGCCGCGTTCGCCCGCCCGCCGCGGGATCCACACCAGTTGGGCGCCGGTGGCGGCGGCGGCGCGTACGGCGGCGGTGAGGCCGCCCGCGACCGAGGCGAGCCTCTCGCCCACGACGATCACCGCGCCGTCGGCGCGCAGGGCCTCGGCGGCCTTCGTACCGGGCTCCTCAAGGCCGACGCCGCTCGCGAGGGCGTCCAGCCACTCGGTCTCGGTGCCGGGCGCGGCGGGCAGCAGCGTGCCGCCCGCCTTCTCCAGGCCGCGCGTCGCGTGCGTGGTGAGGGCGAACACCCGCTGCTTGTGCTTGCGCCAGGCCTTTCGCAGCCGCAGGAAGACGCCGGGCGCCTCCTCCTCCGACTCGAACCCGGCGAGCAGGACGGCGGGCGCCTTCTCCAGTGCGGAGTAGGTGACGCCGGTGCCGTCGAGGTCGCGGCCGCGGCCCGCGACCCGGGCCGCGAGGAAGTCGGCCTCCTCGCCGCTGTGCACGCGCGCGCGGAAGTCGATGTCGTTCGTGTCGAGCGCCACGCGCGCGAACTTGCTGTAGGCGTAGGCGTCCTCGACGGTCAGCCGGCCGCCGGTGAGGACACCGGCCCGGGAACGGGCGGCGGTCAGCCCGCGCGCGGCCGCTTCCAGGGCCTCCGGCCAGGAAGCCGGCTCCAGGACGCCCTCGGCGTTGCGCACCTGCGGCACGTCGAGTCGGTCCTTCGTCTGCGCGTACCGGAACGCGAAGCGTCCCTTGTCGCAGATCCACTCCTCGTTGACCTCGGGGTCGTCGGCGGCGAGCCGCCGCATGACCTTGCCGCGCCGGTGGTCGGTGCGCGTCGCGCAGCCGCCCGAGCAGTGTTCGCACACCGACGGCGAGGAGATGAGGTCGAAGGGCCGGGAGCGGAACCGGTAGGCCGCCGAGGTGAGCGCGCCCACCGGGCAGATCTGGATGGTGTTGCCGGAGAAGTACGACTCGAACGGGTCGCCCTCACCGGTGCCGACCTGCTGCAGCGCGCCCCGCTCGATCAGCTCGATCATCGGGTCGCCCGCCACCTGGTTGGAGAACCGGGTGCAGCGGGCGCACAGCACGCACCGCTCGCGGTCGAGGAGAACCTGCGTCGAGATCGGCACGGGCTTCTCGTAGGTCCGCTTGCGGCCCTCGAAACGGGACTCCGCGTTGCCGTGCGACATGGCCTGGTTCTGCAGCGGGCACTCGCCGCCCTTGTCGCAGACCGGGCAGTCCAGGGGGTGGTTGATGAGCAGCAGCTCCATCACACCGTGCTGGGCCTTCTCGGCGACCGGCGAGGTGAGCTGGGTCTTCACGACCATGCCGTCCGTGCACGTGATGGTGCAGGACGCCATGGGCTTGCGCTGGCCCTCGACCTCGACGATGCACTGGCGGCAGGCGCCGGCCGGGTCCAGCAGGGGGTGGTCGCAGAACCGCGGGATCTCGATGCCGAGCTGCTCGGCGGCCCGGATGACCAGGGTGCCCTTGGGCACGCTGATCTCGACGCCGTCGATCGTCAGCGTGACGAGGTCCTCCGGCGGGACCGCCGCCTTCCCCCCTCCGGAGGGAGCACTGGTGGTCACGGTCATGCGTTCACCTCCGGGCGGTCCGCCCAGGCCGTCGACTTGGCCGGGTCGAAGGGGCAGCCCCGGCCCGTGATGTGCTGCTCGTACTCCTCGCGGAAGTACTTCAGCGAGGAGAAGATCGGGGATGCGGCGCCGTCACCGAGGGCGCAGAAGGACTTGCCGTTGATGTTGTCGGCGATGTCGGCGAGCTTGTCGAGGTCGGACATCGCGCCCTTGCCGGCCTCGATGTCCCGCAGCAACTGCACCAGCCAGTACGTTCCTTCACGGCAGGGGGTGCACTTGCCGCAGGACTCGTGGGCGTAGAACTCGGTCCAACGGGTCACCGCCCGCACCACGCAGGTCGTCTCGTCGAAGCACTGCAGGGCCTTGGTGCCGAGCATGGAACCCGCGGCGCCGACCCCTTCGTAGTCGAGGGGGACGTCGAGGTGCTCGTCGGTGAACATGGGGGTGGAGGAGCCGCCCGGGGTCCAGAACTTGAGGCGGTGGCCGGGCCGCATTCCGCCGCTCATGTCGAGGAGCTGGCGGAGAGTGACGCCGAGCGGCGCCTCGTACTGGCCGGGGCTCGCGACGTGGCCGCTGAGCGAGTAGAGCGTGAAGCCCGGGGACTTCTCGCTGCCCATCGACCTGAACCAGTCTTTCCCGTTCTTCAGGATGGCGGGAACCGACGCGATCGACTCGACGTTGTTCACAACAGTCGGGCAGGCATAGAGCCCTTCGACGGCCGGGAAAGGAGGACGGAGCCGCGGTTGACCACGGCGGCCTTCGAGCGAGTCGAGCAGTGCGGTCTCCTCACCGCAGATGTACGCGCCGGCGCCGGCGTGCACGGTGAGGTCGAGGTCGAGTCCGCTGCCCAGGACGTTCTCGCCGAGGTAGCCCGCCGCGTAGGCCTCGCGCACGGCCTCGTGCAACCGCCGCAGAACGGGGACGACCTCACCACGCAGATAGATGAAGGCATGCGAAGACCGGATGGCGTAACACGCGATCACAATGCCCTCGATGAGGCTGTGCGGGTTCGCGAAGAGGAGCGGGATGTCCTTGCAGGTTCCCGGCTCCGACTCGTCGGCGTTGACAACTAGATAGTGCGGTTTTCCATCACCCTGGGGAATGAACTGCCATTTCATTCCCGTCGGGAATCCCGCGCCGCCGCGCCCGCGCAGACCGGAGTCCTTGACGTACGCGATCAGGTCGTCCGGCGACATGGCGAGCGCCTTGCGGAGCCCCTCGTACCCCTCGTGCCTCCGGTAGACGTCCAGGGACCAGGACCGGTCCTCGTCCCAGAAGGCCGACAGCACGGGTGCGAGCAGCTTCTCGGGGCTCGTGTCCTTGAGTTCGGGTGCCACGGTCATCACTCCCCCTCCTCGGCGGCGGGTCCGGCCGGGTGGGCCGGGTCGGAGGCCGATGTCTGCTGCGGCGCGTCATGAGAACTGAGGTGCTCGGCCGTCGACGGCCGGTGCCCCCGGTCCTGCGGTTCGTCGTGCGGACCGCCGTCGCGCGGATGGACCACGCGCGCGGGTGCGGCCTCTCCCCTTGCCAGGCGAAGGCCCACCAGCGAAGCGGGTCCCGCACTGCCGCCCTCCTCGACGGCCCCGGGCCGCTCGTCGGGGAAGCCGGCCAGAATCCGCGCGGTCTCCTTGAAGGTGCAAAGACGCGCCCCGCGCGTGGGCTGCACGGGCCGTCCCTCGCGCAGGTCGTCGACCAGGCGTTTGGCGCTGCCGGGGGTCTGGTTGTCGAAGAACTCCCAGTTGACCATCACGACCGGCGCGAAGTCGCAGGCCGCGTTGCACTCGATGTGCTCCAGGGTGACCTTGCCGTCGTCGGTGGTCTCGCCGTTGCCGACGCCCAGGTGCTCCTGGAGGGACTCGAAGATCGCGTCGCCGCCCATCACCGCGCACAGCGTGTTGGTGCAGACGCCCACCTGGTAGTCGCCGGAGGGCTTGCGCCGGTACATGGTGTAGAAGGTGGCGACGGCGGTGACCTCGGCCGTGGTCAGGTCCAGCATGTCCGCACAGAACTGCATGCCGGTGCGGGTGACGTGGCCCTCCTCCGACTGCACGAGGTGGAGCAGCGGCAGCAGGGCCGACCGGGAGTCGGGGTAGCGCGCGATCACCTCGCGCGCGTCCGTCTCCAGCCGGGCCCGGACGTCGTCCGGGTACGCGGGGGCGGGCAGTTGGGGCATGCCCAGGCTGACGCCCCGCTCCGAAGAACTGGTGGTCACCGGTCGACGCCTCCCATCACGGGGTCGATGGACGCGACGGCGACGATGACGTCGGCGACCTGGCCGCCCTCGCACATCGCCGCCATGGCCTGCAGGTTGGTGAAGGACGGGTCGCGGAAGTGGACCCGGAAGGGGCGGGTGCCGCCGTCGGAGACGGCGTGGACCCCGAGTTCGCCCTTGGGCGATTCGACGGCCGCGTACGCCTGTCCCGGCGGTACGCGGAAGCCCTCGGTCACCAGCTTGAAGTGGTGGATCAGGGCCTCCATGGAGGTGCCCATGATCTTCTTGATGTGGTCGAGGGAGTTGCCGAGCCCGTCCGGTCCCAGGGCGAGCTGGGCGGGCCAGGCGATCTTCTTGTCGGCGACCATGACCGGGCCGGGCTGGAGCCGGTCCAGGCACTGCTCGACGATGCCGAGCGACTGGCGCATCTCCTCCAGGCGGATCAGGAAGCGTCCGTAGGAGTCGCAGGAGTCGGCGGTCGGGACGTCGAAGTCGTACGTCTCGTAGTCGCAGTAGGGCTGTGTCTTGCGCAGGTCGTGCGGCAGGCCGGTGGAGCGCAGGATCGGGCCGGTGGCGCCGAGGGCCATGCAGCCGGCGAGGTCGAGGTAGCCGACGTTCTGCATACGGGCCTTGAAGATGGGGTTCCCGGTGGCGAGCTTGTCGTACTCCGGGAGGTTCTTCTTCATCTTCTTCACGAACTCGCGGATCTGGTCCACCGCGCCGGGCGGCAGGTCCTGGGCGAGTCCGCCGGGGCGGATGTACGCGTGGTTCATCCGCAGGCCCGTGATGAGCTCGTAGATGTCGAGAATCATTTCACGATCACGGAATCCGTAGATCATGATCGTGGTGGCGCCCAGCTCCATGCCGCCGGTGGCGATGCACACCAGGTGGGAGGAGAGCCGGTTCAGCTCCATCAGGAGGACCCGGATGATCTTGGCGCGCTCGGTGATCTCGTCCTCGATGCCGAGGAGCTTCTCGACGGCGAGACAGTAGGCGGTCTCGTTGAAGAAGGACGTCAGGTAGTCCATGCGCGTCACGAACGTGGTGCCCTGCGTCCAGGTCCGGTACTCGAGGTTCTTCTCGATACCGGTGTGGAGGTAGCCGATGCCGCAGCGGGCCTCGGTGACCGTCTCGCCCTCGATCTCGAGGATCAGACGGAGCACTCCATGGGTGGACGGGTGCTGGGGACCCATGTTGACGACGATGCGCTCGTCGTCGGCGCGGGCCGCGGACTGGACGACCTCGTCCCAGTCGCCACCGGTGACCGTGTAGACGGTGCCCTCGGTGGTCTCGCGGGCGGATGCTGACTGCGTGCTCACGAGTACGACCTCCGCTGGTCCGGAGCCGGGATCTGGGCGCCCTTGTACTCGACGGCGATGCCGCCGAGGGGGTAGTCCTTGCGCTGCGGGTGGCCCTGCCAGTCGTCCGGCATCATGATCCGGGTGAGGGCCGGGTGACCGTCGAAGACGATCCCGAAGAAGTCCCAGGTCTCACGCTCGTGCCAGTCGTTGGTCGGATACACCGAGACCAGCGACGGGATGCGCGGCTCGCTGTCGGGTGCGCTCACCTCGAGGCGGATCAGCCGGTTGTGGGTGATCGAGCGCAGGTGGTAGACGGCGTGCAGCTCGCGGCCCTTGTCGTGCGGGTAGTGGACGCCGCTGACGCCGGTGCACAGCTCGAAACGCAGGGCGGGGTCGTCGCGCAGGGTGCGGGCGACGCGGACCAGGTGCTCGCGTTCGATGTGGAAGGTCAGTTCGCCACGGTCGACGACCGTCTTCTCGATGGCGTTCTCAGGGAGGAGCCCCTGCTCCTCCAGGGCGCCCTCGAGCTCGTCGGCCACCTCGTCGAACCAGCCGCCGTAGGGCCGGTTCGCCGGTCCCGGGAGGCGGACCGAGCGGACGAGGCCGCCGTAGCCGGAGGTGTCGCCGCCGTTGTCGGCGCCGAACATGCCGCGCTGGACGCGGATCTCCTCGCCGCCCTGGCCGCGCTGGCCGGGGAGGTTGGAGGCGGCGAGGTCCTTCTCGGGGTTCACCCCGTTCGAGGACCCGTTGACGCCGTTGGTGCCGTTCGCGTCACTCACCGCAGCAGCCCCTTCATCTCGATCGTGGGCAGGGCCTTGAGCGCCGCCTCCTCCGCCTCGCGGGCCGCTTCCTCGGCGTTCACGCCGAGCTTGGAGGACTGGATCTTCTGGTGGAGCTTGAGGATCGCGTCCATCAGCATCTCGGGCCGCGGCGGGCAGCCGGGGAGGTAGATGTCGACCGGGACGATGTGGTCGACGCCCTGGACGATCGCGTAGTTGTTGAACATGCCGCCCGAGGAGGCGCAGACACCCATGGAGATCACCCACTTGGGGTTGGGCATCTGGTCGTAGACCTGCCTCAGGACCGGCGCCATCTTCTGGCTGACGCGGCCGGCGACGATCATCAGGTCCGCCTGGCGCGGCGAGCCGCGGAAGACCTCCATGCCGAAGCGCGCGAGGTCGTAGCGGCCGGCGCCGGTGGTCATCATCTCGATGGCGCAGCAGGCGAGGCCGAAGGTGGCCGGGAAGACGGACGCCTTGCGCACCCAGCCCGCGGCCTGCTCGACGGTGGTCAGCAGGAAGCCGCTCGGCAGCTTTTCTTCGAGTCCCATGTCGTTAAAGGCCCCTCAGTCCCATTCCAGGCCGCCGCGCCGCCATACGTACGCGTACGCGACGAAGACGGTGAGCACGAAGAGCAGCATCTCCACGAGCCCGAAGATCCCCAGGGCGTCGAAGGTGACGGCCCAGGGGTAGAGGAAGACGATCTCGATGTCGAAGACGATGAAGAGCATCGCCGTCAGGTAGTACTTGATGGGGAAGCGCCCGCCGCCGGCCGGCGTGGGGGTCGGCTCGATACCGCACTCGTAGGCCTCGAGCTTGGCGCGGTTGTACCGCTTCGGACCGATCAGCGTGGCCATGACCACGGAGAAGATCGCAAAGCCTGCCCCGAGGGCTCCCAGTACGAGGATGGGCGCATACGCGTTCACCGCTCCTCGCTCCTCTCAGTCGGCACTGACTGCTGGCGGTTGCACTGGGCTCACGTCCGCCCCACCGGTCCCACGAACCCCGCTCGTCCCGGGCGAAGATCGAGAACATGTGAAGCAGGTCACAAGCCCAACTGCCTCGCATCCTATGCCTGCCACTCTGTGATCTGCGACACGGGGTATTACACAACCTTTGTGATCTCCACCACCTGACGAAGGATCATGAAGTCGGATGATGAGTGATCTTCGTACGCGAAGCGTCCAGCTGATCACCAGAAGTGACATTTTCGCTCGTCGTCGCAGGTGGAAGGGGGCGTCTCAATATCAAGAGAGTTCCGCTGCATGCAAATTGGCTCTGGACGCGGCGCCCTGATAGAGGAACGCGTTCACACATCAGGGGGAGGTCCGGGGCGAGGTGTGGACGCGGGGCGAGCGCGTGCACGCGTTCACGAACTCCCCTACGCCCTTCTTCCACCTCCCGCCCGCGCGGGACGTCGCCCTTCCGGTAACCGTTCCGTGACCTCCGCCACATTGATGAGAGGTGTCTGAGAACGGGGCTTGGCCAACGACCCGAACGAGTGGTAGGCCGAGGGCAATTCGGACGTAATGATCAAAGACCGTGATCAAGGGCTTGATCACGGGCGTCCACTTTGTCCGTTACGGCGTCAATAAAGAGTCACGCGCCGGGCTTTTGAGGGCTCCATTGAGCAACTGTGGCGCACCACACGTTTCTTGAAGATATGAAGGAGCCCCTGGTACCGGTTGTTCCCATGTCCCACACCGCTCACATACGCAGCCACCGGAAGCCCCGCCGCAGCGCCTCGACCCTCGCGATGCGGGCCGGAGTTGCCGGTGGCGTCCTCAGCACCCTGGCAGTAGCCGGGGCGTCCGGATCGGCGAACGCTGCCGAGCCGGTGACGCAGACCCTCGAACTGCCCACGCTGACGGCCGACCTGGCCGCTCAGGTCGCCCAGTCCGCGGACGCCACTCAGCAGGCCGCGGCCAACTACGAACTGCAGGCCGAGCGCGACGCGGCCGCCGCGAACGCCGCGAAGCAGGCCAAGTCGGACCTCGCCGAGGCCAAGCAGAAGGCCGCGGAGGCCAAGAAGAAGGCTCAGGAGGCCGCCCGCAAGGCCGCCGCCGCGCGCGCCACCCGCAGCGCCGAGCGCACGACGCTCTCCACCACGGAGGGCACCGGCGCCTCCGCCGGCACGAGCACGAGCACGTCCACCGCCACCGGTTCGGCGGCGGCCATCGTCTCCTTCGTGAAGGCTCAGGTCGGCAAGGCCTACGTCTCCGGCGCCACCGGTCCGTCCGCGTACGACTGCTCCGGCCTGGTGCAGACGGCCTTCAAGCAGGTCGGCATCAGCCTGCCGCGTGTCTCCCAGGACCAGTCGACGGCCGGCACCCAGGTGTCGCTGAGCAACCTGCAGCCCGGCGACATCCTCTACTGGGGCAGCGCGGGCAGCGCGTACCACGTGGCGGTGTACGTCGGCGACGGTATGTTCGTCGGCGCCCAGAACCCCTCCAGCGGCGTCCAGGAGAAGCCGCTGTCGTACGACCCGCCCACCGGCGCGGTCCGGGTGCTCTGAGCACGCCGGCACCACGATCTGTGCAAGGAAGGGCCGCGGCCGCTCGGGGGCCGCGGTCCTTCCGCTTCCCGTCCGGCCGGTTCCCGTGGGGCGGTTCCCGTCCGGCCGGTTCCCCTCGGGCGATTCCCGGCAGGTGGGGCATTCCGGTGCACTACGGGCCCGTTGGCCTCCGCGCACTACGGGCCCGTCGGCCTCCGCCACGCGGCCTCCGGGAGCCCGGTGCCGCGCGCCCACTCGACGGCCCAGGGGAACCCGCGCCGTGCGCACCACAGCACCCACTCGGCGACCGCCCGTCCCACGTCGCTCGCCGTGAAGCGGCGCACTACGGCGTCGGCGTCGGGGTGGCCACTGAGGCCGACGGCCCGTCGGTACCAGCGTTCGGCCCCCTCCAGGTCGCCCCTGTCCGCGTGCGTGCCGGCCAGGTTGACCGCGGCCAGACCGTGCCCGGCCGCCGCTGAGCGCTCGTACCAGTCCTCGGCCTCCCGTGCGCGCCCTCGCTCCCGGCAGAGCCCGCCGGCGTGGAACGCCGCGATGCCGTGGCCCAGTTCGTGGGCGCGGGCGTACCAGCGGAGCTGCTCAACCTCGTCTCCCGCCCGAGCGGCCATGCGGACCAGGCCCATGGCGGCCTCCGGCTCACCCGCCTCCACCGCGACACTCGGCCACCGGCGTCCCTCTTCGCTCTCCCCCTGATCGCACAGCAGCGCCCCGAGGGTGAACGCGGCTCCCGCCGCCTGGCGGACCGGCGTGTGTTCGTCGTCGTCCCGGGACAGGGTGAGGACGTCGCCCCGTCCCACGACCACGCGCGGACCGCCGTCGCGCGGCCGTCCGCCAGGCGCCGGCCCCCCGGTCGCCTCCGCCTGCGCGTCCGCCTCCGTCCGCACCATGTCTCGGGGCCGCACCGCCTTCTCGGCGGCGCGGGTGAGCCACCGGCGGGCCTGCTCGTCCTTACGCCCCGGGCGGCGCACCGGCGCTCCCCGGCCCGCCGTCCTCGCCGAGCGCCCGGTGCAGCCGCGTCCAGTCCGCGCGCAGGCGGCGCCGTCTGGCGTCCTGGCGGGCCGTCATGGCGCGGCGCGGCCGGGCGGGCCAGCCGTACCCCTCCAGCAGCGGGAGGACGGCGGGGATCAGCCGGTGTACGGCCGCGCCGGACAGGACGACGGCCGGCAACGCCGCGACGCCCGAGAGGATCCGGGTGCCCGGCGGCCGGTCCTGGAGCCGGCCCAGCGGGGACTGTCCCGTCCCCCACGTCAGCGCGGCGAGGCCGCCGGACCAGAACACGAGGGCCTGGGTGCCGACGGCGAGCCACTCGGCGGCGAGCCGTCCCGCGACCGCGTCGACGAAGCGGCTCAGCATGGCGGGGCGTCCTGCCGGACGAGCGGCGTGGCGTGGGTCGGGCACCGGGGCGCGCGTTCGTCCAGGAAGGCCCGGTACCAGACGAAGTCGCCGTCGGGGCAGCCGTAGCGTTCGGCGGGCACGGCCTCACCGGGCGGCGTCCCGGACGGCCGCGTGGATCGCCCCGGCCTCGCCGGTACGGCGGTGCCGCTGGTACCACAGGCCGGCCCGGTTGCCCCAGGCCGCCGCGCGCCGGCGGGCGTCGTCCGGCGGTCCGCCGCCCCGGCGGCGCGGGTGAAGGCCTGTTCGGCGGCGGTGAACCGCTCCGGCGGACCGCCTCGGCCGTAATCCTCCATGGCCGTGAGTCCGGCGTTCATGTCCCGCTCGTAGTCGGCACCAGCGATGTACGGCTCCCCCGGGCTCGACGACCCCCGGCACCACGGCGCACCCGCCCCGTCACGCCCTCGGGTTCAACTATGAACCGGGCAAGGGAGATGGGCGTCGTGCCGCGGGGCTCACGGCGCCCGCACCGCCGGGGCCCGGCCGGCGGGAGAGGGAGGGCGCGCCACGGCGGCCCGGCGGGACTAGGTGCACGTCCCGCCGGGCCGCTGTGTCCGCTCTCGCGCCCCGTTCACGTCCCGGGCGCGGACCCTCACGCCTTCGGCGCGACCCTGCTCAGGCCGTTGATGATGCGGTCCATCGCGTCACCGCCGGTGGGGTCGGTGAGGTTCGCCAGGAGCTTCAGGGTGAACTTCATCAGGACGGGGTGGGTCAGACCGCGCTGGGCGGCGATCTGCATGACCTTCGGGTTGCCGATGAGCTTCACGAAGGCGCGGCCCAGGCTGTAGTAACCGCCGTAGGTGTCCTTGAGGACGCGCGGGTAACGCTGCAGGGCGATCTCCCGCTGGGCGGGCGTCGCGCGCGCGTGGGCCTGCACGATGACGTCGGCGGCGATCTGGCCGGACTCCATGGCGTAGGCGATGCCCTCGCCGTTGAAGGGGTTCACCAGGCCGCCCGCGTCGCCGACGAGCAGCAGCCCCTTCGTGTAGTGCGGCTGGCGGTTGAAGGCCATGGGCAGGGCGGCGCCGCGGATCGGGCCGGTCATGTTCTCGGGGGTGTAGCCCCAGTCCTCGGGCATGGACGCGCACCAGGCCTTCAGGATCTCGCGCCAGTCCAGCTCCTTGAAGGCGGCCGAGGTGTTCAGCACGCCGAGGCCGACGTTGGAGGTGCCGTCGCCCATGCCGAAGATCCAGCCGTAGCCGGGCAGCAGGCGATCCTGGGAGCCGCGCCGGTCCCACAGCTCCAGCCAGGACTCCAGGTAGTCGTCCTCGTGGCGCGGGGAGGTGAAGTAGGTGCGCACGGCGACGCCCATGGGACGGTCCTCACGGCGGTGCAGGCCCATCGCGAGGGACAGCCGGGTGGAGTTGCCGTCGGCGGCGACGACGAGCGGCGCGCGGAAGGTGACTTCGCGCTTCTCCTCGCCGAGCTTGGCGGTCACACCGGTGATGCGGCCGGTGCGGTCGTCGACGACGGGGCCGGAGACGTTGCAGCGCTCGAAGAGGCGGGCGCCGGCCTTCTGGGCGTTGCGGGCGAGCTGCTCGTCGAAGTCGTCGCGCTTGCGGACGAGTCCGTAGTCGGGGAAGGAGGCGAGATCGGGCCAGTCGAGCTGGAGACGGCTGCCGCCGCCGATGATGCGCAGGCCCTTGTTGCGCAGCCAGCCGGCCTCCTCGGAGATGTCGATGCCCATGGCCACGAGCTGCTTGACCGCGCGCGGGGTGAGGCCGTCGCCGCAGACCTTCTCGCGCGGGAACTCGGTCTTCTCCAGCAGGAGGACGTCGAGGCCGGCCCTGGCGAGGTGGTAGGCGGTGGTGGAGCCGGCCGGCCCCGCGCCGACGACGATCACATCGGCGGTGTTCTCGGAGAGGGGCTCAGTCACGACTGTCACGGCGGGATCTCCCCAAGTTCGGAATCTGCGTGCCGACCGGCACTGGACATGGGCAGTCTATTCAGCAGTACTGATCACCCGGCTGAAGGGCTGCCCCGTGAACCGAGCTCTCCCCGCTGTACGGCTGCGTGTGCCCACCGACGAGGACGCGTTCTCCTGGCACGGGGTCTTCGACGACCCGGAGGTCATGGAGTTCCACGGGGGCCGGTCCGCCGAGGTGTCGGTGTACGAGGAGCTGACCGCGCGCCAGCGCCGGCACGACGCGGAGCGGGGGTTCTGCCTGTGGTCGGTGCTGGACGACGAGGGCGGCATCGTGGGCTTCACCGGGGCCCAGCCGTGGCCGCACGCCTGGGGGCCCGCGGGCGAGATCGAGATCGGCTGGCGGCTGGGCCGGGCGCACTGGGGGCGGGGGTATGCCACGGCCGCCGCCGAGGAGACGCTGGACCGGCTGCGGGCGGCCGGGGTGGGCCAGGTGGTGGCGATGGTCGACGCGCGCAACGAACGCTCCATCGCGGTCACCCGGCGCCTCGGCATGCGGCTCGCGGAGACGTTCACGACGCCGGCCTCGGCACGGCAGGGCCACTGCTACCGACTTGATCTGTGACGGAGAGTAACTAACTGTAACAGAAAGCCACATGCCGGTTCAGGGCGGCCCGGGCCCGCGTTACCCTTCCAGTACCGCTGGGGGTGACATCTGTGCTTATAACACCCAAAACACCCGAAGCGCGCGTTCCCCGTCTGGTCGGTCTCATGGCCATGGACGCGCGCGAAACGGCCCGGGCCCGAGGGCTGTTCCTCAACGCTCCGGACCGCCCGGACTTCGCGCACACGGTGGTCGACTACGTCGTCCGCCAGTACCCGCAGCCCGGTGCCGAGGTGCCGCCGGACTCCGTGGTGCACGTGTGGTTCGACTTCGGTGACGGCGAGGGCGGCGGGGGCGTGCGCGAGCCACGCATCCCGCGGCCGCCCACCGGCGGAGTGCGGCGCGAACTGGGCGAGGCCGGCGACGTCTTCGAGATGATCAACCGGTGAGCGGCGGTCACCCTCCGGCGGGACTCAGCTCTCCTTGAAGCCCCGGTGCAGCGCGACCACACCGCCGGTGAGGTTGCGCCAGGCCACCTTCGACCAGCCCGCCTTGCGCAGCCGCTCGGCGAGGCCGGGCTGGTCGGGCCAGGCGCGGATGGACTCGGCGAGGTAGACGTAGGCGTCCGGGTTGGAGGAGACCGAACGGGCGACCGGCGGCAGCGCGCGCATCAGGTACTCGGTGTAGACGGTCCGGAAGGGCGCCCAGGTCGGGTGCGAGAACTCGCAGATCACCACGCGTCCGCCGGGCCGGGTCACCCGGTACATCTCCCGCAGCGCCGCGTCCGTGTCCTGCACGTTGCGCAGCCCGAAGGAGATCGTCACGGCGTCGAAGGTGTCGTCCTTGAACGGCAGTCTGGTCGCGTCGCCCGCCGTGAACGGCAGCCAGGTGTGCTTCCTCTTGCCGACCTGGAGCATCCCGAGGGAGAAGTCGCACGGGACGACGTACGCGCCGGTGCGCGCGAAGGGCAGCGAGGACGTCGCCGTGCCGGCCGCGAGGTCGAGGACCTTCTGCGCGGGGCGCGCGTCGACCGCCTTCGCCACCTCCTTGCGCCAGCGCCGGTCCTGGCCGAGCGACAGCACGTCGTTCGTCAGGTCGTACCGTTCCGCCACGTCGTCGAACATCGAGGCGACTTCGTGCGGCTGCTTGTTCAGAGAGGCGCGGGTCACCCGCCCATTGTTGCAGCACGCCCTCCCGGGATCAGTCGCGGCTTCTTCTTCGCGGCCACGTCCTCCACCCAGCCGCACGCCGGCACGAACAGGGCGATCAGGGCGATCAGGGCCCAGCCGATCCCGAACGCGAACCACTGGCTGTCGAGCGGCAGGTACCGCTCGAAGGCGGGCGGACCCAGAAGCGGTCGATCAGCGGGACCGCCAGGATGAGCGCGATCTCGTGCCAGAGGCAGATCGTCACCGCGCGCGCGTTGAAGACCGTGACCGGCGGGTTCGGATTGCATTCCCAGGATACGAGGGAGGCTTTATATGGCCCTTTCTCGGGAATTCTTATGAGCCACCCATGAGACCGCCCCCATCCTGTCGGTTCCCTGAAGCCCCGAGAGACCCGATTCCGACCTATCGGACAAATGATACTCACTAAGCGGGCAATCGACGCATAAGGTCCCGCTGTGCCGAGTCGGAGCGTGTGAGAGATTTCTCTGGGAAAGAGGAATTCGTTTCCGTCCTGAGACAGGGATCACGAGAGCGGGTGCGTATGCGATGAGGCGTTTCCGGAAGCGCATGACTGGATTCACCTGCCTGTTCGCACTCGCCGTCACGAGCTGCTCCGGGCACTCCGGGAGCACGTCGCGCTCTGCGGCCCACGCCCCCGAGTACGCCCCCTACGTCAGCGCCACGGCGAGCTCCGCCACCGAATCCGCCGGTTCCCCGGCGACGTACAACCTCGCCTTCGTGATCTCCGGTGACGACGCCTGCGTCCCGGAGTGGAACGGCACCGAGGCGGTCGGTGCCGCCTCGGTGAAGTCCCGGATCGCGGCGCTGAAGCGGGACGGCGCCACGGTCCGGGTGTCCTTCGGCGGGTCCTCCGGCAAGGAGTTGGCCGCCACCTGCGACAGCGCCGTCGCCCTGGCCGCCGCCTACGCGAAGGCGCTGGACGCGGCCGGCGCCACCCGGGCCGACTTCGACATCGAGGGCGACGAGCAGGCCGACTCCGCCTCGGTGGACCTGCGTTCACGGGCGATAGCCCGGGTGCAGCGGGAACGGCCGGACCTGGAGGTCTCGTTCACCCTGGCGGTGATGCCCTCGGGACTGGACGCGGACGGCCTCGCGCTCCTGGAGTCCGCGAACAGCCACGACGTCCGGGTCTCCACCGTCAACCTCATGACGATGAACTACGGCGAGTCGTACGCCGGCGACATGGGCGACTACGCCCTCATCTCCGCCAGGGCCGCACACGCCCAGCTGAAGGAGGTGTTCGGGCTGTCCGGCGCGGGCGCCTGGCGGGGCATGGCGCTCACCTCGATGATCGGGGTCAACGACGTGGCCGGGGAGACCTTCACGCTCTCCGACGCGGCCCAGGTGCGGGCGTTCGCGGAGAAGAAGGACATCGCCTGGGTGTCGATGTGGTCCGCCTTCCGCGACCGGCGGTGCGCGGACGACTCCTCCACGGGCGACGCGGCTACCGACTGCAGCGGGGTGAAGCAGGAACCGGGGGCGTTCGGGAAGCGGTTCTCCGGTTGAGAGCGGTCAGCGGCCGCGGTACACCAGCCGACCGCCGATCACGGTCGCCACACAGGTCCCGGCGCCGCGCCGGACCAGTTCGGCGCGGTCCGCGACGTCGAACACGGCGAACCGGGCGGGACCGCCCGGCACCAGCCCCGGCAGCAGGATCAGCGGGGTCGGGGACAGCGCCGCCGGGCCCGGGAGTCGGTCCGGCCGCTGTCCCACCGCGAGCCCGGCCCTGCGCACCGCGTCGGCCGCGGCCCGCGACCGCAGCTCCCCGGCCACCGCCACCGTGCCGTGCGCCAGCATCCGTTGCACCCCGCGCCGCGCGCTCGCCCCGAGGCGTGCGGGGTCGGCGCGGAAGATCTCCCGCGCCCGCGCTCCGCCGATGGGCTCGGTGCCGAGCACATCGGCCTCGCGCGGGTCGGGGTGGTACGTGGCCTCCAGCAGCTCAGGGCCGTACGGGTTCAGCAGCCCCGGGGTGAGGATGCCGGGCCAGCGCCGGACCTTCGCCCGGGGCTCGGCGGCGGCCAGTTCCTCGTACGGGCCGACGGCGGCGACGGACGCCCCGTCGACCAGAACCGCGGCCTGCGGGGACCGCTCGGCGAGGTGAAGTGTCAGCACGGCAGAGTCAGTTGGACGCCAGCAGCTTCAGTTCCGGGTGCGCCGTGCCGCCGTCGATCGCCGTGGAGGAGATGTGGGAGACCACGCGGTCGTCGACCGGGTCGTTCGCCGGGTCGTCGTGCACGACGAGGTGCTCGTACGTCGTGGCGCGCTGGGCCGGGACGCGGCCCGCCTTGCGGATGAGGTCGATGATCTCGAGCCGGTTGGAGCGGTGCTTGGCGCCGGCGGAGGAGACCACGTTCTCCTCCAGCATGATCGAGCCGAGGTCGTCCGCGCCGTAGTGCAGGGAGAGCTGGCCGACCTCCTTGCCGGTGGTCAGCCACGAGCCCTGGATGTGCTGGACGTTGTCCAGGAAGAGGCGGGCGATGGCGATCATCCGCAGGTACTCGAAGAGAGTGGCCTGGGTGCGGCCCTTCAGGTGGTTGTTCTCGGGCTGGTAGGTGTACGGGATGAAGGCCCGGAAGCCGCCCGTGCGGTCCTGCACGTCACGGATCATGCGCAGGTGCTCGATGCGCTCGGCGTTGGTCTCGCCCGTGCCCATGAGCATGGTGGACGTCGACTCCACGCCCAGCCCGTGCGCGATCTCCATGATCTCCAGCCAGCGCTCGCCGCTCTCCTTCAGCGGGGCGATGGCCTTGCGGGGCCGCTCGGGCAGGAGTTCGGCGCCGGCGCCCGCGAAGGAGTCCAGCCCCGCCTCGTGGATCCGGGTGATGGCCTCCTCCACCGGGACACCGCTGATCCGGGCCATGTGCTCGACCTCGGAGGCGCCCAGCGAGTGGATCACGAGCTGGGGGAAGGCGTCCTTGATGGCCTTGAAGTGCTTCTCGTAGTACTCGACGCCGTAGTCCGGGTGGTGGCCGCCCTGGAACATGATCTGGGTGCCGCCCAGTTCCACGGTCTCCGCGCAGCGGCGCAAGATGTCGTCGAGGTCGCGGGTCCAGCCCTTGTCGGTGTCCTTGGGGGCCGCGTAGAAGGCGCAGAACCTGCACGCCGTGACGCACACGTTCGTGTAGTTGATGTTGCGCTCGATGATGTACGTGGCGATGTGCTCGATGCCCGCGTACTTGCGGCGGCGCACCGCGTCGGCGGCGGCGCCCAGCGCGTGAAGCGGGGCGTCGCGGTAGAGGACGAGCGCCTCTTCGGGGGTGATCCGCCCACCGGCGGCGGCACGGTCGAGGACGGGCTGAAGGTCGGCCTTCTCGGACACCGGGCGTCCCTTTCGTCAAGGGTTGTGGACAGACCGGACCAGCCTACGCCAGCCGCTTCCGCCGTCCGCTGTCAGGCCGCGTAGGCGCCGATCAGCAGTCCGGCGAAGGCGCCGGCGATGAGGAACGGCCCGAAGGGAATGGCCGTCCTGCGTCCCCCTCGCCGGGCGACGACGAGCGCGCCGCCGTAGAGCGCGCCGAGCAGGAAACCGGCGAAGGTGCCGAGCAGCACGGTCGGCCAGCCGTACCAGCCGAGCACGGCGCCCATGCCGAGCGCGAGCTTCACGTCGCCGAAGCCCATGCCGGACGGGTTGAGCAGGAACAGCACGAGGTAGCCGCCGCCGAGCGCGAGGGTGCCGTACAGCGCGGTGAGCCAGTCACCGGCGTGTTCCGGCAGCAGGGTGACGAGGGCGAGCAGGCCGAGCCCGGCGGCCGCGAGCGGCAGGGTCAGCGGGTCGGGCAGCCGTCGCACCCGTACGTCCACGGCGGCCAGCAGCACCCACACCGGCGCGAGCAGCAGCCAGACGCCCAGCTCGGGCCGGGTACCGGTGGCGACGGCGAGGGCGGCGCAGCCGAGGGCGGTGGCGAGGGCGAGGAGCGCGGTGGACGGCGAGTACGGCCCCTGCGCCGCTCCCTGTGCGCACTGCCCGCACCGCGCCCGCCCGAGCCAGCCGCGGATCGGGTGCCCCTGCCCGCACCGCTCCCGCCACGGCTCGCCGGCCGGGACCGCGAAGCGGTAGGCGGCCCTGGGCAGCAGCGCACCGGCCGCCGCGCCCCACAGCGCGGCGGCGAGGACCAGCGCCTGCGTGCTCACCCCTGCGGTACCCATCCGCTCTCCCCTTCCGGCGTGTGGTCCCGTTCGCTCAGTCGGCCTTCGACATCCGGGCCACCGGATCACCCTCGGCCGCGCTCTGCGAGGTGTAACGAAGGTCGTCGCCGACCGGCGTCAACTCCACCGGGTGCGGGGCCGGGTCGCAGCCGGCGTGGTTCGACTTCGCGCCGACCGACGTCGCCACGATCCGGGACGGCGTCACCTGTTTCAGGGTGAGGATGTCGACGCAGACTCCGCCGAGCTGGTCGGTCTGGCGCAGCCGGCCCAGCTCCTTGCCCACGGCCGCCTGGTGCACGGTGAGCCGGAAGGTGCCCATGGGCAGGCTGCCGCCGAGTCCGCTGGCCTGGCCCTCCCAGGTGCCGAGGTAGCGGGCCGGGATCGAGCCCGGTGTGCCGTCGCTCGCGTCGGGTGCCCCGGTGGCCGAGGCGGCGGCCGAGTGGGAGGCCCGCGGTGCACCGCCCGCCGTGTCCTGCTCGCCCCCGGCCCACGGCCGGAGCAGCGCCCCGAGCCCCACCGCGGCCGCGGCCGTCACGCCCGCCACGGCCAGCGCGACGGTGCAGCTCACCCGGCGCCCGCGCCCCTTCTCGCCCGGCGCCGCTGTCGCCGCCACACTCACGGTGACCCGGCCGGGAGCCGGCCGCTCGTCCCGTGGCCCGGACCCGGCGGACGGCTCCCCGCCGCCGGTGCCCGGCCGCGCGACGGGAGTCCCCGGGGAGCCGGACGGCGGAGCCGGCGCACCGGGCGGCGGGGGCGGAGTCATCGACGGGGCCGGCCCGAACGCGCCCGCGACCGGGACCGGACGGTCCCCGGACGGCGCCGGTCCGGGCTGCTCCGTCCCACCCGTCCCGCGCGTGAGGTGCGCGGCGTCCCAAGTCCCTTCAACCGAGGGACTGCTGAAGCCCACCGGCCCGGACGGAGCGGTCTCGGCCGTCTCCAGGTTGAGCAGGCTCACGGCGCTCCGGCTGACCTGTTCCACCAGCGCGCCCGGCAGCCAGCCGCCGGCGACCAGGCGGGCGGCGCCCTCCGGGGCGAGCCGGCGGGCCAGTTCGGCGGGTGCCGGGCGGGCCGCCGGGGCCTTCGCCAGGCAGGCGGCCGCCGCCTCGCGCAACTCGCCGGTCAGGCCGCCGAGTTCCGGTTCCTCGTGGACGACCTTGTACAGCAGGGCGGCCGAGGAGTCGCCCGGGAACGGGGGCTCACCGGTCGCCGCGTAGGCCAGTACCGCGCCGAGGGAGAAGACGTCGGCCGCTCCGGTGACGCCCTTGCCAAGGATCTGCTCGGGGGACATGTAGCCGGGCGAGCCGACGGAGACGCCGGTCGAGGTGAGGGACGCCGTACCGTCCGTGGCCCGGGCGATGCCGAAGTCGATGAGCAGCGGGCCGTCCAGGGTCAGCAGCACGTTGGACGGCTTCACGTCCCGGTGCACCAGGCCCAGTTCGTGTACGGCGGTGAGCGCCTCGGCGAGGCCCGCGCCCAGGGCCCGTACGGTTCGCGCGGGCAGCGGGCCGCCGTCCGTGACGGCCGCGGCGAGCGAGGGACCCGCCGCGTAGGCGGTGGCGACCCAGGGGACGGCGGCCTCCGGGTCCGCGTCCAGGACGGGCGCGGTCCAGGCGCCGCCGACCCGGCGGGCGGCCTCGACCTCCCGCCGGAAGCGGGCCCGGAACTCCTCGTCCAGCGCGAAGTGCGGATGCACGATCTTCACGGCGACCGTACGGCCTCCCGCGCTGCGCCCCAGATAGACCCGGCCCATGCCGCCGGAGCCGAGCCGGCCGAGCAGCCGGTAGGGCCCGACGGCGGCCGGTTCGTCGGCTCCGAGCGGCTGCATGGCGTGCATCTCTCCCCCGTAACGCCTCTCCCCCGCAACGCCTCGACTCCCGCAGCGTAGTGCCGTGGGGATTACGGCTGAAGCAGATCCACCTTCACGTCCGCCGGGAAGCCGGTCGTCGGGCCGACCCGGCGGGCGAACTCGGTGACCGCCTTCAGCTGCGGTCCGCCGAAGCTGAAGTCGAGGGTGGTGAAGTACTGCTCCAGGGTGGCCTCGTCGAAGGACTCCCAGCGGGCGGCCTGCTCGGCGACCTTGCCGACCTCCTCCAGGGAGAGGTTGCGGGAGGCGAGGAAGGCCTCGTGGACCTTGCGGGTGATGAGCGGCTCGCGCTCGGCGTAGTCGCGGCGGGCCGCCCAGACCGCGAAGACGAACGGCAGCCCGGTCCACTCCTTCCACAGCGCGCCCAGGTCGTGCACCTCCAGGCCGAAGCGGGGGCCGTCGATCAGGTTGGCGCGCAGGGCGGCGTCACCGATCAGGACGGCGGCGTCCGCCTCCTGCATCATCAGGCTGAGGTCGGGCGGGCAGGTGTAGTAGTCCGGCTGGACGCCGAAGCGTTCCGCCAGCAGCAGCTGGGCCAGCCTGACCGACGTGCGCGAGGTCGAACCGAGGGCGACCCGGGCGCCGTCCAGCCGGTCGAGCGGGACCTGCGAGACGATCACGCAGGACATCACCGGGCCGTCGCAGCCCACGGCGATGTCCGGGAAGGCCACCAGGTCGCCCGCGTTGCGCAGGAACTCCACGAGGGTGACGGGCCCGATGTCGAGGTCGCCGCGCACGATCTGCTCGCTGAGCTTTTCCGGGGTGTCCTTGGTCAGCTCGAAATCGAGGAGCGTGCCGGTTCTCGCGAGCCCCCAGTAGAGGGGCAGGCAGTTCAGGAACTGGATGTGGCCGACGCGCGGCCGGGTGCGAGAATTGTCCACATCGCGAGACTAGACCCCTTGCGGTACGGTGCTGAGACCGGCCCCACCGTCAACCCACCCGAGTGGGCGTTCAAACATTCGGGTGAAGTGATCTTGACCTCTATTGCTTTCGGCAGCCCGCATGCTAGGCTCGCCGCAAGTTGCAGTTTGGTTTCCCTTGCAGTACAGAGCCTGCGGAGCATGTGACCGCGGGCTCTCGTCGTTTTCAGACGAATGCAGTTGTGCAGCACCGTTTCGCACGTGCAGGTTCTGGAGCAGGGCAACCCTTTTGGGCCCAAGGAGGGCTTATGGCTACCGGAACCGTTAAGTGGTTCAACGCCGAAAAGGGCTTTGGCTTCATCGCCCAGGAGGGCGGCGGCCCCGACGTCTTCGTTCACTACTCCGCGATCAACGCCCAGGGCTTCCGTTCGCTCGAGGAGAACCAGCAGGTCTCCTTCGACGTGACGCAGGGCCCGAAGGGTCCGCAGGCGGAGAACGTCACCCCCGTCTGATCACTGCCTGATCGCAGAACCTGAGTGCAGTACCCAAGGAGCCCCACGCCTCACGGCGACGGGGCTCCTGCCTTTTCCGGGCCGGCCCTTTCGTGAATTCCCGGCGAATTCCAGGTGCGTCCGTCCCTCGTGCGTGAAGCACCCCGGGATACGCGGCGAGGGAACGGGTCGTGCGACCGGTATCGCGGGCCTGTCAGTGGTCGCGGCTACGGTCCCGGGCCATGACGGACGCCCAGGACTTCCTCACCGCCACCCGCACCTTCTACGACACCGTCGCCGCCGACTACGCCGACCGCTTCAAGGACGCGCTCGCCGACCGGCCGCTGGACCGGGCCCTGCTCGCCGCCTACGCCGAGACGATCCCCGCCGGCGGGACGGTGGCCGACCTCGGCTGCGGCCCGGGCCTGGTCACCGGATACCTGGCCGCGCTCGGCGTCGACGTCTTCGGGCTCGACCTGTCCGAGTCCATGCTCGCGATCGCCCGCCGCGAGAACCCGGGACTGCGCTTCGAGCTCGGCTCCATGCTGGACCTGTCCCTCCCCGACGGTTCCCTGGCCGGGATCGTGGCCTACTACTCGACCATCCACACCCCGGCCGGCGAGCTGCCCGCCCTGCTGTCCGGGTTCCACCGGGTGCTGGCCCCCGGCGGGCAGGTGCTGCTCGCCTTCCAGGCCGGGGAGCAGCCGCTCCGGCTGGACCGCCCCTGGGGTCATCCGGTGACGCTCGACTTCCACCGGCGCCGCCCCGAGCACATGGCGCGGCTGCTCGAGGAAGCGGGGTTCGCCCTCACCTGGCGCACGGTGCGCGAACCCGAGGAGCGCCTCGGTGAATCGGTATCGCAGGCCTTCCTCCTCGCCCGGAAGTCCTCCCAGGTCACAACGCATGTTCGAGGGTGACTCGGGGGCCCCGTGAGCGGTTGAAACCGGGAGTACCGGGAGCGCGACCTGTGCCGGTAACCGGCGGGGACGGCATGGGGATCGGCTCCCCCCAGCATCGGTTGCGGCGCCGGGGAGAGACCGGCGACCGGATCCCGATCCGTATACCCAGGGGGAGTCACGACATGCGCACCATCGCACTGCGTACGAAGACGGTTCTGGCCACGCTCACCGGCGCCGGTGTCCTCGCACTCGGTACCGCCGCGGCCGTTCCGGCGACCGGTGTGCAGGACGCCCTGGTGCACGTCGCCGCCGGCTTCACGGGCCACCAGGCGGACGCCCCGGCGCTGGCCAACGGACACGGCCCCGGC
Source organism: Streptomyces sp. NPDC041129 (assembly GCF_055592265.1). NCBI lineage: Bacteria > Bacillati > Actinomycetota > Actinomycetes > Kitasatosporales > Streptomycetaceae > Streptomyces > Streptomyces sp. NPDC041129. The sequence goes on along the minus strand of NZ_JBVIYV010000002.1, from coordinate 93,679 downwards.
TTCACCCAGGGCTGACCCCACCGCGCCCCCGCGGCGCACCCCCAGCGACCAACGGCACCGGCCGGGCCCCACCCCACCGGTGCCGTTTCGCGTGACCGCCGCCTGCCAGGCCGCCGTGAGCCGTCATCGGCCAGCCGTCATCGGTCGGCCGTCGTCGGCCAGCCGTCATCGGTCGGCCGTCTGCCGTGGGCAGTGAGACCACGGCTAGAGCCGGCGTCCCTCCCGGGTCACGCCCATCGCGTCGAACAGATCCTCCGCCGCCTGCCGGTGGGTGCGGGCCGTCGGGTCGTCGCCCAGTTCGTGGGCGGCTTCCGCGAGGCCGAGCAGGGCACGGGCCATCTCGATGCGGTAGCCGAGGCGGGACGCCAGCTCGTAGGCGTGGCGGTGCAGCTCCATCGCCCGCTCGGGCGCGCCGCGCCGCAGATGGACCAGTGCGACGACGTTGACCACGGACGCCTGGCGCAGCGCCGTGCCCTCAGCGGAGACCAGTTCCAGGGCCCGCTCGGCGTGCTCGGCGGCCGAGCGCACCTCGCCGAGCCGCTGGCAGACCTGCGCCCAGTGGGCGAGGACGACGGCCACGTTCGCGGGCTTGCGGGACTCGTCGCACAGTTCGAGGGCCTGGGCGAGACAGGCGCGGGCCCGCTCGTCCTCGTCGGTGCCGAGGTGGGCCAGGGCCAGCCAGGTGAGCGAGGCGATCTCGTTGCTGCGGTCGCCGAGGCTGCGGTTCAGCTCGGTGGCCCGGGCCGCGTACCGGGCGCCCTCGGCGTAGTGGCCCGACCAGGTCTCCACCGTGCTGAGATTGTCCAGGGCCTGCGCCTCCATCCGGGCCGAGCCCAGCTCCTGGTGCAGGGCGATGCCCTGGACGAGGTAGGCGCGGGCCTCGTCGAAGTTGCCGAGCGCCCCGTGCAGCAGGCCGAGGACGTCGATGCACATCGCCTCGCCCCGGCGGTCGTCGGCGGAGGCCAGCTCCAGGGCCTCCTGGGCGGTGGTGATGCCGTCCTGGAAGTCGCCGAGCCACCAGTGGCCCACGGCCAGGTTGCCCAGGCTGATGCTGAGCAGCGCCGGGTCGTCGAGCTGCCGGCAGGCGCCGACGCCGATGCGGCCGACCACCCGGAACTCCTCGTAGTCACCGCGCAGATCGAGGTAGAAGAGCAGGTTGCGGGCGAGCAGCGCCGCGTAGCGGTGCAGACCCCGGGTGCCCGCCTGGGTGGCGACCGCGAGCAGTGCGTCGTACTCGCGGTCGAACCAGCGCAGCGCCCCCTCGTCGCCGTCCAGCCGGGGCAGTTCGGGGCCGCCGGAGGCGGGCGGGTCGCCGTAGCGGCTGCGGCCGGGGAAGAGCGTCTCGCAGGCCACGTCGGTGGCGAGCGTGTAGTACGACACCAGCCGCTCGACCGCGGCCTCCTCGTCGTCCTCGGCCTCCCGCACGCTCATCGCGTAGGTGCGCACCAGGTCGTGGAAGCCGTAGAGACCCGCCTCGTGCTGCTCCAGCAGATGCGCGTCGAGGAGCAGTTCGAGGGCGTCCTCGGCGTCATGGACACCGGTGCCCAGCAGCGCGGCGGCGGAGTGGACGTCGATGGTGCTGCCCGGATGCAGCCCGAGCAGCCGGAACGCCACGCGCTGGTCCTCCTCCATCGCCTGGTAGGACAGCCGGAGCGTGGCCTCGACGCTGCGTTCCCCGGCACTCAGCTCGCGCAGCCGCCGGGTCTCGTCGGCTAGCCGGTCGACCAGGTACCGGACGGTCCAGCGGGGCCGGTTGCGCAGCCGGGCGGTGGTGATGCGCAGGGCGAGGGGCAGGCCGCCGCACAGGTCGGCCAGCAGGGCGACGGCGTCGGGTTCGGCGGCGGTGCGGTCGGCGCCGAGCATCCGGTTGAGCAGCGTGGTGCTGTCGTCGGCGGAGAGCTGTCCGAGGGAGAGCCACTCGGCGGCGTCGAGGTCGAGCATGCGCACCCGGCCGGTGAGGATCGCCAGGGAGTCCTCGGCGGCGGGCAGCAATGGCCGGATCTGTGCGGCGTCGGCGGCGTTGTCCAGCAGGAGCAGCAGCTTCCGCTGTGCGGAAACGCTTCGCCACAGGGCGGTGCGTCTCTCCAGGTCGTCAGGAATGCGGTCGTCCGGTACGCCGAGGGTGCGCAGCAGCGAGTGCAGCACGGCACCCGGCTCCTGGGCCTTCTCGCCGGGGCTGAATCCGCGCAGGTCGACGAAGAGCTGGCCGTCCGGGTAGTCGGCGGCGAGCTGGTGGGCGGCGTGCACCGCGAGCGCGGTCTTGCCGCTGCCGCCCATGCCGTCCACGCCGACGATCCGGGTGCGCTCGGCGGCCGACGCCCGGCCCACCTTAAGCAGCCGGGTCAGTTCCTCGTCCCGGCCGGTGAAGTCCGGCAGGTCGTACGGCAGGGTGCAGGGTGCCGGCTCGGACCCCGACGGCTGGGCCGGCGGGGCCGGCACGAGCAGCGCGGCGCGGTCGGCCACCGACTGGGGTACCCGGGGGGCCACTTCGGGGCTGTCGCGCAGGATGGCCTCGTACAGCCGGGTCAGTTCGGCACCCGGGTCGATGCCCAGTTCCTCGACGAGGAGTTCGCGCATCCGGCCGAACTCCTCCAGCGCCTCCGCCTGCCGGCCGGCCCGGTACAGGGCGAGCATCAGGCGTCCGCGCAGGGTCTCCCGGAGCGGGTGCGCGGTGACCAGCTCGCGCAGCGGTCCGACCAGGTCGCCGGACTCGCCGAGTTCCAGCTGCAGCTCGAAGTACTGCTCGGCGACCGCCATGTGCCGTTCCTCGAGGGCGGCGGAGGCCGCGGAGATCACCGGGCCGCCCGCGCCCGCCATGACCGGGCCGCGCCACAGGTCCAGGCAGGCCCGCAGATGGCCGACCGCCTCGGCCGGCCGTCCGGCGGCCACCGCCTGCCGCGCCTCACGCGCGCGCCGGCCGAACTCGTGCAGATCGAGCTGCTCCTCCTCGAGCACGGCCCGGTATCCGGCGCCGTCGGTGACGATCAGGGAGGAGCCGCCGGGGATGCGGGTGCGCAGCGCGGCGACCGCCTTGCGGATCTGGTGGCCGGCGGTCTGCGGCGGCTCGTCGTCCCAGGCCGCCGTCACCAGCCGGGGCATCGGCACCATGCGCCCCGGCTCCAGTAACAGCGTGACCAGCACCCGTTCCTGGGTGGGGCTGCCGAGTCTCAGCCGCCGGTCGCCGTGCCACCCTTCCAGCGAACCGAGGATGTTAAAGCGCACGACAGGCAGACCGGATGCCGCCGACTCCACGTAACCCGTCCCCCCGCCCCGTCGTACCGCTCAGCCCCCGCATGTTCGGGACAATCCTAGGTTGTACCCCGAACCTGTCACGTCGGAAGACGACTTCACGTTACAAGGGTTATCCCTTGGTCTGCGCCAAAAGTCAGACCATCTTCAGGCGAGTTGTGGGAGAACGGACCGCGTATCGCCGGCCAACGCCGGATCGTGGCACAGGATGGCGCTCTCCACCTGGCGCAACGCGGGTGACGGCTGGATGCCGAGTTCGACGTCGAGGTGGCGGCGCATGCGGCGGAAGACGTCGAGGGCGTCGGCCTGCCGGCCCGAGCAGTACAGCGCGATCATGAGCTGCTCGCAGAACCGCTCCCGCAGCGGGTGGTTGGTGTGCGCCTCGGTCAGCTCGGCGAGGACCGCCGCGTGCCGGCCGAGCCGCAGCTCGGCGTCGAAGCGCAGTTCCATGGCACGCATCCGGTACTCGTCGTAGCGGGCGCCCGCGAGCTGGCACAGGGTTCCGCAGGCGAACCCGCCGAAGACCGGGCCGCGCCACAGCGCGAGCGCGTCGCCGAGCAGCCGGGCGGTGTACGCCGGGTCGCCCCCGCGGGACGACTCGGCGTGCCGTACCGCCCTGACGAACTCGGCGGCGTCCAGCTCGCCGTCCCCCACGACGAGCCGGTAGCCCGAGGGGTGGATGGTCACCCTGGACCCCGCCCGGCCCGGCTCGAGCCCGCGCAGCTTGCGGCGCAGCCGGCTGACGTGCGCCTGCAGGGCGTTGGCCTGGTTGTCCGGTACCGCGTCCCCCCACATCTCCTCGACCAGGCTCTCCCCGGAAACCGGCTGGCCCTCGCTGATCAGCAGGGTCTGCACCAGGGTGCGCTGCAGGTCGCCGGAGATCTCCGCGGGGCCGGACACGGTACGGATCTGCAGGGCCCCGAGGATCGAGAACTTCAGCATCCTGACTCCGCCTCCCGTTGATGTCGCTGGCGTCGTCGTCCTTCTTCCGGCGACGTATCAACAGTGCGGGGCGCGGCTACCGGATCGTTACCGGTCCGTTCCCGGCCGGATGTCGTCACCGACGACCAGCGCCCGTAGGGAGGCCACCCGCCGGGCCGCGACGTCGGGCGAGTCGGCGCCGACGACGAGATGGCCGGGGTGCGGCGCCTCGGGCGGTGAGACGTACCGGACGTGCGGCAGATGGCCCACCTCGGCTTCCGCCAGCCGCCACGGCGGGCTGAGCAGGGCGGCGGCGGCGAAGCGGTTGGGCCGCACCGCGTCGACCAGCCGCCCGGCCAGCACCTCCACCGCCCCGGCCGCGAGGTCCAGCCCGCCGGCCGCCTTGACCAGTTCCGGCACCGGGTCGTCGCCGAGGCCCGCCCGGCAACCGGTGATCACCGGGCCGCGGGCGGTGAGGGCGACGCTGGAGTGGGCCGGACCGTACTGGTAACCGGTCAGGTCCAGCAGCGCGGTCACCACCGCGCGCACCTCGGCGGCGGTGTCGGCCGTGAGCGGCGCGGGGTGGAGCAGGCCGTAGGGCGTACGGGCGACGATCGCGACGGCCTGGTGCATGCCGTGCACGCTCAGCGTCTCCACGGTCAGCCGCAGGTCGCCGGGGGCCACCTCGGTGCCGCCGGGCGAGAGCCGGTTGTCGCGCACCAGGCGCTGCACGGCGGCCGGGTCGGACAGCGTGACGAGGGCGCGGGCCGGGTTGACGCACAGCCCGGCCTCGGCGGCCTCGGCGAGGGGTGCGCGCAGCGCCGCCTCGTCCGTGGCGTCGGCCCGTATGGAGCGTACTTGGACTCCCGCGCGCGCGGCCTGGCGGACGAGGCGCTGGTCCGGGTTCAGCAGGAAGATCCGGCGGACGTCGTTGTGTTCTTTCATGCCTCTGCTCGGGGGACGGAGTAGGCGGGGGTGGAAAGGCAGGCTACGAGCGGCCGATACCGATCCGGTCCCGGCCGATTCCCGAGGTGGTGCGAGTGCCCGGAACATGTACTTCTGAGGGGGGTTGACGAACCGCGGGCACCACAGGAGCCCCTTCAACGCTACCCGTTCCCGGGCACTTGCCGGGGGCGGTTTCACGGCAAGGACAGAGCAGCCGGTTAGCGCCTCTGTCCGGCCGTTTTCCCCGCTTCGCGCGCCGGGAGCGTCAGCGTTCGTAGAGGCCTTCGACCTCCTGTGCGAAGTCCTGCATGATCCGTTCCCTGCGCAGCTTCATCGAGGGGGTCAGATGGCCCGCCTCCTCGGTGAAGTCCACGGGCAGCACGGCGAACCTGCGGATCGACTCGGGGCGGGACACCAGCCTGTTGGCCTCGTCCAGGGCCCGCTGCAGGACGGCTTCCAGTTCGGCGTCGCCGACCAGGAGTTCCGGCGGCACCGGATGCCTGCCGTTCATCTGGCGCCAGTGGGTGATGCCGTCGGGGTCGAGGGTGACGAGGGCGGCGACGTACGGGCGCCCGTCGCCGACGAGCATGACCTGCGAGATCAGCGGGTGCTGGCGCAGCCAGTTCTCCAGCGGTGCCGGGGCCACCGACTTGCCGCCGGCCGTGATCAGCAGTTCCTTCTTGCGGCCCGTGATGGTCAGGTAGCCCTCGTCGTCCAGCTCGCCTATGTCGCCGGTGGCCAGCCAGCCGTCCCGGGTGGCGGGGACGACCCCGCCGGCCTGCGGGTCCCAGTAGCCGCGCAGCACATGGTCCCCGGCGAGCAGGATCTCCCCGTCCGCCGCGATCCGCACCCGGGTGCCGGGCAGCGGCCAGCCGACCGTGCCCAGCCGGGGCTTGAGCGGCGGGGTGACCGTGGAGGCGCCGGTGGTCTCGGTCAGGCCGTACCCCTCGAAGACCTCGATCCCGGCGCCGGCGTAGAACGCGGCCAGACGCCGGCCGAGCGGTGAGCCGCCGCAGATGACGTACTTGACCCTGCCGCCCATGGCGTTGCGGATGCGCCGGTAGACGAGCGGGTCGTAGAAGGAACGGGTGGTGCGCAGGGCCCTGTTGGGGCCGCCGCCGGTGCCGGTCTGCCGGGCTTCGAGCGCCTCGCCGTACCGCACGGCCACCGCGGTCGCCCGGTCGAAGGCGGCCGCCCGGCCGCCCTCCTCCGCCTTGGCCCGCGCGGAGTTGAAGATCTTCTCCAGCATGTACGGGATGGTCAGCAGGCAGGTCGGCCGGAAGGCGGCCAGGTCGGGCAGCAGGTCCTCGGCCTTCAGGCTCGGCGCGTGCCCGAGCCGGACCCGGGCGCGGACGCAGGCGATCGCCACCATCCGCCCGAAGACGTGGGACATCGGCAGGAACAGCAGGACCGACGCCTCCTCGGCCGATCCCGCCCGGAAGACCGGGTGGAGGAGCTGGACGGCGTTGTCGACCTCGGCGAAGAAGTTGCCGTGCGAGAGGGCGCAGCCCTTGGGGCGGCCGGTGGTCCCGGAGGTGTAGATGAGCGTGGCGAGGGTATCGGGGCCCATCATGCCGCGGCGTACGGCCACTTCGCCGTCCGGCACCTCGGCGCCCAGCTCGGCCAGTTGGTCCACGTGGCCCTGCTCCATGACCCACAGGTGCCCGAGGTCCGGCAGCCGCTCCAGTTCGGGGCCCAACGCGGCGGCCTGGGCGCCGGTCTCGGTGACGAGGGCGACCGCGCCGGAGTCGTGCAGGATCCAGCGGGTCTGGAAGACGGAGGACGTGGGGTAGACGGGGACCGTGACCAGGCCGGCCGCCCAGGCGGCGAAGTCGAGCAGCGTCCACTCGTACCGGGTCCTGGCCATCACGGCGATCCGGTCGCCCGGCGCCAGCCCCGACGCGATCAGGCCCTTGGCCACCGCGAGCACCTGCGCGGCGAACTGCGCCGCCGTCACGTCCGTCCATCGGCCGCCGTCCGCCCTGCGGCTGAGCACGACGGCGCCGGGTTCGGCCTCGGCGTTCTCGAACGGCAGTTCCGCGAGCGAGCCGTGCCGCACCTGCGGCGCGAACGGCGGGACGTACGCCTCCCGTACGGCACCGTCCAGCCGCCGGGTCTCGGGTTCCACCAGGACCGGCAGGCCGTCGTAGTCGGTGGCCTGGACAGGGGCGCCGGAGGAGACCGGGGCGCTCGGGTACGGGGTGGGCACGGGGCGGCTCCTCGGGCGTGCAGCGGAGAACTGCTTGCTGCCTGACGTACGTGCCTCGAGCGGCGAGGCGTTCACCGGCGGCTTCCCGCGGTAAGGAGTTACCGACGGTTAGGCAGGTGATCGTACGGGTCGGCTGTGGGGGGATTGTGCGGGTTTCGGGATGGTCCGGGAACGGGGGTGTGCAGCCTCGAGGATCATGTGAGAGGCGTTCGTGTTCCCTGGCTCACACTCACGGCCCGGGCCGGTCCCGGCTCGCCGGCCGGTGGTTTCACGGGCGTTCCAGGATCGCGGTCACGCCCTGGCCGCCGGCCGCGCAGACGGAGATCAGGCCCCGGCCGGGCCCGTCCCGCTCCGCGAGCAGCTTCGCCAGAGTGGCGACGATCCGCGCCCCGGTCGCCGCGAAGGGATGCCCGGTGGCCAGCGACGACCCGGCCACGTTCAGCCGGGCCCGGTCCACCCGCGGCAGCCCGCCCCCGGGGGTGTTCGGACGGGGTTGCGAGGGGACTCATCTCGACCTGCTCCTCAGCCGTGACATAGGCTTACCTCCGGTAACCTTACTCCAGAGTAAGCATCTTTGACCGAGTCGCACGGGAGTTGGACATGGCCGACCGCTACCTGAGCTTCACCGGCACGGCACCGGGCCGTTTCCTCACCCGGCGCCTGGGTCTGCCCCAGCCGGCCGAGCTGCGCCGCTGGTCGGCCGAACGCCCGTCACTGGAAGGCCCGTTGCTGCGTCTGACGGCCGGGGTCTCCGCGCTGGACCCGGCCCCCGTGCTCGCCCGCACCGGCCTCACCGACGGCGACCGGGACCCGGCCGCCGTCGTCCTGGACGCCACCGGCGTACGGGACGTCGGGACGCTCGCCGAGGCGCACGCGGCCCTGCGTCCCGTCGTGCGGTCCGTCGCGCCGAGCGGCCGGGTCCTGGTCCTCGGTACACCGCTCGACCCCGCCGACCACCACCAGGCCGCCGCCCAGCAGGCCCTGGAGGGCCTCACCCGCTCGCTCGGCAAGGAGATCGGCGGGGGCAGGACGGTCAACCTGGTACGGCTGACCGACGCGGCGGCCGCCGAGTCCACCCTGCGCTTCCTGCTCTCGCCCAAGTCGGCCTACGTCAGCGGCCAGGTGGTCGAGGTCGGTGCCGGGCCGGCCACCGCCCCGGCCGACTGGGCGAAGCCGCTCGCCGGGCGGACCGCGCTGGTCACCGGCGCGGCGCGCGGGATCGGCGAGGCCGTCGCCGAGACGCTGGCCCGGGACGGCGCCCATGTCGTCGTGCTCGACGTGCCGGCCGCCGAAGCGGACGCCCGCCGGGTCGCCGAGCGGCTCGGCGGCACCGCCCTCGCCCTCGACATCACCGCCGGCGACGCGGGCGAGCGCATCGCCGGCGCGCTCCCCGACGGACTGGACGTCCTGATCCACAACGCGGGCGTCACCCGGGACCGCCGGCTGGTCAACATGCTCGCGGACGGCTGGAGTTCGGTACTCGAGGTGAACCTGGGCAGCGTGCTGCGCACCACCGACGCACTGCTCGCCAAGGGCGCGCTGCGCTCCGGCGGCCGGATCGTGGCCACCGCCTCCATCGCCGGGCTCGCGGGCAACGCCGGGCAGACCAACTACGGCGCGAGCAAGGCGGGCGTCGTGGGCCTCGTACGGTCCCTCGCGCCGCGCGCGCTCGCGGAGCACGGGGTGACCCTGAACGCGGTCGCGCCCGGGTTCATCGAGACCCGGATGACGGCCGCGATCCCGCTGTTCATCCGGGAGGCCGGCCGACGGATGAACTCCCTCGCGCAAGGAGGCCTGCCGGCCGACGTCGCCGAGACCACCGCCTGGCTCGCCCACCCGGCCTCCGGCGCGGTCAACGGCCAGGTCGTCCGCGTCTGCGGCCAGAGCCTGCTGGGAGCGTGAGTTGACAACCGTCACCCTGTCCTCCGCCCCCGCGCTGACCCCGCTGCTGGCCCGCGGCGCCCTGCGCTCGCCCTTCAGGCGCCCGTCCCCGGAGGCGGACTTCCCGCGCGACCGGCTGGTCCTGCCCGGCCTGCGGGTGGACCTGGCCCGGCTGGCCGCCTACGAGCGGGTCTGCGGCTTCGCCCCCGGCGCCGACGACGCGGACGCGCTGCCCGTCACCTACCCGCACGTCCTCGGCTTCCCGCTGGCCATGCGCCTGATGAGCGGGCGTGACTTCCCGCTGCCGCTGCTCGGCCTGGTGCACACCTCGATCGGGATGGTCCGCCGCACCGGCCTGCCGGCCACCGGGGAGTACGAACTCGCCGTGCACATCGCCGCTCTCGCCCCGCACCGGCGCGGCACCGAGGCCACGGTGGTCACCGAACTGCGGGCCGGCGGGGACGCCGTGTGGGAGTCGCGGAGCACCTACCTCGCCCGGCACCGGACCGCCGCCGGGTCCGGTGCGGCGCCGGGGCCCGACGAGGAACGGCGGCCACCGCTTCCGGCGGCGGCCGAGTGGCGGCTCCCGGGCGACCTCGGCCGCCGGTACGGCGCCGCCTCCGGCGACCGCAACCCCATCCATCTGCACCCGCTGACCGCCCGCCTCTTCGGCTTCCCGCACACCATCGCGCACGGCATGTGGACGGTGGCGCGCTGCCTGGCCGCTCACGGCACGCCCGAGGCGGCCCGGGTCGAGGCCCGTTTCCGGGCGCCGGTGCCGCTGCCGGCAACGGTGACCTACGGCACGGACGGCACCGGCCGTTTCGAACTGCGCGGAGCAGGGGACCGGCCGCACCTGACCGGCGAGGTGAGGGCGCTGACCCCGTAGGCCGCGCCGTCCGGGCCCGGGACCTCAGTCCTCGAAGCGCGGCGGGCTCCAGGGGCGGCCCTGCATCAGGTTGCCCAGGCCCGCCCAGGCGAAGTTCATCAGAGTGGCCGCCGCCTGCCGTGCCGTGGTGCCCGGGGTGGCGTTCGCCCAGGCGGCGAGGGACTCGGCGGCGCCGACCAGGGCCTCGGCGAGCCCGGCGACCTCACGCTCGGCGAGGTCCGGATCACGGTGGGCCTCGCGGGCGGCGACTGCGATCAGCCGGGTCACGAACGCGACGATCTCCTCGCGCATCGCGGTGACCTCGGCGGCGAAGAGCTCGCCGTGGGTACGGGCCTGGAGGTGCAGCACGGCCCAGCCGTCGGGATGCTCGGCGGTGTGCGCGAAGAACGCCTGGAGCCCGTCCCAGAGCTGGCGGTCGGCGGGCAGGTCACCGCGGACGCCGGTGCGGACCGCCTCCGACAGGGCCCTGGCCTCCCGGCGGATGCACGCCGTGAAGAGGTCTTCCTTGGAGTTCAGGTAGAGGTACACCAACGGCTTGGACACGCCCGCCAGTTCGGCGATCTCGTCCATCGACGCGGCCATGTACCCCCGCCGGCCGAAGATCCGTACGGCGGCGTCGAGCATCTGCCGCTCCCGCACCGCACGCGGCATCCGCTTGGTCTTCACGGCACCCATGGGGAGAAGCCTAGTTGTGCCGCCGGGGCGCCCGGCGCGCACCGGACATCCGGGACGTCAGGAGGCCTGGCTCCGCGCCCGGGTGGTGTCGTCCGCCACGTCCTCCTGGCTGCGGCTGGAGTCCAGGTTGGCCTTCATCCGGTCCACCCGGTCCACGATCCGCACCGAGGCCCGCTCCCGCTCCCGGCGCAGCACCACCCAGCTGATCGGCGCCGACAGCACCAGCGCGAGCAGCAGCACCCACAGGAAGTTCGAGTCGCCGAAGCCGCGCGGGAAGATGCCGGAGTAGACAGCTCCCCAGACGACCACGAGGCAGCCGGCGAAGATGCCGAGGCGCATCAGCGTGTAGCGGAGCATCTCAATCCACTCTTCCGTGTCGTTACGGTCCGAAACCCCGCGGGGCATCGTCCAGTGAAGCACGTGCGGCGGCCGATCTTCACGGGGGGTCCGGCGCCTCAGGTCAGCGGGAGCAGCATGGTGATGTCGTCGCGGTGGTCGCCGGGGGCGACGCGGATGGCGCCGGGCACCCGGCCGACCTCCTTGTAGCCGCAGGAGGCGTAGAAGTGCTCCAGGCCGTGCCCGCCCCGGCAGCCGAGCCGTATCGCGTCGATGCCGCCGAAGCCGCGGACCGCGTCCTCGGCGGCCGCCATCAGCTCGCGGCCGTACCCCTTGCCCTGGTGCCCCGGGTGGACCATCACCGTGTACAGCCAGACCCAGTGCGTCTGGAGCCGGTGCGTGTTGAAGGAGACGAAGGCGGTGGCGGCCACCGCGCCAGCCTCGTCGTGCCCGACCAGCAGCCGCATGCCGCCGCCGGCCAGCGCCGCGAGCTGCTTCACCAGCGCCGGGCGTATGTCCTCCCGCGTCACCGGGGGCACGAACCCGACGGCCCCGCCCGCGTTGGTCACGTCCGTCCACAGCGTGAGGACGCCCTCGTGGAGGGCAGGGGTGATCGCCGGGTCGAGCGTGAAGGTAAGGGGCATGCGGCGAGTGTATCTATTACCCGAGTGTGCGTGCGGCGATTTTCAGATCCGCCACCAGGCCCTCGTACGCCGCCTCGCGGTCCTGGGCCCGCGCCCGCAGCACGGATGAGGGGTGCACCGTCGGGACCAGCCGTTCCGGCCGCCCGTGGATCTCCCGCTCCAGCACGGTGCCGCGCACCTCGCCCACCCGGAACGACGCCCCGAGCAGCGCCTTTCCGGCCGTGGCGCCGAGCACCACGATCAGCTCGGGCCGCACGACGGCCAGCTCGGCCGCGAGCCAGGGCCCGCACGCGGTCATCTCCCGCAAGCTCGGCGCCTTGTGGATCCGCCGCTTGCGCGGTTCGGCCCGGGTGAACTTGAAGTGCTTGACGGCGTTGGTGACGTAGGCGTCCGCCGGGTCGAGGCCGGCCTCCGCCAGCGCGCGGTCCAGCAGCCGGCCGGCGGGCCCGACGAACGGCCTGCCCTCCCGGTCCTCCCGGTCGCCCGGCTGCTCCCCGACGAGCATCACCCGGGCATGGGCCTTGCCGGCCCCGAAGACGGTCTGGATGGCGTCCCGGTGCAGGGGGCAGCCCCGGCAGGCGGCCGCGGCCCGGCGCAGCGCGTCGAGGCCGGCCCCTTCCGGGACGAAGGGGGCGGCGCTGTACCGGTCCTCCGGGCCGCTGCCGCTCGGGGTCATGGCCCCCGGGTACCCCGGGGGCCGGAAATGGTTCAGACCCGCATCGCCTGCGGGGACTCCCGGCGCAGGGGGTCGGGGCCGTCGTACTCGCGGATGATCTCGTAGCGGGTGTTGCGCTCCACCGGACGGAAGCCGGCGTCCCGGATGAGGTCCAGCAGGTCCTCGCGGGTCAGCTTGTTCGGGGTGCCGTAGTTGTCGGCGTCGTGGGTGATCTTGTACTCGACCACCGAGCCGTCCATGTCGTCGGCGCCGTGCTGGAGGGCGAGCTGGGCGGTCTGCACACCGTGCATCACCCAGAAGACCTTCACGTGCGGGACGTTGTCGAACAGCAGCCGGGAGACGGCGAACGTCTTCAGCGCCTCGGCGCCGGTCGCCATCTGCGTGCGCGCCTGGAGGCGGTTGCGGACCTTGCCGTCCTTCATGTCCACGAAGTCGTGCTGGTAGCGCAGCGGGATGAAGACCTGGAACCCGCCGGTCTCGTCCTGCAGTTCACGCAGCCGCAGCACGTGGTCGACGCGGTGCCGCGGCTCCTCGATGTGCCCGTAGAGCATGGTGCACGGGGTCTTCAGGCCCTTCTCGTGCGCCAGCCGGTGGATGCGGGACCAGTCCTCCCAGTGGGTGCGGTGGTCCACGATGTGCTGGCGGACCTCCCAGTCGAAGATCTCGGCGCCACCGCCGGTGAGGGACTCGAGGCCGGCGTCGATCAGCTCGTCGAGGATCTCGGAGGCACTCAGCCCGGAGATGGTCTCGAAGTGGTGGATCTCCGTCGCCGTGAAGGCCTTCAGCGACACGTCCGGCAGGGCGGCCTTCAGCTCGCGCAGCGAACGCGGGTAGTACCGCCACGGCAGGTTCGGGTGCAGGCCGTTGACGATGTGCAGCTCGGTGAGGTTCTCCGACTCCATCGCCTTGGCGAGCTTGACGGCCTCCTCGATGCGCATCGTGTACGCGTCCTTCTCCCCCGGCTTGCGCTGGAAGGAGCAGTAGGCGCAGGAGGCCGTGCACACGTTGGTCATGTTGAGGTGCCGGTTGACGTTGAAGTGCACCACGTCACCGTTCTTGCGGGTGCGTACCTCGTGCGCGAGTCCGCCCAGCCAGGCCAGGTCGTCCGACTCGTACAGCGCGATGCCGTCCTCGCGGGACAGCCGCTCACCGGAGCGGACCTTCTCCTCCAGCTCGCGCTTGAGCCCGACGTCCATGCCAACACCTTTCTCCGACAGCCCGACCAACGGTATCCCTAGACCTCTTCGGGCAGCTCCCCGACCCGGTTCTCCCACTTCGTGGACAGCACGACCGTGGTGCGGGTCCGGGACACGCCCTTGGTGCCGCTCAGCCGCCGGATCGTCTTCTCCAGGCCGTCCACGTCCGTGGAGCGCACCTTGAGCATGAACGAGTCGTCACCGGCGATGAACCAGCAGTCCTCGATCTCCGGCAGGTCCCGCAGCCGCTGCGCCACGTCCTCGTGGTCGGCGGCGTCGGACAGCGAGATGCCGATCAGCGCGATCACGCCGAGGCCGAGGGAGGCCGAGTCCACGATGGCGCGGTACCCGGTGATGACACCGGCCGCCTCCAGCCGGTTGATGCGGTCGGTGACACTGGGTCCCGACAGGCCGACGAGGCGCCCCAGCTCCGCGTAGGAGGCCCGGCCGTTCTCCCTCAGGGCCTGGATGAGCTGCCTGTCCACCGCGTCCATGCGATCGAAGCCTTCCGCTGAGAAGTTCCCGAAGTGATGAGAGGTACTGCGACTTGCCCGGCTACCGGCCCGCTGCGCCGCCGCCCAGTTCGCCCTTCCAGCGCCGGTACAGGCCGTGCCCGACGCCCGCCGCGTCCAGCACCCGCCCGGCGACGAAGTCCACCAGGTCCTGGATGTGGGTGGCGCCCGCGTAGAAGGCGGGCGAGGCCGGCACCACGCTCGCGCCGGCGTCGTCCAGCGCGACCAGGTGCCGCAGGGTCTGGCCGTTCAGAGGGGTCTCCCGTACGGCCACGACGAGCGGCCGGCGCTCCTTCAGTGTGACGCTCGCGGCGCGTTGCAGCAGGTCCTTGGAGAGGCCGAGGGCGACACCGGCGACACAGGCCGTGGACGCCGGGACGATCAGCATCCCCCGCGCCGGGTACGACCCCGAGGACGGTCCCGCCGCGAGGTCCCCCGCACCCCAGTACCGCACCCCGCTGACGTCCACCTGGAACGTCCCGGGTTTGCCGTCGGCCCCCCTGGCCAGCCATTCCCGCAGGTCCTCCTGCCAGTGCGCGTCCCGGAACGAGATCCCCGTCTCGTCCAGCAGCGTCAGCCGCGAGGCCCTGCTGACCACCAGGTCGACCGCCTCACCGGCGTCCAGCAGCGCCCGCAGCACGGCTGCCGCATACGGCGTACCGGAAGCTCCGGACACCCCCACGATCCAAGGCGCGCGCTGCGTTTCTCCTGCGTTCACACCTTGAGCGTACCGGCGGGCCGAACCGTGTTCAGGACGGGTCGGCCCGACCGCGGCGCCGCCCCCCGCTCAGACCGTCAGACCCCGCACCAGCAGGTCCAGCAGCGCGCACACGAACAGGGCGATACCGATGAAACCGTTGACGCTGAAGAACGCCCGGTTCACGCGGGACAGGTCGTGCGGGCGGACGATGGTGTGCTCGTAGCCGAAGGCGCCCGCCACGACGACCAGGCCCAGCCAGAAGAACGCGCCGGCGTGGGTCGCGAGGGCGTACCAGACGAACAGGGCCGTGGTGACGGTGTGGCAGGCGCGGGCGCCCCAGACGGCGGCCGGGACGCCGAAGCGGGCCGGGACCGACCTGACGCCGATCTCGCGGTCGGTCTCGACGTCCTGGCAGGCGTAGATCAGGTCGAAGCCGCCGATCCAGATCCCGACGGCGAGACCGAGGATCACCGCGTTCCAGGACCACTCGCCGGTGATCGCCAGCCAGCCGCCGACCGGGCCCATCGCCTGGGCCAGACCCAGGATGGCCTGCGGGAAGTTGGTGAACCGCTTGCCGTACGGGTAGACCACCATCGGGATCACCGCGATGGGCGCCAGGGCCAGGCACAGCGGGTTCAGCAGGGCCGCGGCGCCCAGGAAGACCACGAGCGCGACCAGGGCGCCCGTCCAGGCGTGCCGCACCGACATCGCGCCGGTGACCAGCTCGCGCTGGGCCGTGCGCGGGTTGCGGGCGTCGATCTCGCGGTCGATGATCCGGTTGACCGCCATCGCGAACGTGCGCAGGCCCACCATGCAGACCGTGACGAGCAGGAGCCGGCCCCAGTGGATGTTCCGGTCGAGCTGGAACATCGCGGTGAGGGCGGCGATGTAGGCGAAGGGGAGCGCGAAGACCGAGTGCTCGATCATCACCAGGCGCAGGAACGCCTTCGTGCGTCCCGGCCGCGGAAGTGCCGCGGAGGCGCTGCTCACAGGCCGTACTCCTTCCAGCGGCGGTCCACCAGGGCCGCCGTATCCGGGTCCGACAGGACCATCTCCGGCCATCCGCCGTCCCTCGTGTAGCCCTCCTCGGGCCACTTCATGGTCGCGTCGATGCCCGCCTTGCCACCCCAGAACTGCTGGTAGGAGGCGTGGTCCAGGTGGTCGACGGGGCCTTCCACGACCGTGAGGTCGCGGGCGTAGTCCGTGTTGCCGAGGGCGCGCCAGGCGACTTCGTGCAGGTCGTGCACATCGCAGTCGGCGTCCACGACCACGATCAGTTTGGTCAGGGACATCATGTGCGCCCCCCAGATCGCGTGCATCACCTTCTGCGCGTGCTTGGGATACTTCTTGTCGATCGAGACGATCGCGCAGTTGTGGAAGCCGCCTGCCTCGGGCAGGTGGTAGTCCACGATGTCCGGGACGATGATCTTCAGCAGCGGCAGGAAGAATCGCTCCGTGGCGCGGCCGAGGGGGCCGTCCTCGGTGGGTGGCCTGCCGACCACGATCGACTGCAGCAGCGGCCGCTTGCGCATCGTCACGCAGTCGATGGTGAGCGCAGGGAACGGCTCCTGCGGGGTGTAGAAGCCGGTGTGGTCGCCGAAGGGGCCCTCCGGGAGCATCTCGCCGGGCTCCAGCCAGCCCTCCAGCACGACCTCGGCGTTGGCGGGGACCTGGAGCGGGACCGTCTTGCAGTCGACCATCTCGATCCGCTTGCCCGCGACGAACCCGGCGAACAGGTACTCGTCGATGTCGCCCGGCAGCGGCGCCGTCGAGGCGTAGGTCACGGCGGGCGGGCAGCCGAAGGCGATGGCGACGGGCAGCCGTTCGCCGCGCCGGGCCGCCACCTGGTAGTGGTTCCGGCTGTCCTTGTGGATCTGCCAGTGCATGCCGATGGTCCGCTTGTCGTGCCGCTGCAGGCGGTACAGACCGAGGTTGCGGATGCCGCTCTCGGGGTCCTTGGTGTGGGTCAGGCCCAGGTTGAAGAAGGACCCGCCGTCCTGCGGCCAGGTGAACAGCGCCGGGAGCCGGTCGAGGTCCACCTCGTCACCGTGCAGCACGACCTCCTGCACCGGCGCGTGGTCCGGCTTCACCTTCTTCGGCGGCACGTGCGCCATCGCGCCGAGCTTCCCGAACGCCTCGCGCACGCCAACGAACCCGTGCGGCAGCTCGGGCCGCAGCAGCCCGCCGATCTTCTCGGAGATCTCGCCGTACGACTTCAGGCCGAGCGCCTTCAGCAGCCGCCGGTCGGTGCCGAAGACGTTCATCGCGAGGGGCATCGCGGAGCCCTTCACGTTCTCGAACAGCAGCGCGGGGCCGCCCGACTTCTGGACCCGGTCGACGATCTCCCCGACCTCCAGGTACGGGTCGACCTCGGCCTTGATGCGCTTGAGGTCTCCCTCGCGCTCCAGCGCCCTGAGCAGGGAGCGAAGATCGTCGTAAGCCATGCCTCTCAGTATCGGTCACCCGCTAACCTGGGCTTGTCACCGGGGCCGTCCCACACCTTCGGGAGATCGCACGTCATGCTCAGGTATCTGCCCGTCCTGCTGGTGCTGGCGCTGTGGATCTACGCCTTCGTCGACTGCCTGAACACCCCCGAGGAAGAGGTGCACCACCTGCCGAAGGGCGTGTGGCTGCTCGTCGTCCTGCTCTTCGGCTGGGTGCTGGTGGGCCCGGTGGCCTGGCTGATCACCGGCAGGGTCCGGCAGCCGGCCGCCGCGAACAGCGGCACACCCGCCGAGCGGCAGCCGGGCTCGGGCTGGGTCGCGCCCGACGACAACCCCGAGTTCCTGAAGTCCCTCGAACGGGACGACCCCAGGAACGACTGAACCCGTGGAACTGAGGCTGCTCGTCACCTTCGAGAAGGTCGCCACCGTCCTGAGCTTCACCCAGGCCGCCGCCGAGCTGTCGTACGCGCAGTCCAGTGTGACCAGTCAGATCCGGGCCCTGGAGTCCTCGCTGGGCGCCGAGCTGTTCGACCGGCTCGGTGGCCGGATCCGGCTCACCGAGCCGGGTGAGCGGCTGCTCCCCTACGCCCGGCGGATCATCGAGCTCGCCGAGGAGGCACGGGCCGCGGTCACCGGCGCGGAGGAGCCGGCCGGCACCCTCACCGTCGGCACCATGGAGTCCTTGACCTCCTACCGGCTGCCCCCGCTGCTGGAGTTCTTCCACCACCGCCACCCCGCGGTGCGGCTCGCGCTGCGCACCACCATCGGCGACGAGACCCGGCAGGCGCTGCGTCGGGGCACGTACGACGTCGGGTTCCTGATGGAGGCCGAGACCGAGCACCCGGGCCTTCGGAGCACGGTGCTGGCGGTGGAGCCGCTGGCGCTGGTGGCGGCACCGGGGCACGACCTGGCCGGGAAGCCCGTCGCGACCGCCGACCTCATCGGCCGGCCCCTGCTGGCCACCGAGCCGGGCTGTGCCTACCGGGACCTGTTCGAGCGGGAGCTGACGGCGCTGGGGCCGGTGGAGTTCATGGAGTTCGGCACGATCGAGGCCACCAAGCGCGCGGCGGCGGCCGGCCTCGGGACGGCGTTGCTGCCGGAGGTGACGGTCGCCGCCGAACTCGCGGCGGGCACGCTCGTACCGCTGGCCTGGAAGCCGCCGTTCACGCTTCGCACGCAGCTGGCGTGGCGGTCCGGGAAGCGGCTTCCGGCGCATGCCCGGCTGTTCGTGGAGCAGGCGCGGAGGCTGGTTTCCGAGCAAGGGTGACCTTGAGGCTCGCGGTGACGATGAGCGGGACGCCGAGGGCCTGCACCCATCCGATGTGGTGGCCGTACACCGCCCAGTCCATGACCATCGCGACGGCCGGGTAGACGAAGGCGAGTACGGCGATCTTGGCGGTGGGCAGCTTGGCGTAGGCGGCGTACATGAGGACGTACATGACGCCGGTGTGCAGCAGCCCGAGGCCCGCCAGCCAGCCCCAGTCCCAGCCGGTGCCCCGCATGGCGCCGAAGTCGGCGAAGGGCAGCAGCAGGGGTACGCCGACCAGGACCTGCACGAGGGCGATCAGGTGCGGGCGCACGCCGGTGATCCGCTTGGTGACCAGGGTGGAAAGCCCGTACAGCAGGGCGGCGAGCAGGGCCTGGCCGATGCCGGTGAGGTACGCGCCGCCGCCGGTGAAGTCGGCGGGCGTCACCCCGGAGACGAGGATCAGGCCGGCGAAGGCGACGCCGATCCAGCCGACCCGGGCGGCGGTGAGCCGCTCGCGGAACAGCAGGGCGCCGAGCAGCACCACGTAGAACGGCTGCGTGTGGTAGACCACGGTGGCCACCGAGATGGACGTGTTCTCGTACGACTGGAAGAGCAGCACCCAGTTGAACACGATGAACACCCCGCCGAGGACGGCGAGGCCGAGGGTGCGCGGGGTGAAGCCGTGGTCGCGCAGCCAGCCGCGGGCCACCACGTAGCCGCCGAGGGCCAGGGCGCCGAACAGGACGCGGAAGAAGACGACGTCGAAGGGCGGCGCACCGGACTCGACGACGAAGACGCCGAGGGTGCCGGACAGCATCATCGCGGTGGTCAGCTGGGCCGTGCCCGTGTGCTCTGAGGTCATGAAGCCGACGCTACGGACGGCCGCCGGGGCCGGTCCACGGGCCGCTGGGGCGTCCTGCCGATGGGGCCATCGGCGCCGCCGATGCCCGCAGGTCACCGGGGTGCGGGGGTCAGTCGACCCGGAGCACCAGGTCGAGCAGTCCGGGGAAGCGGGCGTCGAACTCCGTCCGCCGCAGCCGGTTCACCCGCTTGGGGCCCTCGTCGCGCTGCTCCACGAGACCGGCGCCGCGCAGCACCGCGAAGTGGTGGCTGAGGGCCGCCTTGCCGACCGGCACGTCGAAACTGCCGCAGCTCCGGGACCAGTCGGCGGACCCGGCGAGCTCCCGGACGAGCGTGAGGCGCACCGGGTCGGCCAGGGCGGCGAGCGCGGTGAGCACGGGCACCTCGTCGGGGTGGGTGTGCTCCGGGGCGGCCCGGTGACTGCTCGTGGCCATGCCGTCCTCCTCGCCGCGACGCCGGCCCGCGCCGTCCGCACTTGCCGAGTGTTCGATGAAAACCATACACTCCCGAGTGTTCGCTTTTCATTGAACACTTAGTCGAACGGGGAGTCCGGCATGCGCGCGATCGAGTTCCAGCGGTACGGCGGTCCCGAGGTGCTGACGGCGGTGGCGGCCGAGGCGCCCGAGCCGGGACCCGGGCAGGTGAGCGTCGACGTGGCCTGGACGGGCGTCAACTTCGCCGACCTGAAGGCACGTTCGGAGGGCTACCGGGTGCCGCGGCTGCCGTTCGTCCCCGGCCTCGAGGTCTCGGGCCGGGTCCGGGCGCTCGGCGCGGGCGTCACGGGTCTGGCCGTCGGCCAGGAGGTGGCGGCGCTGACCGGGGGCGGGGCGTACGCGGAGGTGGTGGTGGCCGAGGCGGCGACCGTCTTCCCGCTCCCGGCCGGCGTGGACCTGCGCACGGCGGCGACCCTCCCGACGGTCCTGCCCACGGCCTACGCCCTGCTGCACTCCGTGGGCCGGCTCAAGCCCGGCGAGACGGTGCTCGTCCAGGGCGCGGCCGGCGGAGTCGGCACGGCGGTGGGCCAGTTGGCGCGGGCGGCGGGCGCCGGTGCGGTGTACGGGGTGGTGTCCACGGCGGCGAAGGCGGCCCACGCCCGGGAGTACGGCTACGACGAGGTGTTCACCGGCGACTTCCGGCAGCGGGTGCGGGAGGCGACCGGCGGCCGGGGCGCCGACCTGGTGCTGGACCCGGTCGGCGGTGACACCCTGCGCGAGGGCCTGGCCTCGCTGGCGGTCTTCGGCCGCCTGGTCTCCTTCGGCAACGCGAGCTCGGCCGAGCCGTGGTCCGTCGGCCAGCCCGAGCTGTACCCGCTCGGCGTCTCCGTCTCCGGGTTCTCGATCCTGACCCTCGCGAGCACGGCCCCGGCCGAACTGCGCCGCCTGACCGAAGCGGCTTTCGCCAAGGTGGCCGACGGCACGGTGTCCCTGCCGGTGACGGCCGAGTTCGCGCTGGAGGAGGCGGCGGACGCGCACCGGCTGATGGGCGCCCGCACGAGCACGGGCAAGCTGCTGCTGCGGGTGGGGTCGTAGCCGGGCGCCGGGCCGGGCGTCGCCGTTCCCGAGCGGATCCCGGCGGCCCGGCTCGCGGCGGTGTCAGGTGTACTGCCCGGGAAGGGGCTCCGACGCCTCCTGATCGGGCGGCGGGGGCGAGGAACCCAGATTCTCGATCAGTCGTTCGAACCTCGTGCGCCAGGCCGTCTCCGACTCGCCCTCGTCCTGGAACTCGTGGGTGAAGCGCAGCACGCACCCGCCCTGCCGCTCACGCTCCAGATGGAACCGCATCCGGCCGCCCGCCACGGCGTACTCGGCGACCCGGTCCACGTCCCACGCCGTGACCCGCCCGGCGCCCAGGTCCCGGAAGGCGACCTCGCCGTCGAGTCTGGGCTCGAGCACGTCGACGGCGGTGAACCAGCCCGCGAGTCCCGCGGGCGTGGCCACCGCCGTCCAGACCTCTTCCATGGTCCTCGGGAGCCGCACCAGGAAGTGGAGTATGTGCGTGTTCCCGTGCGTCTGGCTGATGCCCTGTTCGATGGAACCGCTCATGGCACCAGTGTCACCGACCGGGCGGTCACACGCCCGCGTACGAGTGCTTGCCGGTGACGAAGATGTTGACGCCGTAATAGTTGAACAGCCAGCAGCCGAACGCGATCAGCGCCAGGTAGGCGGCCTTGCGGCCCTTCCAGCCGGCCGTGGCCCGCGCGTGCAGGTAGCAGGCGTAGGCGATCCAGGTGATGAAGGACCAGGTCTCCTTGGGGTCCCAGTTCCAGTAGCGGCCCCAGGCGTCGCCCGCCCAGATCGCGCCCGCGATGATCGTGAACGTCCACAGCGGGAAGACGGCCGCGTTGACGCGGTAGGCGAACTTGTCCAGCGAGGCCGAGGCGGGCAGCCGCTCCAGCACCGAGCGGGCGAAGCCGCCGGGCTTGCCGCCGGACTCCAGCTTGTTCTCGTAGGAGTCCTTGAACAGGTAAAGGATCGTGGCGACCGCGCCGACGTAGAACACCGCGCCGCAGAAGATCGCGGTGGAGACGTGGATGTACAGCCAGTACGAGTGCAGCGCCGGGACGAGCTGGTCACTGGCGGTGTACAGCACGGTCACGGCCAGGCCGAGGTCGAGCAGGACCGTGGTGACCAGGAACAGGCCGAGCCAGCGCACGTTCTTCCGCAGCGCCAACAGCGTGAGGTACACGCCGACGGCGACCGTGGAGAAGGTGATGTTGAACTCGTACATGTTGCCCCACGGCGCCCGCTGCACGGAGGCCGCGCGGGCGACGACGCCGGCGAGCTCCACGAGGAAGGCGAGCACGGTGAGCGAGACGGCGACCCGGCCGTACATGTCGCCCTGCTCGTCGCCGCCGTGCGCACCGGGCCCGTCCGGCACGTCCCGCGCGCCGGACGCGGAGCGCACGACGACCTTCGGCCGCTCCAGTACGGCGGTCCCCCCGGCGCTCTTGACGGTGACGGCGGGCGCGCCCGCCTGGCGCTCGGCGCCGGCGGTCAGCGCGGCGGCCGTACGGCCGACCTTGCTGCGGCTGCCGAACAGCCACTCGGCGATGTGGGCGAAGAAGGCCAGCGTGTAGACGGCCATGGACGAGTAGATCAGCGTGTTGCTGATGCTCGCCAGGTGTTCGTTGGTCGCGGCGGCGAGCTCGGTTGCGGCGGCGAGAGTCACTTCTCGGCCCCTTCGGCAGGTCCAGCGGGGGATGGGGTGGAGTCGTCGTCGGGGTCGGGTGCCCCCGGCGCCTGGTCGTAGAGGGTCGCGGCGAGGTCACCCAGTTCCTCGGGCACCTTGGCGGACTCGCTGCGGCCGAGCCCGGCCATCTCGACCACGGTGACACCGTCGGCGCCGCGCACCGCACGCACCCACACGCGGCGGCGCTGGATGAACAGGGAGGCGGCCAGGCCGAAGATCGCGCCGAGCGCGCCGACGAGCGCCCAGCCGCCGCCCGGCTCCTGGACGATCTCGAAGCCGGCCCACTCCTTGATGTCCTTCTCGAGCGTGATCGAGCCGGCGCCGTCCGGGAGCTTCAGGGTCTGACCCGGCTTGAGGTTCCCCCTGAGCTGCTTCCCCTCGGTGTCCTTGAAGCCCTTCATGTGGGTCTTGTCGAGCTGGTACACGCTCTGCGGGATGCCCGAGTTGACGCCGAGGTCGCCGTGGTACGGCTCCAGGTTCAGCACGGGGTTCAGCAGCGCCGGGAACTGCGAGAGCACCGAGGCGCCGCCGCCGTAGGTCGGCAGGAAGAAGGCCCGGACCCCGAGCTGGTCCTTCTGGCCCTTGGCGTCGCGGTAGCCGTCCATCACCTTGATCACGCCCTGTGAGGTGACGTTGCCGTCGAGCGGCAGCAGCGGCACGGCGTCCTGGTAGACGACCTTGCCCTTGCCGTCGCGGACGGTGATGACGGGCGCGTAGCCGTGACTGACGAGGTAGACCTTGGCGTCGCCGATCTTCAACGGCTCGTTGACCTTGATGGTGGTCGTCCGGTCCGTGCCGTCCGCGCCCTCGCTGTAGGTGACCTTCGCCTGGTAGGTGCGCGGGGTGCCGCGGTTGGGGCCGGTCAGCTCGTAGGTGCCGTTGAAGTCCTTCAGGCCGAAGCTGAACGGCGACAGGTCGTCGGTGGTGAACAGGCTGCCGGACTTGAAGTCGTCGTACATCGGCAGGGCGTTGGAGAAGCCGTCGCCCTCGACCATCAGCTTGGTGCCGTCCGACTTGTACATCTGCCCGGAGGCGAAGGCGACCAGCAGCACGATCAGCGCGATGTGGAAGACCAGGTTGCCCAGCTCGCGCACATAGCCCTTCTCGGCGGCGACGGCGTCACCGGCGACATGGGCCCGGAAGCGGCGCCTGCGCATGAGCGCGAGCGCGGCCTCGCGGACCTGCTCGGGCTCGGCCTCGGTGCGCCAGCTGGTGTAGGCGGGCAGCCGGTCCAGACGCCTGGGCGCGCCCGGCGGGCGGCCGCGGAGCTGGCCGACGAACTGCCAGGTGCGCGGGACGATGCAGCCGATCAGGGAGACGAACAGCAGGATGTAGATCGCGGAGAACCACACCGAGCTGTAGACGTGGAAGAGGCCGAGCCTGTCGTAGACCGGCGCGAGCGTCGTGTGGGCCGCGCGGAAGTCGTCGACCTTGGTGGCGTCGGCGCCGGTCTGCGGGATCAGCGAGCCGGGGATCGCGCCGAGCGAGAGCAGCAGGAGCAGCAGCAGCGCCACCCGCATGGAGGTGAGCTGCCGCCAGAACCAGCGGGCCCAGCCGATGACGCCGAGGCCCGGCAGGCTCACGGCCTCCTCCTGCGGGGCGGTGGAGAGCTGCGCGCCGGCCGTTCCCAGCTCCTCCTGCTCGCGGCCCTTGTCGGTTTCGGTTGTGCTCATCGATCAGATCCCCACAGTGAAGCCGTCGGACCAGCTCTGCATCTCGTTCACCAGGTGGTCCCAGGCCCCGGTCAGCAGCAGCACACCGGTCACGATCATCATCGTGCCGCCGGCGCGCATCACCCAGACATAGTGGCGCTTGACCCAGCCGAAGGCACCGAGCGCCTTGCGGAAGGCGACCGCGGCGAGCACGAAGGGCACGCCGAGGCCCAGGCAGTAGGCGATCATCAGAACCGCCCCGCGCCCGGCGCTCGACTCGTGCCAGGAGAGGAGGTTCACCGCGGCGAGGGTCGGCCCGATGCAGGGCGTCCAGCCGACACCGAACAGGGCGCCCAGCAGGGGCGCGCCCACCAGGCCCGCGGTCGGCCGCCGGTGGAAGCGGAACTCGCGCTGGGTGAACCAGGGCATCAGCCCCATGAAGAAGACGCCCAGCAGGATCATGAGCACGCCGAGCACCCGGGACAGGGTGCCCTTGTTGTCCTGGAGGGTCCAGCCGAAGTAGCCGAACAGCGCCCCGCTGGAGATGAACACGGCGCTGAACCCGAGGACGAACAGCGAGGCGCCGGCGACCATGCGGCCCCGTCTGGCCTCGGCGAGGTCGGTGCCGGCGATCCCGGTGACGTAGGAGAGGTAGCCGGGGACGAGCGGCAGCACGCACGGCGAGAAGAAGGACACGAGGCCGCCGAGCAGGGCGATCGGCAGGGCGACCAGCAGGGCCCCGTTCAGCACGGTGTCGTTCGGGCCCGTTCCGGCGGCGGCCAGCAGAAGAGTCGCGCTCACGTCACTTCTCCGCCAGGACCGGCTTGAGCATCTTCAGCAGCGCCGTGTCGTCGAGCGCCTCCAGCGCCCGCGCGGCGACCTTCCCGTCCTTGTCGATGACGAGCGTGGAGGGGATGAGCTGCGGGTTGAGCGTGCCCTTCTTGAAGCGGAGCATCAGCTTGCCCGTCGGGTCGTACAGGCTCGGGTAGCCGATCCCGTGCTCCTGCTCGAAGGCGAGCGCGGGGGTGGTGCTGGTGTCCCGGGTGTTGATGCCGACGAACTGCACGCCCTTGCCCTCGTACGCCTTGGAGACCTTGGCGAAGTACTGGGCCTCCTCCCGGCACGGTCCGCACCAGGAGCCCCAGACGTTGACCACGACGACCTTGCCCTTGTAGTCGGCGATGTCGAGGGTCTTGCCGTCGATGGTCCTGCCGGACAGGTCGGGCGCGGCGGCCCGCTTGCCCTGGGACGCGGTGTCGATGCCGTTGTTGCCGGTGACGAAGTTGGTGTTGCCGCCTCCGCCGGAGGTGCCGCCGTTGCCGCACGCGGACAGGGTCAGGGCCGTCACGGCGGCCATGGCGCTGAGCAGGACGGCGCGGCTACGGGTACTCATGTGAAAAGTTTCGCATGCCTGTTCCGGGGATCTCGCGCACCCCCCTGGCGGGCGGAAAACCCCATTTCAGGGACTATTTACACAGGACATTCCGGGCAATCCCTCACGCCGTACTGCCCGCGGCCGACTTGGCGTCCCGCAGGAACTCCTTCCAGCCCCCGGCCGGCCGCTGTCCGACCTCCAGGGTGCGCAGCCGGGCGAGCACCTCGGGCTTCTGCACGTCCATCCAGTCCACGAACTGCCGGAACGAGACCAGCCGCACGTCCCCACCCTTCTCCTTCTCGCGCGCGATGTGCTTGAAGGCCTGCTCGACGGCGTCCATGTAGATGCCGCCGTTCCACTGCTCGAAGTGGTTGCCGATGAACAGGGGCGCCCGGTTCGTCTCGTACGCCCGCCGGAATCCCTGGATGTAGGCCTGGGCGGACTGGGTCCGCCAGGCCGGGTGGTGGTACGCGGGCGCGTTGGTGGAGTTGACGGACTGGTTGGCCAGCATGTTGTAGTCCATGGACAGGACCTCGAAGGAACGTCCGGGGAAAGGTATCTGCTGGAGCGGCAGGTCCCAGATCCCCATCCGCTTCAGCGGCCACACCTGGCGGCCGCCCGGCGAGGAGGCGTCGTAGCGCCAGCCCAGCTCGCGGGCGGTGGGCAGCAGGTTGTTCTGGCCGAGCAGACAGGGGGTGCGGCCGCCGACCAGCTCCTTGTCGTAGTCGAACGGCAGCGACGGCAGGTCGGTCCAGCCGGTGTTGGTCCGCCACTCCTTCACGAAGGCCTTGGCCTGCCGTATCTCGCTCCGCCACTGCTGCGGGGTCCAGTTGCCGACCGAGCCCGAGCCGGCGCAGAAGTGCCCGTTGAAGTGGGTGCCGATCTCGTGCCCCTCGAGCCAGGCCCGGCGCACATTGGCCAGGGTCGACCTGACGTGGGGGTCGCTGAGGTAGCCGATGTCGGAGGCGCCGCGCGGGTTGTTCGGGGGCTCGTACAGCCGCTTCTTCGACTCGGGCAGCAGATACAGCCCCGAGAGGAAGAAGGTCATGCTCGCGCCGTGCTCCCCGGCCAGGTCGAGGAAGCGCGGAAAGAGGCCGTTGCCGACCTCGCCGGCGCCGTCCCAGGAGAAGATCACGAACTGCGGAGGGGTCTGGCCCGGCTCCAGCGGCTCGGGCTTCGCGGGCTGGTGCGGCTGCCGGCCGGTGAACGAGGTGGAGCCGTCGCCGATGGGCCGGGCCGGACGCGCCGTGCTCCCGCCCCTGCCCGCGCCGCTCTTCCCGCCGTCCGCGTGGCCGGAACCGGACGGCCGCCCGCTCTCGTCCGAGGACTTGAGGGACCCGCAGCCGGCGAGCGAGGCGGCGGCCGCCGTGCCCGCGCCGAGGCCCAGCGCTCCCCTGCGGGAGAGCGTCCGGCCGGTCCGGGAGAAGGTGCGCATGGAGATCCCCGATTCGTCACGCCTGCTGGTGGTCACCCATTCAGAGGGCGTGACGATCAGGGAGGTTCCGATACTTCTTTATGCTTTTCGTAACAGGCCAGGCAAAAGGGTGGATCAGGCTCCGAAGGCCTTGCCCTGAGCCGCGCCCTTGCCCTTCTTGGGCTTGGCACCGGCCCGGAGATGGACCGGGACCAGGTCGATGGCGGGCTCGGAGTAGCCGACGGAGACGATCCGGTCGCCCTGGAAGGTGAAGGTCGTCAGCGACGCGAGCGTGCACTGCCGCTTGCGCGGGTCGTGCCACAGCCGCCGCTTCTCGACGTACGACCGCACGATCCAGATCGGGAGCTGGTGGCTGACCAGCACCGCCTCGTGCCCGCGGGCCCGGTCCTTGGCCGTGTGCAGCGCGCCCATCATGCGCACGACCTGGTCGATGTACGGCTCGCCCCAGGACGGCCGGAACGGGTTGACGAGGTGCTTCCAGTTGTCGGGCTTGCGCAGTGCGCCGTCCCCGACCCCGAAGGTCTTGCCCTGGAAGACGTTGCCGGCCTCGATGAGCCGCTCATCGGTGGCCAGGTCGAGACCGTGCGCCTTGGCGATCGGGGTGGCGGTCTCCTGCGCACGCTCCAGCGGGGAGGCGCAGACGTGGGTGACGTCCCGGGTGGAGAGGTGCTCGGCGACCCGGTCGGCCATCTTCCGGCCCAGCTCGGACAGGTGGTAGCCGGGCAGCCGCCCGTAGAGGATGCCGCCCGGGTTCTCGACCTCGCCGTGCCGCATGACGTGGACGACGGTGATGTCCTTCTCGCTGCCGTTGCTGCTCATGCTGCCGTGGCCTCCGCGGCCGCTCGGGCCGCCGCCGGAAGGGCGTCGGCGATCTTCTGGATGGCCCGCGCGTCGTGGGCCGTGGACACGAACCAGGACTCGAAGGACGACGGCGGCAGGTAGACGCCGTTCGACAGCAGCGAGTGGAAGAAGGCGGTGAAGCGGAACGACTCCTGCCGCTTGGCGTCCTCGTAGTCCCGCACCTGCCGGTCGGTGAAGAACACCGAGAACATGTTGGAGGCGGTCTGCAGCCGGTGCGCGACGCCCTCCTTGCTCAGCGCCTCGGTGACCAGGTTCTGGATCTGCGCGGAGACCGCGTCGACCGTCTCGTACGCCGCGTCGTCGAGCAGCCGGAGCTGGGCGAGCCCGGCGGCGGTGGCGACGGGGTTACCGGAGAGGGTGCCGGCCTGGTAGACGGGCCCGGCGGGCGCGAGGTGGGCCATGACGTCGGCCCGGCCACCGAACGCGGCGGCGGGGAAGCCGCCGCCCATGACCTTCCCGAAGGTCATCAGGTCGGGCTTGACCCCGTCGACGCCGTACCACCCGGCGCGGCTGGTCCGGAACCCCGTCATCACCTCGTCGGAGATGAAGAGGGCGCCGTGCCTGCGGCACGCGTCCTTGAGGCCCTGGTTGAAGCCGGGGGCCGGCGGCACGACGCCCATGTTGCCCGGCGAGGCCTCGGTGATGACACAGGCGATCTCGCCCGGGTGCCGGTGGAAGGCCTCCTGCACGGCCTCCAGGTCGTTGTACGGCAGCACGATCGTGTCGCCGGCCTGGGCGCCGGTGACACCGGGCGTGTCGGGCAGCGCGAAGGTGGCGACGCCGGACCCGGCGGCGGCCAGCAGGGAGTCCACGTGGCCGTGGTAGCAGCCGGCGAACTTGATGACCTTGGACCGCTGGGTGAAGCCCCGGGCGAGCCGGATCGCCGACATGGTCGCCTCGGTGCCGCTGCTGACCAGCCGCACCTCCTCCACGGGCTCCACCCGCGCGACGATCTCCTCGGCGAGGGCGACCTCGCCCTCGCCCGGGGTGCCGAAGGACGTGCCGCGGGCGACGGCCTCCTGCACGGCGGCGATCACCTCGGGGTGCGAGTGGCCGAGGATCATCGGCCCCCAGGAGCACACCAGGTCGACGTACTCCCGCCCGTCGGCGTCGGTCAGGTACGGCCCCTTGCCGGAGACCATGAACCGGGGCGTGCCGCCCACGGCGCGGAAGGCGCGCACCGGCGAGTTCACGCCGCCCGGCGTGACGGCCGACGCACGGTCGAAGAGCGCCTGCGACGCGGGCGCTTCGTAGGGATAGGGCAGTTCGCTCATGGCACTCATGACGTGCGGCTTCTCCGGCCTCTCGGACTCCGGTTCGGGTGGTGACCACCTCAGGGTAGGCCGCGGCCCGGGCATCGGGCCGCCGGCCTCGGGGTCACGGCCGCGCCATCTGCGAGACTGAGAGCTGATACACACAGCTCATACGGCACGTAGTGATCAGTGACCGGGTTGATCCCGCGGACTGGTGTTTCACCGCACGTTTCGGCGGGCGGCCGTGGGGGAGGTCACTGACACGATGATCGGGTTGCGCGGCGGGGGCCACGCGTCCTAGAAAAGCAGTCGGGTGGAGATATGCATCGCGGTGGCGGACTGGGCGAGGGGACTGACGACCTGGGTCCTCGGCGCGCCCGGCGGGGAAGGCACCGGCGCGAGGTGGAGGAAACGTCCGAGCCACGTCAGGCCGACGCACGTCAGACACAGGATGTTCCGGGTGAGCCCGAGCGGAACGACCGGGGGATCGACCGGTCTCGGGCGGGAAGCAGAAATGGTGGTCGGGTGGGGGTGACGTACAAATACTTCGGCGCGCCGGACGGTGCGACGGCGGCCCGTGTCCCCATCTCGATGCGTCCCGAGGAACTCGGCGGCGACGAGCTGGGCATGAACGGCATGTTCACCAAGATCAAGCCGGAGACGATGGCCGCCATGGTGCTGACCGGCATCGAGGGCGTCCCCCTGCACAAGGTGCCGCCGCTCGAGCTGGTCGTCCTGCACCCCGACTACGCCGTCGTCAAGCTCCCCATGACGGTCGTCGACCCGCTCCGCGGCATCGGCGAGGAGGCGGTGGGCGCGGCGGCGTTCATCTGGTCGACGGTCCCGGACCGGGGCGGCCCCCGGGACGCGTTCAACGTGTACCAGCTGCTGCACGAGTGGCAGGACTTCTCGCACCGGCTGCATGAAGCCGGGCACCAGCCGTACTGCCTGGTGTGGCCCTGAGCGGGCGTCTCACTGTCGCTGATCTTTTCCTGGGCGGGGCCTTCGGGCCCCGCCTTCGTGTTTCCGGGCCGAAGGGAACGATCCGCACCCCGCCATCGTCTACAGTACCGTAGACAGTCTACGGAATTGTAGACGGCTGGGGTGCCGTGCGCCCGGAGAGGACTCGTGCCGATGAGCACACCCGTGGTTCTGTCGTCGCAGCTCGCGGTGAACCCGCTCGACGCGCAGTCGCTGCTGGCCGCCTTCGGCGTGCTCGGCGTCGGTGTGGTGATGTTCGCCGAGACGAGCCTGCTGATCGGCTTCTTCCTGCCCGGCGACTCCCTGCTGTTCACGGCGGGCCTGCTGTGCACGGCGGGCCTGCTGTGCACCGGCACCGGGCGGCACGGCGTGCACCTGTCGCTCGGACCGCTGCTGGCCGCTGCGGCGTTCGGCGCGCTGGCCGGCGCCCAGTGCGGTTACCTGATCGGGCGCCGGGCGGGCGGCGCCCTGCTGGCGCGCAGCCGCTCCGCGCGGCTGCGGGAGGGCGCGGAGCGGGCGGAGGAGCTGCTCGGGCGGTACGGGCACGCCAAGGCGATCTTCCTGGCGAGATTCGTGCCGGTGGTGCGGACCGTGCTCAATCCGCTGGCGGGTGCCCTGGGGGTGCCCCTCCGGGTGTTCACCCTGTGGCAGGTGGTCGGCGGCCTGGTGTGGAGCCTCGGCCTGACCCTGGCGGGTTACGCGCTGGGCTCCTCGATCCCGAACGTGGACCGCTATCTGCTCCCGCTGGTCGCGCTGATCGTCGCGGTGTCGCTGGTTCCGCTCGCCGCCGAGCTGTACCGCGGCCGCGGGCGTGCCGAGGAGAAGGAGGCCCGCTGATGGTTCTCGCTTCCGACGGGGCGCCGATCGACGGCTCCGCCTGTCGGGACCCGGGCCGCCGGTTGGCCGCGGCGGCTGCGCTCCGTCCGCTGCGGCCGGCCTCGTGAACCGCGAGGACACCGCCGAACTGGCCGGCAGCGCCGGGCTCGGCGCGTGGGCGGCGTTCACCGTGCTGACCATGGTCGTGGCCGGCCGGGGCGGCTCACCGCTGTGGCTGGACGACGGCTTCCTCACCTGGGCGGTCGGCCACCGCCCCGACGTGGCCGTGGCCGTGGCCCGGGGCGTGACCGACACCGGTACGGGTGTCGTTCCCTACGCCCTCGCGGCCGTGGCCGGCGCCGTGGCGGGACGCACCGCGCGGCAGCGGCTGTGTGCGGCCGCCCTCTGCCTCGCCTGCCTCGGACTGGGGCAGGCGCTGCGGTACGGCGTGATGGAGCTGGTCCACCGGCCCCGCCCTTCGCACGGGGTCTGGGCGACACACGCGAGCGGCTGGGCGTTCCCGTCCGGGCACACCACCACGGCCGCCCTCACCGCCGGGATACTGATCGTCGCGCTGACCCTGCGCGCCCCGCGCGGGGGCACGGCACTGCGGATCGCCGTCGGCTGCTGGGGTCTGGCGGTGGGACTGAGCCGCTGCTTCCTCGGCGTGCACTGGCTCACCGACGTCATGGGCGGCTGGCTGTTCGCCGCCGGCTGGCTGGGGGCGTGCCTGTGCGCGGCCGCCCGCCTGCTGCCCGCCTCCTTCCCCACCCGCCTCACCGACCCGGCCGCGAGGCCGACGGAGGACCATGCGCCCCAGGATCCTGGTGGTCGAGGACGATCACGCCCTGCGTGACGTCCTGCGCCGCGGCCTGTACGAGGAGGACTTCGACCCCGTCCCGGCCGCCGACGGCGCGACCGCCCTGCGGCTGGCCACCACCGGCATCGCGGCGGCCGTCCTGGACGTCGGCCTGCCCGACGCGGACGGACGGGACGTGTGCCAGGCGATGCGGGCCAACGGCTGCCTCGCGCCCGTGATCTTCCTGACCGCCCGGCACGGGCTCACCGATCGCCTGGCGGGTTTCTCCGCCGGGGGCGACGACTACCTGCCCAAGCCCTTCCACCTCGCAGAACTCGCCGCCCGGCTGAGGGCCGTACTCAAACGGGTCCCCGCGCGGGAGGCGGTCTCGGCAGGTGACCTGGTCCTCGACGCGGTCGATCACCTGATGACCGTGCGGAACACCCGAACCGCCCTGTCCCCCACCGAGTTCCGGCTGCTGGCCACGCTCGTCGCCGCGGACGGCACCCCCGTGCACAGGCACCTTGATGATCCAGAAGTAGGCGGTGACCTCGGGCACCTTGTTCCAGCGCGGCCGGTGCCGCTCGGGAGCGGCGGGGCCGCCGGCCCCGGAGAGCGCGGACGTCCCGGACGATTCGTGGGTCATGGCCACCGACCGTGCCACCGAACACCTGAACGCATCCTGACCGCGCACCCGGCACCGCGCGCGACCCACCCCCCGCACGACTCGCTCCACTCGCACACCGCCGGGTCGTAGTACCGCGGTACCACCCGCCGTGCGGGCTTCGGCCCCCGGTACCACCGAATCCGGACATCTCGGTCCTAGCGTTGCGGGGGAGGCGTCGGGCGGGCCGGCCGCCGCAGGCCCCGAACGAGGGAGAACGCGCGTGATCGAGGCACAGCAGCTCACCAAGAGGTACGGGGAGAAGACGGCCGTCGACGGTCTGGGCTTCACCGTGAGACCGGGGACGGTGACCGGCTTCCTCGGGCCCAACGGCGCGGGCAAGTCCACGACGATGCGCATGATCGTCGGGCTCGACGCGCCGACGAGCGGCTCCGTCACGGTGAACGGGCGGCGCTACGCCCGCCACCGGGCACCGCTTCAGGAGGTCGGGGTGCTGCTGGAGGCGAAGTCGGTCCACCCGGGGCGCTCGGCCCGCAGCCACCTCAGGGCCCTCGCGCTCACCCACGGCATTCCGCGCCGCCGGGTCGACGAGGTCGTCGAACTGGCCGGTCTCGGCAGCGTCGCGAAGAAGCGGGCCGGCGCCTTCTCCCTCGGCATGGGACAGCGCCTGGGCATCGCCGCCGCGCTGCTGGGCGACCCGCGGACGGTGATGCTGGACGAGCCCGTCAACGGCCTGGACCCCGAGGGTGTGCGCTGGATCCGGAACCTGCTCACCTCCCTGGCGGCGGAGGGGCGCACGGTCTTCGTCTCCTCGCACCTGATGAGCGAGGTGTCGCTGGTGGCGGACCACCTGATCATCGTCGGACGCGGCCGGCTGCTGGCCGACACCACCGTGCGGGACCTGGTCCGCGAGGCGGGCGGCGACAGCGTGAAGGTCGCGACGGCCGACCCGGCACGGCTGCGGGACGTGCTGGCCGGTCCCGGCGTGGAGATCACCGGCCGCGTCGGGTCCGAGGAACTCCAGGTGACCGGGGTCTCCGCACGCGAGATCGGGCTGAAGGCCGCCGAGCACGGGATCCCCCTGTTCGAGCTGACCTCGAAGGCGGTGTCGCTGGAGGAGGCGTTCATGGAACTGACCCGGGACGCCGTGGAGTACCACGGCACCACGACCGGCACCGAGACCTCCGGGAGCGCGGCATGAGCACCCTCACGGCGACATCGGAGACCTCCGGGACCGCTCCGGCCGCCCAGGACCGGCCCGCCTACCGGGTGACCGGCCGGCGCGTGCTGTCCTCGGAGTGGGCCAAGCTCTGGTCCCTGCGCTCCACCTGGATCACCCTCGGCCTGGGCCTGCTGTTCCTCGTCGCCTTCGGCGCCGTCGCCACGAGCCACTACAAGTCCGGTCTCGGCTCGGGCCGGCCCGTGGAGCGCGACTTCGCCGACGCGACCGCCGTCAGCCTGTCGCTGTTCGGCACGAACTTCGCCCAGTTGGCCCTCGGCGTGCTCGGTGTGCTGGTCACGGCGGGTGAGTACTCCACCGGGATGATCCGCTCGACCATGGCCGCGGTGCCGCGCCGGCTGCCCGTGCTGTGGTCCAAGGCGGCGGTGTACGGACTGGTCGCGCTCGTGGTCGCGACCGTCGGCGCGTTCGTCGCCTTCCTCATCGGCAGCCGGATCCTCTCCGGCACGCCGGTCGCGATGGGCCTCGGCCACGCCGGTGTCGTGCGCAGTCTGCTGGGCGCCGGGCTCTACCTCGGCCTGGTCGGCGTGATCGGCGCCGCCCTGGGCGCGCTGCTGCGGTCGGTGGCGGGCGGCATCTCGGTGCTCGTGGCCGCCCTCATGCTCGTACCCGGGCTGATCTCCCTGCTGCCCAGCTCGTGGCAGGGCGACATCGGCCCCTATCTGCCGAGCCACGCGGGCCAGTCGGTCTTCGCCCTGACCCACGACTCGACCACCCTGTCGCCGGGCGCCGGACTCCTGGTCCTCCTCGGCTGGACGGTCCTGGCGCTGGCCGGAGCGGCGTACCGGCTGTTGCGCAGCGACGTGTGAGCGGCGGCCGGCCGCATCATGGGCCGATGACCTCCGTGACCGCCGAGGACCTCGGCGGGATGGGTCCGCTGGTCGCCCGGCTCGGCCGGGCCGGCCAGCGGCTCCGGCACGCCGACCGGGCCCGTCCGTGGGTGCTGGACGCCGCGGTGGTGGTCGTGGTGTTCTCGCTGTTCTGCCTGCCGGACCTGCTGCACACGATCGGCGGTGGCGACGGACCACGCCGGTTCCGCGTGGCGTTCACCCGGCTGCCCGTGGCGGACATGGCGGCCCTGCAGGCCGGCCTCGTGCTGCCGCTGCTGTGGCGGCGCCGGGCACCCGCCGTCGCCTTCGGCGCCGTCACGGCCGTGTTCGTCCTCCAGTGGTCGCTCGGCGCCGCGCTCCGTGCGGACGTCGCGCTCTTCGTCGCCCTGTACAGCCTGGCCCTGCACGGACGGCTGCGGCAGCTGCCCGGGGCCTGCGCCGTCCTGGCGGGTGCGCTGGGCCTGGTCGCGGCGCGGGTCTCTGCGGCGGTGCCGGTCTCGGACGCGCTCTTCTTCCTGCTCAGCACGGCCACCGCGGCCCTCGCGCTCGGGCTGATGATCCGTATCCGGCGGGCCCAGCTGGCCGGGCTGCGGGACCGCGCGGCCCGGCTGGAGACCGAACGCGACCAGCGCGGCAGACTGGCCGTGGCGGCCGAACGGGCGCGTGTGGCCCGCGAGATGCACGACATCGTCGGCCACAACCTGTCCGTCATCATCACGCTCGCCGACGCGGGCGCCTACGCCACCGCCGTCTCCCCGGAGCGGGGGGAGGAGGCCCTGCGCCTCATCGGTGACACCGGCCGTCAGGCCCTGAGCGAGCTGCGCCGGGTGCTCGGCGTGCTGCGCGAGGGGGACGGCCCGCGCGCCGGGCCCGAGCTGAGCCCGCAGCCGGGTCTCGCGGACATCGACGCGCTGTGCGAGGGGGTGCGCGCCGCGGGCCTGGAGGTCGTCTACCGTACGGCCGGTGACGTCGACGCCCTGGACAGCGGAGTGCAGCTCACGGTCTACCGCATCGTGCAGGAGGCCCTGACGAACACCCTGAAGCACGCCGGGGCCGGTGCCCGCGCGAACCTGGCGATCGTCGTGGAGGACGCGCGGCTGACGATCGCCGTCCAGGACTCCGGCCCGCCCGCTCCGGCCGGTCGTCCCGGCACGGCGAACGAGGAGGGACACGGACTGGTGGGCATGCGGGAACGAGCGGCTCTCTACGGCGGACACGTCAGCGCGGGTCCGCTGGGCCCGGGCTGGACGGTGCGCGCCGCCCTCGACCTCGCTCCCCGGGGCGGTGCCGCCGGGTGACCACCGTGCTCGTCGTGGACGACCAGCCGCTCCAGCGGTACGGCTTCCGGATGCTGCTGGACTCCGTGCCCGGGACCGAGGTGGTCGGCGAGGCCGCGCACGGGACCGAGGCCGTGCGCAAGGCCGCCGAACTGCGCCCCGACGTCGTCCTGATGGACGTACGCATGCCGGGCATGGACGGCATCGAGGCCACGCGCCGTATCGTCGCCACGGGCGGCCGTTCCCGGGTTCTCGTCCTGACCACCTTCGATCTCGACGAGTACGTCCACGCCGCCCTGCGCGCCGGGGCCAGCGGCTTCCTGCTCAAGGACGCCCGCCCCGAGGAACTCCTCGCGGGCATCCGCGCCGTGGCCGTCGGCGACGCGGTGATCGCGCCCGCGCTCACCCGCCGCCTGCTCCACGAGTTCACCCGTCTCATGCCGGCCGGCGGCGACGGCCCCGACGGGGATCCGCGCCTGGGCGCCCTCACCGACCGCGAGCGGGAGATCCTCGTCGCCATCGGCAAGGGCTGGACCAACAGCGAGATCGCCGCGCGTTTCGTGCTGTCCGAGTCCACGGTGAAGACGCATGTCGGCCGCGTCCTGTCCAAGATCGGCGCCCGGGACCGCGTCCAGGCGGTGATCTTCGCCTACGACCACGGCCTGGCCCGGCCCCATGCCGGCTGAGCCGCCGGAGGCCGCGTGGAGACGTCCGCCGTACCTCGGGTTCGGGCCGGCTCAGGGAGCGGGGCCGGAGGGCCTTGCGCTCTCACCCGTCCGGGGTACGCGCCGTCGCGCCCGCGTGTGTCCGCGACCGGCGGCGGGTGAGTGTGCGCACCGTGGGACCTACGGAACCGGGATCACAGTGAGGACAGATGATCGTATCGGTGGTGTCGGTGCCCGGAGGGGCCACCACGCGTACGGGCCTGGCGGAGGCACGGGAGCTCCTGGCCGGCTCCTCCTTCCTGCTGGTCGACATCCAGCTCGCGGACGAGCCTGCGGCCGATGAGGGCGAGGTCGTCGGCGGGCTCGGCCTGGAGTCCGAGTGCCCGCCCTGGTTCGGCAGGGCGGACGAGCCGGTGCGGGCCCAGTTCCTCGGCGACCGGGCCGGCTTCGTCGTTCCCGTCGTCCAGGGCCGCCGGGTCGTCCACATCCATGTCATGGCCACGGAGCGGCACCTGGTCACCCTCCACCGGGGACCGGCCCGGACCCTGGAGAACCTCGTCGCCCGGCTCGGCGAGGAGAACCCGCCCGACACCGTGGCCGTGCTGTTCCTGCTGCTGCAGGAGGCCCTGGACACGTTCCGCCGGGCCGCGGTGGCGGACCTGCTGGTGGTGGAGGACCTCGAGGACGCGATGTTCGACCGGAGGCGCCCCGACCAGGTCTACCGCCTGGCACGGCTGCGGCGGCGGGCCGCGCTCCTGCACCACTTCCTGCTGCCCTATCTCCAGGCGACGGACGAGGTGATCATGCGCAGGATGCTCAGCCGCGACTTCTCCGAGGAGCGCCAGCACCTCGCCCGGGAGTTCCAGCACACCGGGCGGCTGGTGCTCGGCGACATCCAGTCCCTGCAGGAGGCCACCCGGCGCGCCTTCGCCAGCTACTCCTCGCTGGTGTCGGGCGAGCAGAACGGGGTGATCAACCGGCTCGCCATCGTGTCCACGATCTTCCTGCCGCTGACGTTCCTGACCGGCTACTTCGGTATGAACTTCACCTACCTCACGGACGAGATGGAGAGCCGGGCCGTGTTCTGGCTGCTCGCCGTGGCACTGCAGGTGGCGGTCCTGGGCGGCGCCCTGTACGTGCTGCACCGCACCCACATCTGGCGCAGGCTGCGCGACGACGAGGTGCTGCCGGACCGGTGAGCGCGGTGTCCCGGGTACGCCCGGGCGCGGGCCGGGGTCACTCGGGGGCGAAGGAGAAGCTGCGCCACGGTCCGGTGGACCTGACCACCACGTCCGAGCCCTGCATGTTCAGGTAGATGCTCTCCTTGCCCTTCGGCGTCGTGCAGTCGGGCGTCTTGTACAGCAGGATGCTGTTCTGCGTGAAGTTGTCCACGCGGGTGACGTCCGCCCTGAAGCGGTGACACCCCCCGATCGACGGGTTCGTGAAGGACTGCACCTCTCTGAGGCCGTTGTGCCCGGTGATGGTGCCGGCCGCCTGGTCCTGGCATGCGGCGAGCCCCACTCCGGACAACGCGACGCAGGCGAGCGCGGCCAGCGGACGTGAAACACGCATCGGTCCTCCTGTGTGTACGGAGAGCGTGTACGGAGAGCCGGCTGGAAGGTGGTTCCGCCCCACCACTATCCGCCAGAGCGGGCGCACCCGCCTGGCGAGTGCGGCGGTCGTGTGCGCGGGCCGCTGTTCGGGGTGCGCGCACGCGGCACTTCCTCCGGTGCCGGGCGATAGTGGGGGTACGGGCAGTTCCGCGCCGCGTCCCAGAGGAGGCTCCGTTGGCCGGACCGGACGGGGGTTCGCTGGTGGTGGTCGTGATGGGCGTGTCCGCGTCCGGGAAGTCCACCGTCGGAGCGCGGCTCGCGCAGCGGCTCGGCGTGCCGTTCCTGGAGGGCGACGACCTCCACCCCGCCGCGAACCGCGCCAAGATGGCGTCGGGGCACCCCCTCGACGACGCCGACCGGCGGCCCTGGCTGGCGGCGCTCACGGAGTGGATCCGCGTCACCGCGTCGAGCGGGCACGGGGGCGTCGCCTCCTGTTCCGCTCTCAAGCGGGCGTACCGCGACCAGTTCCGGCGTACCGGAGCGGACGTGTGGTTCGTGTACCTGGCGCTCGACCGTGAGGTGGCCGCGCGGCGCATCGCGCGACGCAAGGGGCACTTCATGCCTCCGGAGCTGCTCGACAGCCAGTACGCCACCCTCGATCCGCTGCACTCCGACGAGCCGGGCGTCACCATCGACGCGTCCGGCGGCACGGCCCAGGTCGTGCGGGCCGCGCTGCGTTCCGTGTGCGGGCCGGACCGCTAGCGGGCGCCTTCCAGGAGGGTCGGATGGACCTGATCCACTTCCGCATGGTGATGCCGCCGTCGCTCACCCCGCCGGTCGTCGGCCTGCTCGCCTCGCACGAGCGCGTCCTCAACGTCGTGGTGGTGCGGGCGGCGCGGGTTCCGGAGGGTGACGCGGTCGAGTGCGACGTGGTGAAGGGCGCCGCCAACGGGGTGCTGGAGGACCTGCGCGGGCTGGGCGTCGACCACGCGGGGTCGATCGCCGTCGACGACGTCGACATGATGTTCTCGCGGCACGCCGACCGGCTGGAGGCCGAGCAGCCGGGCGCGCTCGTCCAGGCGCCCCTGTGGGCGTCGGTCGAGGCGCACATCCGGGCGGGCGGGACCTATCCCCCCTCCTT
This sequence comes from Streptomyces sp. NPDC041129, assembly GCF_055592265.1. Lineage (NCBI taxonomy): Bacteria > Bacillati > Actinomycetota > Actinomycetes > Kitasatosporales > Streptomycetaceae > Streptomyces > Streptomyces sp. NPDC041129. The sequence goes on along the minus strand of NZ_JBVIYV010000002.1, from coordinate 54,600 downwards.
CTACCTGTTCCTGGTCGTCGCCGGGATCATCGGCTCGGTCGGCATCATGACGAACTCGCAGATCCTGATCGTGGCGGCCATGGTGGTCGGCCCCGAGTACAACGCGATCACCAGCATCGCCCTCGGACTCGACCGCCGTAACCGCCACCGGGTCCGGGACGGAACACGGGCCCTGACGGCCGGGTTCCTGCTGGCCATCGTCGTCACGCTGGGATTCGCCGCGCTGGCGCGGGCCTTCGGCATGCAGTCCACGGCCTTCGAGCTCGGGCTGCGGCCCGTCTCCCACCTCATCGACACACCGGACTTCTTCTCCGTCGCCGTGGCCGTGCTCGCGGGAATCGTGGGCATCGTCTCGCTCGCCGAGGCACGCGGCAGCGCCCTGCTCGGTGTGTTCATCTCCGTGACCACGATCCCCGCCGCCTCGGACATGGCCGTCTCGCTGGCCTTCGCCGACTGGGGGCAGGCCCGGGGCTCGCTGCTGCAGTTGCTGCTCAACGTGGTCGTCCTGGTGGTCGTCGGCGTCCTCACCCTGCGCCTGCAGCGCCGTCTGTGGCGCCGCGCGGCCCGCCGGGCCGCCGCCGACCGGAGCGCGGGTGGGGGCGGTCCGTCCTAGGCTGATCACAGGAGGGCCGTTCGGGTGAATCGCTTGCCGGAAGGGGTACCCCGATGGACGACTATCCCCTGATCGAGAACCACGGCCTGCTCGGCGACCTGCAGACGGCGGCCCTGGTGACCACGGACGGAACGGTCGACTGGCTCTGCCTCCCCCGGTTCGACTCGCCCAGCGTCTTCGGCGCCCTGCTCGACAAGGACAAGGGCGGCCACTGCACGGTGCGGCCGACGCACACGATGTACGCGACCAAGCAGCTCTACCTCCCCGACACGGCGATCTTGGTGACCCGGTTCATGACCGAGGCCGGAGCGGGCGAGGTCCTGGACTTCATGCCGGTGACCGGGAAGGCGGCCACGGACTGCCACCGGCTGGTCCGCCTGGTGCGCTGTGTGCGCGGCACCATGACGTTCGAGGTCGAGATCGCTCCGCGGTTCAACTACGGCCGGACGGCCCACCGGCTGCACATCACCGAGCACGGCGCCCTGTTCGAGGCTGAGGACGGCGCGGTACTCACCGTGCACCCCATCCGCGAGCCGGAGGACGAGCGGCTGGTGGACGTCCTCACGGACCGGGGTAACGACCTGCACTTCACGCTGACCCTGGAAGCCGGCCAGCAGCGCGGTCTGGTGCTGGAGTCGGCCGCCGACGGACCACCGCGCCAGATCCGCCTCGCGCAGTACCAGGAACTGTTCGACGAGACCATCAGGTACTGGCGCTCCTGGCTGAGCCAGTCGCAGTACTCCGGGCGCTGGCGGGAGACGGTGGAGCGCTCGGCCATCACCCTGAAGCTCATGACGTACGCCCCGACCGGTGCCCTGGTGGCCGCCCCGACGGCGGCGCTCCCCGAGCAACTGGGCGGCGAACGCAACTGGGACTACCGCTTCACCTGGATCCGGGACGCCTCCTTCTCCGTGTACGCCCTGCTGGGGCTGGGGTTCACCGAGGAGGCGAAGGCGTTCCTCAACTGGCTGAACGACCGGGTACGGGAACGGGCCGGCAGCGACGGGGACTCGGGCCCACTCAACATCATGTACCGGGTCGACGGGTCCTCCGACCTGAAGGAGGAGTTGCTCGAGCACTGGGAGGGGTACGCCCGCTCCGCCCCGGTGCGGATCGGCAACGGCGCCGCCACCCAGCTCCAGCTGGACATCTACGGCGAGGCACTGGACAGCATCTACTTCGCGCACCGGCACGGGATCAGGCTGGGGCACCAGGGCTGGCTCTCGCTGCTCACCAACCTCGAATGGCTGGTCGACCACTGGGACCAGGCGGGAGAGGGCCTGTGGGAGACCCGCGGCGGCCGCCAGAACTTCACCTACGGCCGTGTCATGTCGTGGGTGGCGTTCGACCGCGCGCTGCGGCTCGCCGAGTCGCACGGCCGGCCGGGCGCGACCGCACGCTGGAGCAGCGAACGCGACGCGATCTACGAGCAGGTCATGAGCAGGGGTTGGAACGGGGAACGCGGGGCCTTCGTGCAGCACTACGGAAGCGACGTGCTCGACTCCTCGCTGCTGCGCATGTCGACGGTCGGGTTCATCATCCCCGAGGATCCGATGTGGACGTCGGCGCTCGACGCGATGGAGCGGGAACTGGTCAGCGACAGCCTGGTCTACCGCTACAACCCCGAGGCGTCGCCGGACGGCCTGCGCGGTTCGGAGGGCACCTTCTCGCTGTGCACCTTCACGTACGTCGACGCGCTGGCGCGGGCCGGACGCACCAACCGGGCCCGGCTGGTGTTCGAGAAGATGATGGGGTACGCCAACCATCTGGGCCTGTACTCGGAGGAGATCGATCCGACGGGCCGTCAACTGGGCAACTTCCCGCAGGCGTTCACCCATCTTGCCCTGATCGACGCGGCGCTGACCCTGAACGACGCCCTGACGTCCCGGTAGCCGGGCGCGGGTTCAGCCCGTCGGTGGCGCAGGGCCGAGGAGCACGAGGGTGTCGTCCGGTGCCGCGCCGGCGAGCGGCACGGCTTCGGTGACGGGCTCCAGCCCGCCGCCCCGCCGTACGACGAACAGGGCGTCGTACCCGGGCGGGCGGGGCGCGGACGCCGGCTGGACGTGGAAGCGGGCGCCCCGCCCGTGACGGTCGGCGACGGCGTGCCGGACCAGCCGTCCGCCGAAGAGCGTGTGACCGGCCGTGTAGGGGGCGACCACACCCTCACCGCCGGGCGGCGGCCCGACCCGGTAGACCGGGCCCTCGACGCTGTCCCCCATCACGATCGAGGCGAGCGCGTTGAAGTCGTCGTCGGCCGTGAGCAGGAAGACCGAGGTGACGCCCTCCAGCCGGGTCCGCGGGTCGGTGACCCTGGCCATCAGCTCCCCGGTGACCAGTTCGAGCCCCGCCGCCTCGATCCGCTCACGCTCGTGCGAGCCGCCCGCCCACATCAGCACGTCGGCACCCGCGGCGCGCAGCGTCCGGGCGAGATCGACCACCCATGGATCGCCGCCCACCAGCAGCGGGCGCGCCCGCGCCGGCCGGCTGACACCGAGCCTGCGGGCGACGGGTTTCGCGGTGAGCGCGTAGACCAGGACGGTTCCCACGATCACCAGGAAGGTGACGGGGAGGATCTTGCCCGCGCCGCGCAGTCCCGCGGCGGTGAGCGAGGCGGAGAAGGTGGTGGCGGTGGACGCGGCCACGATGCCGCGCGGTGCCATCCAGCCGGTGAAGGCGCGTTCGCCCGCGGCGAGCCCCGTCCGGACGGTGGACAACACGGCCGCCAGCGGCCTGACCACGAGCATGAGCAGGGCGACGAGCGCGAGCGTGGGCAGCAGCACCGGGACGACGGACTCCGGCGTCACGGTGGCCGAGATGGAGATGAACAGCAGGCCGATGATCAGCTGTACGAGGGTCTCGAAGAACGGCCGGCGTGCCGGCATGTCGAGGCCTCGCAGGTTCGCGACGGTCAGCCCGGTGACGATCGCGGCGATGAGACCGGTGTCGTCGTAGGCCATGTCACAGCCCGCGGCCACTGCGACGACGGTGGCGAGCTGGGCCAGCGTGCCCAGCGTCTCGCCCAGCCTGAGCCGCCGGAGGGTGAACCAGAGCAGTGCGGCGCCGACCGCCCCGCCCACGAGTCCGAGGGTGATGCCGGCGAAGAACGCGCCGAAGCGGAAGTGCCCGCTGCGCAGTCCGCCGGAGACGATGGAGTGGAAGACGACCGCGCCGAGGATGCCGCCGACGGGGTCGATCAGCGAGCCTTCCCACATCAGGACGCGGCGCACCCCGTCCGACGGCCGGACGTGCTCCAGCAGGGGCCCGACGACGGTCGGCCCGGACACCACGAGGATGACCCCGATCATGCTGGCCACGGCCACCGGCACCCCGAACAGGGCCGGTGCCGTGCCGATGACGGTCCCCCAGGTGAGCACCACGCCGAGCACCATCAGCCGGACGACCACGGCACGGGTCGCGCCCTTGAGATGGCGCAGGTCGAGGCCCAGCCCGGCGTCGTACAGGATGATCGCCACCGACAGGGAGACGAGCGGGGAGAACGCCGGGCCCAGGAGCAGGTCGGGGTGGACGTCGTCGGTCAGGGCCCCGGCGGTGAACCCGGCGGGCAGCAGCAGGATCAGGGCCGGGATCCGCAGCCGGCTCGCGAGGATCTGGCACCCGACCGCCAGGGCCACGGTCAGCCCGAGGCCCAGCAGGATGTCGTCCTCGCTCACCCGGCCCCCGCCCCCGGCCGCGGGCCGGCCACCGGGTCAGCCCTCGTCACCGGTGCCGGCACTCCGCAGGTCCGCGTCGGTGAGACTCTCCAGCTCGCCGTGCGTGTCCAGCCAGTACAGCAGGGCGACCGCGGGGATCACGAGCACCAGGGCGACGAGGGTGACGAGGCCCAGCCAGCGCAGTGTGGTGTGCGCGCCCGCGCCCTCGGCGACGGTCAGCGAGGTCGGCACGAGATAGGGGCGTTGGGCCATGCCCCAGGCGAGGATGGCCGAGGCGACCGTGCCGACCGCCGTCACCCGGGACCAGGCCCCGGACGGGCGCGTCAGCAGCCAACCGGTGGCCGCGGTGCCCGCTGCCGCGACGACGACGAAGAACAGGCCGACGCCGTGCGTGAGCCCGTGCCACACGTGCGGGGCGTCCCCGTGGGTGACGATCAGGGTGATCACGGCGAGCACGGCGAGGGCGGCCAGGGCACCCAGTGCCCGGCGCCGGAAGTAGCCGTCCAGGTCCGGCGCGGCGAAGCGCCGGGCGTCCGCGGCGAGGAAGACGGCGCCGAGCGACGCCGTGGCCGCGATGGCGAGCAGCCCGAACAGCAGCGAGGTGGGATTGGCCCAGGCGTGCGTCGACGCGGTCGTCGTCGAGGTCACCCGGCCCGAGGCGACTCCCCCGGCGGCGGCGCCCAGGAAGAACGGCGTCAGGAGCGAGGCGACCGCGAACATGGCCCCGTACAGGCGCCGCCCGGCCAGCCTGCGGACCGGCTTGCGCAGGGCGAAACCGGCGCCGCGCAGCACGGTGCCCACGGCGGCCAGCGCAAGCGGCAGCCACATCGTGACGAACACCTGCTGGAAGAAGACGGGGAACCCCGTCCACATGATGACCAGTACGAAGATCAGCCAGACGTTGTTGACCTCCCAGACGGGAGCCATCGCGTGGTCGATCAGCCAGCGCGGGCGCTTGCCGCGTTCGGCCCCGCCCGCCGTCAGGTCCCAGAAACCGGCGCCGTAGTCGGTGCCGCCGCCGCAGGCGTAGGCCGCCACGGCGAGCAGCAGGACGACGGCGATGACCCCGGCGATCACAGGAACCTCCCGGCGGAACGCGGCCCGTACGGTGTGTCGGTCTCCGGTGTCTCCGGCGGCGGCCCGCCCGTGGCGTCCGCCTTCCGCCAGCGGGTGCGCATCTTCAGCAGGACCACGAGGAACGATCCGAAGACGACGACGTACACCACGATCACCAGGCCGAACATGAGCCACAGGCCGCCGGCGCGGGTCGATGTCACCGCCTCGGCGACGCGCATGTTCTGGTACACGATCCACGGCTGGCGGCCCACCTCGGTGGTGATCCAGCCGCACTCGACGGCGGCCACGGAGGCCACGCCGGCGCACGCGGCGACGCGGTAGAACCACGGGGAGGCCGGCAGCCGGCGGCGGCGCAGCCACACGAGGGCGTACCAGAGGGCGAGCAGGATCAGCAGCGAGCCGATGAAGACCATGGTGTCGAAGGCGAAGTGGGCGATGGTGGCCTGGGCGGCCGTCGGCCGGTCACCGGCCGGCACCGAGGTGAGACCGGTGACCTTCGTGTCCGGCCGGAAGCCGGCGAGGATCGAGTCGAGCTGGGGGATCCGGATGCCCCCGGAGATGCTGCCGTTGGGGTGCAGCCGGCCGTAGAGGTACTCCGGCTGGTGCGTGTCGGTCTTCCAGACGATCTCCATGGCGGCGAACTTCACCGGCTGCTTGTGGAAGACCTGCCGGGCGATGGAGTCGCCGAGCACGAACTGCACCGGGGTGAAGACCGCGGCGAGCGTGAAGGGGACGGTGAAGCCGAGGCGGTGGTAGCGGTCCCGGCGGCCGCGGAGCCATCCGGTCGCGTAGACACCGGCCACGACGTAACCGGCCGTCACGAACATCGCGACGACGAAGTGCCAGTACTGCGGGCCGAACATGGGCGTGAAGATCGCCTTCCAGATGTTCACGTCCACGGGGTTGCCGGCGGAGTCGAGGGTGAAGCCGCGGGGGGTGTTCATCCAGGAGTTCGCGGCCAGGATGCCGAAGGCGCCGAGCAGGGCGGCGAAGGGCAGCGGCAGTCCGAGCAGGAAGTGGGTACGGGTGGGCAGCCTGCGCCAGCCGTACAGGTAGACGGCGATGAGCACGGCCTCCAGGAAGAAGGCCCAGGCCTCCACGCCGAACCCGATGCCGAAGACGTCGCCCCACCGGCCGAGCATGCCTGGCCAGAGCAGCCCGAACTCGAAGGACAGCACGGTGCCGGTGACGACGCCGATGGCGAACTGGACCGCCATGACGGCCGACCAGCGCCGGGCCAGCAGCAGCGCGGTCGCGTCGTTCCGGCGCAGCCCGTAGCCGTGCATGATGAGCGTGATCAGCGGGAGCGCGACGCCCAGCGGCACCAGGATGATGTGGGAGGCCAGGGTGAAGGCCATCATCGAGCGGGCCGGGAGGGTCTGCGGGGGCACGTCCGCCAGTGACAGGACCGTGTGCATGTGCGCCTTTCCGGGGGCCTACGCGGGTGAGGCGGGTCAGCCGCCGGTGGCGAAGCCCGGGAACAGGGTCATGCCGCCGTCGACGTACAGCGTGGTCCCGACGACGTAGTCCATGAGGTCGGAGGCGAGGCCCACGACGGCGTTGGCGATGTCCTCGGGGTCGCCGACCCGGTCGTAGGGGATCAGCCGCAGGAGGTCCTTTTGTGCCTCGGGGGTCTCCCAGGCGCCGCGGTTGATGGGGGTCTTGATTGCTCCGGGGGCGACCGCGTTCACCCGGATCTTCTTCGGGGCGAGTTCCTGCGCGAGGGTCGCCATCATCATCTGCACGCCGCCCTTGGAGGACGCGTAGTTGACGTGCCCGGACCACGGGATGAGCTGGTGCACCGAGCTCATGCAGATGATCTTCCCGGCCGCCCGGGACACGTCCGGGACCACGCCGCGGCGCAGGAACTCCCTGGTCGCCTCGCGGGCGCAGAGGAACTGCCCGGTGAGGTTGACGTCGAGGACCTTCTGCCACTGGGCGAGGGTCATGTCGGTGAGGGCGGCGTCCCGTTGCAGTCCCGCGTTGGCGACCAGGATGTCGATCGTGCCGAACTCCTGGACCATCCGGTCCATCATGGCGACGACCTGGTCCTCCTTGGAGACGTCCGCCTCGTACGCGGCGGCCTTGACCCCGAGGGCGGTGATCTCCTCGACCACCTGTTCGGCCTCCTCGCGGCCGGCCACGTAGTTCACCACGACCTCGGCCCCGGCCCGGCCCAGGGCGACGGCCGTCGCCCTGCCGATTCCGGAGTTCGCGCCGGTGACCAGTGCCTTCTGGCCCTTCAGCAGATGTGCGGGGATCACGCCCCGCGGTGCGCCCTCGGTGGAACTCACGATGCCCTGCTCCTTGCCCTGCGTGCCCGGCCCGGCCGGGCCGTGGGCCCGGAGGTTCCCCCTCAGCCAAGCACCGGTGCGCACGACCGGCACGGCCGGGCGGACCTCGTTGCGCTGCGCGGCTGAGGATCTTCGCCCGGTCGGATGCCTGCCACCACCGGCCGCTGGATCAGCCCAGCCGCTCCAGCAGGTGGTCGCCCACCCGGAGGGCGTTCGCCATGGCCGTCAGGGACGGGTTGACCGCGCCGATGCTCGGGAAGAAGCTCGTGTCGACGACGTACAGGTTGTCCAGGTCGTGGGCCTTGCAGTGGAGGTCCAGCGCCGAGGACGCCGGGTCGGTGCCGAAGCGCACCGTGCCGGCCTGGTGGGCGGTGGCCCCGATCGGCATGCCCTTGTGCAGGTAGATGCTGCGGGACAGCAGTTGGTGCTCGTGCATGCCCAGCCGGCCCAGCATGTGCTGCAGCTTGTGCCGCAGGTGCTTCAGGCCGGCGACGTTGTTGGACTCGTCGAGCGTGAGCCGGATCCGGCCGTCGCTCTCCAGGGTGACCCGGTTGTCCGGCTGCGGCAGGTCCTCGCCGCACAGCCAGAAGTCGACGGCGTGATGGGCCAGCACCTCGAAGGGCATGTCCGGCGACACCGCTCCGGCCCAGCGCGGGGCCTGGCCGTGGATCTGCTCGGCGTCGGACTTGCCGAGCATCTGGATCCCGCCCAGCGGGAACTCGAAGTCGTCCGCGCCCAGGTACCAGTCGTGCAGCGCGAGGGTCTTCTGGAACTGGGTGTCGTTGGGCTCCTTGGAGATGGCCATCAGCGCCAGGTTGTTGTGGCGCATGTAGTACCGGCCGACCACGTCCGAGCTGTTCGCCAGGCCGCGCGGGTGCCGGTCGTTGGCCGAGGCGAGAAGCAGGGCAGCGGAGTTGACGGCCCCGCAGGCCACGACCACCACGTCGGCCGAGAACCGGGCCTCCTCGTCGCCGGGCAGCCGGGCGACGACGGTGGTGACGCTGCGCCCGGTGGGGTCCGTCTCCAGCCTGGTCACCCGGGCGTTGGTCACCATCTCGACGTTGGGGTGGGCGAGAGCCGGCTCCACGCAGATCACCTGGGCGTCGGACTTGCCGCGCACCAGACAGGGGAAGCCGTCCACGCGGTTGCAGCGGATGCAGGCGCTGGCGTGCGTGGCGCGGCCGTGCTCGTCCTGGGTGAGGTCGACCCCGATCGGCAGGTGGAAGGGGTGCAGTCCCTGCTTCTCCAGGTCCTGGCTCAACTGCTCGATGCGCGGCTCGTGTTCGACCGGAGGGTGGGCGTACTGGGCGCTGCTCGGCCCTTCGAAGGGGTCCTCGCCATGCCGTCCGTGCACCAGGTAGAGGTGCTCGGCCTGGGTGTAGTACGGCTCCAGATCGTCGTAACCGATGGGCCAGGCGGGCGAGATGCCGTCGTGGTGGCGCAGTTCGCCGAAGTCCTCGGTACGCAGCCGGAACAGGGCGGCGCCGTAGAACTTGGTGTTGCCGCCGACGTAGTAGTTGACCTCGGGCGGGAACTCCTCGCCGTGCCGGTCGAGCCAGAACTCCGGGGCCCGGTACTTGGCCTTGACGAACACGGCCGTGGAGTCCCAGTTGTCACGCTCGCGCCGGAGGTAGTCACCGCGTTCGAGGATGAGTACGCGTTTGCCGGAGGGAGCGAGCCGGTGGGCGAGCGTGCCGCCGCCGGCACCGGTGCCGATGACGATGACGTCGTAGGAGTTGTGGACGTCCACGGCAACCACCGTCCTTGCTGTTCGGTCCGCGGCCGTTGCGGACTTGCCCCCTTCGAACGTACGCGCCACGCGGTGACGCGGCACCCGGAGCGGACCCGCGCCGGGCGGCCGGTCACAGCACGGCGATCGGGTTCACCGGTGAGCCGGTCGCCGCGGGCAGCCGGAGCGGGGCGACCACGCACAGGAAGTGCCGGCGGCCCGTCTCCTCGCACGCCGTGGCCAGTTCCTCCAGGTCGAGATAGTCGAGCAGATGCAGTCCCATGGCGTTGACGGCGAGGACGTGCACGGGGAACGGGACTCCGGTCACGGCGCTGGGCGCCGCGTCGTTGTTGCCGTCCGAACCCAGGACGGACACCTGCCGCTCGGCCAGGAAGCCCATGGCCTCCGGGTGCAGGCCCGCCCTGGCCCGGGTCACGTCCCAGGCGCCGAGACGGCGGCGGCGCAGCCGGTGGCCCACCCGGACCAGCAGCAGGTCGCCCGGCCCGACCCCCGCGCCCTGGGCGGTCTCGGCCGCGGCGAGGTCATCGGCCGTCACCTGCTCGCCCGGTTCGAGCCACGGCACGCCGCGCAGGCGCGGGATGTCCAGCAGGACGCCGCGGCCGACCAGGCCGTCGCGCACCAGGTCGAGGGTGAGCGCTCCGGCGCCGTCCGGGGTCACGGTGCTCGCCGGGACACCGCCGTACAGCTCTCCGTCGAAGATCACGTGGCACAGCGCGTCGAGGTGGCTGTCGACGTCACCGTGCACGTTCATGGCGAACCGGTCGCGGGCGAAGTGCAGCCCGGGCCCGTCCCGCTCCTGCCGGGCCGGTGCGGTCATCCGGTGGGTCGCGGGCTCCGGGCTGTCCGGGCCGGTCGCGGTCTCGACGGGCGCGGCCAGCGACACGGTGCGCCCGGACCGCACCCCGGCGGCGGCCGCCACCACCCGCTCGGGGGTGAGCCGGTCGAGGGCGCCCTGCCCCTGCCCCGCCGCCTCCCTGGCCTGCTCCCGCAGCCGCCGGTACAGGTCCCGGAAGGCCGCTTCGGTCAGGGTGCCCGGTGTCGCCGGGGGCGCGGGGCCGGGCCGCTCGTACGAGGTCATCGCGCACTCCTTCGCCGCGGCCCGGCATCGCGCTCGGCGTCGTCGTCCCAGGTGGCGGCGGGCCGGGCGTCCGGTGGACCGGCGGGCCTGCCCACCGGCGGCACGGGGCGGCCGGCCGGCAGCAGCTCGGCCGTCACGAAGCCGACCACGGCGGCCAGGATCACCACGGGGATCATGGCGGCGCTGCCGAGTATCAGCACGACCAGTACCACGCTGCTGACCGGCAGCCGCAGCGCGGCCGCCGACGCGGCCGCCATGCCCGCCGCCATCCCGGGTACGACGCCGAGGCCGGGCAGCGGGGCGAGCAGCACACCCGCCGCGGCACCGAGGAACAGCGAGGGGAAGACGGGTCCGCCGCGCAGGCTGCCGAGACACAGCGCGTAGGCCAGGCCCTTGCACAGCAGTACGGCGACCAGGGCTCCCACGCCCCAGGCGTGCGGGTCGGCGGCCAGCCGGGCCAGGGTGGCCTCGCCGGAGGAGGCGACGTCGGCCGGGGACCGGTCGACGGCCAGCGCGTACACCGCGGCACACGCTCCGGCGGCGAGGGCGCACAGTGCGGTGTGGACGACCGGCCGGCCCGCGACGAAGACCGCGGCCCGGCGCCCGGCGGACAGCGTCAGGTGGACGGCGAACGCGACGGCGACGGCCATCACCACCGACCAGAGCACGTCCCCGGCGTCGAGCCGGGGGAAGGGGGCGCCCACCCTCACCGAGAGGGTGCCGGTGGCGAAGCCGGTCCAGCGGCCGAAGCCGGTGAACACCAGCGCCCCGATCCCGCTGGACAGCAGCGCCGGCAGCATGACCGCGAAGAGCTGCGGGCCGCCCACCCCGGCCACCTCGATCAGGATGACGGCGGCGATCAGCGGGTTGCCGAAGATCGCGGACAGGGCGGCGGCGGCGCCGGCCGCGCCGAGGAGTGCCGTGCTCTGCGGTGCCTTCGGGGTCCGGGCGAGGTTCCTGAACCACAGCGCCAGGCCGCCGCCGAGCGCGATCAGCGGGGCCTCGGGGCCGAGGGTGGCGCCGAGCGGCAGGCTCGCCAGCGCGGCGAGGATCACCCCGGGCAGGGCGGCCGGGGCCATCCCCGCCGTGTGCAGGCCTCCGGCGGGGACGTGTCCGCCGGCGCCCGGCAGCCGCGTGACGACGAGGCCCACGGCGAGACCGGCGATCGTCAGCAGCGGCAGGGGCCACCACCACGGGGGGACGCTCCAGCCGAACTCGGCGGGCAGTGCGGCCCACAGCAGGTGTTCGAGTTCGTGGAGCCCGGCGAGGAAGAAGAAGGCGGCCAGCGAGACGGGGACGCCGATGACCGCAGACAGCACGAGCGCTCTCTGGTAGGGGCGGGAGCGCAGCAACTCGCGCAGTCGGTCGGCCTCTTCCGGCTGGGTGCCGGCGGCGGGTGCGGTGGACGGATCCGGCGGCGTCACGACACCGTTCCTCCCGTGTCGGCCGGGGATGTCGCGCTCACGGGCCCGTGCCCGGCAGCGCCCCCCTCCTCCAGCCATTGCAGCACCCGCCCGCCGGCCCCGCACTCCCGGAGGCGCCGTGGATCGAGGCCCCTCGAAGCGTTCCGGATGCAGTTCGTGGTGACGGCCCCTTCACTGGGAGGAAAGCCCGATTCGGGGATCTCTGGAGGCGGACCATGACTGGCAGACGGACACGGGGAGCGGCGGGCGTGGTCCTCGCCGGGGTCGTCGCGCTCGCGGCGGCGGGCTGCTCCGACGGCGACTCCGGGAACACGTCGGGCGCCGCCAGCAAGGCGGCCTCGGCGGCCTCCTCCGCCGCCTCCTCGCTCGCCTCGAAGGGGTCCGACGCTCTTGCCTCGGCCTCGGCGGAGGCCCGGCAGAAGCTCGACGGCGTCAAGAACGGGGTGAAGGCCAAGGACGACGTCACGCTCGGCACCCCGGCCGCCGGAAGCGACGGCAAGGTCACCGTCAAGGTGAGCGCCAGGAACACGGCGTCCTCGGCCAAGTCCTTCGCCGTCCAGGTCAACTTCACCGACAAGAACGGCAAGTTGCAGGACGTGACCGTGGTGACGCTCAAGGACGTGGCGGCCGGTTCAACCGGCGACGCCACCGCCCGGAGCAACCGCAAGCTGACCGGCGATGTGCACACGGTCGTCAACGCGGCGCTGCGGTACTGAACGTGAGCCCGGGCGAGCGGGCCGGGCTCAGTCCAGTCCCAGGCGGTCCGCCAGGCCCGCCCGCTCGAACGCCCGCCGCACCCGGGCCGACGAGACATAGCCGACACGTCCCGTGCGACGACGGCCGCTTTCCCGGCCATATCGTGGGCCCCCGAACACCAACGGCCACACGTCTGTTCACCGGGGGACACCATGCGGGACACACAAACGGAACCGGCCCCGGCCGCACGGCTCGCCGTACGCGGACTCGCCCCGACGCTGACCGTGCTGGTCGTCAGCCTCGTCGTCGCCGCCGTAGGCGTCTACGAGCTGTGCGGTTTCGGTCTGCACAGCCTCGACCGGCGTCCGCACCTGTTCAGCGACGGCCTCGCCACCGGCGGGGTGATCGTCGCCGCGGTGGCGGCCGGGGCCGCGGCGGGCAACCTCGCCTGGACCCTGGCGGCGGCCCGGCGCGGCGCGGACAACCCCGGATGAGAACCTGTGCACCGCATGTGCGCACCTTTGCACGCGCGTTACCCTACGAGCTGTAGGGTCGGCGTCGCCCCGTCCCCTCCCCCAAGGTGCCCGTCACCATGCCCGCACGACAGCCGAGCCCGGCCGCCCCACAGGCTCCCGCCCAGCACGCCCCCCGCCCCGGTTCCCCCGCCCCGCCGGCCGGTGACGGCCGGCTGAGGAAGCGGGCGGCGGCGGCCACCGTCTGGTACCTGCGGCTGCAGGCCGCGCTCAACATCCTCGCGGTGCTCTCCCTGCCCTTCCGCGAGGAGGTGCACGAGCACAACGTCGGCTCGTTCTTCACCCCCTACCTGGCCACCGCCGGCCTGGTCTCGGCGTTCCTCGCCCTCTTCCTCGCGGCGGTGATGCGCCGCCGCAAACGAGCGGCCTGGGTCTTCAACCTCCTCCTCGCCGGCCCGCTCTTCTGCCTCTACGTCCTCGCGCTCACCCGCGCCCCGTACCGCGAGCACGTCTTCAACTGGCTTTCCGCCGCCCTCACCGGCCTCTTCGTGGCCGCCCTGCTGCTCGGCAGGCGCGAGTTCGACGCCATCGGCGACCGCTCCAACCCGCGCCTCGCCCTCGCCGTCGGCACCGGCGGCGCCCTGGTCGGGGCCACGCTGGGCACGCTGCTGGTGCGCGAGACGAACCGGATCCCCGGCGCCACCCTCAAGGACGAGATCTCCTACACCCTGCTGCGCGGCATCAGCGTCGGCCCGCTCGCCGACCGCGTCGACACCGTGGACTCCCCCCGCTGGGCGGACATGACCGTCAACCTCCTGATGGCCGCGACCTTCCTCCTCGTCCTCTACGCCTGCTTCCGCTCCCCGCGCGGCGCGTGCCTGCTCGGCGCGGAGGACGAGCGGCGGCTGCGCGCGCTGCTCGACAGGCACGGCGAACGCGACTCCCTCGGCTACTTCGCGCTGCGCCGGGACAAGGCCGCCATCTTCTCGCCGAGCGGCAAGGCGGCCGTCACCTACCGCGTCGTCGGCGGGGTCAGCCTGGCCTCCGGCGACCCCATCGGCGACCCCGAGGCCTGGCCCGGCGCCATCGACGCCTGGCTCGCCGAGGCCCGCCGGCACGCCTGGACCCCGGCCGTCATGGGCGCGAGCGAGGACGCGGGCACCGTCTACTCCCGGCACGGCATGGACGCCCTCGAACTGGGTGACGAGGCGATCGTCGAGCTGGCCGACTTCACCCTGGAGGGCCGCGCCATGCGGGCGGTCCGTCAGGCCCACAAACGGGTCCTCCGGGCCGGTTACACCGTCCGTGTCCGCCGTCACGAGGACATCCCCGACGACGAGATGGCCCTCCTCGTCGACCGAGCCGACCACTGGCGCGACGGCACCACCGAGCGCGGCTTCTCCATGGCCCTCGGCCGCCTCGGCGACCCCGGTGACGGCCGCTGCGTGATGCTGGAGTGCCGTGACGCGGACGGTGTCCCCCGGGCCCTGCTCAGCTTCGTCCCCTGGGGCGGACACGGCCTGTCGCTGGACCTGATGCGCCGGGACCGCGCCTGCGAGAACGGCCTGATGGAGTTCATGGTGGTGGAACTCCTGCTGCGCGCCGAGGAGTCGGGCATCCAGCGGGTGTCCCTGAACTTCGCCATGTTCCGCTCGGTCTTCGAACGCGGCTCCCGCCTCGGCGCCGGCCCGGTGCTGCGCCTGTGGCGCTCGGTCCTCACCTTCTTCTCCCGCTGGTGGCAGATCGAGTCCCTCTACCGCGCCAACGCCAAGTACCGCCCGCTGTGGGAACCCCGCTTCCTGCTGTTCGCCAAGAGCAGCGACATCCCCCGCATCGGCCTGGCCAGCGCCCGCGCGGAGGGCTTCCTCACCCTGCCGGTGCTGAGGGGCCGGCCGTAGCGCCGCCGGGCCCGTCGCCCGGGGACCACACGCCCATCCACTGCTCGGCGCCCCACTCCTCGAACCGCAGCACCTCGGCGAACCCCAGCTTCGCCGCGAGGCGCATCGAGCGGTCGTTGGCGGTCTGGGTGCAGACCACCACCGGCTCGCCGGGAAGCGCGCCGGCGAACCAGCCGAGCGCCGCCGCGCACGCCTCGGCGGCGTAGCCGCGGCCCCATGCCCGCGGCAGGAACATGTAGCCGAGTTCCGCCTCCCCGGCGTCCGGACCCACGCGGCTGCGGTGCTCCGCGTCACGCCGGTTGAGTTCGACGGTGCCGATCATCGCTCCGTCGAGCTCGACCACGAATCGGCCGGGGCGGCTCTCGGGCGTCTCGGGCATCTGGCGCTCGAGCTCGTCACGCGGCCGGGGGCCACCGATGTGGGCGCCCACCTCCGGCGAGCTGAAGAGGTCGATGATCGCCGCACGGTCCCGGGCCTCGGGCTCGCGGAGCACGAGCCGCTCGGTGCGGATCGGGGCTGGTGGCCAGGCTGCGGAACCGAGTTCAGGCATGACGGGCAACGTATACACCCGGGAGCCCTCACGCACCGTCCCCCACGATCCCGCCCCCGACGGTGAACCCGATGACCGCTCCGCCGCCCTCCCGCCGGTAGGCGAACGGCGCCCCGCCGTGGGCCATGGCGACCTCACGGACGATGGACAGGCCCAGGCCCGACCCCGGCAGGGACCGCGCGTCGGCGGCCCGGTAGAAGCGGTCGAAGATACGGATCAGGTCGCCCTCGGCGATCCCGGGCCCCCGGTCGAGCACCTCGACCCGGACCGTCCCCGGGCGCGCCGGACCGGTGACGGCGATCTCGATCGGCTCCTGGCCGCCCCGGTCGAACTTGGCCGCGTTCTCGACCAGGTTGGACAGCGCCCGCTGGAGCATCCCGGGCCGCCCGTCGGTGCGCGTGTCGCCGCTCACGCGCAGCACGATCTCCCGGCCGGTACGGCGCTTGGCCAGCCCCAGCACGTCCTCGGCGATGTCGGCCAGGTCCACCTGCTGCGGCGGCTCGCTGTCGGACTGCCCGGCCGCGAGGTCGACCAGCTCGTTTACCAGGTCGGTCAGTTCCCGGGCCTCCTGGCCGAGGTCGGCGACGAGTTCCTCCCGGGCGGCGGGCGGCAGCTCGTCGATCCTGCGCAGCAGCGAGATGTTCGTACGCAGGGAGGTGAGCGGCGTCCGCAGCTCGTGCCCCGCGTCCTGGACCAGCCGCCGCTGGTCCTCCTCGGACTGGGCGAGGCGGCCCAGCATGCGGTCGAAGGCGCGGCCGAGCCGGCCCACCTCGTCCAGCCCGGCGACGGGCACCTCGATGCCCAGCCGGCGGGTGCGGGCCACGTCCTCGGCGGCGGAGGTGAGGACGATCAGGCGCCGGGTGATCCGGCGGGCCAGCCACCAGCCGAACAGGCCCGCGGCGACCACGACCGCCGACATCAGGATCAGCGTCCGCTGCTGCAGCGCCCGCAGCAGGTCCTCGGTGTCGCTGAACTCCTGGGCGACCTGCACCGCGCCCTTGCCGTCGCCGAGCGAGACGGTGGCGATGCGGAACAGGTCCTCACCGACCCGGACGTCCTTGTGCTCGACCACCCGGCCGGCCGTCCGCGCCCCGGACACGGCCCGGTCCCGGGCGGTGACCGGCAGCACCGGGCTGCCGTGGTCGACGATCTCACCCCGTGCGCCCAGCACCTGCACATCGGTCCGGGCCGGCCGGACCAGATCGTGGCCGGGCCGGGAGGAGGAGAAGTCCTCCGGGACCATCTCGTGCTGCCGCACCTCGTCCCGCACGTCGGACACGACCTGTGTGAACACCGACTGCTGGTCGACCCGGACCAGGCGTGCGGCGGAGCTGTAGGACAGGATGCCGACGAGGATCGTCACGGCGGCGGTGACGGCCGCGAAGGACACCGCGAAGGTGGTCCGCAGGGAGACCAGCCTGGGCCGGGGCCCGGCCCCGGGCCGCCGGCCGCGGCCCACTAGTCCTCCCGCAGCACGTAACCCACGCCCCGTACGGTGTGGATCAGCTGCGGGGCGCCGGGCTCGTCCAGCTTGCGGCGCAGATAGCCGACGTAGACGGCCAGGTTCTTGGAGCCGGGGCCGAAGTCGTAGCCCCAGATCCGGTCGTAGATGGTGGAGTGGTCGAGCACGATCCCGGCGTTGCGGACCAGCAGTTCCAGCAGCTCGAACTCGGTGCGGGTGAGCTCCAGCTCGCGCCCGCCCCGCCAGGCGCGGCGGGCCTGCAGGTCCATCCGGATGTTCGCGGCGCCCACCTGCCGGTCGGCGGCCTGCGCGTCCCGGCCGCCGTCACCGGCGGGCGTCGCGCCTGCCCCGCCCGCCGGCACCGGACTGGTGCGGCGCAGCAGCGCCCGCAGCCGGGCGAAGACCTCCTCCACGTCGAACGGCTTGACCACGTAGTCGTCGGCGCCTGCGTCCAGACCGGCGATGCGGTCGGCGGTCTCCACCAGGGCGGTGAGCATGAGGATCGGGGTGCTGTCGCCCTCGGCCCGCAGCACCCGGCAGACCTGGAGCCCGTCGATGCCCGGCATCATCACGTCCAGCACCAGGACGTCCGGCGGGGTCCGGTGCGCCTGGGCCAGCGCCTCGACCCCGTCGGCGACGGCCGTCACCTCGTAGCCCTCGAGCGTCAGGGCACGCTCGAGGGCATGACGGATGGCACGGTCGTCTTCGGCGAGCAGCACAGTCTGGGGCACGTCCCCAGTCTGCCAAGGCCTCGGGCGGTTCGGCCGGGCCGGGCGGGCCGACGATCACCCTTTTTACCGCGCTCTCACCGTCACGGCGGCGGCCGTGTCAGGCGCCGGCGGCGCCGAGCCGTGCGAGCTGCTCCTCGAACGGCACGACCCGCGGCCCGCCTACGGGCGCCGCCCCGGCCGCGGACAGCCCCGCCATGAGGCCGGCCAGCTCCCCCGCGGCCCGCTCGATCCGCTCGGCCAGCCCCTCGGCTCCCCAGTCCTCCGAGGCGGCGTAGACACCGGTGGGCACCACCACGGCCCGCAGGTAGGCGAACAGCGGCCGCAGCGCGTGTTCCAGCACCAGGGAGTGCCGGCCGGTGCCCCCGGTGGCGGCGATCAGCACCGGCTTGCCGGTCAGCGCGTCCTTGTCCAGCACGTCGAAGAAGGACTTGAACAGCCCGCTGTACGAGGCGCTGAACACCGGCGTGACGACGATCAGCCCGTCGGCCCCCGCCACCGCGTCCTGCGCGGCGGCCAGGGCCTTCCCGGCGAACCCGTTGGTGAAGTTGTGCGCGATCTCGACCGCGAGGTCCCGCACCTCGACGACCTGGACGTCCACCGGCCCGCGCCGTTCCACCGCCGCGGCCAGCCGGTCGGCCAGCAGCCGGGTCGAGGAGGGCACGCCCAGTCCCGCCGACACCACGACGAGCTTCAGGGAGTCGTTCATACGGTGGCCGCCTCCTTCGCGGTGAGCAGGGTCTGGTGGGTCGGCGCCTCCGGCACGTTCGCCGGGCGCCCCTTCGCGAACTCCTCGCGCAGCACGGGCACGACCTCCTCGCCCAGCAGGTCGAGCTGCTCCAGGACCGTCTTCAGCGGGAGTCCCGCGTGGTCCATCAGGAAGAGCTGGCGCTGGTAGTCCCCGGCGTACTCGCGGAAGGACAGCGTCTTCTCGATCACCTGCTGCGGCGAGCCCACCGTCAGCGGGGTCTGCTCGGTGAAGTCCTCCAGCGACGGACCGTGCCCGTACACCGGCGCGTTGTCGAAGTACGGCCGGAACTCCCGTACCGCGTCCTGCGAGTTGCGGCGCATGAACACCTGGCCGCCGAGCCCGACGATCGCCTGCTCGGGCGTGCCGTGCCCGTAGTGGGCGTACCGCTTCCGGTACAGCTCGACCATCCGCCTGGTGTGGTCCGCGGGCCAGAAGATGTTGTTGTGGAAGAAGCCGTCGCCGTAGTACGCGGCCTGTTCGGCGATCTCCGGCGAGCGGATCGAACCGTGCCAGACGAACGGCGGCACGCCGTCCAGGGGCCGCGGGGTGGAGGTGAAGCCCTGCAGCGGGGTGCGGAACTTGCCCTCCCAGTCGACGACGTCCTCGCGCCACAGCCGGTGCAGCAGGGCGTAGTTCTCGATGGCGAGGTCGATGCCCTGGCGGATGTCCTTCCCGAACCACGGGTACACCGGCCCGGTGTTGCCGCGCCCCATCATCAGGTCCACGCGCCCGTCGGCCAGGTGCTGCAGCATCGCGAAGTCCTCCGCGATCTTCACCGGGTCGTTGGTGGTGATCAGGGTGGTGGAGGTGGAGAGGACGAGCCGCTCGGTCCGCGCGGCTATGTAGCCGAGCATCGTCGTCGGGGACGAGGGCACGAACGGCGGGTTGTGGTGCTCGCCGGTGGCGAAGACGTCGAGCCCGACCTCCTCGGCCTTGAGCGCGATGGCGACCATGGCCTTGATCCGCTCGCGCTCGGTCGGCGTCCGCCCCGTGGTGGGGTCCGGCGTGACGTCGCCGACGGTGAAGATCCCGAACTGCATGGCCACCCTCCAGGTTGTTTACTGTTCAACTATAGCCCTGGAACGGTCCCCGCCCCGCCGCTATTCCCCCCCCCCCCCCGCCGCCCCCCGGGCCGGCTCAGCCGCGCCGCTCGCGCAGCCGGGCGATCTGCTCCCAGCCGAAGTCCACCGTGCGCTCCATGTGCCGCACGATCACCGCCAGCTCGCTGTCGTCCAGCTCGTCGAAGAGGGAGAACCAGTCACCGGCCAGCGAGTCCCACAGCCGCCCGAACTCGGCGATCCGCTCCGGCACCGTCGCCACCAGCACCCGCCGCCGGTCCACCTCGTCCCGCCGCCGCACCACGTAGCCCGCCCGCTCCAGGCGGTCCACCAGCCGGGTCGCCGAACCCGTCGTCAGTCCCGTCAGCTCCGCGACCCGGCCCGTGGTGACCGGCGCCTCCTCCAGCGTGAGCAGGTTCAGGCACTGCAGATCCGTGGGGTGCAGCCCGATCCGGTCCGCCACGGCCTGGTTGAACAGGGCGTATGAGGCCATGTACCGCCGGGACACCACGGACAGCTCCGCCAGCAGCCCGGACCGCCCGGTCCCCTTCCCGGCCATGCCGCACTCCCCTTCGTCCGCGTGGTGCAGTGATCGTACGACCACGGATCCGGACGCCCGGCAGGCGAACGCCTCCCCGGTACCGGCAGGCGAGCGCCCCGGCCGTGTCAGAAGGCGTACGCGTCCCCGGTGTCGAGGACCAGCACCTTCAGCCGGTCGTTCGTCCGGTCCCGGTCGACGGCGCCGCCGAGCCAGGCGGTGTCCACCTCCAGCGTCACCTCGGCCGGCTGCTCCTTCAGCCGCACCGCCACCGTGAGCCGCTCCCCCGCCGCGTCCACCTCCAGCGCGCCGATCCCGCACACCACCGTCCGCTCGTCCGTCCTCGCGCACCCCTGGGGCAGCCGCTGGACCTCTGCCAGCGGCACCGACCAGCGCAGACGCACGCTCGCGTCCGGCGTCGCGGCGGGCCCACCGTTGCGCGGGGTGAGGGAGACCTCCACCCGGTCCCCGGTCATCACGGCGCTCCCGTGCAGCGCCAGATCGGCCTCGGGCTCCGGGACCGCCCCGGCCGGCCCGGCCCCGCCCCCGGCCACCACCAGTGCACCGCACGCACCCAGCACCCACGACCTCATCCGCATGCCGTCCCACCTCGCGCTTGCCGTCCGTGTCCGCGTTACGGATGTATGCCACGCGAACGGCCCGGCAGGCGCCCTCCAACAGGTGACACCACAGCCGCGTGCGAAGCTGCCGTCATGCAGGTCCTCCGCTCCGCCGCCCTCTTCGTCGTCGCCGCCCTGTTCGAGATCGGCGGAGCCTGGCTGGTCTGGCAGGGGGTACGCGAACACCGCGGCTGGCTCTGGATCACCGGCGGCGTCCTCGCCCTCGGCGCCTACGGCTTCGTCGCCACCTTCCAGCCCGACGCCCACTTCGGCCGCATCCTCGCCGCCTACGGCGGGATCTTCGTGGCCGGCTCGATCCTGTGGGGCGTGGTCGC
The DNA here is from genome assembly GCF_055592265.1 of Streptomyces sp. NPDC041129. Lineage (NCBI taxonomy): Bacteria > Bacillati > Actinomycetota > Actinomycetes > Kitasatosporales > Streptomycetaceae > Streptomyces > Streptomyces sp. NPDC041129. Next base: position 33,584 of record NZ_JBVIYV010000002.1, on the reverse strand, counting down.
CGACGGCTACCGCCCCGACCGCTGGGACATCACCGGCGCGCTGATCTGCCTGGCCGGGATGGCGGTCATCATGTGGGCGCCCCGGAACGGCGCCTGAGGGCTCACCTACGCTGGACGGAACCGACCCGACGCAGTCCCAGGAGCAGCCCATGGCCACCGCCGCCCCGTCCGCCGCCTCCCGCATCGCCGTCGTCACCGGTGCGAGCAGCGGTATCGGCGCCGCCACCGCCCGGCAGCTCGCCCGGGCCGGCTACCGCGTAGTCCTCACCGCCCGCCGCAAGGACCGCATCGAGGCGCTGGCCGAGGAGCTGAACACGGCCGGCCACTCGGCCGCCGCCTACCAGCTCGACGTCACCGACCGCGCGGCCGTCGACGAGTTCGCCTCGGCCTTCCGGACGATCGGCGTCCTGGTCAACAACGCCGGCGGTGCCCTCGGCGCCGACCCGGTGGCCAGTGGCGACCCGGCCGACTGGCGCACGATGTACGAGACGAACGTCATCGGCACCCTCAACGTCACCCAGGCGCTGCTGCCCAGGCTGGAGGCGAGCGGCGACGGAGTGGTGGTCGTGGTGTCCTCCACCGCCGGCCACGGCACCTACGAGGGGGGCGCGGGCTATGTCGCCGCCAAGCACGGCGCCCACGTCCTCGCCGAGACCCTCCGCCTGGAGATCGTCGGCAAGCCGGTCCGCGTCGTGGAGATCGCACCCGGCATGGTGAAGACCGAGGAGTTCGCGCTGACCCGCTTCGGCGGCGACACCGACCGGGCGGCGAAGGTCTACGAGGGCGTGGCCGAACCCCTCACCGCCGACGACGTGGCGGAGACGATCACCTGGGCGGTCACCCGCCCCAGCCACGTCAACGTCGACCTCCTCGTGCTGCGCCCGCGCGCCCAGGCGTCCAACACCAAGGTCCACAGGGAGTCGTGATGCCCGACGAGGACTCCCTGGAGAAGCGCCGCCTGGCCGAGGAGACGAGGAACGAACGCCAGGTCTGGTACTTCCTCGCCTACTTCCTCTTCGGCATCCACTTCGTGGCGTTCGTCATGATCTACGCTGTGCGCCACGCGAAGTAGCCCGCGCCCGCCCTTCCCGGTTTCCGCCATTCGGACGCGGCCGGCTGGCCCACCCCCGCGCCTCGCGATGTCGTGGACCGGACGGCCGCCGGCGTCCGGAGTCCGTCGCGTGAGCGCCACCGGACGCCCGGCCGTGAAGGGAGACGGCATGGACACGGCCGGGGTCATACCGGGGCGCAGATGCTGGACCGCGGTCGTCGCGGTGATGGTCGCCTGTTCGACGGTCCTGACCGGAACGGACCACGCGGTGGCCGGCGGACCGCCGGCCCCCACGGTGCCCGTCCCGCGCCTGGACTGGCAGCCCTGCGTCCCCGGCAGCCCCTTCGACTGCGCGAACGCGACGGTGCCGCTGGACTACGACGACCCCCGCGGCCGCACCGTCGAACTGGCCGTCATCCGGCACCGGGCCACCGGCACCGGACGGCGCGTCGGCACCCTGTTCTTCAACCCCGGCGGGCCCGGCGGCCCCGGCACCGTGCAGATGCCGCAGACCTACGAGCTCTTCCCGCGTGAGGTGCGGGAGCGGTTCGACGTCGTGAGCTGGGACCCGCGCGGCGTGGGCAGCAGCACCGCGGTCGACTGCTTCGCCACCCGGCAGGAGGCCACCGCGTGGACGGCGGGCAAACCGGTCGGCGTACCGGTGGGCACGAAGGAGCAGGCGGACACGTTCGCCGCCTACCGCGACCTGGCCCGGCGCTGCGAGCGGCGCGACCCCGAACTGCTGCGCCATGTGTCCACCACGGACTCCGCCCGCGACCTCGACCTGCTCCGGCAGTCGGTGGGCGAACCGCGGCTGACCTACCTCGGCGTCTCCTACGGCACGTTCCTGGGCGCCACCTACGCCAACCTCTTCCCCGGCAGGGTCCGCGCCATGGCCCTCGACAGCAACGTCGACGCACGGGCGTACGCGGACGGCGCCCTCGGCGACGCCCCGCTCACGACGTTCCTGCGGCTGGGTTCGGACCGCAGCGCGGCGGAGGTCCTGGAACGCTTCCTCACCCTGTGCGGGAGCACCACCACCGCCCGCTGCGCCTTCTCCGCGGGCGGCGCGCAGGCCACCCGGGCGAAGTTCGACGAGCTGATGCGGCGGCTGCGGACGCACCCCGTGGGCGACTGGACCTACGGCCTCACCGCCGCGGCGGTGGTGAGCGGCCTCTACGTCGTCGATCCCGGATGGACCGACATCGCCCGCGCCCTGCAGCGCCTCTGGCAGGGCCGGACCCCGGAGCAGGCGCAGCGCCCGGCGGCGCCGCCGGTCCCGCACCCGGACCCGTACCTGGGCGACGAGCAGGCCGCCGCGGTGCTCTGCGGAGAGAGCCCCAATCCGCGTGACCCCGGCGCCTACCCCGCGCTGGAGAAGCGGGCCGCCGCCAGGGCGGGCGACGCCGGACGCGTCTGGGCCTGGGCCGCCGCGGGCTGCGCCCCCTGGCCGGCCGTCGCGGCCGACCGCTACAGCGGCCCCTGGAACCGCCCGACGGCCCACCCGCTGCTGCTGGTCGGCACCCGCTACGACCCCGCCACCCCCTACGCGGGCGCGCGGGCCCTGGCCGGCGAACTGGCCGACGCCCGGCTGCTCACCGTCGACGGCTACGGCCACACCGCGCTGGACAACCCCAGCGCCTGCGTCGCCCGGTACGAGAGCCGCTACCTGATCGACGGCACGCTCCCCCCGGCCGGCACGACCTGCCGACAGGACACGGCCCCGTTCCCCGTCCCCACCCCGGTCGGCGCCATCGCCACGGGCGGCGGAGGACTGGCCCGCGGCCGCTCCTGATCGGGCGTCAGTGGCCCAGCCTCAAACAATCAGCCCTTCACGCACAGGAACTGCTTGAGCTTCGCGACGACTCGGACAAGGTCGCGCTGCTGCTCCATGACCTGGTCGATGTTCTTGTAGGCGCCCGGAATCTCGTCCAGCACGCCGGAATCCTTACGGCACTCCACGCCCTTCGTCTGCGCCTCCAGATCCCCCACGGTGAAATGCCGCTTGGCGGCATTGCGGCTCATACGCCGGCCGGCCCCGTGCGAGGCGGAGTTGAAGGCCTGCTCGTTGCCGAGGCCTTCGACGATGTAAGAACTGGTGCCCATCGAGCCCGGGATGATCCCGTACTCGCCGGAGCCGGCCCGGATCGCGCCCTTGCGGGTGACCAGCAGGTCCATGCCCTCGTACCGCTCCTCCGCCACGTAGTTGTGGTGGCAGGAGATCTCCGGCTCGAAGACCGGCTTCGCCTTCTTGAACTCCTTGCGGACCACGTCCTTCAGCAGCGCCATCATCAGCGTGCGGTTGTACTTCGCGTACTCCTGCGCCCAGAACAGGTCGTTGCGGTACGCCGCCATCTGCGGGGTGTCCGAGACGAAGACGGCGAGGTCACGGTCGACCAGGCCCTGGTTGTGCGACAGCCGCTGGGCCACGCCGATGTGGTACTCGGCGAGTTCCTTGCCGATGTTGCGAGAGCCCGAGTGCAGCGTCAGCCAGACGGCACCGCCCGAATCGAGTAGAAGTTCGACATAGTGGTTGCCTCCGCCGAGCGTTCCCATCTGCTTGACCGCTCGCTCCTGCCGGAACCGCACCGCCTCCGCGATCCCTTCGAACCTCCCCCAGAACTCGTCCCAGCCCGCGGTGGCGAGTCCGTGGAATCGCCCCGGCTCCACGGGCTCGTCGTGCATCCCCCGCCCCACCGGGATCGCCTGCTCGATCTTCGACCGCAGCCGGGACAGGTCGCCCGGCAGGTCGTTCGCGGTCAGCGAGGTCCGCACCGCCGACATCCCGCACCCGATGTCCACGCCCACCGCGGCCGGGCACACCGCGCCCTGCATCGCGATGACCGAGCCGACGGTCGCGCCCTTGCCGTAGTGGACGTCCGGCATCACGGCCAGGCCCTTGATCCACGGCAGGGTGGCGACGTTCTGGAGCTGGCGCAGGGCCACGTCCTCCACCGTCGCCGGATCGGTCCACATCCGGATCGGCACCTTCGCGCCCGGCATCTCCACGTACGACATGGGTTCCTCATTCCCCCGGAAACGACAACAAAAGTCTTAAGAACAGCAAAACGCAAAAGCGGCAACAAGGTCTACGAAAAAGGACAGAGGGCCGTCGTTCACGGCAGTGCGTGCGGTACACATTGTCTCCAGTGAGCGCCCCGCGGCGGCAAGCGAATAACCAGCGGGGACACTGGATCACCCAAGCGAGCAGAGACCCGTCGAGAGGAGCCCGACCGTGCAGCGGAAGGCGTATGTGACCGGCACCGCCGCCCTCCTCGTGGCGCTGCTGGCCGGCTGCACGAGCGGTTCGGGGGACAGCGGCCCCACCGACGACGCCAACCCGGGCAACGCCGGTACGGCCACGCCCGCCGCCCAGCCCGGCAAGTACCGCAGCCTCCCCGAGCCGTGCGGGGCGGTGGACCACGACGCGCTCGACAGCCTGCTGCCCGGCATCGCGCAGATCGCCGACCAGGACCAGCGGGAGAAGGCCTACCAGGGCGAGGCGACGCTCACCTACAACACCGACCGCAAGGTGGGCTGCCGTTGGAAGGCGTCGTCCGGCGCCGCCACCGACCGGCTCGCGGTCGACTTCGAGCGCGTCGTGTCGTACGACAACGCGGTCAGCGACGACGACCAGGCGCAGAAGCTGTTCCTGGAACAGCAGACGGCGGCCGACCTGCCCGAGCCGAGCGCCCCCGCCTCCCCCACCGCCACCCCGACGACTCCCACCCCCACGGCGAGCACGGGCGACGACGCCTCCCCGTCCGCCTCGGAGTCCCCCTCCGGGTCCGCCCCGGAGTCCTCCTCCGGCGCCGCCGGCGCACCGCCGGCCGAGCTGCAGCCCCGGGTGCTGCCCGATCTCGGTGACGAGGCGTATCTGGACGACCAGCTCAACACCTCCGGCTCGACGGCCGAACAGCGGACGGTGACTGTGGTGTTCCGCACGTCCAACGTCGTCGTCACCATCGAGTACGAGGAGCAGCCGATGGCGACGGGAGCGGTCCCGGACAGCAAGGAACTGCAGGACAGGGCCCGGAACCTGGCCTCCCAACTGGCCGACGCGCTGGGCGGATGACGGCCCCCGCGGGCCGCTGAGGTACCGCCCGCGAAGCGCGCGAAGGGAAACCGCACAGCTCCTTCACCGCGTACCGTGGGGGCCCGCAGGAACCCGCACGAACACCGAGTGTCACGAGTGAAGGAACCATGCAGCGAGCAGCTCAGCGAAACGACCGTGCCCATGACCAGCGAGCCAAGCGTCTGCGCCGCGCCCTTGTCTGCGCAGCGGCCGTTCCCGCGGTGCTGATCACCGCCGCCTGCTCCTCGGACTCCGGCGACTCCACGGACAAGGGCGGCGAGAGCGCGGGACCGACGGCCGGCAGCGGTTCGGCGACGCCGTCGGCGAGCGCGTCCCCGAGCGTGCGGCCCGCCGCCTACCACAAGCTCCCCGAGCCGTGCGCTGCGCTGTCGAAGAAGACCCTGACCGATCTGGTCCCCAAGGGCGCCAAGTCGGGCAAGGAGGGCAGCAGCGACGACACCGCCACCCGCTCCTCCTGCTCCTGGAACAGCCTGGACAACAACGGGGTCAAGGGCTCGCAGTTCCGCTGGCTGAACGTCTCCATGCTGCGCTTCGACTCGGATGCCGGCCGGGGCTCCGGTGACGAGCAGGCGCACGCCTACCTCACTCAGCAGGTCGAGGACGCCAAGAGCGTCTCCGGCGCGAAGAACACCAGGACGGAGCCGGTCGCCGGGACGGGCGCCGAGGCGACGTTGGTGCGCTACGACCTGAAGAAGAAGGAGGGCACCTTCAAGCAGCAGACGGTGGTCGCCCGGGTCGAGAACGTCGTCGTCACGCTCGACTACAACGGCGCCGGCCTCGCGGGCGAGAAGACCCCGAGCGCGGACGACCTGGCGAAGGACGCGCAGAAGGCCGTCAAGGAGGCCGTCGCGTCCGTCTCGGCCGCCAACAACGGAGGCTCCGGTTCCGGCGCGTCCTCGGGCGGGACCGCGTCGCCGTCCAGGTCCGCCTCGAAGTCGCCCTCGAAGCAGGCGTCCAAGTCACCCTCATCCAGCGCTTCTCCGTCCAAGTCGGCCGCGAAGAAGGACTGACCCGGGTCACGTGCGCCGCACACGTGTGCCACTCTGTTGCGCGCAACAACACGCAATGGGAGGGGATTACGAGTGGCCGCGCCAATGCAGCTGACTCGGATGCACCGCATACTCGTCGGCGTGGTCGTGTCCGGCGCGCTGATCATCGCCGGCATCGGCTTCGCCGGTTCCTACGCGGCAGTCCGTGAGCTGGCTCTCAAGAAGGGCTTCGGGAACTTCTCCTATGTGTTCCCGATCGGCATCGACGCGGGTATCTGCGTCCTGCTCGCCCTGGACCTGCTGCTGACCTGGATCCGCATCCCCTTCCCGCTGCTGCGCCAGACGGCGTGGCTGCTGACGGCGGCGACGATCGCCTTCAACGGCGCCGCCGCCTGGCCGGATCCGCTGGGCACGGGCATGCACGCGGTGATCCCGATCCTGTTCGTGGTCGCCGTGGAGGCGGCCCGGCACGCCATCGGCCGGATCGCGGACATCACGGCGGACAAGCACATGGAGGGCGTCCGCATCACCCGCTGGCTGCTCTCCCCGCTGCCCACGTTCCTGCTGTGGCGCCGCATGAAGCTGTGGGAGCTGCGCTCCTACGACCAGGTGATCAAGCTGGAGCAGGAGCGCCTGGTGTACCAGGCCCGGCTGCGCTCCCGCTTCGGCCGTGCCTGGCGCCGCAAGGCCCCGGTCGAGTCCCTGATGCCGCTGCGGCTGGCCCGCTACGGCGTCCCCCTCGCGGAGACGGCCCCGGCGGGCCTGGCGGCGGCGGGCATCGAACCGCTGCTCATACCGGCGACTCCGCAGCCCCAGCCGCAGCCGCAGTTGACCGCTCCCGACGCCACCGCTCCCGCCTCCGCGGCCGCGGGCGGCCGTGCCGCCGTGGCGGCACCCGTGCCGCAGCAGCCGGGACCTCCCGGGCAGCGGCACCCCGAGCCCCCCGTGGACGAGGAGAGCCCCTGGTTCCAGACTCCGCGCGAGGTGGACTACCACGGCGGCTACGACCCCGCGTACAACCCCGTCCCGGACCCCCAGTACGTCCCGGAGGAGGAGTACGAGGGCTGGTACGACGAGCAGCCGGTGGAGCAGTTCCAGCAGCCCTCCCCCGAGGAGACCGGCAGCTTCCCGATCCCGGTGGGCCCCAACCGCACCCGCGAGCTCGGCGAGGGCGGCGGCCCCCCGGAGCCGGACGAGGACGCGTACTACCAGGTCTTCCGCCAGTCGATCGACGGCAGCTACCCCACGCCCCGCGTGCTCGGTGACAACATCGAGGCGACGTACGGCAACACGCTGAGCCCCAGCACCCTGAAGGATCTCGCGGAACGCTTCCAGCAGCGCCACACGGCGGAGATGGAAGAGGATCACATCGCCTGACGGCGGCGCACGAGGACACAGAAGAGGGGCCCTCTGACGAGGGCCCCTCTTCTGTGTCCGCTTCGCCTACTCGCCGAGCAGGGCCCGCACCCGCTCCTGGCCCACGGCGAGCAGCAGAGTGGGCAGTCGCGGCCCGGTGTCCCGGCCGACCAGCAGGTGGTACAGCAGGGCGAAGAACGACCGCTGGGCCGTCTTGATCTCCGGCGGCAGTTCCTTGGGCGTGGCGTCGGCCGCGAACCCGGCCTGCACCTTGGGCACGCCGTAGACGAGGTGGGTCAGGCCGTCCAGCGACCAGTGCTCGGCGAGCCCGTCGAGCAGCAGCCGCACCGACTGCTGGGAGGCCTCGTCGAGGGACTTCAGCAGCTCGGCGTCGGGCTCGTCGCGGACGATGGTGCGCTGGTCGGCCGGGACGTGGGTGTTGATCCACGCCTCCGCCTTGTCGTACCGGGGCCGCGCCTCGTCCAGCGAGCCCAGCGGCTGCTCGGGGTCCAGCTCGCTGAGGATGCGCAGCGCCTGGTCCTCGTGCCCGGCGGTGATGTCGGCGACGGACGCGAGCGTGCGGTACGGCAGCGGACGCGCGGTCCGCGGCAGCTCGGCGGCGGCCGTGCCCACGGCCCGGGTGTACGCGGCGACGTCGCCCGGCAGCGCGGAACCGTCGGCGACCTTGGCCGCCAGCTTGTCCCACTCGTCGTAGAGCCGCTGGATCTCCTGGTCGAAGGCGATCTTGAAGGACTGGTTCGGCCGGCGCCGGGCGTAAAGCCAGCGCAGGATCTGCGGCTCCATGATCTGCAGCGCGTCGGCCGGGGTGGGCACGCCACCGCGCGAGGACGACATCTTCGCCATGCCGGAGATGCCGACGAAGGCGTACATCGGGCCGATGGGCTGCTTGCCGCCGAAGATCCCGACGATCTGCCCGCCCACCTGGAAGCTGGACCCGGGTGACGAGTGGTCGACGCCGCTCGGCTCGAAGACCACGCCCTCGTACGCCCAGCGCATCGGCCAGTCGACCTTCCAGACGAGCTTGCCGCGGTTGAACTCGCTCAGCCGGACCGTCTCGGTGAAGCCGCAGGCGGTGCAGGTGTACGCCAGCTCGGTGCTGTCGTCGTCGTAGGAGGTGACGGTCGTCAGGTCCTTCTCGCAGTTGCCGCAGTACGGCTTGTACGGGAAGTAGCCGGCGGCGCCGGAGCTGCCGTCGTCCTCGGCGGCGGCGCCCGAGCCCTCCTCGGCCTCCAGCTCCGCCTCGTCCACCGGCTTCTGCTGCTTCTTGGCCGGGGCCTTCTTGGTGCGGTACTGGGCGAGGATCGCGTCGATGTCGCCGCGGTGCTTCATGGCGTGCAGGATCTGCTCGCGGTAGACGCCGGAGGTGTACTGCTCCGTCTGGCTGATCCCGTCGAACTCCACGCCCAGCTCGGCCAGCGAGGCGATCATCGCGGCCTTGAAGTGCTCCGCCCAGTTCGGGTACGCCGACCCCTTCGGCGCCGGAACCGAGGTCAGCGGCTTGCCGATGTGCTCGGCCCAGGACTTGTCGACGCCCGCGATGCCCTCCGGCACCTTGCGGTACCGGTCGTAGTCGTCCCAGGAGATCAGGTGCCGGACCTGGTGGCCGCGGCGGCGGATCTCGTCGGCGACCAGGTGCGGGGTCATGACCTCGCGCAGGTTGCCGAGGTGGATCGGGCCGGACGGGGAAAGACCGGACGCGACGACCACCGGTTTGCCGGGGGCCCGTCGCTCCGACTCCTCGATGACGTCATCGGCGAAACGGGAGACCCAGTCGGCGGTCTCGGTGCTCTGAGCCACGATCGGCACGTCCTTCTTTCTGAACGCTTCTTGGACGGGGTGACCGTCTCATTCTCCCAGACCGTTTCGCGACCGGGAAAACCCCTTTGCCCCCCATGGGATACTGACCGGGTCTATCCATCCCCACGAGGAGAACGGCACCCCTTCCTATGGCCTCGGTCACGTCCCTCAGCGATTCCGTCCAGCAGCGCCTCGCGTCCGCCCTCTCGGCCACCCTGCCGGAGGCCGCCGACGCGGACCCGCTGCTGCGACGAAGCGACCGGGCGGACTTCCAGGCCAACGGCATCCTGGCGCTCGCCAAGAAGGCCAAGGCCAATCCGCGGGAGCTGGCGACCCAGGTCGTCGCCGGGGTCGAGTCGGGTGACGTGATCAAGGACATCGAGGTCTCCGGACCCGGCTTCCTGAACATCACGGTCTCCGACCGGGCGATCACCGCGAACCTGGCCGCGCGGTACGCGGACGACGCCGGCCGCCTCGGCGTGCCGCACGCCGTGAACCCCGGCACGACGGTGATCGACTACGCCCAGCCGAACGTGGCGAAGGAGATGCACGTCGGCCATCTGCGCTCCGCGGTGATCGGCGACGCGGTCGTCCAGCTCCTGGAGTTCACCGGCGAGAACGTGGTCCGGCGCCACCACATCGGCGACTGGGGCACCCAGTTCGGCATGCTCATCCAGTACCTGGACGAGCACCCGCACGAGCTGGACCACAAGGACGCCCAGGTGACCGGCGAGGAGGCGATGTCGAACCTCGACCGCCTCTACAAGGCCGCGCGCAGGCTGTTCGACTCCGACGAGGAGTTCAAGACGCGGGCCCGGCGCCGGGTGGTCGACCTCCAGGCGGGCGACCCGAAGACCCTCGCCATGTGGCAGAAGTTCGTGGACGAGTCGAAGATCTACTTCTTCTCCGTCTTCGAGAAGCTGGACATGGAGATCCGCGACCCCGACATCGTCGGCGAGTCCGGCTACAACGACATGCTCGCGGAGACCTGCCGGCTCCTGGAGGAGTCCGGCGTCGCGGTCCGCTCCGAGGGCGCGCTGTGCGTCTTCTTCGACGACATCAAGGGCCCGGACGGCAACCCGGTCCCGCTGATCGTGCAGAAGTCGGACGGCGGCTACGGCTACGCGGCGACCGACCTCTCCGCGATCCGCGACCGCGTGTTCAACCTGAAGGCGGACACGCTGCTGTACGTCGTCGACGCCCGCCAGGCCCTGCACTTCCGGATGGTCTTCGAGACCGCCCGCCGGGCCGGCTGGCTCAACGAGGACGTCAACGCGCAGCAGCTCGCGTTCGGCACGGTCCTCGGCAAGGACGGCAAGCCGTTCAAGACGCGTGAGGGCGAGACGGTCCGCCTGGTCGACCTGCTGGACGAGGCGATCGAGCGCGCGTCGGCCGTGGTCCGCGAGAAGGCCCAGGACCTCTCCGAGCGGGAGATCGCCGAGCGCGGCACCCAGGTGGGCATCGGCGCGGTGAAGTACGCGGACCTGTCCACGTCGGCGATCCGGGACTACAAGTTCGACCTGGACCAGATGGTCTCGCTCAACGGCGACACCAGCGTGTACCTGCAGTACGCGTACGCCCGTATCCAGTCCATCCTGCGCAAGGCCGGCGAGGTCCGCCCGGCGGCGCACCCCGAGCTGGAACTGGCGGAGGCCGAGCGCGCGCTGGGCCTGCACGTGGACGCGTTCGCGGAGACGGTGCGCGAGGCGGCCGCGGAGTACGCCCCGCACAAGCTGGCCGCGTACCTGTACCAGCTCGCGTCGCACTACACGTCGTTCTACGACAAGTGCCCGGTGCTGAAGGCCGAGACGCCGCAACTGGTGGAGAACCGCCTCTTCCTGTGCGACGTGACGGCCCGCACCCTGCACCAGGGCATGGCCCTGCTGGGCATCAGGACGCCCGAGAAGCTCTGACGGCGACGCCCGCGCCACGGCGGCCTGTCCTCACCGCGAGGACGGGCCGCCGTCCGGTTTACCGGCCGTGGCGAACTCGCACCACACCAGCTTCCCCGGGGCCCGCATACCGACGCCCCACTTGTCGGCCAGGGCGGATACCAGCAGCAGTCCACGCCCGCCTTCGTCCTGCTCTCCCCCGGCCTCCTCCACGACGCGCGGCGCACCGGCCCCGCTGTCGTGCACCTCGGCCCGTACGAGCGCCCCGTCATACCGCAGCCGCAGCAGGAAGCCCCGTCCCGGCGGTACCCCGTGCACCAGCGCGTTCGTCGCCAGCTCGCTCACGCAGAGCGTCACGTCCTCCGCCCGCGGCCATCCGGCGAGCCCCCAGTAGGTCAGCGACCACTCGGTGAACCGTCTGGCGGCGGGCACCGAGCGGCGGCTCCGGCCGTAGAACTGGTCACGCTGGTAGGCAAGTTCGGTCTGTGCGTTCACGGGACGAAGATCGCGCAGAGTGACTAGTCTCGTTCAGTGGGTAATCCCGTACAACGTGTTTGTACGGGTTCGTACGGGGTCGTGTACGGCCGGGCCTGGGGAGTTCAGCGGTATGACGCCTACACGGAGGAACCACTCGGCCATGCGGATGCTGGGCCGCCAACTCGCCACCGCACGCCGGGCGGCGGGCCTGAGCCAGTCGGGCCTGAGCGCCGCGCTGAACATCAACGAGGAGACGATCGCGTCGATCGAACAGGGCCGGCGCACCCTGAAGCCCGACATCGCCGAGATCTTCGACGACTTCCTCGGCACCAAGGGGACGCTGGCCGCGGGCGTGGCCAACCTGCCGGAGGTCGACCAGTTCCCGCTGTGGGCCGAGGAGTACATGGACCAGGAGCGGGTGGCCATCGCGTTGTCCTGGTACGACGCGCTGGTGGTTCCGGGGCTGCTGCAGACCAAGGCGTATGCCCGTGCGCTGCTGAGTGGTCGCGTCCCGGCCTACGAAGCAGACGAACTGGAGACAAAGGCTGACGCTCGAGTGAAGCGCCGGGAGATCCTGCATCGCAAGGAGCCGCCGACGCTGAGTTTCGTCATCTGGGAACCGGCACTGCGCTGGCCCACCGGAGGCAGGGCGGTACATCTGGAGCAGTTGCGATTCCTGCGTGAATACTCTGAGTTGGCCTGCCTCTCGCTCCAAGTCCTGCCCCTGGACCGCGCACTCCACGCGGGCGACGCAGGCCCCTTCACGCTCCTGGAGACACCCGATCACCAGCACTTGGCCTACACCGAATCGCAACGCGGTAGCCAGTGGGTTTCCGACCCTGACGAGGTGTCCATCCTGGCGCGCAAGTATGCGATGCTGCGGACTCAGGCCCTCACCGTAGAGGACTCAAGAAGCCTGCTGGACCGTCTGCTAGGAGAGCAATGAACACCGCACTTCAGTGGTTCAAGTCGTCCTACAGCAGCAGCGAAGGCGGCCAGTGCCTCGAAGTGGCCGCCTCCCCCCAGGCGATCCACATCCGCGACTCCAAGCAGCAGCCCCCCGCCGACGAGCACACGCTGTGCCTCTCCCCCGCGACGTGGGCCGCCTTCACGTCGTCCCTCAAGTGACGTTGCTGGTCAACGGCGTTGTCAGTGGTGGCTCCTAGAGTCACCGTCATGGCGACTCTTCCCAACCCGCTGCCCTCTCTGGCGACCGACCCCAGCGGGCGTTCCCTCGGTCTTCGGCTCCCGCCCGGCAGGCTGGTCGACACCACGGACGACGGCCCCTGGCACGAGCCCCTGCTGTGGCACGCGGAGAAGCAGGCCGCGCCCGGCACCTGGGCCGCCCTGGGCGCGCCCGCCTCGCGGGCGGGACTGCTGCCCGTCCTCGTGGAGCTGGGCGGCACCCAGGGCGGACCGGACGACTGGGAGCTGATGCCCGGTGACATGTCCTACCCCGGGGACCACGACCCGGAGGAGGTCCTCGCGGAGTACTGGGGCGACGAAGGGGAGGAGGACGACCCCGGAGCCGGTCCGGAGGCCGGGTTCGACGAGGAACTGGCCGACCTGCTGGAGCCGTTCGGGGCCGCGTGGCCGGGCCTCGCCCCGGCCGGCGTGCTCAGCGCCGACCCGGGCACGAGGGCCGCGCAGGTGGCCGACTCGCTCGCCGAAGGTACGTGGCTCAAGGACACGCGCCTGGCCCTCGTCCCGTCCCGGCGCTCCGCCGACATCCCGGCCGCCATCGGCTGGACCGGCCCGCTCAACCACGAGAACGACGTGGCACGCCTGTGCGCGGTCCTGCGCTCCTGGGAGGACCGCTTCGGCATACGCGTCGTGGCCCTCGGCTTCGACGTCCTGGTGCTGTCGGTGGCCGCGCCGCCGAGCACCCTGGCCGACGCCGAGGCCGTGGCGGCGGAGCACTTCGCCTTCTGCCCGGACAACATCTCCCAGGGCGGGCCGGGCGGCCTGCGTGCCTACGCCAAGAACCTCGTCGACGAGCCGAGCTGGTTCTTCTGGTGGGACTGACCCCCGGCGCCGCTCACCGGTGAGCACTGCCCGGACATGCCCGAGGCCGCCCGGACAACGCTGGCCGGGCGGCCTCAGGACGGCGTGTGCCGAAGGCGCGGCACGGGTGCCGCGGGCGGGGCGTCAGACGAGCACCGGGGCTTCCTTCGGGTTCGGGCCGTACTTGTTGGCGCCGGCCTCGCCGTCCAGGCAGTAGAAGACCAGCAGGGTGATGGGGCCCACGAGCGGGATGATGCCGAAGAGGATCCACCAGCCGGAGCGGCCCGTGTCGTGCAGACGGCGCACCGTCACACCCCAGGCCGGCAGCAGGAGCGCGAGGACGACGATGCCCGCGACGGCCATGAGGGCCGGCGTCTTCGTCGCGGCGCCGATGCCGCCCAGCACGATGTAGATCAGGTACGCGAACAGCGAGAACAGCCAGAACTCCTTGCGGCGCGCGCGGCCGCTGAAGACGGCGTACTTCTTGAGTGCGGCGAGGAACCAGCTCATGACATCCCCCCAGGGATCGACGTTCAGCCCATCCCGGAAATGGATCAGGCCAGGCGCAGACATTAAGGGGTTGGCAGGAGCGCGTCATACACACGGAGCTGTGTGGCCGGACGGGCTTCAAACATCGTTTTCAGGACAGAAACACCCATGATCACGGAGTGCCCGCCGGATCATCACCGGAAATTCGCGGATCCGAACTCGTTCCGTTGCCGAAACGACAGCACACCGCAGCCGGGCCGCCGCCGTTTCGGTACCGGAACGATCTCCAACCGTGTCCGTCAGCGCAGCTTCCGGGCCGCCTCGGTCGCCCAGTAGGTGAGGATGCTGCGCGCCCCGGCCCGCTTGATGCCGGTCAGGGTCTCCAGGATGGCGCGGTCCCGGTCGACCCAGCCCTTCTCGGCGGCGGCCTCGATCATCGAGTACTCACCGGAGATCTGGTAGGCGGCGACGGGCACGTCCACGGCGTCGGCGACCCGGGCGAGGATGTCGAGGTACGGTCCGGCCGGCTTGACCATCACCATGTCGGCGCCCTCGGCGAGGTCCAGCTCCAGCTCCCGCAGGGACTCGCGCCAGTTGGCGGGGTCCTGCTGGTACGTCTTGCGGTCACCCTGGAGCGAGGAGCCGACGGCCTCGCGGAAGGGGCCGTAGAAGGCGGAGGAGTACTTGGCGGTGTAGGCGAGGATCGCGACGTCCTCCCGGCCGATCTGGTCGAGCGCGTCCCGGACGACGCCGATCTGCCCGTCCATCATCCCGCTGGGTCCGACGACATGGGCACCCGCGTCGGCCTGCACCTGGGCCATCTCGGCGTACCGTTCGAGCGTGGCGTCGTTGTCGACCCGCCCCTCGGCGTCGAGCACCCCGCAGTGGCCGTGGTCGGTGAACTCGTCCAGGCACAGGTCGGACATGACGAGCAGGTCGTCGCCCACCTCGGCCCGCACGTCGCGCAGCGCGACCTGGAGGATCCCGTCCGGGTCGGTGCCGACCGTGCCCTGGGCGTCCTTCTTGCCCTCCTCCGGCACCCCGAACAGCATGATCCCGGAGATCCCGGCCTCCACCGCCTCCAGCGCGGCCTTCTTCAGGCTGTCGCGGGTGTGCTGGACGACCCCGGGCATGGCCGAGATCGGCACCGGCTCGGCGACGCCCTCACGGACGAAGGCCGGCAGGATGAAGTCGGCGGGGTGCAGTCGCGTCTCGGCGACCATGCGCCGCATGACGGGCGAGGTCCGCAGCCGCCGGGGACGCGTACCGGGAAAAGATCCGTACTTCGTCATGGCTTCTACGCTACGCCCGCCCCAGGGGCACCTTTGCCGACGGGCCGTCGGCGCCGGGCCCGGGGCCTGGCCGCGTGGATGCTCAGTCGAGACAGAACTCGTTGCCCTCGACGTCCTGCATCACGATGCACGACTCGTTGTCGTCGTCGGCGGGCAGCACACGCACGCAGACCGCGCCGAGCGCGACCAGTCGTGCGCACTCGGCCTTGAGCGTGGCGAGGCGTTCCTCACCGACGAGTCCGGTGCCGGCCCGCACGTCGAGATGCACCCGGTTCTTGGCGACCTTGCCCTCGGGAACGCGCTGGAAGTACAGCCGCGGGCCCGCACCCGAGGGATCGAGGCACGCGAACCAGGAGCCCTGCTCCTCGGGCGGCAGCGAGCGGTGGTAGTCGTCCCAGGTGGCGAACCCCTCCGGTGGCGGCGGTACGACGTACCCCAGCACCTCGCACCAGAAGCGGGCGACGCGCTCGGGTTCCGCACAGTCGAAGGTGACCTGGATCTGCCTGATCGATGACATCGGCGCACCTTAACAGCCGATCGTCAGTCAACTCACCACGATTTCACACTCGTTGACGCGGGTGGCTCGTGGCCGACGGCGCCGGGCGGGCTCCCCGTCCCGCCTCGGGGAAGGTCACGGAACGGGGCGCCCGCCAGTGATTCCCCCGTTCGGCCGCTGCCGGATGCGGCGGACGCCGAAGGCGGCGGATTTCCTCGCCGCCGGTCAGCGCAGGCGGGCGCCGGCTCCGCCGAGCCAGGTGTGCCAGGCGCGCACCCGGGCCGCGGCGCCGCCGTTCAAAAGACGATCCCCGCGTACCCGGCGTGCTCACTCATGCGCCCGCTCATGGCATGCACACAACGCGCCGGGCAGGGTGCGGAACACAGCGACGGGACGCGCCCGCACGGCACGTCCCGTCACCTCACCGCTCACCACGCTCACGTCGTCGAGCGACGCCTCCGCGCGCCCGGACGGCGCTCGCTCGGGCGGGTCACCGGGTCGCCGGACTCCAGGGCGGCCGTCCGGCGCTTCACGCCGAAGTCGGCCAGGGCCTCGGCCAGCTTGTGGACCGACGGCTCGGGGGCCATCACGTCGACGCGCAGACCGTGTTCCTCGGCCGTCTTGGCCGTCGCCGGACCGATGCAGGCGATCACCGTGACGTTGTGCGGCTTGCCGGCGATACCCACCAGGTTCCGGACGGTCGAGGACGACGTGAACAGCACCGCGTCGAAGCCACCGCCCTTGATGGCCTCGCGGGTCTCCGCCGGGGGCGGCGAGGCCCGCACGGTCCGGTAGGCCGTGACGTCGTCGACCTCCCAGCCCAGCTCGATCAGACCGGCCACCAGGGTCTCGGTGGCGATGTCGGCCCGGGGCAGGAAGACGCGGTCGATCGGGTCGAAGACCGGGTCGTACGGAGGCCAGTCCTCCAGGAGGCCGGCCGCCGACTGCTCACCGCTCGGCACCAGGTCGGGCTTCACACCGAAGGCGATCAGCGCCTTCGCCGTCTGCTCGCCCACCGCGGCGACCTTGATGCCCGCGAAGGCGCGGGCGTCCAGGCCGTACTCCTCGAACTTCTCGCGCACCGCCTTGACCGCGTTGACGGACGTGAAGGCGATCCACTCGTACCGGCCGGTGACCAGGCCCTTGACCGCGCGTTCCATCTGCTGCGGGGTGCGCGGGGGCTCCACCGCGATCGTCGGGACCTCGTGCGGCACCGCGCCGTAGGACCGCAACTGGTCGGAGAGCGACGCCGCCTGCTCCTTCGTACGCGGCACGAGCACCTTCCAGCCGAACAGCGGCTTGGACTCGAACCACGACAACTGGTCGCGCTGGGCGGCTGCGCTTCGCTCGCCGACCACGGCTATCACGGGCCGGCCGCCGTCCGGGGACGGCAGGACCTTCGCCTGCTTCAGCGTCTGCGCGATGGTGCCGAGCGTCGCCGTCCAGGTGCGCTGCCGGGTCGTCGTGCCGGCGACGGTGACGGTCAGCGGGGTGTCCGGCTTGCGGCCCGCGGACACCAGTTCGCCGGCCGCGGCGGCCACCGAGTCCAGCGTCGTGGAGACCACCACCGTGCCGTCGGAGGCTCCCACCTCCGTCCAGCAGCGGTCGGAGGCGGTACGGGCGTCCACGAACCGGACGTCCGCGCCGTGCGGGTCGCGCAGCGGCACACCGGCGTAGGCGGGGACGCCGACGGCGGCCGCCACACCCGGTACGACCTCGAAGGGCACACCGGCGGCGGCGCAGGCGAGCATTTCCCCGGCCGCGTACGTATCAAGTCCCGGGTCGCCGGACACCGCACGGACGACCCGCCTGCCGCCCCGCGTGGCCTCCATGACAAGATGAGCCGCATCCCGGGCAGGAGTCGGGACCGCAGCGGTTGTTGACGCACCGTCAACGACCGTGAGCTGCGGCGCGCCCGTGCCCGGCGGTGACACCGAGGAGTCCGCGTCCATCGGCACGACGGACACGCCCTGCCGGGCGTGCGTCCGGATCACATCGAGCACCTCGTGCTCGGCGATCAGGACATCCGCGTTCGACAGCGCCTCCACGGCGCGCAGAGTCAGCAGCCCCGGATCCCCGGGTCCGGCACCCAGGAAGGTGACGTGCCCGTGTTCGAGGCCGGTGGGAAGGGTGGTGGGGCTCAATGTGCTCGCTCCCCCATCAGACCGGCCGCGCCCTGGTCGAGCATCTCGGTGGCGAGTTCGCGCCCGAGTGCCATCGCCTGGTCGTGCGTTCGGGGCACGGGACCGGTGGTGGACAGCTGCACCGTGCGGGTGCCGTCGGTCGTGCCGACGACGCCGCGCAGGCGCATTTCCTTGACAATCTGCCCGTCGGCCAGGAGGTCGGCCAACGCGCCCACAGGTGCGCTGCAACCGGCCTCCAGGGCGGCGAGCAGTGACCGTTCGGCGGTCACGGCGGCCCGGGTGAACGGGTCGTCGAGCTCGCCGAGCGCGGCGATGAGGTCCGCGGCGTCCGCGGTGCACTCGATCGCCAGGGCCCCCTGGCCGGGGGCGGGCAGAACCGTGTCGACCGACAGGAAGTCGGTGACCTCGTCGATCCGGCCGATGCGGTTCAGTCCGGCGGCGGCGAGGACGACCGCGTCCAGCTCACCGTCCCGCACGAAACCGATCCGGGTGTCGACGTTGCCGCGTATCGGGACCGTCTCTATGTCCAGTCCGTGGGCGCGGGCGTACGCGTTGAGCTGCGCCATGCGGCGCGGTGCCCCGGTGCCGATGCGGGCACCCCGCGGCAGGTCCGTGAACTTCAGCGCGTCCCGGGCGACGATCACGTCGCGCGGGTCCTCGCGCACCGGTACGGCGGCCAGGACCAGTTCCTCGGGCTGCGTGGTCGGCAGGTCCTTCAGCGAATGAACCGCGAAGTCCACCTCGCCGCCGACCAGCGCGTCGCGCAGCGCCGTGACGAACACGCCGGTGCCGCCGATCTGCGTGAGGTGCTCGCGGGAGACGTCGCCGTGCGTGGTGATCTCGACCAGTTCGACGGGGCGCCCGGTCACCCGGCGGACGGCGTCCGCCACCTGCCCGGACTGGGCCATGGCGAGCTTGCTCCGCCTCGTCCCCAGTCTCAAAGCCTTCTGTGTCATGCCGGTCGGTCCTTCTTGTCTGTGCTGTCCCCGGCCCGGGAGACGGCGGCCACCGTCTGGGGGTCGAGGTCGAACAGGGTGCGCAGCGCGTCCGCGTACCCGGCGCCGCCGGGCTCGGCCGCGAGCTGCTTGACCCGGACGGTCGGCGCGTGCAGCAGCTTGTCGACGACCCGGTGCACGGCCTGCCGGATCTCGCCGCGCTGGCGTTCGTCCAGGTCGGGCAGGCGGCCGTCGAGCCGCGCGATCTCACCGGCGACGACGTCGGCGGCCATGGTGCGCAGCGCGACCACGGTCGGCGTGATGTGCGCCGCCCGCTGTGCCGCGCCGAAGGCCGCGACCTCGTCGGAGACGATACGCCGGACCTGGTCCACGTCGGCCGCCATCGGCGCGTCGGCGGAGGCCTCGGCGAGGGACTCGATGTCCACCAGCCGCACCCCGGCCAGCCGGTGCACGGCCGCGTCGATGTCGCGGGGCATGGCGAGGTCGAGGAGGAACAGGGCCGGGGCCGGGCGCGGGATCACGGCGACCGGTTCGGGCTTGCGGAGCTCGGGGATGCGGCCGGCGGTGGCGGCGGTCGCGGCGAGCGCGGTGATCAGCTCGGCGTCGGCCTCCGGGCTGCGCCGGGCGGTGTCCCGGCGGTCCATGGTGCCGCCCGCGACCCAGGCCCCGTGCTGCTCGAGGGTGGCCGCGTCCAGGCCGGCCACGGCGGCCTCGCCGTGCACGGAGAAGCCGGTCGAGCCCTGTACGGCGGCCAGGTCCAGCGGGCAGTTCTCCTCGGCGGCGGCCGTACCGGTGGCGGTGGCCGCCGGCGCGGTGTGCGCGGCCGTACGGGCGTCGGCCTCGGCCACGGAGGCGACGGCGGCGCCCCCGGCCCGGCCCTCCACCGCCTGCGCGACCGAGTCCGCCGTCAGCACCAGGCCCGTCGCCCCGGTGCAGGAGACGACGACGTCGGCACGTGTCAGCTCGCCCGGCACGGCGTCCATCCGCACCGCGCGCGCGGACACCGCGGTGTCGTCGCCCTCGGTGAGTATGTGGGCGAGGCGTTCGGCGCGCTCGAAGGTGCGGTTGGCGACGACGATCTCGCCGACCCCGGCGCGGGCCAGCGTCGCGGCGGCCAGCGAGGACATCGACCCGGCGCCGATGACCAGCGCCCTGCGTCCCGCGGCCCATTCCCCGACGGCACCGCCCGCGGCGAGCTGCTCCAGGCCGAAGGTGACCAGCGACTGGCCGGCCCGGTCGATGCCGGTCTCGGAGTGGGCGCGCTTGCCGACCCGCAGGGCCTGCTGGAACAGGTCGTTCAGCAGCTTGCCCGCGGTGTGCAGTTCCTGGGCGCGGGCCAGGGAGTCCTTTATCTGGCCGAGGATCTGCCCCTCGCCGACGACCATCGAGTCGAGGCCGCAGGCCACCGAGAACAGGTGGTGGACGGCCCGGTCCTCGTAGTGCACGTAGAGGTACGGGGTGAGTTCCTCGAGGCCGACACCGCTGTGCTGGGCGAGCAGCGTGGACAGCTCGGCCACACCGGCGTGGAACTTGTCCACGTCGGCGTACAGCTCGATGCGGTTGCAGGTGGCGAGCACCGCGGCCTCGGTGGCCGGCTCGGCCGCGACCGTGTCCTGGACCAGCTTGACCTGGGCGTCCGCGCTCAGCGCGGCCCGCTCCAGGACACTGACCGGGGCACTGCGGTGGCTCAGCCCGACGACGAGGAGACTCATGCCGGCATCACGGCGGGCACGTCCCCGTCGGGTCCCTGGTCGCCGGAGGCGTCACGGGTGGTGGCCGCGGGCAGCGCGCCGTCCCCGGCGGCGGTCTCCTCGCCGGCCTTGCGCTGCTCGTGGAAGGCGAGGATCTGCAGCTCGATGGAGAGGTCGACCTTGCGGACGTCGACCCCGTCCGGGACGGTCAGCACGGTCGGCGCGAAGTTCAGGATCGAGGTGACACCGGCGGCCACGAGCCGGTCGCAGACAGGCTGGGCGGCACCGGCGGGGGTCGCGATCACGCCGATCGAGACGCCGTTGTCCTTGATGATCTTCTCGAGCTCGTCGGTGTGCTGCACCGGAATGCCGGCGACCGGCTTCCCGGCCATCGCCGGATCGGCGTCGATCAGCGCGGCCACCCGGAAACCGCGGGAGGCGAACCCGCCGTAGTTGGCGAGGGCGGCGCCGAGGTTACCGATACCGACGATCACAACCGGCCAGTCCTGGGTCAGGCCCAGTTCACGGGAGATCTGATAGACGAGATACTCCACGTCGTAGCCGACACCACGCGTTCCGTAGGAGCCCAGGTACGAGAAGTCCTTGCGCAGCTTCGCGGAGTTGACTCCCGCCGCCGCGGCCAGCTCCTCGGAGGAGACCGTGGGGACCGAGCGCTCCGACAGTGCGGTCAGCGCGCGGAGGTACAGCGGAAGCCGGGCGACGGTGGCCTCGGGAATCCCTCGGCTGCGGGTCGCCGGTCGGTGAGTTCGGCCAGTTGCCACGGTGCTCCTGCGGGTAGAGCGGGGCTGCAGGCGGTCATACGTCCCCAGACCGCCCCGTCCACTGCAGGCTATGCCTTTGTGAACGCGTGCACAAAGATGGTGTCCGATTTGCCCGGCCAACGTGACCGGGGTCACGCATGTCATTCCTGGGGGCAAAACGTCGACACTCCTCGTGAATCCCGCCCCCGAGACAAAAACTCCAACGATCCTAAGCGACCTCCGCACCTTCGTTGTACTGGTCGGTCAGTTTCCGGATCGGCCGCCGGTCAGCTCCTTGCGCAGCCGGGCCTCGTCCACCCGCCAGAAGGTGTGCTGGCTGCCGTCGACGAGGACCACCGGGATCTGCTCCCAGTACTGGTCGTGCAACTGCCGGTCCTGGGTGATGTCCTTCTGCTCCCAGGGGACACCGAGTTCCCCGCAGACCTTCTCGATCACGGCCTGCGCGTCGTCGCACAGATGGCAGCCGGGCTTGCGGATGAGCGTGACCGACCGTTCCGAGGGGGCGGCCTTACGCCGGAAGAGGGGGCTCATGCCGGCCATTCTCCCGCCTCTTTAACGGCTCCGTCGTGGAGAGTTCACACCCTTCGAACCTCGCGGCTCCGGAACCGCCGAACGGACTGGCTATGCTCACGCCATGGCCGCTCTCGGATGGCTCACTCCCCGTAGGCGCTCCGCCACGGCGCGGAGCGTGTTGGCAGGCGAGGCCTCGGCGGAGGCCGCCCGCAAGTCCTCGCGGGAAGTTCCGCAGGCCGCCGAACGGGAACCGGAGTTCCCGGTCCTCGGCGACGACAGGGCTGCCGCCTTCTTCGACCTCGACAACACCGTGATGCAGGGCGCCGCGCTGTTCCACTTCGGGCGCGGCCTGTACAAGCGGAAGTTCTTCGAGACGCGCGACCTGGCCAGGTTCGCCTGGCAGCAGGCGTGGTTCCGGCTGGCCGGCGTCGAGGACCCCGAGCACATGCAGGAGGCGCGCGACTCGGCGCTCTCCATCGTC
The DNA here is from genome assembly GCF_055592265.1 of Streptomyces sp. NPDC041129. Taxonomy (NCBI): domain Bacteria; kingdom Bacillati; phylum Actinomycetota; class Actinomycetes; order Kitasatosporales; family Streptomycetaceae; genus Streptomyces; species Streptomyces sp. NPDC041129. The sequence continues at coordinate 11,057 of NZ_JBVIYV010000002.1, read as the reverse complement.
AAGGGCCACCGGGTCGCCGAGCTGGAGACCATCGGCGAGGAGATCTACGACGAGTACATGGCCGACCGCATCTGGCCCGGCACCCGGGCCCTGGCCCAGGCGCACCTGGACGCGGGCCAGAAGGTGTGGCTGGTCACCGCGGCCCCCGTGGAGATCGCCCAGGTCATCGCCCGCCGCCTCGGCCTGACCGGCGCACTGGGCACCGTCGCGGAGTCGGTCGCCGGCGTCTACACCGGCGCGCTGGTGGGCGAGCCCCTGCACGGCCCGGCCAAGGCGGAGGCGGTACGGGCCCTGGCGGCGGCGGAGGGCCTCGACCTGCACCGCTGCGCCGCCTACAGCGACAGCCACAACGACATCCCGATGCTGTCGCTCGTGGGGCACCCGTACGCCATCAACCCGGACACCAAGCTGCGCAGGCACGCCCGCGAGCAGGACTGGCGGCTGCGGGACTACCGCACCGGCCGCAAGGCCGCGAAGGTCGGCATCCCGGCGGCGGCGGGCGTCGGCGCGGTCGCCGGCGGCACCGCGGCGGCCATCGCGCTGAGCCGGCGCCGGCGCTAGGGCCTGCCGGCGGCGACACGCCTGGATGGTGGCGCGAACCCGGATTATGCCGCCCCGCCCCCAACACGCCCCGCACTTCGCCGAAACACGCCCTTTCCCGATCAACAAGCGATCAGTTTGCGACGCTTGATAGACCGTCAATCGGTAACAGAAGCGACGCAACCGATGATTTGAGCAACTCGGTGTAGCAGTGCCTGCACGAAGCGTTATTCTCCTCAGACGCAATCCGGTACCCCTCCGTCGCCACGACGGGTGAACGGTTCCGCACTGCACGTGATGGAAGCTCTGCCTCTGGGAGTCCCGTGTACCCACACGTCGGGGTTGACGCCTCGGGCCTGGCTACGCTGCGCGCGACGGTCGCGGCGGTCAAAGAGACGCTGCGCGGCGTCGTCCCCACCGCGTACGCCGTCCCCGCCTTCGCCACCGCCGCCCCCCTCGGCCCGTGCTACGCACTGGCCGAGGGCAGCGCCACGGTCGGCAGACGCGGCCGCGCCACCGGCGCGGCCACCGCCCGCCGTCCGGCCGCGGACAGCGACAGCGCCCGGATGATGGACCTCGTGGAGCGCGCCCAGGCCGGCGAGGCCGAAGCCTTCGGCCGCCTCTACGACCAGTACAGCGACACGGTGTACCGGTACATCTACTACCGGGTGGGCGGCAAGGCGACCGCCGAGGACCTGACGAGCGAGACCTTCCTGCGGGCGCTCCGCAGGATCGGCACGTTCACCTGGCAGGGCCGCGACTTCGGCGCCTGGCTGGTGACGATCGCCCGGAACCTGGTGGCGGACCACTTCAAGTCCAGCCGGTTCCGGCTCGAGGTCACCACCGGCGAGATGCTCGACGCCAACGAGGTCGAGCGCTCCCCGGAGGACTCCGTCCTGGAATCCCTCTCCAACGCCGCACTGCTGGACGCCGTGCGCCGGCTCAACCCCCAGCAGCAGGAGTGCGTGACCCTGCGCTTCCTGCAGGGCCTCTCGGTCGCCGAGACCGCCCGGGTGATGGGCAAGAACGAAGGCGCCATCAAGACCCTCCAGTACCGCGCCGTGCGGACCCTCGCCCGGCTCCTGCCGGACGACGCCCGCTGACACCCGACACGCTCAGCTACCACCAACTCACTACGTGTTGCGGCTCGTTGACTTTCCGCCCCGATCATCCGCCGTCCGTAACCCAAGTGCCGGACCGCTCGTTGTGCGGGATACAGGCTCCCTGTGGTCACGCCCTGGCCGACCCATCGCTCGATCGTGTGGAAGAGGTCGTGGGCGTGCAACCCTCAGGACCCCCTGGGGAGTCGACCGTGATGACGAGAGGAGGTGCCGCCAGTGATCGCGAACGTATCGGCGCACCGGCGGGCGAACGCCTTCGCCCAGGCCCTGGAGGAGCAGTCCGACCGGGACACGGCGGCCGAGCAGTCCGCAGCGGCGGCGGGATCGCCGCCGACCACCGAGGAACAGTCCGAGCGGGGCGAGCTCCTGGCCCTGGCGGCGGACCTCGGCGCGCTGCCCAGGCCGCAGCTCGACCCCGAGGTCAAGGTCGTCCAGCGCGCCCAGCTGGTGGCCGCGATGGAGGCCATGCTCCAGGAGGGCGGGGCGGCGGACACAGCCGTACCCGAGCAGCGCTCCCACGGGCGCGGGGCGCACCGGGCGAAGCCGCTGGGCAAGCTCCGGCCGCGTTCCAAACTGACCAAGGGGCTCGCGGCCGGCGGGCTGAGCGTCGGTGTGGCCGCCGGGGCCTTCGGCGGAGTCGCCGCCGCGAGTTCCGACGCGCTGCCCGGTGACTCGCTGTACGGCCTCAAGCGCGGCATCGAGGACTTCAGGCTCAACTACCTGAGCGACGGCGAGGACCAGCGCGGCCAGACGTACCTCGACCAGGCCTCCACCCGGCTGAGCGAGGCCCGCCGGCTGATGGAGCGCGCCCGCGGCGGCCGGCAGCTCGACCACGAGTCCCTCGGCGAGATCCGCCGCACCCTGTCCGGGATGCGGCACGACGTCACCGAGGGCCACCGCCTGCTGCACGAGGCCTACCAGCGGGATCCCGACTCCCTCGGGCCCATCCAGGCGCTCTCCAGCTTCTCCCGGTCCCACCGGGACGCCTGGAGCGCGCTGAGCGACAAGCTGCCCATGCAGCTCGGCGACGTCAAACAGCAGGTGTCGTCGGTCTTCGACGCCATAGACCAAGAGGTCGCCCCGCTGCAGTCCCTGCTGCCGCAGCCGCCCGCGTCCACGGGCGACGGCAAGCGACAGGGCTCCGGCGAGGCGTCCACCGGCTCCTCCGGCAGCCACCGTCCGACCGCGCCCAGCACCGGCGGCACGCCCTCCGCGGGGCGGCACACCGGCTCCGGCAGCCCCTCCGGCTCGGCCACCCGCGACAGCGACGACAGCCTGATCGGAGGCAGCACGGGCGGCCTGCTGGACCCGCCGAAGATCGGCGGCGACGGCGGTTCCCCGACCGCCGGCAAGTCCCCGACGAGCGCGCCGGACGTCACCCTCCCGCCGCTCCTCCCGGGCCTGCTGCCCGGCCTGGGCATCGACAGCCAGGACGCGGACTAGCGCGGTACGACAGCGACGGGGGCGCCCCTTTCCGAGCAGGGGCGCCCCCGTCGCCGTGCCACCGAACCGTCACCGGGGCAGCCGGCAGAACAGCCTTCAGAAGAACACCGACCGGCGCTGCACCAGCAGCTTGTACAGCGTGTGCTGGATCTGTTCGCGGACCTGGTCGGTCAGGTTGAACATGAGCATCGGGTCGTCGGCCGCCTCCGGCGGATAGCCGTCCGTGGGGATCGGCTCGCCGAACTGGATGGTCCACTTGGTGGGCAGCGGGATCGCCCCGAGCGGCCCCAGCCACGGGAAGGTCGGCGTCAGCGGGAAGTACGGGAAGCCCAGCAGCCGCGCCAGGGTCTTGGCGTTGCCGAGCATCGGGTAGATCTCCTCGGCGCCGACGACCGAGCAGGGGATGATCGGCACCCCCTGCCGCAGGGCCGTGGAGACGAAACCGCCCCGGCCGAACCGCTGGAGCTTGTAGCGCTCGCTGAACGGCTTGCCGATGCCCTTGAAGCCCTCCGGCATGACGCCGACCAGTTCCCCCTGCGCGAGGAGCCGTTCGGCGTCCTCCGCGCAGGCGAGGGTGTGGCCCAGCTTGCGGGCGAGTTCGTTGACCACCGGCAGCACGAACACCAGGTCGGCCGCGAGGAGCCGCAGATGCCGGTCGGCCGGGTGGTGGTCGTGCACGGCGACCTGCATCATCAGGCCGTCCAGCGGCAGCGTCCCGGAGTGGTTGGCGACGATCAGGGCCCCGCCCTCGGCCGGGATGTTCTCGACGCCCTTCACCTCGACCCGGAAGTACTTCTCGTACACCGGCCGCAACAGCGACATCAGGACCTGGTCGGTCAGCTCCTCGTCGTAGCCGAAGTCGTCGACCTCGTAGTCCCCGGCGAGCCTGCGGCGCAGGAACGACAGGCCGCTCGCGATGCGCCGCTCCAGACCGCCGTCGTCGTGCGGCTCGGCGGGCGGTCCCGCCTCCCCGGTCACCGGGACATCATCCTGCACGGCCGCCCTGGTGGGCAGGGGCTGGACCTCACGAACCGGCCCGGCCTCCCCGGCCGCCCCGCGCCGGCTCCCCCCGCCACGGCGCCGCGACGGCCGCTGGGCGGCGCTCCCGCGGGACCGGTCGTCGTCGAACGGAATGACCTTGGCGTCCGCCATCGTTGCTGCGCTCCTCAGTTGGCGCTCTGCGTCGGGAGGTGCCCGCTGCTCTTCGCGGCGAGCGCGGCGACCCGGTCCACGGCCCCCGCTAGGGCCTCCGGCGGCAGCAGGCCGGGGCCCTGGCCGCTCGCGAAGTCCGCGAACGTCTCCGCCGTCGTGTACTTGGGCTGGAAGCCCAGCGTCTCGCGCATCTGGTTCGTGGCCACCACCCGGCCGTGGGTGAGCAGCCGGATCTGTTCCGGCGAGAAGTCCGTCATCCCCAGCGTACGCACCAGCGAACCGGCCCAGGTGACGGCGGGCAGCAGCAACGGGACGGTGGGCCGCCCGAGCCGCCGCGAGCACTGCGAGAGCAGCAGCACGCCGTCCCCGGCGATGTTGAAGGTGCCGCTGTTCAGCGTTCCCCGGCGCGGCTCGTGGGAGGCAAGCCGCAGCACCTCGATGACGTCGTCCTCGTGCACGAACTGCAGCCGCGGGTCATAGCCGAACACGGTCGGCAGCACCGGCAGCGCGAAGTAGTCGGCGAGCGGGGTGTCCGCGACCGGCCCGAGGATGTTGGCGAACCGCAGCACGCACACGGCGACGTCCGGCCGCCGCCGCGCGAAGCCGCGGACGTACCCCTCGACCTCCACCGTGTCCTTCGCGAACCCGCCGCTGGGCAGCGACTTGGCCGGGGTCGTCTCGGTGAACACGGCGGGATCGCGCGGCGCGGACCCGTAGACGTTGGTGCTGGACTTCACCACCAGCCGCCGCACGGTCGGCGACTTCTGGCAGGCGCCGAGCAGCTGCATGGTGCCGATGACGTTGGTCTCCTTGACCGTGGCCCGGCTGCCGCCGCCCAGCGCGGTGCCGGTCACGTCCAGGTGGACGACCGTGTCGGCGCCCGTCTCGGCGAGCACCCGGGCGATGCCGGGCTGCCGGATGTCGGCCTGGATGAAGTCGGCCCCGCCCAGATGGTGCGCCGGCGGCACCGCGTCCACGGCGATCACCCGGTCCACGTCCGGGTCCCGCTGGATCCGCCGTACGAACCGGCCGCCCAGCTGCCGGGCCACTCCGGTGACGAGCACGACCTTCCCCAAGATCAGCGCCTTCCTTCCCGACCTCGTGCGGGACCTGGTCCCTGCCGCGTTCCCCGTGTCGGCAAACTTAGCGGGTTGATGTTGCGCTGTGATGACCACCCGATGCGTGAAGTGACGGAATTTTCCCAGCCGGAATATGCCGACGCCGCCGGAGCGCCGATCACGACCCGGGGCCGGGCACGACTGTGGCCCCCCACCTTGTACAGGTGGGGGGCCACAGGACACGCTCTCGCGGCGCCGCTTACTTCTTGTTGCGGCGCTGAACGCGCGTGCGCTTGAGCAGCTTGCGGTGCTTCTTCTTGGCCATCCGCTTGCGCCGCTTCTTGATAACAGAGCCCACGACTACCCTCGCTCACTTCTCATCACTCGGTTGTTTGGGCGCCATGGGCCCACACGACCTACGAGGGGTCAGCCTACCCGGTCGAGCGCCGAGCTTGTAATCGAGGGGTTGCCCGGGGTCTCCCCGAGCGCCGTCAGACCGTCTCCACCCCCACATAACTCTCGCGGAGGTACTCGTGTACCGCTTGCTCCGGGACGCGGAAGGACCGCCCCACCCGGATCGCGGGCAGATGACCGCTGTGCACCAGCCGGTACACGGTCATCTTCGACACTCGCATCACCGAGGCGACCTCCGCCACGGTAAGGAACTGAACCTCGTTCAGAGGCCTCTCGCCAGCTGCAGCCATGACACACCTGAACCTTCCGCACTCGACGGCCACCGGCTTCCCCTTCCGGTGACTCTTCGTCGTTGCGTGCTCACTCCCCAATGTAGGGGCGGGTGATGCGAGTGGGGAAGAGGTGCACCCATCAACGGCCTACTGTGACAGACGGGCTCGATTGAGCACGTAGCGGGCCAGCGGCAGATAGTGACCAGACGGCACCCCGTCGTCAACCGGAACGACGACGGACACGACGCCCTCCGCCTCCCCCACGAACAGCGCCGGATCGTCGGTGTCGGCCAGGCCGATCGCCTCGAACCCCAGCTGACCAGCACCGCAGACCCATCCGTGGTCACCGATCACCAGCTCCGGCAGCGGTCCGCCGGCCTCGGCCGCGGCGGCCAGGACGACCCGAACCGGGAGCGGTGAGTGGCAGTGCGCACCCGGCTCACAACCGGGGCGCCCGCTGCCCGGTTCCCGCACCAGGGCAACACCGCGGACGTAGTCCAGGCGGTACGTGCGTAGACCGAACCGGGTCAATATGTCGACACAGTGACCCTGCGCGGGGGTGAGTACCTTACACCCCTCCGCCGACAGCGCGTCCGCCAAGCCGCCGTAGAACCCGAGCAGCCGATGCGGATGCCCGGTGCCGAACAGCACGGGCGCGCCCCGCCGGGCCACGCTCCGGATCCGCTCCGCGAACGCGTCCAGCGCGGCCAGCGTCCGTTCCGGATCGATCACATCCGGGCCGGAGGTGCACCGGGGGTCGGCCGAAACCCCGCACCTCTGCGCCATCAGCGCGAGCAGCTCCCGCTGCCCCCACGGCGACTCGGGGTCGATTCCGATCAGCACCCGTGGGTCCCGGGCCGCGAACAGCCGGTACCGGCGCAGACTGGCCTCACGGGAGGTCCCGATCTCACCGGCCAGCCGAGCGGCCAGCAGGTGCGCACGAAGGCCATCGGCGGTCAACACGGGTGCGATGGTGACGCACCGGGGGGCGGCGCGGTGGCGGAACGGGGGAACACCGCACGGTTGGCCCAGTGGGTGCCCCCGACACTCAGGGCAGCAGCCCGCGCAGCGGGAACACCGAACGGCGGGTGGCGAGGACGGCCTGGTCCAGGCGATCGGCGGGGTCGTACCCCGACTCCCACGGGGCGAACGACACCGGCCACCGCCCGTCGGTCATCCGCTGCGGTGCCAACTGCCGGGTCCGCGCGAACACCTCCTGCCGCCACCCCTCGGGGATCTCCGCCGCCGGATCGACCTCCCGCCCGGCCGCGATCCCCACCAGATGCGTCCACGATCGCGGCACCACCTCGACCACCGCGTAGCCGCCACCGCCCAGCGCGACCCACTTCCCGTCCGCGTACTCGTGCGCCAGCTCATGGCACGCCGTCTGCACCGCCCGCTGCGCGTCCAGCGACACCGCGAGATGCGCCAGCGGATCCTCGAAGTGCGTGTCGGCCCCGTGCTGCGACACCAGCACCTGGGGACGGAACTCGGCGAGCAGTTCGGGCACCACCGCGTGGAACGCCCGCACCCATCCCGCGTCCCCGGTCCCGGCCGGCAGGGCCACGTTCACGGCGGTCCCCTCGCCCGCGCCCGCGCCGGTCTCCTCCGGCCACCCGGTCTGCGGGAACAACGTGCGGGGATGCTCGTGCAGCGAGACCGTCAGCACCCGCGGGTCCTCCCAGAACGCCGCCTGCACGCCGTCCCCGTGGTGCACGTCGACGTCCACGTAGGCGACCCGCTCGACGCCCAGTTCCAGCAGCCGCGCGATGGCCATCGCCGCGTCGTTGTAGATGCAGAACCCCGAGGCACCGCCCGGCATCGCGTGGTGCAGTCCGCCGGCGAAGTTCACCGCGTGCAGCGCGTCCCCGCGCCACACCGCCTCCGCCGCCCCCACCGACTGCCCCGCGATCAGCGCGGACACCTCGTGCATCCCGGCGAACGCGGGATCGTCCTCCGTGCCGAGCCCGTACGCCCCGCGGGCCGAACGCGGATCGGCGGACGCGGCCTTCACGGCGTCGATGTAGTCCGGGCGGTGGACCAGCCGCAGCGTGGACTCCCCTGCCGGTTTCGCCGCGACGACGCGCAGCTCCCGGTCGAGCCCGAAGGCACCGACCAGCTTCCGGGTCAGCTCCAGCCGGACCGGATCCATCGGATGGTCCGGGCCGAAGTCATAGCCCGTTACTGCCTCGTCCCACATCAGCTGTGCGCGGCCGCTCATGCCCGCCACCGTATCGGTCCGGTTGAGCCGCGAACGACCTGGCGTACACGAGCGTCACCAGCACCAACACCATCGGCACGAGCATGGCCCCGCGGTAGCTCCAGGCGTCCCCGAGCGCACCCACCAGCGGCGAGCCGACGAGGAAGCCGACGTAGTTGAAGACGTTGAGCCGCGCGATGGCCGCGTCCGAGGCCCCGGGGAACAGCCGGCCCGCCGCCGCGAAGGTCTGCGGCACCAGTACACACAGCCCCAGCCCCAGCAGGGTGAACCCGAGCATCCCCAGCCACGCGTCGGGCGCCACGGCCACCACCGCGAAACCGGCGGCCGCCACCAGCGCCCCGAGCCGCACCACCGCGGCCGCGCCGAACCGCCGTACCCCGAAGTCCCCGATGGACCGCCCGACGAGCGTGGTCACCATGTACACGTTGTACGGCACGGTCGCGAGCTGCTCCGAACTGCCCAGCACGTCCTTCAGGTACTTCGCGCTCCAGTTGGAGACGGTCGAGTCCCCGATGTACGCGAACGTCATCACCAGGCACAGCGGCAGCAGCAGCTTGAAGACGAGACCCCCGCCCGGCCCCGCCGCCAGGTCCGCCGCAGGCTCCGCGGCCCCGTCGACGTACCACCGGCTGCCCACCAGCGCCGCCGGCAGCAGCACGGCGACCACCGGCAGGTACGACACCCACAGCGCGAGATGCCAGTGCGCCCCGGCCCAGGCCAGCGAGGCGCCGACGATCCCGCCCAGGCTGTAGACCGCGTGGAAGCTCAGCATGATGCTGCGCCCGTACGTCCGCTGCAGACTCACCCCGAGCATGTTCATCGAGGCGTCCAGCGCGCCCACGGCGAGCCCGAACACCGCCAGGGCCACGCCGAGTCCGGCCAACCGGTCACCGGCTCCGACGCCCACCAGGGCCAGCAGCACCAGCGGTTGCGACCAGCGCAGCAGCCGGCTGGGCGGTATCCGCTTCACGAGCTGCTCGGTCGTCACACTGCCGACTCCGGCGAGGATCGGGACGGCGGCCAGGAAGACCGGCAGCAGCGCGTCGGAGATTCCGTAGCGGTCCTGGATGGCCGGGATGCGCGTCACCAGCAGAGCGAACGCGACGCCCTGTGCGAAGAAGCTGAACGCCAGTGAGGCCCTGCCGCGCCGCAGCACATCAGTCATGGCGGCGAGCGTAGGGCCCCTGGCTACCTGTGGGTAGATCCAGCCAAAGGTGAATTTCCTTCAGCTTCGACGGCCGGCGGTCAGGCGGCGACGGCCACTTCGGGCCGCCGAGCGGCCTTGTCCGCCGCCGCCTCGGCGGTGAGCAGCCGTGCCATCGGCTCGGCCGCGAGGCCACCGCCGACCACGAACGCCGCCGTCAGCACCACCGCGATGATGACCGTGCCGAGCCAGACCATGGTGTCGACCGGGACGGTGTAGGCACCGACGACCCGGGCGACGCACTCCAGCAGCAGGGCCGTGCCCCACACCAGCGAGAAGGTCCGCTCCTTGCGCCGGAAGGCGTCCGAGCCGGCCGCCGTGCCCGAGGCGAGCCGCGCCCAGGCGGCCTCGCGGTCGGCGTCGCCCTTGACGAGGAAGGGCTTCATCCCGGCGGTCATGGCCGGCTTGCCGAGCGCCACCGAGACGAGGATCCCGATCGCCAGGGCGCTGCTGACCGCGCCGTCCTTGGCGAGCATCAGCCGCGGGTCGCCGGACACGAAACCGGCCACCAGGCTCACGACGTTCACCACCAGGGTGAGGAGGGCGAGCGCGTTGGTCGTGCGCTCCTTGACCACGCCCCACACGGTCCGCACGGCCGGCACCACGCTGCTCCAGGCGAGCGCCCCGAAGGTGCTCATCCCGAACGCCTCCTTGAGGAGGTAGTACGCGCCGATCGGCAACGCGACGTCCACCAGCAGCGGCTTGAACGTCCGCAGCAGGTTCGGGTTCTGCTCGCGGCTCGGGTTCTCGGTCCGGTCCTGGTTCCCCGTGGTCTTCGTCATGCTCCCAGCTTCGCCGCCGGTCGGGGGCTGGCGGTAGAAACGATCATCCGGAGGTCGGCATGACAAATGTCAGCCACCGACTGGTGTCGCCGGTCATATCAGCAGGTCGGCCAACTCCCCCATGGTGGAGAAGAGTTGGTCGGCGCCGGTGAGCCGCGCCGCCGGGGTCATCGCGGTGAACCCGTACACGTCCATCCCGGCCGCCACGGCCGCCTGTATGCCCAGCGGGGAGTCCTCGATGACAAGGCAGCGCTCGGGTGTGACGCCCATCCGCTCGGCCGCGTACAGGAAGAGGTCGGGTGCCGGCTTGCCCCGCCCGACGTCCTGGGAGCTGAAGATCCTGTCCTCGGTGAACCAGCGGTCGAGCCCGGTCGTCCGGTGCCCCACCCTGATCCGCTCGTGGCTCCCGGACGAAGCCACGCAGTACGGGACTCCGTCCGCGGCCAGTTTCTCCAGCACTCCGCCGACGCCGGGGACGGGCCGCAACTCCCGCTCGAAGGCGGCGAACACACGGGCGTGGAAGACATCGTCGAAGTCGTCCGGGAGCCGTTGCCCCGTCCGCTCCAGGACCAGGTCGTGGATCCGGTGCATCGCGGACCCCATGTAGTCCCGGATGGAGTCCTCGTACGTCGTCGGGTGCCCCAGTTCCGTCAGATGGGCGGCCAGGATCCGGTTGGAGATCGGCTCACTGTCGACGAGAACGCCGTCGTTGTCGAAGATGACGAGGTCATAGCGCATACCCAGACCCTAAAGGACCCTGAACGCAGAAAACCCCCGCATCTTTCGATGCGGGGGTTTTCCCAAAGATTGTTCGGCGGCGTCCTACTCTCCCACAGGGTCCCCCCTGCAG
>NZ_JBVIYV010000001.1:1658189-1853533 GCF_055592265.1 Streptomyces sp. NPDC041129 | reverse complement strand
GGTTGATAGGCCGGATCTGGAAGCCAGGTAACTGGTGGAGGTGACCGGTACTAATAGGCCGAGGGCTTGTCCTCAGTTGCTCGCGTCCACTGTGTTGGTTCTGAAACCACGAACAGCCCCACGTTGCCACAGCGTGGTCCGGTTGTCAGTTTCATAGTGTTTCGGTGGTCATAGCGTGAGGGAAACGCCCGGTTACATTCCGAACCCGGAAGCTAAGCCTCACAGCGCCGATGGTACTGCAGGGGGGACCCTGTGGGAGAGTAGGACGCCGCCGAACAATCTTTGGGAAAACCCCCGCATCGAAAGATGCGGGGGTTTTCTGCGTTCAGGGCATTATCCGGTCCCCGAGGGGACCGAGAACGCCTGTGGCTCAGAGTCGGCCGGCCGCCTTCAGAGCAAGGTAGGCGTCCGCCAGTGCGGGAGCCAGATCGTCGGGCGTCTCGTCCACGACCGTCACGCCGTGGCGGCGCAGCTGCTCGGCCGTGCGCTGCCGTTCGGTCTGTGCCTGCGCACCGGCAGCGGCCTCGTACACGGCCTCCGTGTTCCCTCGTGCCTGCGCCATTCGCGCGATGTGAGGATCGGCGACCGAGGCCACCAGGACCGTGTGGCGCTGGGTGAGCTGGGGCAGCACGGGCAGCAGGCCCTGCTCTACGGGAGCGGCGTCGAGCGTCGTGAGCAGCACGATCAGAGAGCGGCGCGGAGCCGTACGCAGAGCGGTCGCAGTCAGCCCGCGCGCGTCCGTCTCCACGAGTTCCGGTTCCAGCGTGGCCAGCGCGTTGACCAGGGACGGCAGGACATCGCCGGCCGCACGGCCCTGGACCCGGGCGCGGACCCGCCGGTCGTAGGCCAGTAGTTCGACGCGGTCACCGGCCCGGGAGGCGAGTGCCGCCAGAAGCAGGGCCGCGTCCATCGAGGCGTCCAGGCGCGGTGCGTCACCCACCCGGCCGGCCGACGTGCGGCCGGTGTCGAGGACCAGAAGGATGTGACGGTCGCGCTCGGGCCGCCAGGTGCGCACCGCGACTGCGGACTGCCGGGCGGTGGCACGCCAGTCGATCGAGCGGGTGTCGTCACCGGGGACGTACTCCCGCAGGCTGTCGAACTCGGTGCCCTCGCCGCGGGTCAGCACGCTCGTGCGGCCGTCGAGCTCGCGCAGCCGGGCGAGTTTGGACGGCAGGTGCTTGCGGCTGGTGAACGGGGGCAGAACTCGCACCGTCCACGGCACCTTGTGCGTGCCCTGGCGGGAGAAGAGGCCCAGGGGGCCGTAGGAGCGGATCGTGACACGGTCGGCCTGGCGGTCGCCGCGCCGGGTGGGACGCAGCCGGGTCGTCACGCGTCGGCGTTCGCCGGCCGGGACGGTGACGCGGTGCCGTGAGCCCGCGGCCTCGGTGCCGGACTGCCAGCTGCTGGGCGGCCATGCGTCCCGTAGGTGTGCGCGCAGGGGACGGCCGGTCGGATTGGTGACGGTGAGTGTGACGTCGGCGGTCTCGCCGAGGCGTGTGGAAGTGTCGCCCGAGCGGGACAGGCCGAGCCGTCGTACCGGAGCCGCGAGGGCGAAGTCGCAGGCGCAGGCCAGGGCGACGGAGCCGTTGACCGCGAGGATGCCCGTCCAGCCCGGCTCCAGGATGCCGACGGGGATCGAACCGAGGGCCGCCAGGAGGGCGGCGCGTCCGGTGACTGCCATCAGCGGGGGACCGGGACGTGGGCGAGGATGGCGTTGATGACGGAGTCGGTGGTCACGCCTTCCATCTCGGCCTCGGGCCGGAGCTGGATCCGGTGGCGCAGGGTGGGCAGGGCGAGAGCCTTGACGTCGTCGGGGATGACGTAGTCGCGGCCCGTCAGCCAGGCCCAGGCGCGCGAGGTGGCCAGTAGAGCGGTCGCGCCGCGGGGGGAGACCCCGAGGGTGAGGGACGGCGACTCACGGGTGGCGCGGCAGATGTCCACCACATAGGCGGTGATCTCGGGGGAGATGCTCGTCTTGGCGACGGCTGCGCGCGCCGCTTCCAGGTCGGCCGGGCCGGCGACCGGGCGTACGCCGGCGGCGCGCAGGTCACGAGGGTTGAAGCCGGAGGCGTGGCGGGTCAGGACGTCGATCTCGTCCTGGCGGGAGGGCAGAGGGATGGTCAGCTTGAGGAGGAAGCGGTCCAGCTGGGCCTCGGGGAGGGGGTAGGTGCCCTCGTACTCCACCGGGTTCTGGGTCGCGGCGACGAGGAACGGGTCGGGGAGCGGGCGTGGTGTGCCGTCGACCGTCACCTGGCGTTCCTCCATGGCTTCCAGCAGGGAGGACTGGGTCTTGGGCGGGGTGCGGTTGATCTCGTCCGCGAGCAGCAGGTTCGTGAAGACCGGGCCGGGCTGGAAGGAGAACTCGGCGGTCCGCGTGTCGTAGACGAGGGAGCCGGTGACGTCGCTCGGCATCAGGTCGGGGGTGAACTGGACTCGCTTCGTGTCGAGTTCGAGTGCGGACGCGAGTGCGCGGACGAGCAACGTCTTGGCGACGCCGGGGACTCCTTCCAGGAGAACGTGTCCGCGGCAGAGGAGGGCGACGACGAGGCCGGTCACGGCGGGGTCCTGGCCGACCACGGCTTTGGCGATCTCGCTGCGCAGGGCTTCCAGGGAGGCTCGGGCCGCGTCCGGGTTCCCGGTGGTCCCGGCGTTGTCAGTGGTCGGGTCCATCATGAACGGCGAACCTCTCTTTCGAGGGCGTCGAGTTGGTCGGTGAGTGCGATGAGGGCCGCGTCGTCGCCTGGCGGCGGCCCGAAGAGGAGCGGTTGCAGGTTCTGCCCGTCGCCGTGGAGATGGGCGGACAGGGCGGGAAGCAGGGCCTCGGGCGCGTGCGCCTGGGCGGCGGGAACGCCGACGAGCGGGGCGAGACGCGTCCGGGTGGTGGAGCGGAGAGCGGCGGCCGCGCGGTCGCGGGCGTTGGCTGCGCGGTAGAGGCGGGCGCGGCCTTCGGCGGTCTCGGAGGCGCGGATCGCGACGGGGAGTTTCTCGGGCACGAGCGGGCCGAACCGGCGTGCCCTCCAGAAGGCGGCGACCACCGCGGCGATGAACAGCTGCAGGGTGCCCCAGAGCCAGCCGGACGGAAGCAGGTCGAGGAAGGACTTCTGGTCGCCGGAGTCGGCGTTCGAGCCGTCGGAGAGCGAGGGGAGGTACCAGACCAGATGGGGACGGGAGCCGAGGAGCTGGAGGGCGAGCGAGGCGTTGCCCTGATCGTCGAGTCGCTTGTTGTAGAGGATGTCGGGCGCGCCGAGCACCACGGTGTCGCCGCCGCCGGAGGCCGCCGGGACACGGAGCAGGGTGGCGAGGCGTTCGCTGGGGTAGCACGAGTCGGCGTCGAGGTGGGTGGTGGTGTAGCGGATGCCGCCGGTGTCGGCGCTGCCCGCGCGGCGGGCCTCGGGAAGGGCGCAGTGGGGGGCGCGTGTCGAGCCCATGCTGGTGGCGGGGTCCGCGGTGACCCCGGGCGCGAGGCGTTCGACCGACCAGCTTCCGGCCGCGACGAGGACGGTGCGTCCACCGGAGGCCGCGGTGGCGGAGTGCAGCCGGGACTGTTGCCGATGGGTCATCAGGTCGGGTACGGCGACCAGGAGCGTGGTGTCCGGACCGGCCGCGGCGCGTGCCGCGCCGAGCGTGGTGACGACGCGCGTGGAGACGCCCCGGTCGGCGAGGAGTTCCGCGACGGCCCGGCTGCCGTAGGGGTCCGTCGAGCGCGGGTCGAGTGCGCCGTGCCGGGCCTGGGAGCGGACGGCGGCGATCGCCACGGCGGCGACCAGGACCAGCACCACGGCGAGTGCGATGCCTCGAGAGCGGGTCCAGAGCCGGCGGGCGGTGGGCGACGCCGACGTGGACGGCACAGAGACCTCGGTGCTCATTCGGGGGCCCCCTGGCCGCTGCTGTGGGCCGTGCTGGTGGCGCTGCTCGCCAGGTCGGGCCTGCTGCGTTCCAGGTCGCGGTCGAGTTCGGCGATGCGCTGGTACGCCTGCTCGCCGGATCGGCGCCCGCCGTATGTGACGTCGTCGAACTCCCGGGCGGCGGAGCGCAGCCGGTCCGTGTGCGCGGGCAGGGTGCGGCCGGCCTCGGCGGCGGCTTCGTCGGCGGTGCGGCCGGGGCGTACGTCGAGCAGGGCCCGTTCCTCCAGGGAGCGGACGATGGCCCGCATGCGCTCCTGGACGGCGTGGTTCCAGTGGCCCTGGGCGGCGTGGGCCTCGGCGGCCGCCCGGTGTTCGGCGGCGCTGCGGGGGCGGTCGTCGAACAGGGTCGCGGTGGAGACGGGGGTGCGGCGGGGGGTGCCCAGGCGCCACCACAGAGCGGCCAGGACGGTCACGACGACCAGGACGACGATGAGAAGGCCGAGCGCGCCGCCCGGCGTCGCGGACGCCGCGGTGTCCAGCAGATGGCCGACCCAGTCCCAGAACGCGTTCAGGGCCCGCTGGATCAGGCCGGGGTCGTTCTCGTGGTACATCCGCTTCGACAGCTCGCGGCGCGCGGCTTCCCGCGCCGGGTCACGCGGAATGGTGACCGGCGGCTCGTCGCCCGAGCCGTCCGCCGCCAGGACGCCGGTGCGGGCGGTGACGCCCAGCAGGCCGCGTACGGCCGATCCGGCGGCGCCCGGCAGGGTCGGGGCCGCCGTGAGAACTCCCCCCGTCAGGTTCACCGCATCAGCTCCCCGGTACGGGGCCGGGGACGGGGGTGCCGGGGCCGTTTCCCTGGACACCGGCGGCGCGGACCAGTTCGAGGTCGAGGGCCTCGCGGCGGATGCGCTGGTCGATGTACAGCAGCACGGTGACGCCCGCGGTGATCGGCAGCGTGAGCATGGCGCCGATCACCGAGCCGATGCCGCTGATGACCAGGAAGGTCCAGCCGGCGTTCTGGCTGCCGGTGGTGAAGAAGCTCGTCATGCCGTCGCCGCCGGCGGCGCCGGCGATGAGGGCGAAGGGGATCACGACGAGGGACGAGACGATGTTGGCGATGACCCCGGCGAGCATCTGGATGCCCAGGACGCGCCACCAGGAGCCGCGGACCAGCTTCGCGGAGCGGCTCATCGACCGCACGATGCTCTGCCGCTCCAGCATCAGCGCCGGCGAGGCGAGGGAGAAGCGGACGGTCAGCCAGATCGCGACGACGGCGGCGGCCAGGATGCCGAGGACGAGCAGGGCGATACCGGCCCCCTCGTTCCCGCCGAGGACGAGGACGAGGATGCCGGGCAGCGCGCCGCCGAACACCACGCCCACGGAGATGAGGCCGAGCAGGAGGAGCAGGCCGAACAGCTTGGGCACCTGCGGGCGGGCGTCCCGCCAGGCCTCGCCGGTACTGACCGGTTTGCCGAGGACGGCACGGCTGGTGACGGTCGTCAGCAGGGCGGTCGCGACGATGGAGCCGACGACGGAGATCACGGCCACGACGGAGGTGCCGGCCATGAGCGTGCCGAGGGCCCGGAGTATCTCGCTTCCGGAGGCGCTCGGGTCGCTGAGGGCGTCGGTGGTCTCGTTGCCGTTCAGCAGGAAGCCCTGCAGCAGGATCATGCCGAGCTGGGTGACCACCGCGACCGTCAGCGAGATGCCGAGGACCGTGCGCCAGTGGGTGCGCATGGTGGAGACGGCGCCGTCGAGGATCTCGCCGACGCCGAGCGGGCGCAGCGGGATCACACCGGGCTTGGCCGCGGGCGGGGGCCCGCCCCAGCCGCCGCCCCAGCCCCCGCCGTAGCCGCCGGGGGCGCCGTAACCGCCGTAGCCGCCGGGAGGGCCGCCGTAGGGACCCCCTGCGGGGCCGCCGGGAGGGCCGCCGCCCCAGCCCGTGCCGGGCGGTGGCGGGGGCGGAGGAGCCTGGCCGGGGCTCGGTGCGCCCGTGGGCGCGGACCACTGGCCGGGTGGAGGCTGCTCGTCGGACCATTTCGCGCCCTGGGCCTGCGTGTCCCAGCCCGGCTGCGCGGCGGGCTCGGCGGAGCCGGGGCGGTCGGCGGGCCGGTCGGGGCCGGACGCGCCGGGTTCCCGCCCGTCGGACGACGGGGCGGATCCGGGCGAGGCCCAGCCCGGAGTGTCAGTCATCGAAGCTCCTTCACGGTGCCCGTCCGCGGACGCGGCGGCAGGTTGGCAGACATCGTGCCATGGGGTGGTCATCGGATGACCGGCCGCGGTAGGCGCTGGACTCCTTCAATTGTCCGCCGGTTCCGGGGCAGACTGACCGCATGGCTGATCAGTACGCGCAATCCGGCGAGGACAAGCGGCCGGCCGAGATACCTGCGATCCGATGGGAGGAACCGCCCGAAGGCCCCGTGCTGGTCCTTCTCGACCAGACGAGGCTGCCGGCCGAGGAGGTCGAGCTCGTGTGCACGGACGCTCCGGCGCTGGTGGAGGCGATCCGCTCGCTCGCCGTGCGGGGCGCACCGCTGCTCGGGATCGCCGGGGCGTACGGCGTCGCACTCGCCGCCGCGCGGGGGTTCGACGTCGAGGAGGCCGCGGCGGCGCTCGAGAGCGCCCGGCCCACCGCCGTGAACCTCTCCGTCGGGGTGCGCAGGGCGGCGTCCGCTCATCGCGCGGCGCTCGCCAGTACCGGCGACCCCACCGCGGCGGCGACGGCGGCGCTGGCCGCGGCGCGCACCGTGCACCAGGAGGACGCCGAGGCCAGCGGGCGGATGGCGGCCCACGGGCTGGCGCTGCTGGACGAGCTGCTGCCGGGTGGCGGGCACCGCGTCCTGACCCACTGCAACACCGGATCACTGGTCTCCGGCGGGGAGGGGACGGCGTTCGCGGTGGCCCTCGCCGCGCACCGAGAGGGGCGGCTGCGCAGGCTGTGGGTGGACGAGACGCGTCCGCTGCTGCAGGGCGCGCGCCTGACGGCGTACGAGGCGGCGCGGCGCGGTATGGCCTACACCCTGCTCACCGACAACGCGGCCGGGTCGCTGTTCGCGGCGGGTGAGGTGGACGCGGTGCTGATCGGCGCGGACCGGATCGCGGCCGACGGCTCGGTGGCGAACAAGGTGGGGAGCTATCCGCTCGCGGTGCTCGCCCGCTACCACCATGTGCCCTTCATCGTGGTGGCTCCCGTGACGACGGTGGATCCCGGCACTCCGGACGGGGCGTCCATCGAGGTCGAGCAGCGCCCCGGCTACGAGGTGACCGACGTCCTGGCCCCTCAGATGCCGGTGACGGGAGCGGGCGGCGGCATCGCGGTGGCGCCCCTGGGGACCCAGGCGTACAACCCGGCGTTCGACGTGACGCCGCCCGAGCTGGTGACGGCGATCGTCACCGAGGAGGGCGCGGTCTCACCCGTGACGGCCGAGGCGCTCGCGGAACTGTGCGCCCGGTCACGCCACGTGACGCCCGGCTGACCACGCCGGGGAGTATCGGTGAGGACCCGAGCGCCAGAAGGCGGGGGAGGGCCCGGCAGCGGCGTGATCGGCAGGCCCGGCGGCGCCGGGGGCAGACAGTGACGGCTCCGTACGACTATCGTCACAGGCCAGTGAGCTGCCTCACCTGCACCTCTGTCGTCGTTACGAGAATGGGATGATGTCGTTTATGAAGGGACGAGTCCTTGTCGTCGACGACGACACCGCACTGGCCGAGATGCTCGGTATTGTGCTGCGTGGTGAAGGTTTTGAGCCGTCTTTCGTAGCCGACGGCGACAAGGCGCTGGCCGCTTTCCGGGAGTCCAAGCCCGATCTGGTGCTGCTGGACCTGATGCTGCCCGGCCGGGACGGCATCGAGGTGTGCCGCCTGATCCGGGCCGAGTCCGGGGTGCCGATCGTGATGCTCACGGCCAAGAGCGACACCGTGGACGTCGTCGTGGGCCTGGAGTCGGGCGCCGACGACTACATCGTGAAGCCGTTCAAGCCGAAGGAGCTGGTGGCCCGTATCCGGGCGCGGCTGCGGAGGTCGGAGGAGCCGGCGCCGGAGCAGCTCACCATCGGTGACCTGGTGATCGACGTGGCCGGGCACTCGGTGAAACGCGACGGGCAGTCGATCGCGCTGACCCCGCTCGAGTTCGATCTGCTGGTCGCCCTCGCCCGCAAGCCGTGGCAGGTGTTCACCCGCGAGGTGCTGCTGGAGCAGGTGTGGGGCTACCGGCACGCCGCGGACACGCGGCTCGTCAATGTGCATGTCCAGCGGCTGCGCTCCAAGGTCGAGAAGGACCCGGAGCGGCCGGAGATCGTGGTGACCGTTCGTGGTGTCGGATACAAGGCCGGGCCGAGCTGACATGTCCGGAGACAGTGCCGCTTCGGCCCCCGGCCGGTCCGGGACCCGTCCGGAGCGGCCTGTCGGCCGGAAGACGACGGGTTCGCGCTGGGGACGCCTCTTCGAGGGCGGACTGCTGCAGGGCGGGGTCCAGGGCAGCCCGGTCCTCCGTCTGTTCATGCGCTGGGTGCGACGTCCGCTGCTGCCCGTCATGCGGCTGTGGCGGCGCAACATCCAGCTCAGGGTGGTCGCCACGACCCTGCTGATGTCGCTGGGCGTCGTCCTGCTGCTGGGCTTCGTCGTCATCGGGCAGGTGCGCAACGGTCTGCTGGACGCGAAGGTCAAGGCGTCGCAGAGCCAGGCCACCGGAGGCTTCGCCGTGGCCAAGCAGAAGGCCGACGAGGCCGCCGGCGGCACGGGCACCGGCACAGGCACGGCCCCGGTGTCCGGTGACGACACCGACACCACCGACGGACGGCAGTCGCAGAACGTCATCCAGTGGATGAGCGACCTCGTCGAGTCGCTGGCCAGCGGCGGCGCCGGCGCGTTCGACGTCGTGACGCTGCCCGTGGGCGACGACAGCGGGGGCGGGCGCAGCCCGCGCGGCTCGGGCAAGGTCAACCCGTCCTCCAGCGTGCCCGCCGACCTGCGCGACCGCGTCAACAGCAGTACGACGGCCGCCCAGAGCTATACCCGGATCGTCTACTCCAACGCCAAGGACTCCCAGCCGGCGCTGGTCATCGGCAAACAGGTCAACGACCCGAACGGCCACCCCTACGAGCTGTACTACCTCTTCCCGCTCACGCAGGAGGAGAAGTCCCTGAGCCTGGTCAAGGGCACGCTCGCGACCGCGGGACTCTTCGTCGTCGTACTCCTCGGGGCGATCGCCTGGCTGGTGGTGCGGCAGGTGGTCACACCGGTGCGGATGGCGGCCGGGATCGCGGAGCGGTTGTCCGCCGGGCGGCTGCAGGAGCGGATGAAGGTCACCGGCGAGGACGACATCGCACGTCTGGGCGAGGCCTTCAACAAGATGGCGCAGAACCTGCAGGTGAAGATCCAGCAGATGGAGGACCTGTCGCGGATGCAGCGGCGGTTCGTCTCCGACGTCTCGCACGAGCTGCGCACACCGCTGACGACCGTGCGGATGGCCGCCGACGTCATCCACGAGGCGCGGGAGGACTTCGACCCGGTGACCGCCCGGTCGGCCGAGCTGCTCGCCGACCAGCTCGACCGGTTCGAGTCGCTGCTCGCGGACCTGCTGGAGATCAGCCGCTTCGACGCGGGCGCCGCGGCGCTGGAGGCCGAGCCGATAGACCTGCGGGACGTGGTGCGCCGGGTGGTCGGCGGGGCCGAGCCGCTCGCCGAGCGCAAGGGCACCCGCATCCGCGTGATCGGCGACCAGCAGCCCGTCGTCGCCGAGGCCGACGCCCGGCGGGTGGAGCGCGTCCTGCGCAACCTCGTCGTCAACGCCGTCGAGCACGGCGAGGGCAAGGACGTCGTCGTCAGGCTCGCCGCCGCGGGCGGCGCTGTCGCCGTCGCGGTGCGCGACTTCGGCGTGGGCCTCAAGCCCGGTGAGGCGACCCGGGTCTTCAGCCGCTTCTGGCGGGCCGACCCGGCACGCGCGCGTACCACCGGCGGTACCGGCCTGGGCCTGTCGATCGCCCTGGAGGACGCCCGTCTGCACGGCGGCTGGCTGCAGGCCTGGGGCGAGCCGGGCGGCGGCTCCCAGTTCCGGCTGACCCTGCCGCGCACCGCGGACGAACCCCTGCGGGGCTCGCCGATACCGCTGGAGCCGAAGGACTCGCGGCGCAACCGCGGACTCGACGACGCGGGCCTGTCCCGCGGGAGCGAGGAGAAGCGGGCGACCGTTCCGGTGCAGCCGGGCGGCGGCCAGGTACCGCCGCTGCCCGCGCGTGCCTCGCGTCTCGCCACGGTGACGCCCGCCGTCGACCCGAGCGCGCTGCCCGGCAACGGCGCGCGCGTGGTGCCCCGGCCGGCCGGCGGCGCACGGCGACCCGAGGACAGGCCTGGCCCGCGGCAGGCGGCCGACACAGACGCGGGCCGTCCGGAACAGACCGGACCAGAGGACGCGACCGAGCCAGGGGAGGCATTTCGTGGGCGATGACCGCGAGGGGGGCGCCCGGCACCGACCGGGACGCGCGGTGGCCTACGCAGTCTGCGGGGCCGTTCTGCTGTCCGGATGCGCGTCGATGCCCGACAGCGGGGATCTGCGGGACGTCGAATCCACACCGCGGCAGGACACCGGCGTGCGCGTGTTCGCCATGCCGCCCGCCGAGGACGCCGAGCCCAGCGAGATCATGCAGGGCTTCCTGGAGGCGCTGACCAGCGACGATCCGGAGTACGACACCGCGCGCAAATATCTGACGGCCGACGCCGCGCGCACCTGGCGGCCGGAGCAGTCGGCCACGGTCCTCGCGAACGGGCCGAGCGTCGTGCCCGACCACCAGCCGGCCGGCCGGGAGGCCGCAGACACCCTCACCTACGTCCTCGCGGGCACCCGGGTCGCCACCGTCGACGCGCGGCAGGCCTACGCGCCCGCCGACGGGTCCTACCGCAACCGGGTGCACCTCGCCAAGGACGCGAAGAGCGGGCAGTGGCGCATCGACTCGCTGCCCCAGGGCGTCGTCATGGGCAAGACGGACTTCCAGCGCAACTACACGTCGGTCAGCAAGTACTACTTCGCCTCCACCACGACGGTCAGGACGACCGGGCAGCCGGTCGCGGTCGCCGACCCGGTGTTCGTCCGCAGCAAGGTGGACCCGATGACCCAGGTGGTCCGGTCCCTGCTGGCCGGTCCCACCACCTGGCTCGGGCCGGTGGTCAGGTCCAGCTTCCCGACCGGTACCGACCTGCGGAAGGGTGTGTCGGGCCTCGTGCCGGACGACCAGAACAGGCTGACGGTGCCGCTGAACGCCAAGGTCTCCCGGATCGGGTCCGCCCGGTGCACGGAGATGGCGACCCAGCTCCTCTTCACGCTGCGGAACCTGACGCCGACGCTGGAGTCGGTCGAGCTGCAGGGGCCCGGCGGGCAACGGCTGTGCGACCTGACCGAGGAGGGGGCCGAGTCGGCCGCCTGGCACGCCTCGGCACAGCGCCCCGACAACCTGTACTTCCTCGACGGCAAGCACCGGCTGGTGCGGCTGCCCACCGGGAGCCCCGGGACCGGCGCCGTCCCGGTGCCGGGCCCGCTGGGCCGCGGTGAGCGGCAGTTGCGGTCGGTGGCCGTCTCGCGGGACGAGCGCACCGTCGCCGGGATCGGCGCCGACAGCAGGAACCTGTACGTGTCCTCGCTGGAGCCGGACGGTTCGCTCGGCGACCCGGTGGTCAGCAGCGAGGGGGAGGGCGCGGACGACCGGCTCACCACGCCGAGCTGGGACGCAGGCGGCGACCTGTGGGTGGCCGACCGCGACCCGCGCGATCCCAAGCTGTACGTCGTGGAGCAGGGCGTCGGCAAAGCCGTCCGGGTCACCGTCCCCGACCTGCCCGGACACATCAGGGACGTGCGGGTGGCCGCCGACGGGGCGCGGGTCGCGCTGGTCGTGGAGAAGGACGGCAAGCAGTCGCTGCTCATCGGCCGGATCGCACGCGACGAGGACGCCGGTGAGAGCCCCGCGGTCGTCGGACTGCGTCCCGCCGCGCCCGATCTGGAGCAGATCACCGCCATGGCCTGGGCGGGGGACAGCCGGCTGGTCGCCGTCGGCCTCGAACAGGGCGGCGTGCACCAGATGCGGTACGTGCAGGTCGACGGCTCCTCCCTGGACGGTCCGGCACCGGCCGCGCTGTCCGGCGTGATGGCGATCGCCGCGTCCGAGGACGAGCGGGCGCCGCTGGTGGCCTACTCGGAAGAGGACGGGATCGTGCGGCTGCCGTCGGGGGCGCAGTGGCAGAAGGTGGACAAGGACGGGACGGCACCGGTCTACCCGGGCTGACCCGGTCTACCCGGCCGGCCCGGCCTGGCCCGCGGTCCACCCGGGCCGGTCCGGGACGGCACCGCTTCCCGGGTTGTCCACAGGGCGTTGTCCACAGGGGTGGCGGACCGTCCCGGACCTCGGCACAGTGGTGCGCATGCGGGGGTGGTGGCGGGACCTCACCGACCTGGTGCTGCCGACCGAGTGCGCGGGCTGCGGGGCACCTCGTACGGCGCTGTGCCCGCGCTGCCGAACCGTCCTGCGGGCGACCCCGCCACGCCGGGTGCGGCCGCTGCCGGAGCCGCCCGGGCTGCCGGTGGTGCACGCGGCGGCCCCCTACGGTGGAGCGGTACGGGAGTTGCTCCTCGCCCACAAGGAGCGGGGTGCTCTCGCGCTCGCCGGCGTCCTGGGCGCCGCTCTGGCGGGAGCCGTGCGCGCGGGTCTCCAACCGGCCGGCCCCGGTTCCGGACCGCCGGTACGACCTGGGCCGCCGGCCGTGCTGCTCGTACCCGTGCCCTCCGCCCGCTGGGCCGTACGGGCACGCGGGCACGATCCGGTGCGGCGCATGGCGCTCGCGGCGGCCGGGGAGCTGCGGCGTACCGGGACACCGGCCCGGGTCGCCGCCGTGCTGCGGCAGCGGCGGCTGGTGGCGGACCAGGCAGGACTCGACGCGCGCCGGCGCCTGGAGAACCTCGCGGGCGCACTGGAGGTGACGGCGGGCGGGGCGCGGCTGCTGGCCGGAGGCGCGGTGGTCCTCGTCGACGACCTGATCACGACCGGAGCGAGTCTCACGGAGGCGGCACGGGCCCTGCGGGAGGTGGCCGTAATCCACCGCGATGGCGCAACCGCCGTGTACGCGGCCGCAACCCGGGAAGGTAGGGAGGAACGACGGATCGGAGCACGACCGGAGAAGGAGCAGTGGGTGCATGATGCACCGGAGAATGCGGCACGGAACGCCGCCGGAGAGATGCTCCGCGCAGCCGTGATCGCCGCTCCTCGGGATTCTTTCGAAATAAGCAGGAACTGACCGCGAAGTTGCATCGTTGCAGGTAGTAACGGGGCTAATTCACCTGAACGGAGGTACGCCGCAGTAGAGGGTGACGACATCCGTCCGGGCGAGATATGTTCGGTTGTGAGGAAAGGCGCAGGCCACACCTCTTCAATCGGAATGCCGTGCAGCGGGTTTTCCGCATTGACCCGCGCCGGTGGGGTGGAGATCTTGCCCATGGGGGAGGAGGAGGTGGAAGTCACCGAGTCCGAGGTTCCGGTGCTCACCGGGACCTGGTGCAAAAGGGAGATGCTCCGCCGATGGAGCGGAGCGATCCGGGAACGGAGTTCTGCGTGGACATCGTCGTCAAGGGCCGCAAGACCGAGGTGCCCGAGCGGTTCCGCAAGCACGTGGCCGAGAAGCTGAAGCTGGAGAAGATCCAGAAGCTCGATGGCAAGGTGATCAGCCTCGACGTCGAGGTGTCCAAGGAGCCCAACCCTCGTCAGGCCGACCGCTGCGACCGAGTGGAGATCACCCTCCGCTCCCGCGGTCCGGTGATCCGGGCGGAGGCAGCGGCCAGTGATCCGTATGCGGCACTCGATCTGGCGGCGGAGAAACTGGACGCGAGGCTGCGCAAGCAGCACGACAAGCGGTTCTCGCGCCGTGGCGCACGCCGGATCCCGGCGGCCGAGGTCGCCGACCACGTCCCCGGCGCGGCGACGCTCAACGGCAACGGCATGCCCGTCCACGAGGAAGACACGGACGCAGTGCCGACGAAGAAGATCGGCTCGCTCGAGGTCAAGGGCGAAGGCCCCCTCATCGTCCGCGAGAAGACCCACGTCGCCTCCCCGATGAGCCTCGACCAGGCTCTCTACGAGATGGAACTGGTCGGCCACGACTTCTACTTGTTCATCGACTCCGAGACGAAGGAGCCGAGCGTCGTCTACCGGCGACACGCCTACGACTACGGCGTCATCCACCTCAGCACGGACCCGATGGTGGCTGAGGCGCAGCCGCCCGCGGCGGGCGGCACGCTGGGTGGCTGATCCACCCAGTACAAGCTGAGCCGGTGCCCCTGGAAGCGCGCGTGCGCCCCCAGGGGCACCGGTGTGCGCCCACTTGGCGCCCCGCTCGTCGCCTCGGTGACGTCCGGGCATGGAATCATGGCCGCACCGGCCCAACCGGTGGGCCGCTGCCTTGGGTTGGCGATGGCACAGGACCACAGGCCACAGCCTTCAGGGGGAGGAACGATGGCGGACACCTTCGGACCGATGCGAGACGCCGACGCCCACGACGGTGTCATCGGAACGGACCAGGAC
The DNA here is from genome assembly GCF_055592265.1 of Streptomyces sp. NPDC041129. NCBI lineage: Bacteria > Bacillati > Actinomycetota > Actinomycetes > Kitasatosporales > Streptomycetaceae > Streptomyces > Streptomyces sp. NPDC041129. The sequence continues at coordinate 1,839,132 of NZ_JBVIYV010000001.1, read as the reverse complement.
ACGGACGCTCCACGCAAGGAACCGATCAGAGTCCTGGTGGTGGACGACCACGCCCTTTTCCGTCGCGGCCTGGAGATCGTGCTCGCGGCCGAGGAGGACATCCAGGTCGTCGGTGAGGCGGGCGACGGAGCCGAGGCCGTGGACAAGGCCGCGGATCTGCTGCCCGACATCGTGCTGATGGACGTGCGGATGCCCAAGCGGGGCGGGATCGAGGCCTGCACCTCCATCAAGGAGGTCGCTCCCAGCGCGAAGATCATCATGCTGACGATCAGCGACGAGGAGGCCGACCTCTACGACGCGATCAAGGCGGGCGCGACCGGATATCTCCTCAAGGAGATCTCGACGGACGAGGTGGCCACCGCCATCCGCGCGGTGGCCGACGGCCAGTCGCAGATCAGCCCGTCCATGGCCTCCAAACTCCTCACCGAGTTCAAGTCGATGATCCAGCGCACCGACGAACGCCGGCTGGTGCCGGCGCCCCGGCTGACCGATCGTGAGCTGGAGGTCCTCAAGCTCGTAGCCACCGGGATGAACAACCGCGACATCGCCAAGGAACTGTTCATCTCCGAGAACACCGTGAAGAACCACGTGCGCAACATCCTGGAGAAGCTGCAGCTGCACTCCCGGATGGAAGCGGTGGTCTACGCGATGCGGGAGAAGATCCTCGAGATCCGCTAGGCGGCCTCAGCCGAGCAGAAGGGCGAGTTCCCGGGTGAGTTGCCCGCGCAGCTCGGGCGCGTCCACACGCTCCACCCGGACGTCCGCGCAGTCCACCCAGCTCGCCGCCTCGACCAGCGCCTGGGCCACCGCCGGGACCGCCTTCGCCCCGTCCAGGGTGACCTGCCGGGCCACCAGCGTGCGACCCTCGCGGGCCGGGTCGACGCGGCCGACCAGCCGGCCGCCCGCCAGCACCGGCATCGCGAAGTAGCCGTGGATCCGCTTCTGCTTGGGGACGTAGGCCTCGAGGCGGTGGGTGAAGCCGAAGATCCGCTCCGTGCGCGCACGCTCCCAGATCAGCGAGTCGAACGGGGAGAGCAGGGTGGTGCGGTGCCGGCCGCGCGGCGGCGCGGCGAGAGCGGCCGGATCCGCCCAGGCGGGCTTGGACCAGCCCGCCACCTCGACCGGCACCAGACCCGAGTCGGCGATCACAGCGTCCACCTGCTCGCCCTTGAGACGGTGGTAGTCGGCGATGTCCGCCCGCGTGCCGACGCCCAGGGCCTCACCGGCCAGCCGGACCAGACGGCGCACGCACTCGGTGTCGTCCAGCTCGTCGTGCAACAACGCGTCCGGGATCGCCCGTTCGGCCAGGTCGTACACCCGCTTCCAGCCGCGGCGCTCGACGCACACCACCTCGCCGTACATCAGGGCGCGCTCCACCGCGACCTTGGTGCCGGACCAGTCCCACCAGTCGCTGGTCTTCTTCGCGCCGCCCAGCTCCGTGGCGGTGAGCGGGCCTTCGGCGCGCAGCTGCTTGACGACCTGGTCGTAGACACCGTCGGGCAACTGGTGGTTCCAGTGCGGGCGGTTGCGGTAGGCGCGCCGGCGGAACGCGAAGTGGGGCCACTCCTCGACCGGGAGGATGCACGCGGCGTGCGACCAGTACTCGAAGGCGTGGGGGGGCGCGGACGCGCCCGCCGCCGGTGTCTTCCAGTAGGCGGCCTCGACGGTCCTGCGGCCGACCGCGCCCAGGCGTGCGTACGGGATCAGCTCGTGGGAACGGGCGAGCACCGAGATGGTGTCGAGCTGGACCGCGCCGAGGTGGCGGAGCACCCCGCGGACGCCGGCCCGCCGGTCGGGCGCGCCGAGGAAGCCCTGGGCCCGCAGGGCGATACGGCGGGCGTCGTCCGCGGTGAGGGTGGTGGTGGGGCGCGGAAGGGTCGTCATGGATCGGACGATAGAGGCCGCCACTGACAACGGGGCACGAGCTGCGGTTTCGCCGGAACGCGGTCAGCCGCGCGCGGGCAGGTACGGAGCCGTCGACGACAGGCCCAGGTCCGAGGGGAGCAGGGAGCCCACCCAGCAGTCGCGGCGCACACCCTTGTTGTTGACGCCCGAGCGCAAGGTGCCCTCGACCGTGAAACCGGCGCGTTCGGCCACCGCGCGCGAGGCCACGTTGCCGACCTCCGCGCGCCACTCCAGACGGTCGACGGACAGAGCGGTGAAGGCCCAGCGGGCGGCGGCGAGCGTGGCCTCGGTGACGTATCCGCGGCCGCGGTGCTCCCTGACGGCCCAGAAGCCGACCTCGCCGACGCCCAGCGCCCGCATCGTGATGCCGAGCATGCCCGTCAGCTCCCCTCCGGGGAGGAAGAGGCCGAAGGTGTACATCGAGTCGCAGGCCCAGCCGTCGGGCACCATCTGCCCGGTGAAACCCTCGGCGTGCTCACGCAGATACGGCGAGGGGAACTGGGAGATCCAGCGCTGCGTGTCCGGATCCTGCGCGGCCCGGTACACCGCCTCGGTGTCGTCGGGACCGACCGTGCGCAGCAGGAGACGGTCGGTGGTGAGCGTGACGGGTTCCATCGGCCGATTCTGGGCGCACGGCACGCGCCACGCCAGGTTTTTCGCCGTGTGTGAGCGGGCGGTCACATTTCGCGCAATTCCCCGCCGAGGTGCGGCACTATCCGCCGTGGCCGTCCGTTGTCCATGGTGAAGCAGCCGTCGCGCCGCCAGGCCTCCCGGCGCAGCCGGGTCCTCGCATACGATGGCCGTTGCTCAGTACGTCAGAAGGAAACCCGACCGTCCCAGGCCCGACCGGCAAGGAGACCAGCCCCCGTGTCCGTCCTCTCGAAGATCATGCGTGCAGGCGAAGGCAAGATCCTGCGCAAGCTGCACCGCATCGCGGACCAGGTCAACTCCATCGAAGAGGACTTCGTCGACCTCTCCGACGCCGAGCTGCGTGGCCTCACCGAGGAGTACAAGCAGCGGTACGCCGATGGTGAGAGCCTGGACGACCTCCTCCCGGAGGCGTTCGCCACCGTCCGCGAGGCGGCCAAGCGCGTCCTCGGCCAGCGGCACTACGACGTGCAGCTCATGGGCGGCGCCGCGCTCCACCTCGGCTACGTGGCGGAGATGAAGACCGGTGAGGGCAAGACCCTCGTCGGTACGCTCCCCGCCTACCTGAACGCCCTGTCCGGCAAAGGCGTCCACCTCATCACGGTGAACGACTACCTGGCCGAGCGCGACTCCGAGATGATGGGGCGCGTCCACAAGTTCCTCGGTCTCGAAGTCGGCTGCATCCTCGCCAACATGGCGCCGGCCCAGCGCCGCGAGCAGTACGCCTGCGACATCACCTACGGCACGAACAACGAGTTCGGCTTCGACTACCTGCGCGACAACATGGCGTGGTCCCAGGACGAACTCGTCCAGCGCGGTCACAACTTCGCCATCGTCGACGAGGTCGACTCCATCCTCGTCGACGAGGCCCGTACACCGCTGATCATCTCCGGCCCGGCCGACCAGGCCACCAAGTGGTACGGCGACTTCGCCAAGCTCGTCCTCCGCCTCAAGCGCGGCGAGGCCGGCAACCCGCTCAAGGGCATGGAGGAGACCGGCGACTACGACGTCGACGAGAAGAAGCGCACGGTCGCCATCCACGAGTCCGGTGTCAGCAAGGTCGAGGACTGGCTGGGCATCGACAACCTCTACGAGTCGGTGAATACCCCGCTCGTGGGCTACCTGAACAACGCCATCAAGGCCAAGGAACTCTTCAAGAAGGACAAGGACTACGTCGTCATCGACGGCGAAGTCATGATCGTCGACGAGCACACCGGCCGTATCCTCGCCGGCCGCCGCTACAACGAGGGCATGCACCAGGCGATCGAGGCGAAGGAAGGGGTGGACATCAAGGACGAGAACCAGACGCTCGCCACGATCACCCTGCAGAACTTCTTCCGCCTCTACAACAAGCTCTCCGGCATGACCGGTACGGCGATGACCGAGGCCGCCGAGTTCCACCAGATCTACAAGCTCGGCGTCGTCCCGATCCCGACCAACAAGCCGATGGTCCGCAAGGACCAGTCGGACCTGATCTACCGCACCGAGGTGGCCAAGTTCGAGGCGGTCGTCGACGACATCGCCGAGAAGCACGAGAAGGGCCAGCCGATCCTCGTCGGCACGACGTCCGTCGAGAAGTCGGAGTACCTGTCCCAGCAGCTCAGCAAGCGCGGCATCCAGCACGAGGTGCTGAACGCCAAGCACCACGAGCGTGAGGCGTCGATCGTCGCGCAGGCCGGCCGCAGGGGCGCCGTGACCGTGGCCACCAACATGGCCGGCCGCGGTACGGACATCAAGCTCGGCGGCAACCCCGAGGACCTCGCCGAGGCGGAGCTGCGGCAGCGCGGCCTCGACCCCGAGGAGCACATCGAGGAGTGGGCGCACGCGCTGCCCGCCGCCCTGGAGAAGGCCGAGCAGGCGGTCAGGGCCGAGAAGGAAGAGGTCGAGGACCTCGGCGGGCTGTACGTGCTGGGCACCGAGCGGCACGAGTCGCGCCGTATCGACAACCAGCTTCGCGGTCGTTCCGGCCGGCAGGGCGACCCCGGCGAGTCCCGCTTCTACCTCTCCCTCGGCGACGACCTGATGCGCCTGTTCAAGGCCCAGATGGTCGAGCGCGTGATGTCGATGGCGAACGTGCCGGACGACGTGCCGATCGAGAACAAGATGGTCACGCGCGCGATCGCGTCCGCGCAGTCGCAGGTCGAGCAGCAGAACTTCGAGACCCGTAAGAACGTCCTGAAGTACGACGAGGTGCTCAACCGGCAGCGCGAGGTCATCTACGGCGAGCGCCGTCGCGTCCTGGAGGGCGAGGACCTGCAGGAGCAGATCCAGCACTTCATGGACGACACGATCGACGCGTACGTCGCCGCGGAGACCGCCGAGGGCTTCCCCGAGGACTGGGACCTGGACCGGCTGTGGGGTGCCTTCAAGCAGCTCTACCCGGTGAAGATCACCGTCGAGGAGCTGGAGGACGCGGCCGGTGACCGGGCCGGTCTGACCGCCGAGTTCATCTCCGAGTCCATCAAGGACGACATCCACGAGCAGTACGCGTCCCGTGAGACGCAGCTCGGCTCCGAGATCATGCGTGAGCTGGAGCGGCGGGTCGTGCTGTCGGTCCTGGACCGCAAGTGGCGCGAGCACCTCTACGAGATGGACTACCTGCAGGAGGGCATCGGCCTGCGCGCGATGGCGCAGAAGGACCCGCTGGTCGAGTACCAGCGCGAGGGCTTCGACATGTTCACCGCCATGATGGAGGGCATCAAGGAGGAGTCCGTCGGCTACCTGTTCAACCTGGAGGTCCAGGTCGAGCAGCAGGTGGAGGAGGTGCCGGTCGAGGAGGCCGAGCCGGTCGCCGAGGGTGTCCAGGACCATGTGCCGGCCCAGGCGGGCGCGCGTCCGGAGATCCGGGCCAAGGGGCTGGACGTTCCGCAGCGGCGGGATCTGCACTTCTCCGCGCCGACCGTGGACGGTGAGGGCGGCATCCTGGAGCGGGACCTCGAGGACGACGAGCCGGTCCGTTCCGAGTCCGACGGGCTGACGCGGGCGGAGCGGCGCCGGCAGGCCAAGGGCGGGCGGCGCCGCAAGAAGTAGCTGTGCCCGGCTTCAGCCGGTGGATTGGGGCCAGGTTCCTTCAGGAGCCTGGCCCCTTGGTCTGCGTGCCTGTGGTGCCTGTGTGTCTGTGCGGGTCAGTCCTCCGGGGTGTGGTGGGGCCTGGGGCCGAGTTCCACCGCTGTGCAGCGCCAGCGATGGTCGGCGCCCTGTTCCAGGCGGAAGGCCATGGCGCGCAGGTGATTGCCGGCGGCGATGCGGGCGAAGACCTCCAGAGCGCCGGCGCGGGGGACGTAGTAGCCGATGTCGCGGACGACGGGGCGGGTGCCGCGGGTGCGCAGCGGCCCCCGTTCGGCCAGGCGGGCGAGCTCGTCGTAGGCGCGTCCCGCGGTGTGCCGGAGCATCCAGTGGACGGGCCGCTGGCCGCTGAGGACGGCCAGCAGGCGGTCGGCGAAGAGGTCGGTGGGGCGGGGCCGCGCCACGGCCGTCACGGGCGCTGTGGCGGCCCGGCCGCGGACCGGGTTACGGGGCGGGGCGCCGCCCGGGCGACGGGAGTCGTTGCGGGTCGGAGGGCGGTGGCGCGGGCGGGGCTGAGCGGTGCCGCGGCTCATGACCTTGTTCATGGGTGTCCCCGTTCTGCGGGCCCGGATCGTACCGGGCGGTAACTCGCTGGTGGGGATCTTGTACGGGGGCGGGCGCCGGCATCGCAAGGAAGACGGGGTGCGTGGCGAGGGGCCGCGCAAGTTCACTTATCCGAGTGGTGCGGGCCCCCGGAAGTCCCGTGAACAGGCGGTGCGACCGGGTGAGGTGCGAGGCGCCGGGTGGACGCCGCCGGGGGTGTGGGCGGGGACTCGAAAGGGGACGGGCGCACGTATCCTGAAGGCCCGTCGACGACCAGGAAAGTGCGGCCAGCCATGCGCGTCTACGTCCCCCTGACCCTCCCCGGTCTCGCCGAGGCGCACAAGACGGGTGAGCTGGGGAGCGGCTCCTTCGTCGCGTACGGCGTCACGCCCGCGCTGCGCGAGTGGTACGTCTCCGACGACATCGAGGAGCTGGAGTACGCGGCGCTCGGCCGGGCCGCGCTGGCCTCGCTGCGGCTGCTTGCGCACGACCCCGGTGCCCGGCGGCGCCGGGTCGTGGTCGCCCTCGACGTGGCCGACGGCGCCGTCACGGCGGACCCCGGCCGCGGGCTCGATCCGGCCGCGCTCGGCGAGGTGACGGTGGCCGGCGCGGTGCCGCTGGCCAAGGCGGCCGCGGTGCACGTCGACGCCGATGACGCGGAGGAGGACGTGGCGGCGGCCGCGGCGGCGCTGGAGGCGGCCGACGGCGGGGACGACGACGCGCGGTTCGTCGTGGACGGGGCCGAGGACCACGAGCTGCTCTGGTACGCCACCCAGGAGATCCCCGGCCTGGTGGACCGGACCTAGGCCCGCTGCCCGGCCCCGGCCCGCCTTGATTGTCAGTGCGTGCGGGTACGGTCTTTGACATGGGGATGCACGCAGGCGCGCACATCGTCTGGGACTGGAACGGAACCCTCTTCCACGACAATGACGCGATCATCGGGGCGACGAACGCGGCCTTCGCCGAGCTGGGGCTGGCGCCGATCACGCTGGAGCAGTACAGGGCGCTGTACTGCGTGCCGGTGCCGAAGTTCTACGAGCGGCTGCTCGGGCGGCTGCCCACGGACGCCGAGTGGGAGCTGATGGACGGTGTCTTCCACCGGTACTACACGGAGCACCGGGTGCGGTGCGGCCTGACCGAGGGTGCGGCCGAGCTCCTCGCCGGCTGGCGGTCCGAGGGGAACAGCCAGTCGCTGCTGAGCATGTACGGCCACGAGGAGCTGGTACCGCTGGTGCGGGGCCTCGGCATCGAGGCGCACTTCCTGCGTGTGGACGGGCGCAAGGGGCCGTCCGGCGGCAGCAAGGCCGAGCACATGGTGCGGCATCTGGAGGCCCTTACCGAGGTGCGGGCCACGCGGACCGTGGTGATCGGCGACGCGGCGGACGACGCGGTGGCCGCCCGGCACGTGGGGGCGCGGGCGGTGCTGTACACCGGCGGGTCGCACAGCAGGGCCAGCCTGGAGGAGGTCGGAGTCCCGGTGGTGGACACACTGGCCGAGGCGGTCGCGGAGGCGCAGCGAATAGCCGCGTGAGCGGAGCCGGGAGTGCCGGTGCCCCGCGCTGCGGCGGGGCGGTTCGTCACGTCACCGGGGCCTTGGTCCTCAGCACCGTGAGGAACTCCCGCATCCAGGTCGGGTGGTCCGGCCAGGCGCGGGCCGAGACGAGGGTTCCGTCGACCACCGTCTCGGTGTCCTCGAAATGGGCTCCGGCGGCCTGCATGTCGAGTTCCAGGGCGGGATAGGCGGTGACCCGCCGCCCGCTGAGGCTGTCGATGGCGGCCGTGAGCAGCGGGCCGTGGCAGATCTGGGCGACGGGCTTGTCCGCGTCGAAGAACGCCTTGAGGATCTTGCGCAGCTCCGGGTCGTTGCGCAGGTACTCGGGGGCGCGGCCGCCGGGGATGACGAGGGCCGCGTACTGACCGGGGTCGACCTCGGCGAAGGCGAGGTCGGCGGGCCAGGTGTAGCCGGGTTTCTCGGTGTAGGTGTCGTAGCCGGGCTCGAAGTCGTGGACGACGAAGCGGAGCGTCTTGCGGGTGGGGGCCGCGATGTGGACGTCGTAGCCTTCCTCGAGCAGGCGCTGGTACGGGTAGAGGACCTCCAGGGACTCCGCTGCGTCGCCGGTGATGATGAGGATCTTCGCGGGCATGTCGGCTCCTCCTGGGCGGGCACGGCCCCCCTGCACGGGGACGGGGCTGTCCTGGGCAAGGTGCCCGCACCCGGCGCGCTTGCCAAGAGGGCCCGTCGTTTTCAGGGTGCGGCCCACCGCACCCTGACGCGACCCGATACCCCAGGCTGGTGCCCTCCCGGCCCCGTGCCCGCACATCGCGCGCCGCCGGATACGCCACCCGTCCCCACCCCACCCCTGTGCAGAACGTCAAACTTCACCCCCCGGTTTTGTACACATACGGCTCATGACGACCCCGGGGTGAGGAGCGATAGCCTTGTGGCGTGATCAGCGCGATAGCTCGCGGGGGCAATGCCGCCCCTGCCCCGCGCCCGGGTTGCACGGAGCACCTCCGTGACCGGGCGGCGGTCGCTGGTCTTCGCGGGCGGGCCGGGGGCGCCGAAGCCCCCGGGATGCCGAGGACGGCCCAGGAGCCGGCGGCGCCGAGAGCGGCGTCACATCCGGCGGGCGTGTCGAAAATGGCCGAATACCCCCCGCTCTTCTCACCTCGCGGCATAGCGTCGGATCGGACCGGACACCCCGGGCCGTGGCGTCGAGCCGGAGGGAAAGAGACCGTATTTCCTTCTACGTCACGCAACGGCGCGCGACAGGAGCCAGAGGACAATGCAGACCAAGCTGGACGAAGCCAAGGCCGAGCTGCTCGAACGAGCGGCCCGGGTAGCTGAGAACAGCCCGGTCGGGGGGCACCTACCGACCGGGACGACGGCGACGGGCGAGGGCACGGCCGGCACCCCCGACAGCGAGGCCGTGCACGCGTTCCTCCAGCGCTACTACCTGCACACCGCCCCGGAAGACCTGTCCGACCGCGACCCGGTCGACGTCTTCGGCGCCGCGGTGTCGCACTACCGGCTCGCCGAGAACCGGCCGCAGGGCACCGCCAACGTCCGCGTGCACACCCCCACGGTGGAGGAGAACGGCTGGACCTGCAGCCACACCGTCGTGGAGGTCGTCACCGACGACATGCCCTTCCTCGTCGACTCGGTGACCAACGAGCTGACCCGTCAGGGCCGCGGCATCCACGTCGTCATCCATCCGCAGTTCGTCGTCCGGCGCGACGTCACCGGCAAGCTGATCGAGGTCCTGCCGACCGCGCCCACCGGCGACCTCCCGCACGACGCGCACATCGAGTCCTGGATCCACGTCGAGATCGACCGGGAGACCGACCGCGCCGACCTGAAGCAGATCACCGCCGACCTGCTGCGCGTCCTGTCCGACGTCCGGGAGGCCGTCGAGGACTGGGAGAAGATGCGCGACGCGGCCGGCCGGCTCGCCGACGGCCTGGAGAGCGAGCCGCTGCCGGGCGACCTGCCGGCCGCCGAGGCCGAGGAGGCCCGCGAGCTGCTGCGGTGGCTCTCCGCCGACCACTTCACCTTCCTCGGCTTCCGCGAGTACGAGCTGCGCGGCGACGACTGCCTGGCCGCCGTGCCCGGCACCGGTCTCGGCATACTGCGCGCGGACCCGCACCACTCCGAGGACGACCAGCACCCCGTCAGCCCCTCCTTCGAGCGGCTGCCCGCCGACGCCCGCGCCAAGGCCCGTGAGCACAAGCTGCTCGTGCTGACCAAGGCCAACAGCCGCGCCACCGTGCACCGGCCGTCGTACCTGGACTACATCGGCGTCAAGAAGTTCGACGCGGACGGCAACGTCATCGGCGAGCGCCGCTTCCTCGGGCTGTTCTCCTCCGCCGCCTACACCGAGTCGGTCCGCCGCGTCCCGGTCATCCGGCGCAAGGTCGACGAGGTCCTGCAGCGCGCCGGCTTCTCACCGGAGAGCCACGACGGCCGCGACCTGCTCCAGATCCTGGAGACCTACCCGCGCGACGAGCTGTTCCAGACCCCGGTCGCCGAGCTGCAGTCCATCGCGACGAGCGTCCTGTACCTGCAGGAGCGCCGCCGGCTGCGGCTGTACCTGCGGCAGGACGAGTACGGCCGCTACTACTCGGCCCTCGTCTACCTCCCGCGCGACCGCTACACCACCGGCGTCCGGCTGCGGATCATCGACATCCTGAAGGAGGAGCTCGGCGGCATCAGCGTCGACTTCACCGCCTGGAACACCGAGTCGATCCTGTCCCGGCTGCACTTCGTCGTCCGGGTCCCGGCGGGCACCGAGCTGCCCCAGCTCTCGGACGCGGACAAGGAGCGCATCGAGGCCCGGCTGGTCGAGGCCGCCCGCTCCTGGGCCGACGCGTTCTCCGAGGCGCTCACCGCCGAGCTGGGCGAGGAGCGCGCCGCCGAGCTGCTGCGCCGCTACAACAACGCCTTCACCGAGGGCTACAAGGCCGACCACACCCCGCGCGCGGCGGTCGCCGACCTGGTCCACCTCGAGCGGCTCAGCGAGGAGCAGGGCCACAACTTCTCCCTCAGCCTGTACGAGCCGGTCGGCGCCGCCCCCGACGAGCGCCGCTTCAAGATCTACCGCAAGGGCGACTCGGTCTCCCTGTCCGCGGTCCTGCCGGTGCTCCAGCGGCTCGGCGTGGAGGTCGTGGACGAGCGGCCGTACGAGCTGCGCTGCGCGGACCGCACCACTGCCTGGATCTACGACTTCGGCCTGCGCATGCCGAAGTCGAAGGCCGGTACCGACCACTTCGGCGACGACGCCCGCGAGCGCGTCCAGGAGGCCTTCGCCGCCACCTGGACCGGCAAGGCGGAGAACGACGGCTTCAACGCCCTCGTGCTGAGCGCCGGGCTGAACTGGCGGCAGGCCATGGTGCTGCGCGCGTACGCGAAGTACCTGCGGCAGGCCGGCTCCACCTTCAGCCAGGACTACATGGAGGACACCCTCCGCGACAACGTCCACACCACCCGGCTGCTCGTCTCCCTCTTCGAGGCGCGGATGTCACCGGACCGGCAGAAGGCCGGTTCGGAGATCACCGACGCCCTGCTCGAGGAGCTGGACGCGGCCCTGGACCAGGTGGCGAGCCTCGACGAGGACCGCATCCTGCGTTCCTTCCTGACCGTCATCAAGGCCACCCTGCGCACGAACTTCTTCCAGGAGGCGCAGAGCGGCGAGCCGCACGACTACGTCTCCATGAAGTTCGACCCGCAGGCCATCCCGGACCTGCCCGCACCCCGCCCGGCGTACGAGATCTGGGTGTACTCGCCGCGGGTGGAGGGCGTGCACCTGCGCTTCGGCAAGGTCGCCCGAGGCGGCCTGCGCTGGTCCGACCGCCGTGAGGACTTCCGCACCGAGATCCTCGGCCTGGTCAAGGCGCAGATGGTGAAGAACACCGTCATCGTGCCGGTCGGCGCCAAGGGCGGCTTCGTCGCCAAGCAGCTCCCGGACCCGAGCGTGGACCGGGACGCCTGGCTGGCCGAGGGCATCGCCAGCTACCGGACGTTCATCTCGGCGCTGCTCGACATCACCGACAACATGGTGGCCGGCGAGGTCGTCCCGCCGCGGGACGTCGTACGGCACGACGGCGACGACACCTACCTGGTGGTCGCGGCCGACAAGGGCACGGCGACCTTCTCGGACATCGCCAACGAGGTCGCCGAGAAGTACCACTTCTGGCTCGGCGACGCCTTCGCCTCCGGTGGCTCGGCCGGTTACGACCACAAGGGCATGGGCATCACCGCGCGCGGCGCCTGGGAGTCGGTGAAGCGGCACTTCCGCGAGCTGGGCGTGGACACGCAGAGCGAGGACTTCACGGTCGTCGGCATCGGCGACATGTCCGGCGACGTGTTCGGCAACGGCATGCTGCTCTCCGAGCACATCCGCCTGATCGCCGCCTTCGACCACCGGCACATCTTCATCGACCCGAACCCGGACACGGCCGCCTCCTACGCCGAGCGCCGCCGCCTGTTCGAGCTGCCCCGCTCGAGCTGGGCCGACTACAACACCGAGCTGCTGTCGACGGGCGGCGGGATCTTCCCGCGGACCGCGAAGGCGATCACGCTCAACGCGCACATCCGCCAGGCCCTGGGCATCGAGGAGAAGGTCTCCAAGATGACGCCGGCCGACCTGATGAAGGCGATCCTGCACAGCCCTGTGGACCTGCTGTGGAACGGCGGCATCGGCACGTACGTGAAGTCGTCGGCGGAGTCGAACGCCGACGTCGGCGACAAGGCCAACGACGCCATCCGCGTCGACGGCAGCGACCTGCGCGTCAAGGTCGTCGGCGAGGGCGGCAACCTGGGCCTGACCCAGCTCGGCCGCATCGAGTTCGCGCTGCACGGCGGCCGGATCAACACCGACGCGATCGACAACAGCGCCGGCGTGGACACCTCCGACCACGAGGTGAACATCAAGATCCTGCTCAACGGGCTGGTCACGGACGGCGACATGACCGTCAAGCAGCGCAACAAGCTGCTCGCCGAGATGACCGACGAGGTCGGCAGCCTGGTGCTGCGCAACAACTACGCGCAGAACACGGCGATCGCCAACGCCCTCGCCCAGTCCAAGGACATGCTGCACGCGCAGCAGCGGTTCATCCGCCACCTGGTCCGCGAGGGCCACCTCGACCGGGCGCTGGAGTTCCTGCCCACCGACCGCCAGATCCGCGAACGCCTCACCCAGGGCCAGGGCCTGACCGGCCCGGAGACGGCCGTGCTGCTGGCGTACACGAAGATCACGGTCGCCGAGGAGCTGCTGCACACCTCGCTGCCGGACGACCCGTACCTGCGCACCCTGCTGCACGCCTACTTCCCGACGGCGCTGCGCGAGCGGTTCCCGGACGGCATCGACGGCCACCCGCTGCACCGCGAGATCACCACGACCGTGCTGGTCAACGACACGGTCAACACGGGCGGTACGACGTATCTGCACCGGCTGCGCGAGGAGACCGGAGCCTCCCTGGAGGAGATCGTCCGCGCCCAGACCGCGGCCCGCGCGATCTTCTGCTCGGCACCGGTGTGGGACGCGGTGGAGGAGCTGGACAACAAGGTCGAGGCGGCCGTCCAGACCCGCATCCGGCTGCACTCGCGCCGCCTGATCGAGCGCGGCACGCGCTGGCTGCTGAACAACCGGCCGCAGCCGCTGCAGCTCGCCGAGACGGTGGAGTTCTTCGCCGAGCGGGTCGAGCAGGTCTGGCAGCAGCTCCCGAAGCTGGTGCGGGGCGCGGACCAGGAGTGGTACCAGCACGTGTTCGACGAGCTGTCCGCCGCCGGTGTCCCGGACGAGCTGGCCACGCGCGTGGCCGGGTTCTCCTCCGCCTTCCCGGCGCTCGACATCGTCTCGGTGGCCGACCGCATGGGCAAGGAGCCGCTGGACGTCGCCGAGGTGTACTACGACCTCGCCGACCGGCTCGGCATCACCCAGCTCATGGACCGCATCATCGAGCTGCCGCGCAACGACCGCTGGCAGTCCATGGCCCGCGCGGCGATCCGCGAGGACCTGTACGCCGCGCACGCCGCGCTGACCGCCGACGTCCTGGCCGCCGGCAACGGCACCTCCACGCCGGAGCAGCGCTTCGAGCTGTGGGAGCAGAAGAACGCCGCCCTGCTCTCCCGCGCGCGCACCACCCTGGTGGAGATCCGCGGTTCCGACGAGTTCGACCTCGCCAACCTGTCGGTGGCGATGCGGACGATGCGGACGCTGCTGCGCTCGCACTCGTAGCCTCGGTGGTAGCCGTACGGCTGCAGAAGGCGCCCCGGGCCGGTCCAGGCCCGGGGCGCCTTCTTTCCCGCTCCCTCGGCCGAATGCTCCGCTTCCGGGCCATCAGGACATTTCCGATAGGGTCTGAGCTGTGACAGCGACCTCACCGAGAACCGCCCGGCAGCGGTCGCGCGCCATGCGCGCCGCGCCGCCCGGCGTCGCACGGGCCGGGAGGGCGCTGCCCTCGGTCGCCGCGGCGCTCGTGCTGGTCCTGATGCTCCTGGTGATCGTCCGCCTGCCCTGGGCGGGCGATCTCGGCATGCACGCGGCGACCGTGCAGCGGCTGCGGCACAGCCTGCTGCACCCGGGGAACCCCCTGGTCGACGCCGACACGCCGAGCCCGTACTACTCGCCCTGGATGCTGCTGCTGGGCGGTCTCGCCCGGGTGACCGGCCTGTCGGTGTTCAACGTGCTGCGGGTGGGCGCGGTCGTGGGGCTGGGGCTGCTGGCCACCGGTGTGTGGCGCTACGTCCGCACCCTCAGCGGCCACCGCGCGGCACCCGCCCTGGGGTTCCTGAGCCTGGTCTTCCTGTGGGGCCCGCTCCTGTTCAACTGGAGCGGCTTCCTCGGCCTCAACTCCCTCGCGCTGACCGTGTCGTACCCCAGCGTCCTGGCCCTCGGACTGTCGTTCCACTTCTGGGCGTGGCTCACCCGGGCGCTGCGCGCCGGGGCCGGCTGGGGCGGGTGGCTCGGTCTGGGCGCGCTCTGGGCGCTGATCCTGCTGTGCCACCAGTTCACCGGTGTCGTGGCCTCCCTCGGCGCGCTGGCCACGGTGATCGCCGCCCGGCCGGGCCGGCCCGGGCTGCCGCGGCTCGGCGCCGCGGTCGCCCTCGGCCTGCTGCTCCTGGGGGCGTGGCCGTACTACGACTTCTTCGCGCTGTTCTCCGCGGGCACCGATCTCGAGGCGATCCACCGGTCGCTGTACGGGCAGCTCGCCGGGCGGTTCGGGCTGGCCCTGCTCGGGGTGGTGGCCCTGGGGGCGCGGTGGCGGCGGGACCGCCGGGACCCCCTGGTGCTGTTCTTCCTGCTCGGTGCGCTGGTGTTCGCTGCGGGCGGGCTGACCGGGCACTACTCGTGGGGGCGGGCGCTGCCCGCCGCGCTGATCCCGGCCCAGCTCGCGGCCGCGCTGGAGGCCGTGTCGGCGGGGCGGCGGGCGGTGCGGGCCGGGTGGGCCTGCGCGCTGGGCGCCGCGCTGCTGGTGGGGGCGTGGACGCAGGTCGGGACACTCGGGTACGTGGCGGGGCGGGACGCGCTGCCGGGCGCGGTCGCGGCGAAGTACCGGGCGCCGTGGGCCGGGTACCACTGGGTCACGCCTTGGGTGCGGTACGGGGACGTGGTGATGGCGCGCACGATGGCCTCGCGGCAGGTTCCCGCGTATGGGGCGTACACCGTGGCTCCCGGGTATCCGGACGTGTTCCTGCCGTCGGCGGGCGTGCGGGAGGCCGCTGAGCGGCGGTATTTCTCGGGGGACGCGGAGAGTTCGGTACGGCGGGGCGTGTTGCGGCAGTACGGGGTGCGGTGGGTGGTCGGGGTTCGGGGGGACGCCGAGCCCTGGCTGCGGAGGGTGGCCGGCGGGCCTGGGGGGCAGGTGCTGTACGAGGTGCTGCGGTGAGCGGTGTCGGTGCCCGCAGCTGCGCGGGCACGTCGGTCGCCGCTGGTGTGGCTACTTCAGGACGCTCGCCGCCAGGCTGGCCGCGTTGCGCAGTTTGGGGTGGGAGAGTCTGCGGGTCAGGGGGCGGATCACGTGGGCCGTCAGGGACAGGGGGCGCCAGCGGATCTGCAGGCGGCCGGGGTTGCGGCCCTCGGGTTCGATGATGAGTTCGTGGGCCGTGAGGCCGGAGCGGTGCTCGACCCGGGCCCGCGCCGAGGGGAAGTCCAGGGGGGCCAGGAGCAGGCCCGAGTTGGCCAAACCCTGCTGTGACAGGCGGAGCAGCGGGTGGCGTACGCCGTCGAAGCCCTGTACGGGCAGCGGTGCCGCCGCCAGGTCCAGCCGGGCCCGGCCCTCGTAGACACCCGGACGCACCGGGTCCAGCCGGAACGGGACCGTCAGACGGCGCCGGCCGGGGCTCAGCAGCAGACTCGCGCGCTGCGGTCCCACCGGGAGCCGCAGCCCGGGGTCGTACGTGCGGATGGTGAGGTCGAGGCAGGCGCCGGGGCCGGGGGTCAGCTCGGTGATCTCGTGGCGGAACTGGGCGCTGGTGAACGGCCGGGTGTCCAGCTCCAGGTCGGAGACGTCCAGTTCACGGCGGGCCCGGTCGGTCGTGGGGAGCGTGTCGCCCCAGTGGGCGGCGCCGGAGGCGTCGGCGGTGACGTGCCGTGGGGCCACGTTGTGGCCGAGGCCGCGCGCCGCCAGCCGGACGTCGGACAGGCGCCCCTCACGCAGCAGCTCGAGCACCACCCGCTCCGGACGGGGCAGGCGGACGAAGGCGCCGTCCGCGAGCGTGTCCAGGTACGGGTTCATGACCTGCGCGAACTCCCCGAGCCACGCGTCGTCCCGGTACGGCAGGTCGCCCGCGTACATCCGGAAGTCGTGCTTGAGGAACTTGTAGTCCTTGTCCTCGCGGAGCACCGCGTGCCCGCTCTCGACCAGGAAGTCGTCGATCAGGCGCTGGACGTGCACCCGGTCGCGGACGTTGGAGAGCTTGTGCCGCTGGTTGGAGATGGACGCCGCCGCCTGCGCGGCGAACGGCTCGATGTACCAGACGTACACCGGGTCCGGGATGATCGTGAACGCCTTCGCCAGGCAGTAGGCCTGCGCCGAGAACAGCTGGTCCTCGTAGTGGATGCCCTCGGGGAAGCGGAGCTCGTGGCGGTCCAGGAACGCCCGCGAGTACATCTTGCTCGTCGACAGGTGCTCGAACAGCAGCCGCGGATCGGCCTCGATGCCGTCCAGCGTGCGGTGTTCGGCGACCAGGTGAGGCATCCAGGTCGAGCGGCGCCCGCTGTCGACCCGCACCCGCCGCACCGCGCCCATGACGAAGTCCACCTCGCGCTCGCGGTGCGCGGCGAGCAGCGACTCGACGGCGCGGGGCGGGAGTTCGTCGTCGCTGTCCAGGAACATCAGGTAGGGCGCCCGGGCGATCTCGATGGCCCGGTTGCGCGGTGCGCTGCAGCCGCCGCTGTTGCGCGGCAGGCGGAGGTAGCGGATGCGGTGGTCCCGCGCGGCCAGCTCCCGTGCCACGGCGGGCGTGTCGTCGGTGGAGTGGTCGTCGCTGATGACGATCTCGATGTTGGCGTGGGTCTGGGCGCGCAGGGAGGCGACCGCGCGGGGGAGTCGGGCCGCGTCGTTGAAGACGATGACGGTGACCGTGACGTCGGGGAGCGTCATGAGGTGGCCTCCTCGGGGGTGGGGGCGGGCGTGCGCCGTTCCAGCGGGACCACCGGGGGCAGCGCCTCCTCGGGTTCGCCGAGGAACACCCGTCGTACGACCCGCTCGGCGGCGCGTCCGTCGTCGTACTCGCAGAACCGGCGCCGGAAGGCGGCCCGCGCCTTCGCCGCGCTCTCGTCGCGCCAGGCGTCCGAGGTGAGGATCTCGGTCAGCTCCTCCTGGGTGCGGGCGACCTGGCCAGGGTGGTCGGCCATCAGGTCGAAGTAGACGCCCCGGGTGGTGCGGTACGTCTCCCAGTCGTCGGCGTGGATCACGATCGGCCGGTCCAGGTTGGCGTAGTCGAACATGATCGACGAATAGTCCGTGACCAGCGCGTCGGCGGCCAGGCACAGCTCCTCGACCGGATCGTAGGAGGAGACGTCGATGATCCGGCCGGACCGGCGCAGCCCGGTGAGCGGGGAGGCGGCGCCGCCGTAGAAGTAGTGGGCGCGGACCAGCAGGACCGTGTTGTCGCCGAGCCGGTCGGCCAGGGCGGCTAGGTCGAGCCGGGGGGTGAAGCCGGCCTCGTAGTCGCGGTGGGTGGGGGCGTAGAGGACGGCCGTCGCGCCGGGGGCGATGCCGAGCCGCTCGCGGGCGGCGCGGACCTCGGCGGCACCACTCGTGTAGAAGACGTCGTTGCGCGGATAGCCGTGGTCCAGCGAGGTGTAGCGGGCCGGGTACGCGCGCTCCCACATACGGGTGGAGTGGCTGTTGGCGCTGACGCTGTAGTCCCACTTGTCGACGCGGGCCAGCAGGGCGGCGAAGTCCAGGCCCTTGGCGGCGGCCGGGTGGTCGCGCTGGTCCAGGCCCATGCGCTTGAGCGGGGTGCCGTGGTGCGTCTGGAGGTGGATCGCCTCGGGGCGCTTGACCACCGCGTTGGGGAAGTTGACGTTGTTCGTCAGGTACTTGGCGGTGGCCAGCGTCTCCCAGTAGCGGCGGGTGCCTGGGATCACGTGGTCGGTGCCGGGCGGCAGCAGGGCCGCGTTCTCCTTGTTCACCACCCACACCCGGCGGATGTCCGGGGCGAGTTCGGCCAGCCGGGCGGCGATCGCGGCCGGGTTGCAGGCGACCCCGCGCTCCCAGTAGGCGGCGAACACGGCCAGTCCGGGGTCGACCGGGCGGTTCAGCGCCCTGCGGTACTGCTGGTCGCGGAGTTTCGTGCCCAGTTGCCGCTTGCGGTCGCGTACCGCCTTCCGGGCGGTGCGCCGGGTGCGGTTGGCGGCCTGGAAGGCGCGGTACTTGGTGTACGCGCCGTCCTCGAGCAGGGTGTGCCGGACGCCCTCGAGTCCGGCCGGGCGGCGGTGGTTCTCGGGGCGCCAGCGGACCGCGGCGACCGAGGCCCGGCGGAAGAACTCGCGGGCCACCGGGTCGGGCAGGTCCTCCCGGGCGAAGGTGCGCAGCAGGTCGCGGACCATCAGGTCGTACAGCACCGCGCGGGCCGCGCGGCGGTCCCTGGCGAGCGGGAGCAGGGACTCGTAGCGGTCGATGAGCGCGTACCGGTCCTCGGGGGCGAGGGGCGGCAGGCTCTCGGGCCGCAGGCGGCGGTCGTCGTACGCCACCTGGTTCAGGCAGGCGACGCGGCCGGCGTACAGCAGGGCCGCGTAGGCCGCGTACGGCTCGTCGTCGGTGGTCAGCAGGTCCTCGTGCGCCCGCCAGAACCCGGCGCGCAGGGCGCGGGTGCCGAGCAGCGGGGCGAGGCGCAGCAGGTCGGCCGCGTCGTCCAGGGGCAGGTCGGCGCGGCCGGCGGCGGCGAGGTGGCGGCCGCCGGAGGACGGGGCCGCCGCGGTCCTCCAGGTGGTGGTGACGTGGTCGAAGAGGAGTACGTCGACCGTGTCGTCCAGCTCCGCGGCGCGCTCGGCGACCATCCGGGCCGCCCCGGCGGGCAGACCGTCCTTGGCGTGCACGAAGTGCAGCCAGCGGCCGGACGCCCGGGCCGCCCCCGCCGCCCGGGCCGCCCCGTCACCGGTGCCCTCCGGCAGCGGCACCACGACCGTCTCCGGGGCGTACTCCTCGGCCGTCTCCCGGGCCCAGTCGCCGACCGCGGCGACGACCACCTCGATGTCCGGGAGCGGGCGGGTCTCCAGCGCGGCCAGCAGCTCGGTCAGATGCCCTTGGGTGTTCGGCCCGTGGACGATGACGCTGAGGTGGGGCATCGCGGAGGCTCCTTGGGCTCGCCGTCTCTGGTGGGCACCTTTCATAACATACTGTCACTAGCGGTATGAAAAGGATAACCACGCCCGGGGCAAGAGCGTCCGCTGAGTGCCGGCCCATTCAGAGAACGAGACTCCGGGGGCTGGGTTTCGGTGTCACGGCGTGGCAGCCGGGGCCTTGGGCGCCGCCTTCTTCGCCGGCTTCCGGGCCGGCTTGTCGCTCTTGTCGCCGGTGAAGGCCTCGTACTCCTTCAGGACGTCCTCCGTCGCCCCGTCCATGCGCAGTTCACCGCGCTCAAGCCACAGCACCCGCTCGCAGGTGTCCCGGATCGACTTGTTGTTGTGGCTGACCAGGAAGACCGTGCCCGCGTGCTTGCGCAGCTCGCGGATGCGGGCCTCGGAGCGCTTCTGGAAGGAGCGGTCACCGGTCGCCAGGGCCTCGTCGATCAGCAGGACGTCGTGGTCCTTGGCGGCGGCGATGGAGAAGCGCAGCCGGGCCGCCATGCCGGAGGAGTACGTCCGCATCGGAAGGGTGATGAAGTCGCCCTTCTCGTTGATCCCGGAGAATTCGACGATCTCCTGGTAGCGCTGCTTGACCTCCTCCCGGGACATGCCCATGGCCAGTCCGCCGAGGTGGACGTTGCGCTCGCCGGTCAGGTCGTTCATCAGCGCCGCGTTGACGCCGAGGAGCGAGGGCTGGCCGTCGGTGTAGATGTGCCCGTTCTCCACGGGCAGCAGGCCGGCCACCGCCTTCAGCAGCGTCGACTTGCCGGAGCCGTTGGTGCCGATGAGGCCGATCGCCTCACCCTTGTAGGCGACGAACGACACCTTCTTGACCGCGTGCACCTTGCGCACGCCCGCCGCCTTCTCGGCCTGCCGGCGCCGCATGATGCGGTTGAGGGCGGCGGTGGCGGTGCCGCGCCCCGCGCCGGTGCCGTTGACCCGGTAGACGATATCGACCCGGTCGGCGACCACGGTGGGGATCTGCTCGCTGGTGGTCCCGGTCTGCTCAGCCACGGCCGTAGGTCTCCTCAGCCTTCCAGAAGTAGATGAAGCCGCCGACGCCGGCGAGCAGGGCCCAGCCCGTCGCGACCACCCACACGTGCGGGGGCAGGGTGTGGAAGCTGTCGATCAGCGCGAACCGCATCAGGTCGATGTAGACGGCGGCCGGGTTCAGCTCCAGCAGCAGCTTGACGACGTGCGGCAGGTGGTCGTTCTTGTCGATCTTGTCGATGCTCCACATCACGCCGGACACGTACATCCAGGTCCGCAGCACGAACGGCATGAGCTGCGCGATGTCGGGGGTCTTCGCGCCCATGCGGGCCACGGCCATCGACACCCCGGCGTTGAAGGTGGACTGGAGCACCAGGGCGGGGATCGCCAGCACCCAGGAGGCGGCGACCGGAACGCCGAAGCAGAGCAGGATGACGACCAGCGCGGCCATCGAGAACAGGAGCTGCTGGAGCTGCTGCAGCGCGAAGGAGATCGGCAGCGCGGCGCGCGGGAAGTGCAGGGCGCGGACCAGGCCGAGGTTGCCGGCGATGGCCCGGGTGCCCGCCATGATCGAGCTCTGCGTGAAGGTCCAGATGAACACGCCCGTGACCAGGAACGGCACGTAGTCGGGGACGTGCTGCTTGGTGCCGAGCAGCACGCCGAAGATGAAGTAGTAGACCGCCGCGTTCAGCAGCGGGGTCATGACCTGCCAGACCTGGCCGAGCTTCGCCTGGCTGTACTGGGCGGTGAGCTTGGCGGTGGCGAAGGCGGTGATGAAGTGCCGGCGCGCCCACAGCTGGCGGACGTACGCCGGCAGGGAGGGGCGGGCACCGCTGACCGACAGGCCGTGCCGGGCGGCCAGCGCCGCGAGGTCGTCCTCGGCCGGGACCTGGGTCGGGGGCGGTGTGTGGAGGACCTGACTCACATCCGCTGCTTTCGCTCGGGGGAGGGGGGTGCGTCCGGCGGTCACCGGGCCTGGGGGGTCCCCGTCCGTCATCCGGCGTTTCCTTACGCTTCTCTTCACGTTCTCTTACGTCGGGACGGGACCGTATCGTCGCAACGTGAGAGTAGAACCTTCGAACGTCGGAACGCAACCGTTTCGTCGTAACGCCCTATGCTGGTCCGTATGACGACGAACGCCGACGAGACCCCGAAGCGTCCGCGCCGCCGGGCCCCCGCAGGGGCCGCCGTGCTCCGGGAGGACGTGACCGAGGCCATCCGGGCGGCCGTCTTCGAGGAGCTGGCGGCCGTCGGGTACGCCAGGATGTCCATCGAGGGGATCGCTCGGCGGGCGGGCGTCGGCAAGACGGCGGTGTACCGCCGGTGGCGTTCCAAGCTGCACCTGGTGCTGGACGTGGTCTCGGCGATGGCCGTGCTGGGACTGCCGGTCCCGGACACCGGTTCGCTGGAGGGCGACCTCCGCCTGCTCTACGGCGTCACGGCCCGCGCCCTGCGCCACCCCGTCGCCTCGCAGATCATCCCCGACCTCCAGGCGGAGGCGGCCCGCAGCCCGGAGATCGCCGAGGCGCTGCAGAAGGCGGTGCGGGACGGCCAGGACTCGGTGGCCAGCAAGATCGTGGCCGCGGCACAGCGGCGGGGAGAGGTGCGGTCCGGGGTGAACACCGACCTCGCCCTGGACCTGATCTCCGGGCCCCTCTACTGGCGCTCGGTGGTGATCCGATCCCCCAAGCTGCCGAAGAACTACCTGGACACCCTGGCCCGAGCCACCGCGGCGGCCCTCGCCGCACTGTGACGGGGCCGTCCGGGAGGTGGTGAGGCCTGTGGAGCCCAGGGGCCTCACCGGCCCAGGAGTCCAGGGGCAGGGGCCGGGAGTCCAGGGGCAGGGGCCAGGAATCCAGGGCTCAGGAGTCCAGGAGTGCCCTAGGAGCGCGCGGCCTCCGGGTGCAGGTGCGTCCAGCCCTCCCAGGCCGAGGTGATCATGTCCTGGACGTCGCGCTTGGCCCGCCAGCCCAGTTCGGTGCCGATGCGGTCGGCGGAGCCCACCACGCGGGCCGGGTCGCCGGGGCGGCGGGCGGTGACGGTCGGGGGGCGGTCGTAGCCGGTGACCGCGTTGACGCGGTCGATCATCTCGCGGACCGACACGCCCTCTCCGCGGCCGATGTTGAGGGTCAGGTCACGGCCCGGGTCGGAGCGCAGGGCGCGGGCGACCGTCACATGGGCCTCGGCCAGGTCGGCCACGTGGATGTAGTCGCGGACGCAGGTGCCGTCGGGGGTCGGGTAGTCGTCGCCGAAGATCCGCGGGGACACGCCCTCGGTGAGTTTCTCGAAGATCATGGGGACGAGGTTGGAGACGCTCGTGTCGGCCAGCGCGGGGGCGGCCGCGCCCGCAACGTTGAAGTAGCGCAGGGACGCGGTCGCGAGTCCGGTCGCCCGGCCGGTCGCGCGGACCAGCCACTCGCCCGCGAGCTTGGTCTCGCCGTAGGGGGAGAGCGGCAGGCAGGGGGTCTCCTCCGTGACCAGGTCCACGTCCGGCATGCCGTACACCGCGGCGGACGAGGAGAACACGAAGGACGTGACCTCGGCCGCCACCGCCGCCTCCAGGAGGACGCGCAGGCCCTCCACGTTCTCCCGGTAGTACCGCAGCGGGTGCTCCACCGACTCGCCCACCTGCTTCTTCGCCGCCAGGTGGACGACGCCCGTGATCTGGTGCGCGGCGAGCGTACGGGCCACGGTCCCGGCGTCCAGGATCGAGCCCCGCACCAGGGGCACCTCGTCCGGCACACGCTCGGCCACGCCGGTGGACAGGTCGTCGTAGACCACGGTCCGCTCGCCCGCCTCGGCCATCGCGAGGACGACGTGCGCCCCGATGTAGCCGGCTCCGCCGGTGATCAGCCAGGTCATTGCGACCGTCCCCTCGTCGGTGGCCGGCCGGTGGTGGCCGGCGGCTCTTGGGTCCCGTGGTTGTCAGTGAAGCAGGCGGCGCAGCCGGTTGCGGGCCACTGCCATGACTCCGTGTGCCCCGGTCGCGACGCGCAGTGCCAGGGCGCCGGAGTGGGTGGCGTACGGCTGGGCCAGCAGCACGCCGTGCCGGGCGCTCGGGACGGCGTGCCGGCGGTGCCGGCCGGCGCCCGCTGGAGCGTGCGCGGTGACCTCGCGGGCCGCGCCGTCCGCGAACCGCACGATCAGCCGCAGGTCCCAGGTGCCCGCCCCGAGCGCGGCCAGGTCGACGGGTACCTCGGCCGACCAGCTCTCCGCTTCCGCGGGCACCAGGGCCGTCGTGACGCGCCGGGCCGTGCGCCCGTCCTGCCGGGACCGCCACTCCACGTCCAGCTCCCGCGGTCCGGCCGCGGCCAGCCGTCCGTACAGCTCGTGCAGCCGCAGACGCAGCCGGGTGTCCCGCGCGCGCGGGCGCAGTTCCGCGTCCAGCGCGAGGGGGAGGAGGCCGGTCGGCTGGGCGAGCAGGGGCGCGAGGGTGACCTGGGGCAGCTCGGGGGACCAGACGGGCGTGCCGTCGGCGGTGCGGGCGTAGGGCGGGAGCAACCGGGCCGGGCGGGCGGCGAGTTCCCTGAGGCGGGGCAGGTCGCGCGGTTCGGGCGACTCCACGACGACCCGGCCGAGCAGCCGTCCGGGGGCCGCCGGGTTCAGCTCCCAGTCGGCGGCGTCGTAGCGCGCCAGGTACTCGCGGGTGTGCGCCCACCACGCGCGCCGGTAGTGCGCGTCGCGCAAGCCCAGTTCGCGCGCGTACATACGCAGCTCGTGGTCGAGGAACTTGGCCCGCGCGGCCCGTGCCAGCACCTTCTGCCCGGCGCCCAGCAGGATGTCGTACGCCAGCGCGCACGCCTGCGTGCGCGCCCGCCAGTTGCCGATGTCCTCGCGGTCCAGGGAGAGCGAGAGCCGCTCGGCCGACCGGCGCACGTGCCACACGTATACGCGGTCCGGTACGAGCGCGACGCGCGGCGCGGCGGCCAGCACGCGCGCGGTGAAGACGAAGTCCTCGTAGAGGAAGCGGCCTTCGGGGAAGCGGATGCCGTGCTCGCGCAGGAAGCCGGTCCGGTACAGCTTGTTGACGCACAGGGTGTCGTGGACGAGGCGGGGGCGCTGGGAGGGGCGCGCAAGGACTGCGGGCGCCGTGTAGAGCACCGCCTGCCACGGCTGTTCGCGCCCGGAGGGCAGCTCCCGGCGCACGCAGAGCCCGCCCGCGACCTCGGCGCGCGCCTCGGTGGCGGCCCCCAGCAGCGCCTCCACCGCGCCGGGCGGCAGCACGTCGTCGCTGTCGAGGAACATCACGTACGGCATCGTCACCGCGTCGATCCCGGTGTTGCGCGGGCTGCCGCAGCCGCCGCTGTTCACGCTGCGGCGTACCACCCGCAGCCGGGGCTCCCCGGCGGCCAGCCGCTCCAGCAGCTCGCCGCTGCCGTCCGTCGAGCAGTCGTCCACGGCGACCACCTCGCCGACGGCCGGCCCCTGGCGGAGCGCAGAGCGTACGGCGTCGGCGACGTGGGCGGCGTCGTCGTAGCCGATGACGACGACACCGACCTGGGGTGCCGGGTGCGGGTCTCGCGTATCTGTACTCATGGGGTCCACGGGCCGGAAATGCAGGAAAGTCTGTATTACCCCGTTACAGGCCGCTCAGTGCTCGATCCGGGATGCGGTCGGAGTCCGGGCGGAGCCGTGGCGGGGGAGCGTGCTCTCCGGCCGGCGGCCGGGGCGAGCGCCACAGCCGGACGAACGACAGTACGGCGGCCGCCGCCAGCAGCGCGTTGCGGGCCAGCATCAGCAGGCAGCCGGTCCAGGTGCCGCCCACCACCTCGCGGTAGAGCATCGGGTAGGCCAGCGAACTGAGCGCGCTCGCCGCGAGCAGCAGCACGGCCACCGGGCGCTGGCTGGTGTGCCGGGAGGTCAGGCACACGGCGGCCAGGCCCAGCAGCCAGATCAGGTACTGCGGGCTGATGACCCGGCTGGTGACGGTGAACAGCAGCACCGCGGCGAGCGCGGCGTCGTACGGCGTGGCCGGGCTCCAGTGCCGCGCCCGCAGCCGCCACAGCACCAGCAGCGCGAACGCGGCCGCCGTGAGCCCGAGGGAGAGCGTGGCCACGGCGTGCACATACGGGCCGACCAGCTCGATCGCGCCGTACTGGTAGCGGGTCCGGCCGGGCCAGCCGGCATGGCGCGCCAGGTTGAGCGCGGTGCCGCCGAGCGACTCGATCTGCACGCCCCGTCCGCCCTGCTCCCGCAGGAACGCCAGCGGATCGCTGAACGAGAGGGCGAGAAGGGCGAATCCCAGCCCTCCGCCGGCCGTCGCCCAGCCCCACGCCCTGCGGGTGGCGGGACCCCGGGGCATGCCCAGCAGCACCAGCGCCGGCCACACCTTCACCAGCGCGCCCAGCGCCGCGAGAACACCGCCCGCGCGCGGGGAGCGCCCCGACGACAGCAGGGCGGCCACGGCGAGCGCGGTCACCTGCACGTCGTACCGGGCGAGCGGGATGTGCAGCAGCAGCGGCAGACCGCAGGTCCACAGGCTCGCGCCGAGCAGGCTCCCGCCGGGGCGCGTCCCGGCCCGGACCAGGGCCACCGCGATCAGCGCGTCCGCGGCCAGTGCCAGCGCCACGAACGACTGGAAGTACGTCAGCCACGGCAGCAGGCCCGGCGCCAGCAGCACCACGCCCGCGCCCGGCGGGTACTGCCAGGTGCTGTCGTGGGCCGGGAAGGCGCCGTGGGACAGCACGCCGTACCAGTGGAAGTACAGACGCCACACCTCGCGCGGCACCGCGCCCCCGCCCAGCAGGGGCGAACTGTCGTGCGTGAGCAGCCACGACATCAGGGCGCGGGTGACGAGCCAGACGGCGGTGAGTGCGAGGACCGGGCCGGGGGTGACACGGAGACGCTTCATCACGCGGGAGCCTAATCCGGGCGGATGGTGTATTCATGCCGATACGCCGTCATTCACCGGCAAAGGTTGGCTAATCGCAAAAGATCGGGCTGTGGTGAACCTCGGGTCTCCTCTGAAACCGCGGCCGTACGGGGAAAGGGCGGTGGCGGCCGCCGGGCCGGCCGCCGCCCGGAAGGGCGGACCCGGCCGGCCCCCGGCCCGCGTCCGGCGGGCCGCCGCCGTGTGCGCGCCCGCGCTGGTGATGCTCGCGCTCGGCTGCTGGGGGCTCGACCGGGGCGGGATGTGGCGCGACGAGGCCGTCACCTTCCAGGTGGCCCGCCGCACGGTGCCGCAGATCTGGCGGTTGCTGCACGGCGTGGACGCGGTGCACGGGCTGTACTACCTCCTCGCGCACGCCGTCCTGGCCGTCCACCCCGGTGAGGTCGTCCTCAGGCTGCCGTCCGTGTGCGCGGCGGCGGTGACCGCCGGCCTGGTCGCGGCGCTCGGCGCCCGGCTGGCGCGGCCGCGCGTCGGGCTCTGGGCCGGACTGCTGTACGCCGTCTCCCCGATGGCCGGTCACTACGCCCAGGAGGGTCGCTCGTACGCGCTGGTCGCGGCCGGCGCCACGGCGGCGACGCTGCTGTTCGTGCGGGCCCTGCGCGGCGGTTCCTGGTGGGCGTACGGCACGGTCGTCGCCCTCACCTGCTGGCTGCACGAGTTCGCGGTGCTGCTGCTGCCCGCCCACGCGCTGTCCCTGGCGCTGACCCGGGTGGGGCCGCGGGTGTGGCGCGGCTGGGGGTGCGCGGCGGCCGTGGCAGGGCTCGGGCTGCTGCCGCTGGTGCTCGTGTCCCGGGCCCAGTCGGCACAGGTGGCCTGGCTGCGACCGCCGACGCGGGCGACGGCCCTGGGGCTGCTGCGCACGTTCCTCGGACCGACGGACGGTGTGTTCTGGGTGTGCCTCGGCCTGGCCCTGGTGGCGCTCCTGGGGCCGGCCGGACGGCGCGGGGAGCCGACGTGCGCGGGGGTCGCCGCGCCGCTGGCCGTGGTGCCGCCGCTCGCGCTGATGCTGGTGTCGCAGGTGTCGCCGCTGTACGTCGACCGGTATGTGCTCTACGCCCTGTCGGGGGCGCCGCTGCTGGTGGCCGCCGGGGCCGACCGGCTGCTGTCGCTCCGGGACCGCACCCCGCTCGCCACCCTGGCCGGTGCCGTCGCCGTCCTCCTGGCCCTCACCCACCAGCTCCCCCTGCTGCGCGCCGACCGCGACCCGGCCCGTCGCCCCGACGACCTGGCCGCCGTCGCCCGGGCCGCCGACCGGAGGCTGCGCCCGGGGGACCCCGTGCTGTTCCTGCCGGCGCAGACGCGGAACGCGGCCCTCGCCTACCCGGAGGCCTTCCGCGGCGCACGGGACCTGGCGCTGGCGGATTCGGCCGCCGAGTCCGGGACCCTCTACGGGCGGGAGGAGGGACCGCTGAGCCTGCGTCACCGGATGGCCCGGCTGGAGCGCGTCTGGGTGGTCGCCGACCGGGATCTGCTGGCCGGGCGGTGGAGGCCGGGCAGCCCTGTCGAGCGGACGAAATCCGCCGTACTGGCAGGGGAGTTCACGCCGGCCGATGAGTCCGTGCAGGGTGAGGTGGCCGTGCGGCTCTACGTCCGCCGGGTCCTCCCCGGCCTCAGTGGGGCCCCGGTGCCTCCATCAGTGCCGCCGCGTCCAGCGCGCCGGTGAGCCGGTCCAGGCGCTCGCGCAGCTCGCCGATCTCCGCCAGTTCGAAGCCCGTGGCCGCCGCGATGCGGCGCGGCACCTCGAGGGCCCGCTCGCGCAGCGCCGTGCCCTGCCCGGTCAGCCGCACCTGCACCGAACGCTCGTCGTGCGCGCTGCGCTCGCGCGTGACAAGACCGGCCGCCTCGAGCCGCTTGACCAGTGGCGACAGCGTCCCGGAGTCGAGCCGCAGATGCTCCCCGAGCTTCTTCACCGGCAGCTCGCCGTGCTCCCACAGCACGAGCAGCACCAGGTACTGGGGGTAGGTGAGCCCGAGGTCCTTGAGGATCACGCGGTACACGCCGTTGAAGGCGCGGGACGCCGCGTTCAGGGAGAAGCAGATCTGGCGGTCCAGCCGCAGCCACTCGGAGTCCGGGGCGGCGTCGGTGACCGACGGGGTCGGCGGGGTCGGCGAGGCGCTCATGGCTCCAGGGTAGCCCTTTCAAGCCATTCAGTTGTGCGCAACTTAATTGTGTGCTCTACTTGGGACCGTGAGGCGGCCCCGACCGGAGCCGCCGAAACGCAAACGACTTTCAGAGGGATGGTCTTCATGGACGCGCTCTACACCGCTGTCGCCACCGCCACCCACGGCCGCGACGGTCGTGCCGTCTCCTCCGACGGCAAGATCGACGTCAAGCTGGCCCCGCCGGTGGAGCTGGGCGGCGACGGCCAGGGCACCAACCCGGAGCAGCTCTTCGCCGCCGGTTACGCCGCCTGCTTCGGCAGCGCCCTCGGCCTCGTCGGCCGTCAGGCGAAGGTCGACGTCACCGACGCCGCGGTGACCGCCGAGGTCGGCATCGGCAAGCAGGGTGAGGGCTTCGGCCTGAAGGTGACGCTGCGCGTGGAGCTGCCCGAGACCGTGGACGAGGCGACCGGCCGCAAGCTGGTCGAGACCGCCCACCAGGTCTGCCCCTACTCCAACGCCACCCGCGGCAACATCGAGGTCGACCTCGTCATCGAGTAGCCGGACCCGTCACCGGCGACGTGCCGGCCTCGCCTCCGGGGCCGGCAGTTCGCCGCCGACCGCCTGGCCGGGGATCCGCACGGACCCCGGCCCGGCCGGCATGGACTCGCCGAGCAGCAGCGTCCGTACCACCCGCTCGGCGGCCCGCCCGTCGTCGAACTCGCAGAACCGGGCCCGGAAGTCCGCCCGCAGCCGCTCCGACTCCTCGTCCCGCCACGCGCCGGACGTGAACAGCCGGACCAGCTCACGGTGGGAGCGGGACACATGGCCGGGCGCCTCCGCGGTGATGTCGAGATAGGCGCCCCGGCTCGCCGTGTACGCGGCCCAGTCGTCGGCGTGCACCACGATCGGCCGGTCCAGGACGGCGTAGTCGAACATCAGGGCCGAGTAGTCCGTGACCAGCGCGTCCGAGGCGAGCATCACCTCCTCGACGTGCGGCTCGTCCGTCGCGTCGACCACCACCCCGCGCCGGGCCAGCTCGGTCAGGCCCATGCCGCGCGCCGGACCGGCCGCCAGGGTCGGGTGCAGCCGGACCACGAGCGTGCTGCCCTCGCCGAGGCCGGCCGCGAACCGGGCCAGGTCGATCCGGTCCACGTGCCCGCCGCGCCGGTAGTCCCGGCGGGTCGGCGCGTACAGCACCACCGTGTGGTCCGCCGGGATGCCGTGCCGCAGCCGGAAGCCGGCGCCCGCCCCCGCGGCCGCGCCGACCAGCACGTCGTTGCGCGGGCTGCCGGTGCGCACCGAGGTGAAGTGGCAGGGGTAGGCCCGCTCCCAGACCAGCTCCGAATGACGGTTGGCGACCAGGCTGTAGTCCCAGCGGTCGGCCCGGCGCAGCATCTGCGGCACGTCGAAGCCCAGCCGGGCGCCGGGCTTGTCCAACAGATCGGCGCCCATGTACTTCAGCGGGGTCCCCTGATGGGTGTGGATGTGCACGCTGCCGGGCCGCTTCGCCAGCGTGCCGGGCCAGTTGACGTCATTGACGAAGAACTTGGCGCGCGCGGTGATCTCCAGACAGCGACGTGAGTCCACCAGCACGTGCTCGACGCCGGCCGGCAGCCGCCCGGCGGCCTCCTCGTCGCGCACCACCCACACCCCGCGCAACCGCGGGGCGATCTCCAGTGCCTTGCGGTAGACGGCGGCCGGATCGCCCAGCACACCCCGGTGCGAGGACGCCGAGTACACCACCAGGTCCTCGTCCAGCGGCCGGTGCGCGTGCAGCCCGGCCCAGCCGCGCCGGGCCCGGGCGCCGGCGGCCCGCCGGGCCGGCCCCGCCCGCCGTACGGCCTCGCGCCCGGCCCGCCCCGCCTGCCGCTTCAGCAGATACCGCGGGTAGCCGCCCTCCAGCTCGGCGACCTCACCGTCCACGAGGGCGCCCTCGGGCCGGTACCGGCGGAACATCTCCGCGGTGCGCCGGAAGAACTCGGCCCGGTCCGACGGCGGCAGCCGGTCGGGCTTGGCGAGGATGTCCAGGCAGTGCTCGCCCATCTTGCGGTGCAGGTACGGCCGCCAGCCCGCCAGCTCCGGGCGCCCGTCCACGAAGGCGAAGACCCGCTCGTACTGGTCGTGGATGTCGAAGTGCTTGCGGCTGGTGGTGGACAGGATGTTGCCCTGCCTGCGCTGCCGGTAGTTCAGGCAGATCCGGTCCAGCGCGGCGATCCGCCGGGCGCTGAGCATCACCGGGAAGGTCCAGGGGGTGTCCTCGTAGTACCCGGGCGGGAACTCGAAGCCGTTCTCCTCGACGAAGTCGCGCCGGTAGACCTTGTTCCACACCACCATCAGCAGGTCCAGGATCTCCGGCCGGCCGGCGGCCGTGAAGGTCTCCGCGCCGGCCTCGGCGAGCACGTGCGCCAGGGCGTTGCGCCGGGTGCCGCCCCACCAGTAGGTGCGGGCGTAGTCGAAGACCAGCACGTCCGGGTCGTCGGCCTCCGCCAGCCGGTCGGCCATGGCGCGCAGCGCGCCCGGGGTGAGCGTGTCGTCGCTGTCCAGGAAGAACAGGTAGTCGCCGGTGGCGTGCGGCAGCCCGGCGTTGCGGGCCCGGCCGAGACCCACGTTCTCCGGCAGGTGCAGCACCTTCACCCGCGGGTCACGGGCCGCGTACTCGTCCAGGATCGCGCCGCAGCCGTCCGGGGAACGGTCGTCCACGGCGATCAGCTCGAAGTCGCCGAAGGACTGCCGCAGCACCGAGTCCAGGCACTCGCGCAGGAAGCCCTGCACCTTGAAACAGGGGACGATGAGACTGAGACGGGGCACGGGTCAGCTCCTCACGAGGGTCGCGGCGGCGGGGGCGGGGACGCGCTCCGCGAGCGGGATCACCGGCGGGATCGCCTCCGGCGGCTCGCCGAGCAGCACCCGCCGAACGACGCGTTCGGCGGCCCGCCCGTCGTCGAACTGGCAGAACCGCTCCCGGAACGCGGCCCGCAGGGCCGTGGACTCCGCGCCCGCCCAGGAGCCGTCACGGAAGACCCGGGCCAGCTCGCCGGGGGTCTGGGCGACCGGCCCCGGTGGCTCGGCCGGCAGGTCGAGGTAGACGCCCCGCGTCTCCCGGTAGACCTCCCAGTCGTCGGCGTACACCACGATCGGCCGGTCCAGGTTGGCGTAGTCGAACATGATCGAGGAGTAGTCGGTGACCAGCGCGTCCGCCGCCAGACACACGTCCTCCGAGGAGCGGTGCGCGGTGACGTCGATGACCCGGCCGGAGCCCGCCGGGCGCCCCAGGTCGTAGAAGTAGTGGGCACGCAGCAGGACGACGACGTCCTCGCCGGCCGCCTCGCAGAACGCCTCCAGGTCCAGGCCGGGCTCGAAACCGGTGTGGTGGTCGCGGTGGGTCGGCGCGTACAGCACGGCCGTGGCCCCCTCGGGCACGCCCAGTTCCCTGCGGACGCGGGCGACGTCGTCGGCGGTCGCCGTGAAGTAGACGTCGTTGCGCGGATAGCCGTACTCCAGGTGCTCGTACGAGCCGGGGAAGGCGCGCTCCCACATCTGAGTGGAGTGGCTGTTGGAGGACAGGTTGAAGTCCCAGCGGTCCACCCGGCCCAGCAGTTTCGTGAAGCTGCCGGACCGCGCCGCCACCACCGGGTACGTCGACTGGTCCACCCCCATCGTCTTCAGCGGG
This sequence comes from Streptomyces sp. NPDC041129, assembly GCF_055592265.1. Taxonomy (NCBI): domain Bacteria; kingdom Bacillati; phylum Actinomycetota; class Actinomycetes; order Kitasatosporales; family Streptomycetaceae; genus Streptomyces; species Streptomyces sp. NPDC041129. Next base: position 1,807,023 of record NZ_JBVIYV010000001.1, on the reverse strand, counting down.
GTGCCGTGCTGGGTCTGCAGATGCACGCTGCCCGGCCGCTTCACCACGCCCTCGGCGAAGTTGGCGTTGTTGACCAGGTACTTGGCGCGGGCCAGCACCTCCCAGTAGCGGCGGGAGCCGATCACCGCGTGGTCGACGCCCTCCGGCATCGCATGGGCCTGGTCCGCCTCGACCAGGAACACCGAGCGGATGTGCGGGGCGAGTTCCCGGGCCTTGGCGTGGATGGCGGCAGGGTTGCAGGCGTATCCCCGGCCCCAGTACGCGCAGAACACCGCGAGCCGGGGATCCAGGGGCCGGCGCAGGTCACGGGCGTAGCGCAGCCGGGTGCGCAGCATGCGCGGGCGCGGCAGCCGCTCGGCCGACCGGGACGCCACCCGATTGGCGCCCCGCAGCGCCCGGAACGCGGTGTACGCGCCCGTCGCCAGGAGCCGGTGCTGCACCCCCAGGCTGCCCGCGGGCGGGTGATGGCCGGCCGGCCGGTGCTTGCGGTGGAGCCGCCCGGCCCGGCGGAAGAACGCGCGGTGCCCGGAGGGCAGCCGCTCCGGGCGGGACGCCGTCTTCAGCACCTGTGCGAAGAGCTGGTCGAACAGGGCCCGCGCCCGCTCGGCGGACACCCCCGCCACGGCCGCCCGGGTCAGCACCAGCTCCACCTGGTCCAGCAGGGTGTGCTGGTGCGGCCCGGGCAGATTGAGCCGGCTGCCCTGGCGGCGGGACCGGTGCCGTACGACGACCCGGCGCAGCACCGCGATCCGCCCGGCGGCGATGCCGGTCAGCCCGCTCCAGCCGAGGTCGGTGAAGTGGCCCTCGGGGAAGAGGAGTCCGTGCTCGGTGAGGAAGGTCCGGCGGTAGGCGGTGCCCCACACCGGCAGCCGCACGCCGGTCAGCTCCGGGAACCGGTCCGGGGTGAAGGCCCCCTTCGGCGCCTTCGCCAGCAGCGGCGCGGCCGGGTTGCCCGGCTCGCCCTCCCACCAGGGGGTCCGCTCGTGCTCGGCGTACAGCACGTCGACGCCCGCGGTCTCGGTCAGCCGCGCGTCCAGGGCCGCCAGCGCACCCGGCAGCAGCAGGTCGTCGCCGTCGAGGAACAGCACGTACGCGCCGCCCGCCGCTCGCATTCCGGCATTGCGCGCCCCGCTCAGCCCGGCCGACGGCGGCGAGTGGACCGGGGCCACCCGGGAGTCCCGCTCGGCGTGCGCGGCGGCCACCGCGGCGGCCGGGGAGTCCGGCGCGTCGCAGACCGGGATCAGCTCGAGGTCGCCGAAGGACTGGCCGAGGACCGAGTCCAGCGCCTGGGACAGCCGGCCGGCGACCCCGTGGGACGGAACGATGATGCTGAAGCGGGGCATTCTGCTCTTTCCGTTGTCTTGCCGACGCGACGCGGCCGTCCGGTGGGACGCCAGGTGGACGGCCGGACCGGAGTGGGCCGCGTCGTACTGAGGGGCATGGGAACTCCCGGAAGGAACAACGCTGTTCAGCGGCTCTCGGTGACGGTGTGCGGGCCGGAAGGTTGCGGCACGGTGACGAGCGGGGAACGTGCGAGCGCCGCCGCGGCCGACGGCACCGGCCTGCGCTCGGCGAGCGGGACGAACGCCGGCCGCCCCTCCGTCTCGCCCAGCACGACCCGCCGCACGACCCGCTCGGCGGCGTGCCCGTCGTCGTACGGGCAGAACCGCTCCCGGAAGGCCGCCCGCAGCCGGCCGGAGCCGGAGTCGCGCCACCGGCCGGTGGCGAAGACGTCGATCAGCTCGTCCTCGCCTGTGGCGGCCGCGCCCGGCGGGAAGGCCCGCAGGTCGAAGTAGACGCCCTGGATCGGCGCGTAGGTGTCCCAGTCCCCGGTGTGCACGACGATCGGCCGGTCCAGGCACGCGTAGTCGAACATCAGGGGCGAGTAGTCGGTGAGCAGCGCGTCCGAGGCCAGGCACAGGGACGCCACGTCCGGGTGCCCGGAGACGTCGATGATCCGGCCGTCCGCCCCGGCGGAGCCGCCGCGCGGGGCGGTGGAGCGGTCGAGGACCACGAAGCGAGGACCGAGCCGGCGCTGGATCCGCTCCAGGTCGAGCAGCGGGCGCTGGGTGCGGCGGTGGTCGCGGTGCGCGGGCGCGTACAGGACGGCGACCGCGCCCTCCGGTACGCCCAGCGACTCGCGGAGCCGGTCCACGTCCGCCGAAGTGGCCCGCTGGAACACGTCGTTGCGCGGCGAGCCGTACTCCAGCGTGGTGTAGCGGCCCGGGTACACCCGCTCCCAGGTCAGGGTGGTGTGCCGGTTGCCGGACAGCACGTGGTCCCACTGGTCGACGGCCCGCAGCAGCTCCTCGAAGTCGGTGCCCCGGGCGGCCGCCGGACGCTCCTGCAGGTCCAGGCCCCGGTGCCCCAGCGGGGTGCCCTGCTCGGTCTGGACGAAGACCTGGCCCGGGCGTTTGCGCAGTCCGGGGCCGAAGTGGCCGTCGTGCACCAGGTACTTGGAGCGGGCCAGCGCCGTCCAGTAACCGGCCGTGCCCGGGAGCAGCCGGCGCGGACCCGGCGGAATCGCGTGCTGGTGTTCCGGGCGGGCGATCCAGGCGGTGCGGATGTGCGGGGCGTGCGTGCGGAACGCCTCCTCCAGCGCGCCCGGCCCGCCGCCGGGCCCCTCCTGGGCGGCGAACACCGCGCGGTCGGCGCGCAGCGGCAGGCGGAGCTGGATCCCGTAGTGCAGCCGGAGCGCGCCGGCCCGGAGGGCGCGGGTGAGCCTCAGCGCGTGCTTCAGCGAGCGACGCCGGAGGGCCGCGGCCAGTCGCAGGGCGCCAAAGGTGCGGTGCAGGCCGAAGCGGACCAGGGCGTGCCGCAGCCGGGAGCGGGCCGGCACCGCGCCGGGGACGCGGTAGCGGCGGTGGTGGGACCGGGCCCGGCGCAGGAACTCGGCGCGGCTGCCGCGCGGCAGCCGGTCCCGGCGGCTGAGGACCGTGACGTAGTGGTCGATCATCCGGCCGAACAACTCCGCCCGCCAGCGATCGAGTTCGGGATGCCGCTCGACGTAGGCGAACACCCGGTCGTACTGCTCGAAGACGTCGAAGTGCTTGCGGCTGGTGGTGCCCAGGATGTTGCCCTGCCGGCGCTGCCGGTAGTGCACGCACACCCGGTCCAGGGTGGCGATCGACTCCGCCGCCATCAGGGCCGGGAAGGTCCAGGGGGTGTCCTCGTAGTAGCCGGGCGGGAACGCGAAGCCCCGCTCCTCGACGAACTCCCGCCGGTACGCCTTGTTCCAGGCGACCATCAGCACCCGCAGCAGCCCCGGGCGGTCCTCCAGGCGGAACGGCGCCGGGCCCCGCTGGGTCAGGGGGGCGGACACCTGGTTGCGGACCGCCTCGCCGTTCCAGAAGGTGCGCGCGTAGTCGAAGACCAGGAGATCCGGCTCGTCCGTCTCCTTGATCCGGTCGGCGATCGCGCGCAGCGCGCCCGGGGTGAGCGTGTCGTCGCTGTCCAGGAAGAGAAGGTAGTCGCCCGTCGCCCGGGCCATGCCCGTGTTGCGGGCGCGGCCCAGGCCCTGGTTCTCCTTGAGGTGGACGACCTCCACCCGGGCGTCGCGGGCCGCGTACTCGTCGGCGATCGCGCCGCAGGCGTCCGGGGAGCAGTCGTCCACGACGATCAGTTCGAGATCGGGGTACGACTGGGAGAGCACCGAGTCCAGACACTCGGACAGATACGCCTGGACCTGGTACGCGGGGACAATCACTGTGAACCTGGGCACGGGACATCCATGGGTCGGTCGGCACGGGCGTCTGGCCCGGGAACGGCCGATGGAGTGAATTGGTTACGGTGCGTACGGCGTTCGGGGGACAGGGCGAACGCGCCAGCTACGCGCCGAGGGGCGGACCCCGGCTGGCCCGCCCCTCCCAGTTCCGCCGTCGTGCTCCTACTTGACCGCGCCCGCCATCACGCCGGACACGAACTGCCGCTGGAACGCGAAGAACACGGCCAGCGGGATCACCATCGAGATGAACGCGCCGGGAGCCAGCACGTCGATGTTGTTGCCGAACTGCCGTACCTGCGTCTGCAGGGCGACGGTGATCGGCTGCGAGCCGGACTTGGTGAACACCAGCGCGACCAGCATGTCGTTCCACACCCACAGGAACTGGAAGATGCCGAGGCTCGCGATCGCGGGCCCGCCGAGCGGCATCACCACCCGAGTGAACAGTCGCAGTTCACCGGCGCCGTCCAGACGGGCCGCCTCGAGGAGTTCCCTGGGGATCTCCGCGAAGAAGTTGCGCAGCAGGAAGACCGCGAACGGCAGGCCGAAGCCGACGTGGAACAGGATCACCCCGAGGATGGTCCCGAACAGGCCGATGCTGCCGAACAGTTCGGCGATCGGGATCAGCGCCACCTGCACCGGCACCACCAGCAGGCTGACCACGCCGAGGAACCACCAGTCCCGGCCGGGGAACTCCATCCACGCGAACGCGTAGCCCGCGAGCGAGCCGATCACCACGACCAGGATGGTCGCCGGGACCGTGATCAGCACGGTGTTCACCAGGGAGTTGGTGATGTCGCCGTTCTCCAGCAGCTTCTGGTAGCTGTCGAAGGTCAGCTGGGACGGCTTGGCGAACACCTGCCACCAGCCGCTCGCGCTCATGGCCTCCGGCGCGCGCAGCGAGGAGATGAGCAGGCCGATGGTCGGCACCAGCCAGAACAGGCCCACGAGGAGGAGGAAGAAGCGGACCAGTCCGCCGCTGAGCCGCCCGGTGATCCGCGCGGCCAGCGACTGCCGGGCCCGCACGGCCGTGTCGGTGGATGTCACCTTCCCGATCCTTCCGGCAGTCGCCGTCATCGCCGCACCTCCCGCCGCAGCCGACGGACGTTGCTGTGTCCTCCCGGGGGACGACCCCAGGACCCCCGGCCGTACCGAGGCGCACGCGTCCTCATCGCCGCACCTCCCGCCGGAGCCGACGGACGTTGAACAGCATCACCGGTATCACCAGCAGCAGCAGGAACACCGCGATCGCGCTGGCGATGCCGGGCTGGCCCTCCGCGAAGCCCTTGCGGTAGAGCTCCAGGGCCAGCACGTTGGCGTCGTCCTGGGAGGAGCCCGGGGCGATGATGTAGACGAGGTCGAAGACCTTCAGCACGTTGATCATCAGCGTGACCACCACCACCGCGAGGACCGGCGCGAGCAGCGGCACGGTGACCTTGCGGAACACCTGCCACTCGTTGGCGCCGTCCACGCGCGCCGCCTCCAGCAGTTCCCGGGGCACGCCTGCGAGCCCGGCCGCGATCAGCACCATCGCGAAGCCCGCCCACATCCACACGTACGACCCGATGACGGCCGGGGTGACCAGCGCCGGACCGAGCCAGTCGACGCCGTTGTACGGCTCCTTGAAGTTGCTCGACGGCAGCCGGAGCAGCGCCCCGTCGGCCGACGCGGGCAGCGTGAAGGTGCCGTCGCCGGCGGCCTCGGCGGAGGCCACCACCTTGCCGTCCTTCACCGCCTCGATCCGCATCCCGGCGTAGCCCAGTTCGGACGGGTCGGGCGAACCCAGCCTGCCGACGCCCTTGCCGCGCGTGAAGTCCTGCCAGGTGGTGCCGGTGACCTTCCCCGGCTCGGCCCCGGCGGCCACGGCCTTCTTCGCGCCGTCCGGCATCTGGTCCGGCGCCACCCCGACGAGCGGGAGCGTGACCGGCTGTCCGGCGTGCACGGGGGCCGAGGTGATGAACCCGCCCGCGTCCGCCTTCAGCGGCGATTCACGGCCCGGGTGCGCCTTCGGGAACGCCGACGACTGGGCGAAGGTGTCGTGGACCCCGACCCACACCGCGTTGGCGACGCCCTTGTCCGGGTCCTGGTCGTACACCAGCCGGAAGATGATCCCGGCCGCCAGCATCGAGATCGCCATCGGCATGAAGACGACCAGCTTGAACGCCGTTCCCCAGCGGACCCGTTCGGTCAGCACCGCGAAGATCAGACCGAGCGCGGTGGAGACCGTGGGGGCGAACACCACCCAGACGATGTTGTTCTTCAGGGCGGTGCGGATGCCGTCGTCCGTGAACAGCGCCTTGTAGTTGTCGAGCCCGGCGAAGCCGTCGCCGGAGGCGTTGTAGAAACTGCGGACGACCGAGTACCCGATCGGGTAGACCACGAGCGCGCCGAGCAGCACCAGGGCGGGCAGCAGGAACAGCGCTGCCACGGTCCGGCGGGTGCCGGTCACGCTCTTGCGGCTCTTGGGCGCGGCCGGGCCCGGTGGGGTCCCGGCCGCCGCTGCCGACGCCATGGCCGGATCAGCTCCCGTTCCCGTACGCGGCCGCCGCGTCCTTCTCGAGCTGTGCCTGGGTGCCGGCGACGTCCTTCGGGTTCTTCAGGAAGTCCTGCAGGTCCTTCCACTCGCCCTTGCCGGGGGTGCCGCCGAACGCCTGCGGGGCCTGGTCGGACATGTCGAAACGGAAGTCGTCGCCGGAGGCGATCAGCGCCTTGGCGATGGTGCGCTGCACCTCGTTCGGGTACGCCGACTCCGCCACGTTCTTGTTCGGCGAGAGGTAGCCGCCGAGCTTGGCCTGGATGGTCGCCGCGTCCGGGGAGGCCAGGAAGGTGGCCAGGGCCTGGGCCGCCTTGGAGTCCTTCAGCACGACGGCCGCGTCACCGCCGGAGACCACCGGCGCGTCGGAACCCACGGCGGGGAACGGGAACACCTTCGCGTCCGTGCCCACCTTCGCCTTGGTGTCGCCGATGTTGACCTGCGCGAAGTCACCCTCGTAGACCATGGCGGCCTTCGGCTGGTCGCCGCCGGTGAAGGTCTGGGTGACGGAGGCCGGGAACTCGGTCTGCAGCGCGCCGTCCGCGCCGCCCGCAACGTAGTCCTTCTTGCCCCAGATCTGGGCGAGCGTGGTGAGCGCCTGCTTCACCGACGGGTCGGTCCACTTGATCTTGTGCTGGGCGAGCTGGTCGTACTTCTCCGGGCCGGCCTGGGACAGATAGACGTTCTCGAACCAGTCCGTCAGCGTCCAGCCGTCGGCGCCGCCGACCGAGAACGGGGTGACCCCGGAGTCGTACACCGCCTGCGCGGTGGTCAGCAGGTCCTGCCAGCTCTTGGGCTCCTTGGCGCCCGCGTTCTCGAAGGCCTTGGCGTTGTACCAGATCAGCGACTTGTTGGCGGCCTTGTAGTAGACGCCGTAACTCTTGCCGTCGACCTTGCCGATGTCCTGCCAGCCCTGCGAGTAGTTCTTCCGCAGCTCCTTGAGCGCGTCCGCGCCGAGCGGCTTCGCCCAGCCCTTCTGCACGGCCTGCTTGATCGCGCCCGGCTGCGGCAGCAGCGCCACGTCCGGCGGCTGACCGCCCGCGATCTTGGAGCCCAGGAAGTTGATGATCGGGTCCTGGGCGGGCACGAACGTCACCTTCGCGCCGGTGCGCTTCTCGAACTCCGCGAGCACCTTCTTGAAGTTCGCCTGTTCGGTGCCGGTCCAGACGGCGGCGACCTCCAGCTTCGCGCCGTTCAGCTTCGGCAGGTCGAGGGTGGAGCCGATGGCCCCGCCGCCCGTGTCGCCGTCGCCCTTCTTGTCGCTGTCGCCGCCGGAGCAGGCGGTCAGCGCGAGGGCTCCCGCGAGCAGGGCGGCGAGCGTGGTGACGGCCCTGTGTGTCCGGATGGTGCCGCTGTTGCTGCGCATCACTTCCCCGTTCGTCGTTCTCCGTTGAACGTCGGAACTCTGTCCCGTCCGGTCCGGTCTACGCCGGGCCGGACGGAGGCGGCAAGAGCGCCTGCGCCGTCCAGCGGCCCATCGTGACCGGCTCGTGATCAGCGGGGTATGCGTGGCTTCCGGGCGGGCCGTCAGAGCAGCGAGGGCACCTGGGCCGCGGCGACCTCACGGGCCGCCCGCTGCACCGCACTGGCCAGCAGAGCCAGGTCGGTCGGGCCGTTGCCCAGCTCCCGCACCGGCCGGCGGGCCGGCGGATCGCCCATGCGCTGCCACTCCAGCGGCACCACCGTGGGCCGCTGGGTCGCGGTGCGCGGTATACGGCCGGTGACCCGGCCGCCCTGGAAGCCGACCGCCCGTCCGTCCGGGTACGTCAGCCGGCCCCGCCCCGGCGCCGGTTCACCGCCGGGTTCGCCGCCCCGCTCGGCAGGAGCGGAGCCGGTGCGCCCGGTGGACGGCGCGTCCAGCGCGATGCGCAGGGTGGCCCGCCTGGCCGGTTCCGTCTCCGCCGTACGGCCGCCCGTGCCGGCCGTGGCCACCAGGTGCACCCCGAGCCGCTCGCCGTCCCGGGCCACCGCCTCCAGCGCCCGCAGCACCGACCCGGCGGCGGGGCGGCCCGGCGAGCCGAGCGCGGGGGAGACCAGCGCGTCCAGGTCGTCGACGACCACCACGAGCCGGGGCAGCGGCGGCGCGGCCTCGGCGCGCTGCCGCGCGGCGGCGCCGGGCCGCAGCCGCAGCGTGGAACTGGGCGGCGCCTCTATGTCCCCCGTCGAATCCGCCGGGCCGGCATCCGGTCCGGCGACCGTCCGGCCGTTCGGGGAGCGCTGTGCGACGATCCGGCCCGGCATCCCGCCCCCGGTGTGCCACTGGGCGAAGTCCGTCCGGCCCAGCAGCTCCGCGCGCCGCTTCAGCTCCGCGGTCAGCGACTGCGCGAACTCCCGCATGCGCACGGGGTCGTTGGCGATGAGATGGGTCGTCACATGGGGTATGTCCGTGCAGACGCGCAGTCCTTCGCCGCGCCCCGCGCCGGTGCCGACGCCGTCCCGGCCGTCGATCAGCACCATGCTCAGCCGGTCCGGCCGCTCGGCCGCGGCGAGCGAGGCGGCCACCGTCCGCAGCAGCTCGGTACGGCCGCTGCCGGCCGGCCCCTCGATCAGCAGATGCGGCCCGTCGGCCACCAGGTCGACGGTGAGCGGTCCGTGCGGCCCGGCACCCAGCACCGCCCTGGCCCGGCCGGCCGGGGACGCCGTGTCGTCGGCCGCGTCCGCCCAGCGGGCCATCAGCGAGGCCGGGGTGGCGCGGGCCAGCCCCAACTCGTCCAGCAGTCGCGCGGACGCCGGCAGCGGCACGGCCACGCGCGCGTGCGGTTCGGCGAGCGGGCCGTCCGGCCGCAGCGGTGCCAGGGCCCGCGCGAACCGCTCGGCCCAGGCGGGGGAGACGGCGTCGACGGTGGCGAGGGTGCCCGGGCCTACCGGGCCGGTGGGCGCGACCCGCATCAGATGGAGCGCGCCGGCGACGTCACCGCCGAGCAGGGCGACGGCCCCGCAGTGCCGGAAGGTGGGCGTGACCTCGCAGGCGGCCTCGTAGGTCCGGGTCACGGGCGAGGCGGGGGAGGCGGGCTCGGTCTCGGCGAGGCACACCACGTGGATGCCGGCCCGCGGTCCGGCCACGGCCAGCCGCGCCAGGGACTCCCGCAGGGCCGCGCCTCCGGGGTCCCCGTCCACGACGACGACCGTGTACGGACCCGGGAAGCCGCCCGCTCCGGCCGGCCCGGCGTCCTCCCTGGCCCACGAGGGACGGCGCGCGGACGCTCCGGACCGGGCGTCCGCGGGACCGGAGGCGGTCGGCGGGGCCGGGGCGGCGTCGCGGGCCGCGCCCGGTCCGGCATGGCTGCCCGCCGGCGCGGTGAAAGAGGCCGCCGTGCCGAACGCCGTGCCGGTGGCGGAGGCCGGGCCGGCGGGGAAGACCAGGTCCGGGAACGCGTCCTGGGGGGCGTCTGCGTAGGCGTCGTGCTGACGCGGACCCGGTACGGAGGCGGTGGCGGTCCGCCCGGTGGAGCCCGTCTCATGGGGGCCGTGCTCCACCGGAGCCGGAGCCGTCCGGGGCGAGGCCGGCTGGGCCGTGCCCCGGCCCGTCGCCGCGTACTCCTCCACCCGCCGCAGCAGTTCCTCCGTGCGGGCCGCCGCCTGCTCGCGGTCGTGGGCGAGCAGCAGGCGGCAGTCCTGGCCGTGGCCGGGACGGACGTGCGGCAGCCAGCCCAGCCAGGACCACTCGGCCGTGCGCTCGGCCACCGGACGGGCGCGGTCCGCGCTGATCAGCACGATCTCCAGCAGGTCGGGGGAGTGCAGCGCGGCGAGCTGGGCCAGCACCGCACGGGCCAGCCCGGACAGCCGGGGGCGCGGCCCCGCCAGGCCCAGTGCGCCCGCCTCGCGCAGCGCGGCCGTCACCGGCACGGCGGGCAGCACGCCCGAACCGTCCGGCGCGCCGCGGTCGGCCGTGCCGAGCCGCACGGCCAGCGCCTCCGGGTGCCCCGGCCCCCGTTCCCACAGCCGGGGCCCCGGGCCCAGCGCGGTCAGCAGCAGCGCGGCCGGATCCGGCCAGGTCTCGGCTCGCTGGGCGGCGCCGGTGCTCTCGGCGGCGGTCCCGCCGGGCACCGTGCCGTACTCCTCGGGCCCGGCGGCCGGCTGCTCCCCGCGTCCGCCCGTCAGCCGGCGCGCCCACGCGCCGAGCCCACCGCGCCGCCGCACCCCCGGCGGGACATCGGTGCCCCGCAGCGGCGTGCCCTTGCGGGTGCCCCGGTCGTCGTCGGTGTCCACCGGGAACGCCGTACGGGCGTGAGCGGCGGCGCCGTGCCGTCCGGCGTGCGTGTCCCCGCCGCCCGCGCCGGACGGGGCGCCCAGGCTCTCCGCGCTCGGCGCCCCGGCCTGCCCGGGCACCACGAGCGGCTCCACGCGGTCGTGGTCCGGGTCGTGACCGGCGCCGTGGTCCGCCGAGCCGTACGAGTGCCGGGTGGGCCCGGCCGGGTCCATGCCGCTCCCGGCGGCCGGCGGCTCCACGCGGACGTGCCCCTCAGGCTCGCCCGGGAGCACCCGCAGGCGCCCCTCTCCGTCCGGCACCGTCGCCGTGCGCGCCCCGGGCCCCCCGGACGGCGTAACCCGCAGGGCGGACTCGCCGATCCGCAGCAGCGCGCCCGCGGGGAACCGCACCGGGCGCTCGCCCACGCGCGTGCCGTCCAGGGCGGTGCCGTTCGTGGAGCCGAGGTCGGTGACCGAGACCCGGCCGTCGGTGCCGACCGTGACCGCGCAGTGCAGCCGGGAGACGTCCGGGTCGTCCAGCGGGACGTCGGCGTCGGCGGAACGGCCCACGGTGATGCGGCCGCCGTGCAGCAGATGGACCCCGCCCGCGTCCGGCCCGGCGACCACGTGCAACTGGGTCGGGGCGTCGTCCAGCTCGGGATGCGGCTCGGGGGCCGCGGGAGCTCCCAGGGACAGCACGGCGCCGTCGACCAGCGGGGGCTCGCCCAGGACGCGGCGGCGTGCGTCCAGCCGCTCCGCGCCCGCGTACAGCACCACCGGGGCGCCGCCGCCGGTGTCCCGGCCCGCGCCGGCCTCTCCGGCGACCGCCGCGGCCAGTCCCGACGCCACCGCGGCCAGATCCGTGCCCGCGGGCGCCGTCACCAGCACGTCGCGGCTCACGCCACGGCCCCGCTGCGGGGACGGGCCCAGCGGATCTACGACGGTCAGCCGGATCTGCATCGCCGTCAGCGGTCCCTTCTGCCCGGGCGCGGACTACCCCACCCCCCGCACGAGCACGTCGGCCAGTACTGCACGCATCCTCGCACCTGTCACTGACAACGTGCCCACGACCCGGTGCCAAGTGATCTTGATTGGTCAGCTCTGCCCCCAAAAGTGCCTGACCAGTGGTGCGCCGATGATCAGTTGAGATCGGTCACGTACGGCACCTGGCAACCAGGGGACCGGGGCGAGCGTCTTCCCTTCGAACCAGGACCCGTGGAGCCACGGCCCCGACGGGCGGGGTCCGGGCGGACCGGCGAACATCGTCGGGAACGCTTACGTAGTGCCCTGTGGACCGGCACTACAGTGGGTCGGAACACCAGAACACCGGCAAGCAAGCAGCAGGGAGCGCGTGACGTGCGGCCAGTCGGCAGCAAGTACCTGCTCGAGGAGCCGCTCGGACGCGGCGCCACGGGCACCGTCTGGCGTGCCCGCCAGCGCGAGACGGCGGGGGCCGAGGCGGCCGTGCCCGGCCAGCCGGGCGAGACGGTCGCGATCAAGGTCCTCAAGGAGGAACTGGCGAGCGACCCGGACATCGTGATGCGCTTCCTGCGTGAGCGCTCCGTCCTGCTCCGGCTCACCCACCCGAACATCGTGCGGGTCCGCGACCTGGTCGTCGAGGGCGATCTGCTGGCCCTCGTCATGGACCTCGTCGACGGCCCCGACCTGCACCGCTATCTGCGCGAGAACGGCCCCTTCACGCCGGTCGCCGCCGCGCTGATGACCGCGCAGATCGCCGACGCCCTCGCCGCGAGCCACGCCGACGGCGTCGTCCACCGCGACCTGAAGCCCGCCAACGTGCTGCTCCAGCAGTACGAGGGCCGGATGCACCCGATGCTGACCGACTTCGGCATCGCCCGCCTCGCCGACTCCCCGGGCCTGACCCGCACCCACGAGTTCGTCGGCACGCCCGCGTACGTCGCGCCTGAGTCCGCCGAGGGCCGCCCGCAGACCTCCGCCGTCGACGTGTACGGCGCCGGCATCCTGCTGTACGAGCTGGTCACCGGCCGTCCGCCGTTCTCCGGAGGCAGCGCCCTCGAAGTGCTGCACCAGCACCTGAGCGCCGAGCCGCGCCGCCCCTCCACCGTCCCGGACCCGCTGTGGACGGTCATAGAGCGCTGCCTGAGCAAGAACCCCGACGAGCGGCCCAGCGCGGAGAACCTCGCGCGCGGGCTGCGGGTCGTCGCCGAGGGCGTCGGCGTGCACGCGAACTCCGCGCAGATCGCCGCCGCCGAGGGCGTGGGCGCCCTGCTCGCCCCCGACCCGGCCCCGGCCGCCGTCCCGGGGGTGCCCGGCGCCGCCGACCCCACCCAGGTGCTGCCGACGAACGCGCCCCAGGGGGCGTACGACCCCAACGCCGCGACCAGCGTGCTGCCGCACACCGGCGGCCCGGCCGGCGCCGCCGACCCCACCGCCGTGCTGCCGAACACCGGCGCAGCGGACCCGACGGCGGTGCTGCCGAACACCGGCCCGCAGGGACAGCAGCCCGACCAGCCGCACCCCTGGCAGAACCAGCTCCGCGCCGCCCGGGACCGCAACGAGCAGACGCAGGTCCAGTACCTCGACCCCGACGAGGATCCGCTGCGCCGCCGCCCCCAGCGTCAGGTCGCCCGGCCGCAGCAGCAGCGCCAGGCCCAGCAGGGGCGCCCGCAGCAGCCGCAGCCGCGCGGCAGGCAGCAGCCGCACGCCGGATACGGCTACCCGGACCAGCAGCCCCAGCAGTACGCCCCGCAACGGCAGCCGCAACGGCAGCCGCAGCGGTACGCGCCCCCCGCCCCGGAGCCGCAGCGTCCCGCGCGCGAGCCCCGGGCGCCGCGGCAGCGCAGCGCCAACCCGATGAAGATCCCCGGACTCGGCTGCCTCAAGGGCTGCCTGTTCACGATCGTCATCCTGGTCGTCGCGAGCTGGCTGGTCTGGGAGCTGACCCCGCTGCACACCTGGGTCGGCCAGGGCCGGGGCTACTGGGCGCAGCTCAGTGACTGGGCCGGTCAGGTGGGCGACTGGATCAAGCAGCTCGACAGCTCCTCCGGCAGCGGCAACTGAACGCCAGTTTGGAAATTTGTCGACATCTGGCGGGTGATTTCCGCCTCGGCGGTGAAGGTTGGCTCGCTCGACGCGTAGTTTTGTCGCCCGGGGGTCCTGGTCTGTCGGCTGGGGGTCCGGGGGTCGTCCCCCGGAATGACGCAGCGGCGACAACACGCGTCGGTAGGAGCAGTCTTGGCACGGAAGATCGGCAGCCGGTACACCGCGAACCAGATCCTGGGGCGGGGCAGCGCCGGCACGGTGTGGCTGGGCGAGGGACCGGAGGGGCCCGTCGCGGTCAAGCTGCTGCGTGAGGACCTCGCGTCCGACCAGGAGCTCGTCGGGCGCTTCGTGCAGGAGCGCACCGCCCTGCTCGGCCTGGAGCACCCGCACATCGTCTCCGTGCGCGACCTGGTGGTCGACGGCAACGACCTGGCCCTGGTCATGGACCTGGTGCGCGGCACCGACCTGCGCACCCGCCTGGAGCGCGAGCGGCGGCTCGCGCCGGAGTCGGCCGTGGCGATCGTCGCGGACGTCGCCGACGGGCTCGCGGCCGCCCACGCGGCCGGGGTCGTCCACCGGGACGTGAAGCCCGAGAACATCCTGCTGGACATGCAGGGCCCGCTCGGCCCCGGCGGGTCCCACCCGGCGCTGCTCACCGACTTCGGCGTGGCCAAGCTGATCGACTCCCCGAAGCGGACCCGCGCCACGAAGATCATCGGCACCCCGGACTACCTGGCCCCCGAGATCGTCGAGGGGCTGCCGCCGCGCGCCGCCGTGGACATCTACGCGCTGGCCACGGTCCTCTACGAACTCCTCGCGGGCTTCACGCCGTTCGGCGGCGGCCACCCCGGGGCCGTGCTGCGCCGGCACGTCACCGAGACCGTCGTGCCGCTGCCCGGCATCCCCGAGGAGCTGTGGCAGCTCCTCGTGCAGTGCCTGGCCAAGGCACCCGCCTCCCGGTTGCGCGCCTCGGAGCTGGCGGCGCGGCTGCGGGAGCAGCTGCCCCTGCTGGCCGGCATGCCCCCGCTGGACGTGGACGAGCCGGACGCGGAGTCCGCCGACGAGGCCGAGGACCAGGTGGCCCAGGACCCGGCCGGGGGCGAGCCGGTACGGCGGCGGGGCGCGGTGTCCCTGGTGCCCGGCGCCAGACCCGACTCCAACCGGGACACCCACACCTCGATGCGGGTGCCGGCACCGGACGAGCTGGCGGGCGGAGCCCACGGCACGGCGCGGGCCCCGCGCGCGGCGGGGGCACCCCGGCCGGGCTCGGCCCGGCACCGGGCCGCGATGCGGCGGCGCCGGATCACGCTGGGCGTGGCGGGGGTGGTGCTGGCCGCGGCCATCGGCGTGGGGGCGTGGGCGGCGACGTCGGGCGACGACGACCCCCCGGCGGGCACCCACAGCACGTCGACGCCGTGACTCCCGGGCGCCGGCCCGCGTGAACGGGTCCGGGCGGGCCACTCTGCTCTGGCCGCTCGGCGGAGCCGTTACGCTGGATGCGTGGCAGTCGTCGATGTATCCGAAGAGCTGAAGTCCCTCTCCTCGACCATGGAGTCGATCGAGGCCGTCCTGGACCTCGACACGATGAGGGCAGACATCGCCGTGCTCGAGGAGCAGGCGGCCGCGCCGTCCCTGTGGGACAACCCGGACGAGGCGCAGAAGATCACCAGCAAGCTCTCCCACCTCCAGGCCGAGGTCAGGAAGGCGGAAGGGCTGCGCGGCCGGATCGACGATCTCGCCGTCCTCTTCGAGATGGCCGAGGAGGAGGACGACCCGGACACCCGCGCCGAGGCCGAGTCCGAGCTGACCCTCGTCCGCAAGGCGCTGGACGAGATGGAGGTCCGGACGCTGCTCAGCGGTGAGTACGACGCCCGTGAGGCGCTCGTCAACATCCGTGCCGAGGCCGGTGGCGTCGACGCCGCCGACTTCGCCGAGAAGCTCCAGCGCATGTACCTGCGCTGGGCCGAGCAGCGCGGCTACAAGACCGAGGTCTACGAGACGTCGTACGCGGAGGAGGCGGGAATCAAGTCCACCACCTTCGCCGTGCAGGCGCCGTACGCCTACGGCACCCTCTCCGTCGAGCAGGGCACCCACCGCCTGGTGCGCATCTCGCCCTACGACAACCAGGGCCGCCGCCAGACCTCCTTCGCGGGTGTCGAGATCCTCCCCGTGGTCGAGCAGACCGACCACATCGAGATCGACGAGTCCGAGCTGCGGGTGGACGTCTACCGGTCGTCCGGTCCCGGCGGCCAGGGCGTCAACACCACCGACTCCGCGGTGCGCCTGACCCACATCCCCACCGGCATCGTCGTCTCCTGCCAGAACGAGCGGTCGCAGATCCAGAACAAGGCGACCGCGATGAACGTCCTCCAGGCCAAGCTGCTGGAGCGGCGCCGGCAGGAGGAGCAGGCCAAGATGGACGCCCTCAAGGGCGACGGCGGCAACTCCTGGGGCAACCAGATGCGTTCCTACGTGCTGCACCCGTACCAGATGGTCAAGGACCTGCGCACCGAGCACGAGGTGGGCAACCCCGAGGCCGTGTTCAACGGCGAGATCGACGGGTTCCTGGAGGCCGGCATTCGCTGGCGCAAGCAGCAGGAGAAGTGACTTTGTCGACATGACAACTGCCGCCCTCGAGGCGGCAGTTGTCGTTTGTCTGGGTTTTACATCACACTCACAGGTTCCAAGTCGCGGCAAACGCCGCTCCGTCGGACATTGCGCCCGCAACGGCCTTGACGATGCTTTGAAAAGTCGGAAGGGTGAAGCGTGGCATGCGTATCTCTGGGGCGCATGTGAACCGGGGGAATTGACGCAGATCTCGTCACAGCTGCCTCCGTCGATCACGGCAAGCCCCACGCGCCGCCTCATTGACGACAGCTACTGGGGGTAGCAATCACATGACGAAGAAGACGCGGATCCGGGTCGCGCGGATAGCCGCCGGCGCCGTGATCGCGGCCGGCGCCTCGCTGACCGCAGCGGGCGCCGCTTCGGCTCTGGACCTCGGTGTCCAGGCTGGGCCGATCACCCTGGGTGTGAGCACGGAGGGCGGAGAGGACGACGGCGGCACCGGCTGCGACCCGATCGGTGTCTGCGACACCACCGGTGGTGACAGCAGCTCCGGTGGCGACAGCAGCTCCGGTGGCGACGCCTCGATCGGCGGTGCCATCGGCGGCGGTGACAGCAGCTCCGGCGGTGACAGCAGCTCCGGTGGCGACGCCTCGATCGGCGGTGCCATCGGCGGCGGTGACAGCAGCTCCGGCGGTGACAGCAGCTCCGGTGGCGACGCCTCGATCGGCGGTGTCATCGGCGGTGGCGACAGCGGCTCCGGCGGCGAGGACTCGACCGGCGGCAACGGCAACTCGGGTGGCAGCGGCAACTCGGGCGGCAACAGCTCGACCGGTGGCGGCAGCTCGACCGGTGGCGGCAGCTCGACCGGTGGCGGCAGCTCGACCGGTGGCGGCAGCTCCACCGGTGGCGGCAGCTCCACCGGCGGCGACGGCTCCACCGGCGGCGACGGCTCCACCGGTGGCACCGGCTCCACCACCGGCGGTGACACCCCCCAGGGCGGCGGCAACGACAACGCCTCCCAGGAGGAGGGCTCCTCCGCCCTCACCGACACGGGCTCGGACACCACGCCTCAGGGCGGCGACAAGCAGCTCGCCGAGACCGGTGCCGGACAGACCGCGTTCCTGCTGGTCGGCGCCGCGACGATGATCGCCGGCGGCATCGGCTTCCGCTTCCTGCCGCGGCTCGTGAACGGCCGGGGCGGCGCCGCCGCCTGAACGTAGCCGCACGGCGACGTTCCGCACACAGCGCGCAACACTAAGGGCCCGGAGCTTCGCGCTCCGGGCCCTTCGGCCGTCCTGTCCGGTCTTCCTATGCGGTCTGGTGGGCCAGCAGCGCCACCGCGGCGATCAGCACCGCCAGCAGCGCGATCAGCGCCATGGGGTTCAGCCCCGCGAAGAAGCCCTCCTGCTGCAGTCGCTCGCGGTTGGCACGGCACACCGGGCACCGGCCCTCGCTCACGGGCGACGCGCAGTTCGCGCACACCAACCGGTCGTACGTCATGCGCTCGCCCTCCTCGCGCCGGCCATCACACATACAACGCACACGGGAACCAGAACGTTCCCCCTCCACTGTGCCAGGTTCCCCCGCAAAGAGCGCGGGCTCTCGGAGAAGCTCGAATCCCGCCTGTACAAAAACACACAAGCCGCAACCAACCGCGCCCGGGCCCTGCGCTCGCACTCCCGGTTCGCGTATGGTCACGCTCATCTACCCCCGGCGACCCGTGGTGCATCCGTGATCCGATTCGACAACGTCTCCAAGGTCTACCCCAAGCAGACCCGGCCTGCCCTCCGGGATGTCTCCCTGGAGGTCGAGAAGGGCGAGTTCGTCTTCCTCGTGGGGTCCTCCGGCTCCGGCAAGTCGACCTTCCTGCGGCTGGTGCTGCGCGAGGAGCGGTGCAGCCACGGCCAGGTGCACGTCCTCGGCAAGGACCTCGCGCGCCTCTCCAACTGGAAGGTGCCGCAGATGCGCCGCCAGTTGGGGACGGTGTTCCAGGACTTCCGCCTGCTGCCCAACAAGACCGTCGCCGAGAACGTGGCCTTCGCACAGGAGGTCATCGGCAAGTCGCGCGGCGAGATCCGCAAGTCCGTGCCGCAGGTGCTCGACCTCGTGGGACTCGGCGGCAAGGAGGACCGGATGCCGGGTGAGCTGTCCGGTGGCGAGCAGCAGCGCGTGGCCATCGCGCGGGCCTTCGTCAACCGCCCCAAGCTGCTGATCGCGGACGAGCCCACCGGCAACCTCGACCCGCAGACCTCCGTCGGCATCATGAAGCTGCTCGACCGCATCAACCGGACGGGCACCACCGTCATCATGGCGACGCACGACCAGAACATCGTGGACCAGATGCGCAAGCGCGTCATCGAGCTGGAGAAGGGCCGCCTCGTCCGCGACCAGGCCCGCGGCGTCTACGGCTACCAGCACTGACCCGCCGCCCCAGTCACGTCCACGGAAAGGCTTGATCCGACGCCATGCGCGCCCAGTTCGTCCTGTCGGAGATCGGTGTCGGTCTCCGCCGCAACCTGACGATGACCTTCGCCGTCATCGTCTCCGTCGCCCTGTCCCTGGCCCTGTTCGGCGGCTCCCTGCTGATGAGCGACCAGGTGAGCACCATGAAGGGCTACTGGTACGACAAGGTCAACGTCTCGATCTTCCTGTGCAACAAGAGCGACGCGCAGTCGGACGTCAACTGCGCCAAGGGCGCGGTCACCGAGGACCAGAAGAAGCAGATCCGCACCGACCTCGGCAAGATGACCATCGTCGAGAAGGTGACCTACGAGTCGCAGGACGAGGCGTACAAGCACTACAAGGAGCAGTTCGGCAACTCCCCGCTGGCCGGCTCGCTGACGCCGGACCAGATGCAGGAGTCGTACCGCATCAAGCTCAAGAACCCGCAGAAGTACCAGGTCATCGCGACCGCCTTCAACGGGCGCGACGGCGTGCAGTCGGTGCAGGACCAGAAGGGCATCCTGGACAACCTCTTCCAGTTGCTGAACCTGATGAACCGGGCGGCGCTCGGTGTGATGGCTCTGATGCTGCTCGTCGCGCTGCTGCTGATCGTCAACACCGTGCGCGTCTCCGCGTTCAGCCGTCGGCGTGAGACCGGGATCATGCGCCTCGTCGGCGCCTCGGGCTTCTACATCCAGGCGCCGTTCATCATGGAGGCCGCGGTCGCCGGACTCATCGGCGGTGGCCTCGCCTGCGTCTTCCTGGTCGTCGGGCGGTACTTCACGATCGACCACGGCATGGCCCTGTCCAACAAGCTCACGCTGATCAACTTCGTCGGCTGGGACGCGGTGTTGACCAAGCTGCCGCTGATCCTCGCCACCAGTGTGCTGATGCCCGCTCTGGCGGCGTTCTTCGCGCTGCGCAAGTACCTGAAGGTGTGACGCATCCCAAGAGGGCCGTACGGGCGTCCGCCCGTACGGCCCTTCGCCGTTGTCCTAGACTCACCGCCATGTCAGGCCGTGACCCGTTCTGTCAGCCCCGCCGCACCGGCCGTGGGGCCGCCCTGGCATTGGTCTTCGCCTGCGCCCTGGTCGCCGGCGCCGCCACCGGTTCCTTCCCGGACACCGGCCAGGGCGACCGGTCCGGCTCCAAGTCCGCCTCGGCACCGGTGCCTTCGGCCGCCCGTCACGAGGCCGTGCGGCGGGCCGCCGCCAAGGCGATGGCCGACGGCAAGTCGCCCATGGAGGCCGCCGAGCGAGCCGTCAGCCGCAGCGGGGACCGCTGGGGAGCCGTCTACTCCCAGGACGAGTACCAGGAGTTCCAGGAGGCCCTGGACGGCCAGTACACCGGAACCGGGCTCTGGGCGCGGGCCGAGCCGGACGGCCGGATCGAGGTCACCCGGGTGCGGCCCGGCTCGCCCGCGGCCAACGCCGGGATCCGCAAGGGCGACCGGCTGCGCAGCGTCGACGGCACGGACGTGACCGGGCGGCCGGTCACCGACGTGATCTCGTTACTCCGCGGCGACTCCGAGGACGCGGCCGCCGGTACGACCGTGACGCTGGGCCTCCGGCGCGGCACGCGCGCGTGGACCGAGACCCTGCGCCGGGCCAGGCTGTCCACGGACCCGGTGACCGTCCACAAGCTGCCCGGCAGGATCACCGTCATCAAGGTCGCCGCCTTCACCAAGGGTGCCGGCGACTCCGTGCGCGCCGCGGTGCACCGGGCCCCGGCCGGCGCCGGCATCGTCCTCGACCTGCGGGGGAACTCCGGCGGCCTGGTCACCGAGTCCGTGGAGACCGCCTCCGCGTTCCTCGACGGCGGCCTGGTCGCCACCTACGACGTCGACGGCGCCCAGCGCGCCCTGCACGCCGACACCGGCGGCGACACCGCCCGGCCCCTGGTCGCCCTGGTCGACGGCGGCACCATGAGCGCGGCCGAGATGCTCACCGGCGCTCTGCAGGACCGGGGCCGCGCGGTCGTGGTGGGCACCCGCACCTTCGGCAAGGGCTCCGTCCAGATGCCCACCGAGCTGCCCGACGGCTCGGTGGCCGAGCTGACCGTGGGCCACTACCGCACCCCGTCCGGCCGCGCGGTCGACGGCCGGGGCATCACCCCCGACCTGGACGCGGGGCCGCAGGCACTGCGGCGGGCCGAGACGGTCCTGGGCGGTCTGGGCGACCCCTCGTAGCACCTCTTTAATGCGCTTCCCCCGCACCCCCTCCATGGTGCGAAAATGGCGGCACTATGGCTAAGGAAAAAGGGCGCAAGCTGATCGCGCAGAACAAGAAGGCGCGGCACGACTACCTCATCCTCGACACGTACGAGGCCGGTCTCGTGCTCATGGGGACCGAGGTGAAGTCGCTGCGCCAGGGGCGGGCCTCGCTGGCCGACGGCTTCGTGCAACTGGACGGTCACGAAGCGTGGCTGCACAACGTGCACGTGCCCGAGTACAGCCAGGGCACCTGGACCAACCACAGCGCCCGGCGCAAGCGGAAGCTGCTGCTGCACCGCGACGAGATCGACAAGCTCGAGGCGAAGTCCCAGGAGACGGGTCACACGATCGTTCCCCTCGCGCTGTACTTCAAGGACGGCCGTGCCAAGGTCGAGATCGCGCTGGCGAAGGGCAAGAAGGAGTACGACAAGCGTCAGACCCTGCGCGAGAAGCAGGACCGGCGCGAGGCGGACCGCGCGATGTCGGCCGTGCGGCGCAAGCAGCGGGCCTAGCCGCCGGACCGGCGCGACCTGCGGCCGGCGGGAATAGGCTGGCACCGACCTGCGTTCGTCACGTAGGATGGCAACGCACCCCACTGAGGGTGCGAGCCCCCTCTTCGGAGGGCCCTCCACGGAGGGGATTGAAAAATCAACATGGGGATGATCGGTTTCGACAGCGGATGTCGAAGCAGGGGAAGCGTGTCGAGGAAGCGGCCATGATCTCGTAAACCACAGGCCGAAAACAATAATCGCCAACACCAAGCGCGATTCCTCCCACTTCGCTCTCGCTGCCTGATAAGCAGCTAGCGAAGCTCTCACGGGAGTGTCAGCCCGGGCCTGTTCCCGTCCCGGATCCTGGCATCGACTAGGGAACTAAACCTTGATCCCGGTCACGGGGTGAAGAGGGAAATCTAACAGTGACTGGGCCCGTCGGCGACTTGTTCGCGTGATCGCCGGGGCCGAGAAAAGCGAAGCGAACTGCACACGGAGAAGCCCTGGTTCCGCACCGTTGGACGCGGGTTCGATTCCCGCCATCTCCACTCATCCCATGTGGGCAGGGCCCTGTCGCTTCCGAGCGCCGGGGCCTTTGTCATGCGCTCTGCCGGGCGAGCCGGGTCAGCGTGGCCGTGACCAGGGCCCGTACGCCCGTGTCCAGGGTCGGCTGGAGGACCGGCGCGAACCGGGGGCTGTGGTTGACCGGGATGTCCTGCGCCACCGTGCCGCGCCGCCGGGCGGCCTCGTAGGTGTCCGGGTCGACGCAGCCGAGGGCCCAGTAGGTGTACGGGACGCCGAACGCGTCCGGGATGCGGCTGAAGTCCTCGCTGGCGCTCTGCAGTTCGACCGTGCCCGCGTGGTCCCCGAAGACCTCGCCGAAGGCGGCTGCCACCTCGCGGGTCACCGCCGCGTCGTTGACGGTCGGCGGGAAACGGGTGCCCTCCTCGATCTCCGGCTCACGGACCGCTCCGGAGGCGGCGCACTCGGCCGTCACGATCCGCCGCACCGCGGCCAGGACGGCACGCCGGGTCCCCTCGTCGTAGGTGCGCGCGTTCAGCAGCAGTTCCGCCGACTCCGGGATCACGTTGCCGCTGGTGCCCGCCTGCACGGAACCCACCGTGAGCACCGCGGGCCAGGTGGCGGCGAGCTCGCGCGAGACGATCGTCTGGAGCCGGACGACGATCATCGACGCCATCACCACAGGGTCGATCGCGGCCTGCGGCGCCGAGCCGTGGGCGCCCCTGCCGTGGACGGTGACGCGGATGTTGTCCGCCGCGGACAGGAAGGAACCGGCCCGGGTGCCGACCCGCCCCGCCGGATAGGGCAGCACGTGCTGGGCGAACGCCACGTCCGGCCGCGGGACGAGGCCGGTGAGGCCGTCGGCGAGCATCCGGTCGGCGCCGTCACCGGGCTCCTCGGCCGGCTGGAACAGGGCCACCAGCGTTCCCCGCCACGACCCGCGAGCGGCCGCCAGCAGCCGGGCCGCGCCCAGCAGACAGGTGACGTGCATGTCATGACCGCAGGCGTGCGCCACCGGCACCTCGCGGCCGGCCGCGTCCTTGCCCACGGCCTTGCTGGCGTACGGCAGACCGGTCTCTTCACGCACCGGCAGCGCGTCCATGTCGGCGCGCAGCAGCACCGTCGGCCCGTCCCCGTTGGCCAGCACGCCGACCACACCCGTGCCGCCGATCCCGTCGTGCACCCGGTAGCCGCAGCTCCCGAGGCGCTCCGCCACCCGGGTCGCCGTCCGGTGCTCCTGGTGGCCCAGCTCCGGGTGGGCGTGCAGGTCCTCGTAGAAGCCCTCCAGCTCGGGCCGGATGTCACCGAGCCCGGCTACGACCTCGTCCACGCGATCCTTGAGGCTCATGGCTGTGTGGTGCTCCTCGTCCGCCGGTGGGTGGTGCCCCCGTCCGTCCCCCCGGTCCGTCCCCCTCCGTCCGCCCCCCTTTGTCCGTCTCCCGCCCGTCCCGGTCACGGGCCGCGGGCGCGGGACGTCCTGGGCCGCCAGTCACGGCTGCCCGGCAACCGCCAGCCCCGGGTCAGCGCGGCCAGCCGCAGTGAGACGCCCGCCAGGATCCCGGCCAGGATGCCGAGGGTGGGCGCGCCGAGCCGGCTGCAGAGCACCAGCACCCCGCTCACCAGCACGGCGACGGTCGCGTAGAGGGGAGTGCCGCCGAAGATGGCGGGGGTACGGGCCAGCAGCAGGTCCCGGATGGCGCCGCCGCCGACCGCCGTGATCGTGCCCAGCAGCACGGCGGGCAGCCAGCCGAGACCGACGGAGAGGGTCTTCTGCGCCCCGGCGATCGCCCAGACGCTGAGCGCCAGCGCGTCGAGCAGGTTGAAGGCCCAGCCGGAGGTGTGACGGCTCAGATCGGCCACGAAGGCCAGCAGGGTCCCGGCGGCGGCGACGGTGAGATAGGTGTAGTCCGTCAGGGCGACGGGCGTCCCGTGCTGCAGCAGGGTGTCGCGGAGGATTCCGCCGCCGAGACCGGAGACGACGCCGATGACCAGGAAGCCGAAGAGGTCCAGCCTGCGGCTGCGCGCCAGCACCCCGCCGAGAGTCCCGTTGGCGAACACTCCGCCCAGGTCCAGCACCCGGGTCAGGTCGGTCAGATCCTCCGGGGACAACCAGCCGGCCACGCATCAGCACCTCCCTCCCTCACCCTCACCGTCGACCCGACCATCGAACCAGCCGGAGCGCCCACCCGCCCGGCGAGCGCCCGCCTACCGGCCCGCCGCCCGCCCGGCCGCCCCGGTCCGGAGCCGCGACGAGCCGATCACCAGGGCCACGGCGGCCGCGATCGCCGGTACCGCGAACCCCGTGGCCGGTGAGCCGTGCTCGGCCGCCCAGCCGCCGGCCGCCGAGCCGCAGGCGATGCCGGTGAGCAGGCCGGTGACGACGAGGCTCATGCCCTCGTTGAGCCGGTCGGCCGGAGTGCGGGCCTGCACCAGGGTCATCGCGGTCACCATCGTCGGCGCCGTCGCCATGCCCGCCACCAGCAGCGCACCCGCCAGGGCCACGAGCGAACCCGTGGTGCCGGCGGCCAGCCAGGGCAGGGTCGTCAGGGCGGCCATCGCGAGCAGGCACCGGGGCAGGCCGAGACCGGCCGGTTTCAGGGCCCCGTACAGCAGACCGGCCGCGCACGAGCCCGCCGCCTGCAACGCGAGTACCGGACCGGCCGCCGCGCGGTGACCTAGGGCGTCGGCGTACGCGATCGTGACGACCTCCATCGAGCCGAACACCGTGCCGGTCGCCACGAAGCAGGCCAGCAGCGCCGGAATCCCCGGACTGCGCAAGGGCGACCGGGCCTTCGACCGGGCCTGCGGCGGCGGCTCGGTCGCCCGCTGCGCGGTGAACAGCAGCATGCCGGCCAGCAGCAGCACGGCCCCGGCTAGCGTGCCCGCCTCCGGGAAGAACGTGCCGGTCAGGAAGGCGGCCAGCACCGGGCCCAGCATGAAGCACAGCTCGTCGGCGGCCTGCTCGAAGGAGTTGGCGGTGTGCAGGGCGGCGGGGTCGTCGCGCAGCAGGTGGGCCCAGCGGGCGCGGGACAGGCCGCCGATGTTCGGGGTGGCGGCGGTGGCGGCGTAGGCGGCGAACAGGGTCCAGTCCGGGGCGCCGAAGCGCACGCACAGCAGCAGGGCGAGGCTGCCCAGCACGGCCGTGAGGGTGGCCGGTACGGCGACCCGGGCCTGCCCGTACCGGTCGACGAGCCGCGCGATCCACGGCCCGGCCACCCCGGTCGCCGCCAGACCGGCGGCGGTGACGGCGCCGGCGAGCGCGTACGAGCCCCGGGCCCCGGCGATCATCACGACCGCGCTCACGCTGAACATGCCCATCGGCAGCCGTGCGACGAGATTGGCGGCGGAGAAGGCGAGCGTGCCGGGGCGGGAGAAGAGCCCCCGGTATCCACGGAGCCGTCCCGCCTCCCGCTGTTCGCACCGCTCGGTCGGTATCCGGCTGTCTTCGGTGGTCTGTGGCGGCATGGCTCAACGGTGGCCCGGAGTGGATCACCGGGTCCAACACCTTCTCGGAGCCGACTCACACGCCGGCGTTGTGAATCGGGGCTGTAGATTCGCCGCCATGCCCGCTCCCGTCGCCATAGAACCGCGCCTGCTGCGCGCCTTCGTCGCCGTCGCCGAGGAGCTGCACTTCACCCGGGCCGCGGCCCGTCTGTACGTGGCGCAGCAGGCGTTGAGCCGTGACGTACGGCGGCTGGAGCGCGAGCTGGGCGCCGAGCTGTTCGTCAGGACCACCCGGCAGGTGACGCTCACCGCGGACGGCGAGCGGCTGCTGCCGCACGCCCGGCGGGTCCTGGCCGCCCAGGACGACCTGCTCGCCGCCTTCGGCCAGGTCCGGCCGCTGCTGGTCGACCTCAACTCCGCCGGACTGCTCACCGGCCGCCGGGTGCTGCACCGGGCCCGGGAACTCGCCCCCGACTGCGAGCTGATGGCCCGCTACGAGAGCGGTCTGACCGGAGCGGCGGCCGAGGTGCTCGCCGGCCGGCTCGACGTCTCCTTCGGGCGCTTCGCGGGCCTGGACCCGGCCCTGCGGTCCGGGCTCGAACAGCAGCCGGTGCGCTACGAGCCGATGGCCGTCGTCCTGCCCGACGACCACCCCCTGGCCGCCCTGCCGGAGGTACCGCTGGCCGCGCTGGCCGGGGAGACGGTCTACGCCGGCGCGGGGAACCCGCGCACCCGGGAGTGGACCGACCTCGCACTTCACCTCTTCGAGGGACGCGGCATCCGACTCGCCTCACCTCTTCCGCTACCGGTGGGCGACGAGGAGTTCGAGCGGATCATGGCCAAGACCCGGAACGTGATCCTGGCCGTGGTGGACTTTCCGGCCATGCCCCGCTCGGTGCTGCGGCCGCTCGTCGACCCGGTCCCGCTCTCGCCCGTGTCGCTGGTCTGGCGCAAGGGGCTGGTCCACCCCGGACTGACTGCGCTCCGTAGGGCCGCGAGCGAACTCGCGCGGGCCGAGGGATGGCTACGGCGGCCCGCAGACCGATGGATTCCAGCCGCTGATGATGATGTGATGAGCGTCCATTAGGTGGCGCGTGGCGAACACGGAACCTCCGCATGCGCTACATTCTTGGCCCGAGCGCGGTGTGGTAATGGGGGCGCTCGGGCTGGGTGGGGGCCTGGTTCGAACGACGGGTGCTCGGCGTCGATGCGCACCCGGAACTGTCCCGTGGGGGGATCTGCGCACGTGAAAGAGTGGCGAGAAGACGCCCAACCTCAGTGGGCCGAAGTCGCATCCGCGCCCCGGGAGCGTCCGGTGACGGGTGGTCACACGCAGGCCTTCACCGAGACCGGTGACACCCCCGGTGCCGGAGCCTTCCCGGCGACCGGGATGCTCAGCGGCGGCCGAGCCGCCCGGACCGAGGCCGACGGGACGGCCGTACTCCCGCGGGCCCGCAACGACCGCAGAGCCGCGGACTTCCGCCGCGCCCCGGGCCGCGGCGGAACTCCCGCCCAGGACCCCGAGCAGACCACCGTGCTGCGCCGGGTGAGGGTCGGCGGCCACCCCGGACCCGGCACCGCGGGACCCCTCCGCGACCTCTGGGACGAGCCCCTTCCCACCATTCCCACCCAGCCCGCCGCTGGTGCCCCCACGCACGACCCGCACGAGGTGACGGTCCAGCTGGACGCCGTCCGGCTCGGCGACGGCCGGCCGGACCCGGCCCCGGGCGCCGCGCACGGCGCCGGCCGCGAGAGTGCCGACGGCCCCGTCTTCGTCGACGAGTCCGGCCGCCGCGGCCGCACCTTCCGCCGCCTCGGCCTGATCGTCGGCCTGGCCTGCGCCGTGTACGCCGTGAGCATCGTGGTGACGCTGTTCTCGGGCAGCTCGGACGCGCCGTGGGTTCCGGTGCCCGGCCAGGACGAGAACGCCCCCGCCAGTCAGGTGAACACCCCGTCGCTGCCCAGCGCTTCGACGGATCCGACGCCGGAGAGCAGCGACGCGGCCACCCCCGTCGCGTCCCCGACCGCGCCGACCACCGCCGTACCGGGTTCCGGCTCGCTGTCGAGCTCCGCCCCGAGCACCTCGCACACGTCCGCCGACGCGGCGCCGACGGCCGGCACGTCCACCGGCACCGGCATCGTCGGCGGCACCGAGCGCCCGTCCACTTCCCCGGCGTCCCCGGCCGGCTCGTCCCCGGACCCGTCCACCACGAGCACCGGTGCCTCCCCCGGCCCCTCACTGTCCCCCGCCGGTGGCACGGGACCCGAGGCCTACAGCGCCGTCGACCCGACCGCCCCGCGTCCGCACCTCTGATCGCGAAGCCGCCCCATGCCGTCACACTCCCGTCCCGGGTCGTCCCTGCCCACCAGGCGCAGGTGGCTGCCCCTGCGCTATCTGCTGTCCGTCCTGGTCCTCGTGGCCACGCTCGCGATGCTCATGCTGCGCGGGTACGTGCACAACGAGATCCTCGCGGACTTCCGCGTGCGGCCCGAGGCGGCCGACCACAAGGTGCCCGAGGCGGTCCTCGAGGGCGGTCCGGTCATCGACACCCGAGGCGGCCGCACCGGCAGCCTGCGGGTGCCGGACCACCGCATCGTCCTCACCTTCGACGACGGCCCGGACCCCACCTGGACGCCGAAGGTCCTCGACATCCTCGAGAAGCACCACGCGCACGCCGTCTTCTTCGTCACCGGCACCATGACCTCCCGCTACCCGGAACTGGTCAAGCGCATGGTGGACGAGGGCCACGAGGTCGGCCTGCACACCTTCAACCACCCCGACCTGTCGTACCACTCCGACCGCCGTATCGACTGGGAGCTGTCACAGAGCCAGCTCGCGCTGGCCGGAGCGGCCGGCATCCGCAGCTCCCTGTTCCGGCCGCCGTACTCCTCGTTCGCCGACGCCATGGACGACAGGTCCTGGCCGGTGACCGAGTACATCGGCGGCCGGGGCTACCTGACCGTCCTCAACGACACCGACAGCGAGGACTGGCGCAGGCCCGGGGCCGACGAGATCGTCCGCAGGGCGACGCCCAAGGGCGGCAAGGGCGCGATCGTCCTGATGCACGACTCCGGCGGCGAGCGTCACCAAACGATCGAGGCGCTGGACAGGTTCCTGCCCCAACTGCAGGCACGGGGTTACCGGTTCCAGAGCCTCACGGAGGCACTGGGCGCACCGAGCGCCGACACCCCGGTCACGGGCCTCGACCTCTGGAAGGGCAAGGCCTGGATCTTCCTGGTGCAGGCGTCGGAGAGGGCCACCGGTGCCCTGGTCGTGGGTCTCGCGGTCATCGGCTCCCTCGTGCTCGCCCGCTTCGGCGGGATGCTGCTGCTTTCCGCGGTGCACGCCCGCCGCACCCGCCGACGCGGGTTCCGCTGGGGCCCGCTGCCCGTCACGGAACCCGTGTCCGTGCTGGTCCCGGCCTACAACGAGGCCAAGTGCATCGAGAGCACCGTGCGTTCGCTGATGCGCAGCGAGCACCCCATCGAGGTCATCGTCGTCGACGACGGCTCCACCGACGGCACGGCCCGCATCGTCGAAGGGCTGGGACTGCCCAACGTACGGGTGATCCGCCAGCTCAACGCGGGCAAGCCCGCCGCTCTCAACCGCGGTACGGCGAACGCACGGTACGACCTGATCGTGATGATGGACGGCGACACCGTCTTCGAGCCGGCCACCGTGCGCGAACTGGTGCAGCCCTTCGCCGACCCACGGGTCGGAGCGGTCGCCGGCAACGCCAAGGTCGGCAACAAGGACACACTCATCGGCGCCTGGCAGCACATCGAGTACGTGATGGGCTTCAACCTCGACCGCCGCATGTACGACGTCCTGCGCTGCATGCCGACCATCCCGGGCGCGGTCGGAGCCTTCCGCCGCTCGGCCCTGGAACGGGTCGGCGGCATGAGCGACGACACCCTCGCCGAGGACACCGACATCACCATGGCGATGCACCGCGACGGCTGGCGCGTGGTGTACGCCGAGAAGGCCCGGGCCTGGACCGAGGCCCCGGAGTCGGTCCAGCAGCTGTGGTCCCAGCGCTACCGCTGGTCGTACGGCACCATGCAGGCGATCTGGAAGCACCGCCGTGCCGTCGTCGAGCGCGGTGCGTCCGGACGCTTCGGCCGGGTCGGTCTGCCCCTGGTGTCCCTGTTCATGGTCGTGGCCCCGCTCCTGGCCCCGCTCATCGACATCTTCCTCGTCTACGGCCTGGTCTTCGGGCCCACCGAGAAGACGGTCGTGGCCTGGTCCGGCGTCCTCGCCGTCCAGGCCGCCTGCGCGGCGTACGCCTTCGTCCTCGACCGCGAACCGCTGACCCCGCTCATCTCGCTGCCCCTGCAGCAGATCCTCTACCGCCAGCTCATGTACGTGGTGCTGCTCCAGTCCTGGATCACGGCGCTCACCGGCGGCCGCCTGCGCTGGCAGAAGCTCCGGCGCAAGGGCGGTGTGTCGGCTCCGCCGACGGCGTCCGCTCCCGGCCGGCGGGTGATGGACGGGAGGCCCGTCTCATGACGACGCCGCCCTTCGACCTCGGACCGCCGCCGGGCGCCCAGCCGCCGAGGTCTCCCCATGAGCCCTTCACCACGCAGCCCTCCCGGGCCTCGGCCCCTCCGCTCGCTCCGCCGGCACCCTTCTCGACGACCACCCAGGAAGCCCCGCACGTGACCGTACCCACCCTCCCGTCCGGCACGGACGAGCCGACCCGGCCCGCCGAGCCCGGGCAGCAGCGGCGCGCCCCGGGGCGCGACCGGTACTTCGACCTGCTGCGCGCGATCGCTCTCTTCCGGGTCGTCTTCTACCACTTGATGGGCTGGGCCTGGCTGCCCCTGGTGTTCCCGTCCATGGGCGTGATGTTCGCCCTGGCGGGCAACCTGATGGCCCGTTCGCTCGAGCGCCCGGCGGTGCAGGTCGTCCGCAGCCGCCTGCGCCGCCTCCTGCCGCCCCTGTGGCTGCTCGGCGCCATCGGCGTGACCGGCATGGTGCTGCAGGGCTGGAGCCCGGGCGACGACGGACACCCCGGCTGGTGGTGGCTGCACCTCGGCTTCTGGATCCTGCCGGTGAGCGACCCGCCCTACGCCGAGGGCCTGCGCGGCATCCACGGCGTCCTCGGCGAGGACTGGGGGGGCGAACTGGCGGGGCCGCTCTGGTACATCCGCGCCTACCTCTGGTTCGTCCTGCTGTCCCCGTTCCTGCTGAAGGCGCTGAGAGCGCTGCCCTGGGCGACCGTCCTGTCGCCGATCGCGCTCTCCGCGGCCTTCGAGTTCGGCTACCTCAACCTGCCCGGTGAGCGCATCCCCTCGGCCCTCACGGACTTCAGCACCTTCGGCGCCTGCTGGATCCTGGGAATGGCGCACCAGGAAGGCGTCCTGAAGCGCATGCCCCGCTACGTCGTCCCGTCCGTGGCCCCGGCCATCGCGGTCCTGGGCCTCTGGTACGCCCTGACGCACGGCTTCAAGCAGGGGCACGATCTGGACGACATCCCGTTCGCGCAGTCCCTCTGGTCCTTCGCCACCGTGCTGCTGCTCCTCCACGTGAGCCCTTCCTGGACGGACTGGCCCCGCCGGCTGCGCCCCTTCGACCGGCTGATCACCCTGCTCAACTCCAGAGCCGTGACGATCTACCTATGGCACAACCTGTGCATCCTCGTCGCCGCCACCCTGTGGGATCGGCTCTGGCAGTTCGACGTGATGTACCTGCACTTCTCCTGGCTGCTGGAGAGCCCCTGGCCGGTTCTCGCGATCACCTGGATGTTCATCGCGGGCTGCATCGTCTGGTTCGGGTGGGTGGAGGACATCGCCGCCAGGCGCGGACCACGCCTGTGGCCGGACGGCTCGACACCCGGACGCCGGCGACTCCGCGCCGCTGCCCACCGGGCCTGATCAGCCGTCCGGGTTCCGGCTTCGGCCGCTGTGACCTCTCACCCCGCCTCTCCGCGAGGTGAGAGCAAAGTTCCCTACCGGTCACCCACAGCCACAGCCAGGAAACGCGTCTTCCCTACCTTCGGGACTCATCACCGCGAACCACCGAGTCCCGGAGCACCGTGGAGGCGTCATGACAGGTCCGGACCCAATCCGTCGCAGCGGTCGCTGGATCGAGCGCTGGGATCCCGAGGACGAGGGGTTCTGGAGGGCGACCGGGGAGAAGGTCGCCCGGCGGAACCTGTGGTTCTCCGTGCTCTCCGAGCACATCGGGTTCTCGGTCTGGACCCTGTGGTCCGTGCTCGTGCTGTTCATGGGGCCCGAGTACGGGCTCACCCCCGCCGACAAGTTCCTGCTGACCTCCGTGGTCACGCTGGTCGGCGCGGTCGTGCGGGTGCCGTACACGTTCGCCGTCGCCGTCTTCGGCGGGCGGAACTGGACGATCGTCTCGGCGAGCCTCCTGCTCGTCCCGACGGTCGCCGCGTTCGTGGTGATGGAGCCGGGGACCTCCTACTCCACCTTCCTGCTGGTCGGGCTGCTGGCCGGCATCGGCGGCGGCAACTTCGCCTCTTCCATGACCAACATCAACGCCTTCTTCCCGCTGCGGAAGAAGGGGTGGGCGCTCGGGCTGAACGCCGGGGGCGGGAACATCGGCGTGCCGGTCATCCAGCTGATCGCCCTCGCGATCATCGGGGCGAGCGGCGGGCCGCGGGTGCTGCTCGGGATCTACATCCCGCTGATCGTGGTCGCCGCCGTCCTCGCCGCGCTGTTCATGGACAACCTCGCCTCGGTGAAGAACGACACCGGCGCCGCCAGGGACGCGGCCAAGGACGGCCACACCTGGATCATGGCCTTCCTCTACGTCGGCACCTTCGGCTCGTTCATCGGCTACAGCTTCGCCTTCGGGCAGGTGCTGACCAACCAGTTCGGGCGGACCCCGCTGCAGGCCGCCTACCTCACCTTCATCGGACCGCTGCTCGGCTCCCTGATCAGGCCCGTCGGGGGCTGGCTCGCCGACCGGTACGGCGGGGCGCGGATCACCCTGTGGAACTACGTCGGCATGGCCGCCGCCACCGCCGTCCTGATCGTGGCCAGCATGGAGAAGTCGCTGGCGCTGTTCGTGCCGGTCTTCGTGGTCCTGTTCGTGCTCAGCGGGCTCGGCAACGGGTCGACGTACAAGATGATCCCCGGGATCTTCCAGGCCAAGGCCCTCGCCAGGGGACTCACGGGCGAGGCGGCGGCCGCTCACGGACGGCGGCTGTCCGGGGCCTCCATGGGGCTCATCGGGGCCGTCGGCGCGCTCGGCGGTGTCGGCATCAACCTCGCCTTCCGCCAGTCCTTCCTGTCCTACGGCTCCGGCACCGGCGCCTTCGTCGCCTTCCTCGCCTTCTACGGCGCCTGCTTCGCGGTGACCTGGGCCGTATACCTTCGCCGTTCGGCCACCCGGGCCGCATCCACCACCGCCGCCGAGACGAAGCCGCAGCTCAGCTACGCCGAGGTGTGACGTAACACCGCGGACATCGAGCCGAACCGAGCCTGTCACGCGCCGTTGACAGGCTCGTTCGGCATGCGGGTCAGCTAGGAGAGCCATGGACGACGTACAGCAGCACCCCGAACACGGACCCCTCGCCGGGTTCACCGTGGGCGTCACCGCCGCGCGCCGCGCCGAGGAACTGGGCGCACTGCTCCAGCGGCGCGGTGCCGTTGTGCTGCACGCGCCCGCCCTGCGCATCGTGCCGCTCGCCGACGACGGCGAACTGCTCGCCTCCACCAAGGAGCTCATCGACCAGGTGCCGGACGTCGTGGTGGCCACCACCGCCATCGGCTTCCGGGGCTGGGTCGAGGCCGCCGACGGATGGGGGCTCGGGCAGTCGCTGCTCGACCGCCTGCGGGGCGTCGAGTTGCTGGCCCGCGGGCCCAAGGTCAAGGGCGCCGTACGGGCCGCGGGGCTGACCGAGTCGTGGTCGCCGTCCAGCGAGTCCATGGCCGAGGTGCTGGACCGGCTGCTGGAGGAGGGCGTCGACGGGCGCCGGATCGCCGTACAGCTCCACGGCGAGCCGCTGCCGGGGTTCGTGGAGGCGCTGCGGGCCGGGGGAGCGGAGGTCGTCCCGGTGCCGGTGTACCGGTGGATGCCGCCGGAGGACATCGGGCCCGTCGACCGGCTGCTGGACGCCGTCGTCGCGCGCGCGGTGGACGCGCTCACCTTCACCAGCGCGCCCGCCGCCGCGTCGCTGCTGTCGCGGGCCGAGAAGCGCGGGCTGCTCGACGACGTGCTGGTCGCGCTCGGCCACGACGTGCTGCCCGCCTGCGTGGGCCCGGTGACCGCGCTGCCGTTGCAGGCGCGGGGCGTGGACACGGTGCAGCCGGAACGGTTCCGGCTCGGGCCGCTCGTGCAACTGCTGTGCCAGGAACTGCCCGCCCGGGCGCGGGCGTTGCCGGTCGCCGGGCACCGGGTGGAGATCCGGGGGCACGCGGTGCTGGTGGACGGGGAGCTGAAGCCCGTGCCACCGGCGGGCATGTCGCTGCTGCGGGCGCTGGCACGGCGGCCGGGCTGGGTGGTGGCCCGGGCCGAACTGCTGCGGGCGCTGCCGGGCGCGGGGCGCGACGAGCACGCGGTGGAGACGGCGATGGCCCGGCTGCGTACGGCACTCGGTACACCCAAGCTGATCCAGACGGTGGTCAAGCGGGGCTACCGGCTGGCACTGGACCCGGCCGCGGACACGAAGTACGCGGACGACTGAGGCGGGGGCCGGGCAAGGATCAGCCGGGGAAGCCGCCGCGAAGAGCGTCCCAGGGGTTCCGCGCGCCGGGCGGCACGGGCACTGTGAAGGGGAGCGACGCAACTGTTCCCCTGTCCTAGGCGGTGGCAGGCACATGACGCTGAGTACGGCCCCGGCCCCGAACGAGCCGCGGTTCGAAGCCGGGCGGATCTGCCTGGACCTCCTCGCGACCGCGCATCCGGCCGAACGGCTGGGCGCGGTGGAGTCGTTGCGGGCCTGGATCACCGGTGCCGGACTGGTGCCGCCCGGCACCCCGCTGGAGCACGCCGACGCCTCCTGGCCGGAGCGGTTCCGGGAACTGCGCGCGGACGTCGGGCAGTTGCTGCGCGGCACCGGCGCGGTGGACCCGCGGCCGTACGACGGCGCGCTCGGCCGGCTCAACGAGGCCGCCCGCGCCGCGCTCCCGGCCCCGTGCGCGGTGCGCCGCGCGGACGGCGCCCTGGTGCGTGAGCTGGCCCGGGCGCCCGAGTGCGCGGCGCTGCTGGCGCTCGTCGCGCGGGACGCCGTTGAGCTGCTCACCGATCCCGTGGCGCGGGCCGCGGTCCGCGAGTGCGAGGGTGACAACTGCCCCCTGGTGTACCTGGACACCTCCCGGGGGCGCCGGCGGCGCTGGTGCTCCAGCGAGGTCTGCGGCAACCGGGAGCGGGTGGCCCGGCACCGGCGGCGGGCGGCGCTCGCGCGGGCCTGACCGTCCGGTACGGCCCTTCTGCCGGAAAGCGGCGGGAAACTCCCCTGTCGTGGGCGAAGTGATTTCCGCAACAGCCGGTTTGCGGGTCCGTGCGCCCGGGCAGCGAGGACCGCCCCGGCGATGTGTCGGAAATGTAAACATCACGCGGTGGGAATGTGCGCGCATGTCCCGCTCGTGACGTCACTCCCAGGAAAAATGCCACCTCCTTTTGAACGGTGGGCCGCCCCTGTCCGTACGGGTGGGCGAGCGACCGACTGGGGGAACCCCCGGACACCGGAGGTGGGCGTGCGCAAGGATGCGGCCGTGGCCAATGAACGTGGATCGAGGGCCCGACATCGCATGTCCTCACAGCCCTCGGAACCAGATGAGGAGCTGATGCGTGCCCTGTACCGCGAGCACGCCGGACCTCTGCTCGCGTATGTCCTCAGGCTGGTCGCCGGAGACCGGCAGCGCGCCGAGGACGTCGTGCAGGAGACGCTCATCCGTGCCTGGAAGAACGCCGGTCAGCTCAATCGGGCGACCGGTTCGGTACGCCCCTGGCTGGTGACGGTCGCGCGCCGCATCGTCATCGACGGCCACCGCAGCCGGCAGGCCCGGCCGCAGGAGGTCGATCCGTCGCCGCTGGAGGTCATCCCCGCGGAGGACGAGATCGACAAGGCGCTGTGGCTGATGACGCTGTCGGACGCGCTCGACGACCTGACCCCGGCGCACCGGGAGGTCCTCGTCGAGACGTACTTCAAGGGACGTACGGTCAATGAGGCGGCCCAGACGCTGGGCATCCCGAGCGGCACGGTGCGCTCCCGGGTGTTCTACGCCCTGCGGTCGATGAAGCTGGCACTGGAGGAGCGGGGGGTGACGGCGTGATGAGCAGCGGATACGGGGGAATGCAAGGATTCGGTCCGGGTGGTCCGGGTATTTCTGGACCCATGAGCCCCAGTCAGGGATCTTCGGTGCCGAGCGAGCACGAGACCGTGGGCGCCTACGCCCTCGGGCTGCTGGACGACGCCGAGGCAACCGCTTTCGAGGCGCATCTCGCCACCTGCGAGTGGTGCGCCCAGCAACTTGACGAGCTGGCCGGGATGGAGCCGATGCTGGCCGCGCTGGCGGATCTGCCGGGTTCCGGCAGCACCCCGGCGATCGGCGAGTCGCTGTCCGCCAGGCCGAGCCCACGGCTGGTGGAGAAGCTGGTCGACGAGGTCTCCGAGCGCCGTGCGCAGAAGCGGCGCAAGGGCTTCTACCTGGTCGCGGCCGCCGCCGCGCTGATCATCGGCGGCCCGGTCGCCGTCATGGCGGTGAACGGCGGCGGCGAGTCGGGGCAGACGGCCACGCCCCTCGCGGCCACCGCCCAGACGACGTTCAAGCAGCTCCCGGACAAGGTCAGCGGAAGCGACAGCACGACGGGCGCCAGCGCGACCGTCGCCATGGGCGAGAAGGACTGGGGCACCTCGGCCGTCCTCGAACTCAAGGGCGTCAAGGGGCCGCTCAAGTGCTCGTTGGTTGCCGTCGGCAACAACGGCGACCGCCAGACCCTGGGTTCCTGGTCCGTCCCCAAGTGGGGATACGGCATCCCGGACGCCAGGACCCCGGAGTCCCGGAAGCCGCTGTACATCGGCGGCGGCACGGCCCTGAAGCCCAACGAGATCGACCACTTCGAGGTGACCACCTTCGACGGCAAGAAGCTCGTGCAGGTGGATGCGTAGTCACGTAGCTTTGCCGGGTCCCCTTCGCGTACGGTTGACGGCTGCCCAGCACGTCAGAAGGGGGCCCGGTGGCCGCTCAGGTTCAGCAGTCCGCGGTCGGCTCGGTACACGGCGCACAGGACTCCGTGCGTGACCGAGAGATCAGCGTCGAGCAGGAACATCTGGACCGGGTGTACCGGCGGCTCGAGGAG
The DNA here is from genome assembly GCF_055592265.1 of Streptomyces sp. NPDC041129. Taxonomy (NCBI): domain Bacteria; kingdom Bacillati; phylum Actinomycetota; class Actinomycetes; order Kitasatosporales; family Streptomycetaceae; genus Streptomyces; species Streptomyces sp. NPDC041129. The sequence continues at coordinate 1,770,603 of NZ_JBVIYV010000001.1, read as the reverse complement.
AAGATCCACGAGGCCGAGTTCCTCATGAACGACGCGGCCAAGCGCGGCCAGGTCGGCACGCCGGGCGCACTGGCCGAGCGGGACGCCCAGGTCTTCCGGGCCGGCATCCATCTGAACCGGCTCAACAACGAGTTCGAGGACTTCCTCTTCGGACGGATCGACCTGCTGCCCGGCAAGGACGGCAAGAAGGGCCCCGACGGCGCCTACACCGCGGTCGAACCCGCCGAGGGCGCGGTCCGGCCCGACAACACCGGCGACATCGCCGAGACCCTGCACATCGGGCGGATCGGCGTCCTCGACGCGGACTACGCCCCGCTGGTCATCGACTGGCGGGCCCCGGCCGCCGCCCCGTTCTACCGGTCCACCCCCAGGGACCCCGGACGGGTCGTGCGCCGCCGGGTCATCCGCTCCAAGGGCCGCCGGGTCCTCGGGGTCGAGGACGACCTGATGCGCCCCGAGCTGCGGGCGTTCCTCGACGGGCAGGAACTGCCCGTCATCGGCGACGGCGCCCTGATGGCCGCCCTCGGCCAGGCCCGCAGCCACACCATGCGGGACATCGTCTCCTCCATCCAGGCCGAGCAGGACCTGGTCATCCGCGCCCCCGCCGCCTCCGTCACCTACGTCGAGGGCGGCCCGGGCACCGGCAAGACCGCGGTCGCCCTGCACCGCGCGGCCTATCTGCTGTACCAGGACCGCAGACGCTACGCGGGCGGCATCCTGATCGTCTCGCCGACCCCGCTGCTGGTGGCCTACACCGAGGGCGTGCTGCCCTCGCTCGGCGAGGAGGGCCAGGTCGCGATCCGGGCCATCGGCTCGCTCGTCGACGGCGTCGAGGCCACGCTGTACGACTCCCCGTCGGTGGCCCGCGCCAAGGGCTCGCACCGGATGCTGAAGGTGCTGCGGAAGGCCGCCCGCGGCGCCCTGGAGCTGAACGATTCGCCGGAACGGCTCCGGGTCGTCGCCTTCGGGCGCCGCCTGGAACTGGAAGCCGGGGAACTGGCGCACATCCGCCGCATCGCCCTCGGCGGCACCGCCCCCGTCAACCTGCTGCGCCCGCGCGCCCGCAAGCTGCTCCTGGACGCCCTGTGGGCCAAGTCCGGCGCGGCCGGCCGCCACACCGACGCGGAGCTGGCCGCCGAACTGCGCTCCTCCTTCGACGAGGACGTGACAGGTGAGGACACGTTCATCGCCTTCCTCGACGCCTGGTGGCCCGAGCTGACCCCGAAGGGGGTCCTCGCCGCCATGGCGGACGAGAAGCGGCTCGGCCGCTGGGCCCGCCGGATCCTCAACCCCGGCGAGGTCCGCAGGGTCGCCCGCTCGCTGCGCCGGGAGGGCTGCTCGGTGCACGACACCGCCATGCTGGACGAGCTCCAGGCGATCCTCGGCGCCCCGGCCCGGCCGCGCAGGAAGCGCGAGCTGGACCCGCTGGACCAGCTCACCGGCCTCGAAGAGCTGATGCCGGTGCGTGAGGAGACCCAGCGGGAGCGGGCCGAGCGCCTCGCCCAGGAGCGCACCGAGTACGCGCACGTCATCGTGGACGAGGCGCAGGACCTCACGCCGATGCAGTGGCGGATGGTCGGCCGCCGCGGCCGGCACGCCACCTGGACGGTCGTCGGCGACCCCGCCCAGTCCTCCTGGTCCGACCCGGACGAGGCTGCCGAGGCCCGTGACGAGGCCCTCGGCAGCCGCCCCCGGCGCCGCTTCCAGCTCACCGTCAACTACCGCAACCCCGCCGAGATCGCCGAGCTGGCCGCCAAGGTGCTCGCCCTCGCCATGCCGGGCTCCGAGGCGCCCTCCGCCGTACGGTCCACCGGGGTCGAGCCGCGCTTCGTGTCGGCGGTCGACGGATCGGGCACGCCCGCCCGGGACTCCCTGGAGAAGACCGTCCGCGCGGAGTCCGAACGGCTGCTCGGCCTGGTGGATGGAACGGTCGGGGTGGTCGTCGCCATGAACCGGCGCGAGGAGGCCCGCCGCTGGCTGGCCGGGCTCGGCGACCGGGTGGTGGCGCTCGGCAGCCTGGAGGCCAAGGGCCTGGAGTACGACGCCACGGTCGTCGTCTCACCGGCGGAGATCGCCGACGAGTCGCCGGCCGGCCTGCGCGTGCTGTACGTCGCGCTGACCCGGGCGACCCAGCAGCTCACGGTGGTCTCCGGCGAGCGGGACGAGCCGGACCCGGCGGGGGTGCCGGATCTGCTCAGGGACTGAATTCCGAGGAAGTCCCCGCGCCAGGAATGGCCTCCGGCATCCGTTTGTTAGCCTTGACGTGGCACCGGCCCGATCCAAGCCCCCGGGCCCAACCTTCGTCCCTCAGAGGGACCACTTGCCGCGAGGCGAGCATGGCGGGTCGGTGTCATGAACGTGAGAGAGGCCCACGTCCGATGGGACGTGGGCCTCTTTATTTGCCCGATCATCTCTCGTATGGTGGAAGTTGTTTTCCGAAAAGGCGTGCCGCCGTGAACACAACGTCCGCAATCCGGGGCGACTACCACGTACTCGGTGGTAGGTGCGACGATCGGACGGCACTACACGCGACACGGTGAAAGCAGAGGAAGTCGGCCATGGCAACGGCGCCCAGCGTCTCCTACTCGATGACCATCCGGCTGGAGGTGCCCGCGAGCGGAACCGCCGTCTCGCAGCTCACCAACGCCGTGGAGTCCTCCGGAGGCTCGGTCACCGGCCTCGACGTCACCGCGTCCGGCCACGAGAAGCTCCGCATCGACGTCACCATCGCGGCCACCTCCACGGCCCACGCCGACGAGATCGTGGGCAAGCTCCGGGGCATCGAGGGCGTCACCCTGGGCAAGGTCTCCGACCGTACGTTCCTGATGCACCTCGGCGGCAAGATCGAGATGGCGTCCAAGCACCCCATCCGCAACCGTGACGACCTGTCGATGGTCTACACGCCCGGCGTGGCCCGCGTCTGCATGGCGATCGCCGAGAACCCCGAGGACGCCCGCCGCCTCACCATCAAGCGCAACTCCGTTGCGGTCGTGACGGACGGCTCCGCCGTGCTGGGCCTGGGCAACATCGGCCCGAAGGCCGCGCTGCCCGTCATGGAGGGCAAGGCGGCCCTCTTCAAGCGCTTCGCCGGCATCGACGCCTGGCCGATCTGCCTGGACACCCAGGACACCGACGCCATCGTCGAGATCGTCAAGGCGATCGCCCCCGGTTTCGCCGGCATCAACCTCGAGGACATCTCCGCCCCCCGCTGCTTCGAGATCGAGGCCCGGCTGCGCGAGGCCCTCGACATCCCCGTCTTCCACGACGACCAGCACGGCACGGCGATCGTCGTCCTCGCGGCCCTGACCAACGCGCTGCGCTGCACCGGGAAGGCGATCGAGAACATCCGGGTCGTGATGTCCGGGGCCGGCGCGGCCGGTACGGCCATCCTCAAGCTGCTGATCGCCGCCGGTGTGAAGAACGCCGTCGTGGCCGACATCCGCGGTGTCGTCCACTCGGACCGCGACGACCTGGTGGACGCCCCGGCCGACTCCCCGCTGCGCTGGATCGCCGACAACACCAACCCCGAGAACCTCACCGGCACCCTGAAGGAGGCCGTGCGCGGCGCCGACGTCTTCATCGGCGTCTCGGCCCCGAACGTCCTCGACGGTGACGACGTGGCCGCCATGGCCGACGGCGCCATCGTGTTCGCGCTCGCGAACCCCGATCCCGAGGTCGACCCCGCGATCGCCCGGCAGACGGCCGCCGTCGTGGCCACCGGCCGCTCGGACTTCCCGAACCAGATCAACAACGTGCTGGTCTTCCCGGGTGTCTTCCGCGGCCTGCTGGACGCGCAGTCCCGTACGGTCAACACCGAGATGATGCTCGCCGCCGCGAAGGCCCTCGCCGACGTGGTGACCGAGGACGAGCTGAACCCCAACTACATCGTTCCGAGCGTCTTCAACGAGAAGGTCGCGGGCGCGGTGGCGGGCGCGGTGCGCGAGGCCGCGAAGGCGGTGGGCGCGGCGCTGTAGGCGCCGTACCGTATGGTGCAGGGGCTGTGAGGATGGACACGGCAGCCCCCGTACCGGCGCGTCGCGGAACCCCCCACCGGCGGGCGCCCTCTAGGGTGACGGCCGAGCAGGCGCTTCTCGTGTGACTCCCTAGGGTGTTCTCACGACTCCTACGGGTGCCGGATTGGCATTACCGCCGCAGGTAGGGGCAGGATGCGTCTTTGGGCGCGAGCGCATCGGCATCGATCTCACCTCACGCCTCAACGGCAAGAAGAACACGGGAGTAACAACATGAACCGCAGTGAGCTGGTGGCCGCGCTGGCCGACCGCGCCGAGGTGACCCGCAAGGACGCCGACGCCGTTCTGGCCGCGTTCGCCGAGGTCGTCGGCGACATCGTCTCCAAGGGCGACGAGAAGGTCACCATCCCCGGCTTCCTGACCTTCGAGCGCACCCACCGTGCCGCTCGTACCGCGCGCAACCCGCAGACCGGCGAGCCCATCAACATCCCGGCCGGCTACAGCGTCAAGGTCTCCGCGGGCTCCAAGCTCAAGGAAGCGGCCAAGGGCAAGTAAGCGCTCCGCGCGGGGGCGCCGGTCCCCTGGAGCGCCTGAGCCGAGAACGCCGAAAGGGCGGCCCCCCCTCATCCCGAGGAGGGCCGCCCTTTCGGCTGCCGTCTAGCCGAGTGCCTTGCCCGGCAGCTCGACCTTCGCACCCAGCTCCACGAGCTTCTCCATGAAGTTCTCGTAGCCGCGGTTGATCAGTTCGATGCCGTGGACGCGGGAGGTGCCCTCGGCGGCCAGGGCCGCGATCAGGTACGAGAAGCCGCCGCGCAGGTCGGGGATGACCAGGTCGGCGCCCTGGAGCCGGGTGGGCCCCGAGACGACCGCGGAGTGCAGGAAGTTGCGCTGGCCGAAGCGGCAGTCGGAGCCGCCCAGGCACTCGCGGTAGAGCTGGATGTGGGCGCCCATCTGGTTCAGCGCCGAGGTGAAGCCGAGCCGGGACTCGTACACCGTCTCGTGGATGATGGACAGGCCCGTCGCCTGGGTCAGGGCGACCACCAGCGGCTGCTGCCAGTCGGTCTGGAAGCCCGGGTGCACGTCCGTCTCCAGCGCGATGGACTTGAGCTGCCCGCCGGGGTGCCAGAAGCGGATGCCCTCGTCGTCGATCTCGAAGGCGCCGCCCACCTTCCGGTAGGTGTTCAGGAACGTCATCATCGAGCGCTGCTGCGCGCCGCGGACGTAGATGTTGCCGTTGGTCGCCAGCGCCGCCGACGCCCAGGAGGCGGCCTCCAGGCGGTCCGAGAGGGCGCGGTGGGTGTAGCCGCCGAGCTTGTCCACACCGGTGATGCGGATCGTGCGGTCGGTGTCCATCGCGATGATCGCGCCCATCTTCTGCAGCACGCAGATGAGGTCCTCGATCTCCGGCTCGACGGCCGCGTTGGACAGCTCCGTGACGCCCTCGGCCAGTACCGCGGTCAGCAGCACCTGCTCGGTCGCGCCGACGGACGGGTACGGCAGCCGGATCTTCGTGCCGCGCAGCCGCTGCGGCGCCTCCAGGTACTGCCCGTCGGCCCGCTTCTCGATGGTCGCGCCGAACTGCCGCAGCACGTCGAAGTGGAAGTCGATGGGCCGGCCGCCGATGTCGCAGCCGCCGAGGCCCGGGATGAACGCGTGGCCCAGACGGTGCAGCAGCGGGCCGCAGAAGAGGATCGGGATACGGCTGGAACCCGCGTGGGCATCGATGTCAGCGACGTTGGCGCTTTCCACGTGCGTCGGGTCGAGCACCAGCTCACCGGGTTCCTCACCCGGACGGACGGTGACCCCGTGCAGCTGCAGCAGGCCGCGCACGACACGCACGTCACGGATGTCCGGAACGTTGCGCAGTCGACTCGGCGCACTGCCCAGCAGGGCGGCGACCATGGCCTTCGGTACGAGGTTCTTCGCACCGCGGACACGGATCTCGCCCTCCAGCGGGGTTCCGCCGTGGACAAGCAGGACATCGTCGTTGACGGTCATGAATCTCGCGTTCCGATGAGTCGGGCAGGGGCCGGCCGATCACTTTGCGCAGGGGCCGGAGAGACAGGGTAATCGCCTATTACCCCCCTCCTGTAAGCCCAAGTACCGCCCAGTCGCGTCATAGCTGTGTCACAACACGAACCGTTCACCGCCGGGCACGAGGGGTCACCGGTGCGGGCGCGCCCCCATGCGCCCTGAGCTGCGTTCACTCGCGCACCCCGATTGGCTCCCCACAGTGGGGGAAGATGCGGGATCATGTCTGGCATGACCGAGGTGTCCTCGCTCACAGGGCGGCTGCTCGTGGCAACCCCCGCCCTGGCGGACCCGAACTTCGACCGTGCGGTCGTGCTGCTTCTCGACCACGACGAGGAGGGCTCCCTCGGTGTCGTCCTCAACCGCCCCACCCCGGTGGGGGTGGGCGACATCCTGGAGGGCTGGGCCGATCTGGCCGGCGAGCCGGGAGTGGTCTTCCAGGGTGGTCCGGTCTCACTGGACTCTGCGCTCGGCGTCGCGGTCATCCCGGGCGGCGCGAACGGGGACAGCGCCCCGCTCGGCTGGCGGCGGGTGCACGGCGCGATCGGTCTGGTCGACCTGGAGGCCCCGCCGGAGCTGCTCGCCTCGGCCGTCGGCTCGCTGCGGATCTTCGCCGGTTACGCCGGCTGGGGCCCGGGTCAGCTCGAGGACGAGCTGGTGGAGGGCGCCTGGTACGTCGTGGAGTCCGAGCCGGGTGACGTGTCCTGCCCGGAGCCGGAGACCCTCTGGCGCGAGGTGCTGCGCCGCCAGCGCAACGAGCTGGCGATGGTCGCCACGTATCCCGACGACCCGTCGCTCAACTGATGCCTGCGCGCTTCAGTACCCTTGGCGATATGAGCACTCTCGAGCCCGAGCGCGGGACTGGTACGGGAACCCTCGTAGAGCCGACGCCACAGGTGTCCCACGGCGACGGCGACCACGAGCGCTTCGCCCACTACGTCCAGAAGGACAAGATCATGGCGAGCGCCCTCGACGGCACCCCCGTCGTGGCGCTGTGCGGCAAGGTGTGGGTGCCCGGCCGCGACCCGAAGAAGTACCCCGTGTGTCCCATGTGCAAGGAGATCTACGAGTCCATGGGCAGCGGCGGCGACGACAAGGGCGGCGACAAGTAGGCGCCCGCCCGTCGTCCGCCTGAAGACCTCGGGCCCCCGGGACGCGCCGCGGACGCGGACCCCGGGGGCCTTTGTGTTTTCCGGCCGCTAACTGGTCCAGACCTCTTGTCGGCATGCTCATGTCGGCAATAGCCTCCTCGAAGTCGCGCACGGCGGAGAATGCACCGCGCCGCGGCGCAGTTCCCCCGTAGGAACGCTTTCCTTCGTCAAGGACTGATGTGACTGACAAGGTGGATCTGATCCCGGCTCCGGCGCGCTGTTCGCGGAACGCCGCCGGGCACACGAGCATCGGCGCCGGCACGGCGCTGGAGGCGCGGCCCGGCACCGAGGGCGTCGCACGGTGGCTACGGGCCACCCTCGGCGCGGCGACCGGCCTGCCGCTGCCGGAGGCCGGCCGCGGGGACGACCGCGTCGTGCTGAGCATCGAGCCCGACCTGCCCCCCGAGGGCTACCGCCTCCTCACCGACGCCCGTCCGCTGCGCATCCAGGGCGGCAGCGCCGCCGGCGTCTTCTGGGGAGCCCAGACCTTCCGGCAGCTGCTCGGACCCGACGCGTTCCGCCGCGCGCCGCTGCGTCCGGACCGGGACTGGGACCTGCCGCGGGTCACCGTCGAGGACGCCCCCCGGTTCGGCTGGCGCGGTCTCATGCTGGACGTCGCCCGGCACTTCATGCCCAAGGAAGGGGTGCTGCGGTACCTGGACCTGATGGCCGCGCACAAACTCAACGTCTTCCACTTCCATCTGACGGACGACCAGGGCTGGCGGATCGAGATCGGGCGGTACCCGAGGCTGACCGAGATCGCCTCGTGGCGGGCTCGGACGAAATTCGGTCACCGCGCCTCACCGTTGTGGGAGGAGAAGCCGCACGGGGGCCACTACACGCAGGACGACATCCGGGAGATCGTCGCCTACGCCGCCGAGCGGCATATCACCGTCGTCCCGGAAATCGACGTACCGGGCCACTCGCAGGCCGCCATCGCCGCGTATCCGGAACTCGGCAACACCGATGTCGTGGACACCTCCGCGCTCACCGTCTGGGACAACTGGGGAATCTCCGCCAACGTTCTGGCCCCCACCGACACCACCCTCCGTTTCTACGAGGGGGTGTTCGAGGAAGTGCTGGAACTGTTCCCCTCGGAGTTCGTGCACATCGGCGGCGACGAATGCCGCAAGGACCAGTGGCGCCTTTCGCCGGCCGCGAAGAGCCGGATCGCGGACCTCGGGCTCGCCGGCGAGGACGAGTTGCAGTCCTGGTTCATCGGCCACTTCGACACCTGGCTCGCCGCGCGCGGGCGCCGCCTCATCGGCTGGGACGAGATTCTTGAGGGCGGACTCGCGCCCGGCGCCGCGGTGTCCTCCTGGCGCGGCTACGCGGGCGGCGTCGCCGCCGCGCGGGCCGGGCACGACGTCGTCATGTGCCCGGAGCAGTACGTCTACCTGGACCACCGGCAGGCGCCCGGGGACGACGAGCCCGTGCCGATCGGCTTCGTGCGCACCCTGGAGGACGTCTACCGGTTCGAGCCGGTACCGGCCGAACTCACCGCCGAGGAGGCCCGGTACGTGCTGGGCACCCAGGCCAACGTGTGGACCGAGGTGCTGGAGGACGCGGCGCGCGTGGACTACCAGGCCTTTCCCCGGCTCGCCGCCCTCGCCGAGGTCGCCTGGAGCCGGCTGCCCGCCCCGGCGGAGCGGGACTTCACGGACTTCGAACGCCGTATGGCCGCCCACTACCGGCGACTTGACGCCCTCGGCGTCGGGTACCGGCCACCCGGCGGGCCGCGGCCCTGGCAGCGGCGCCCCGGCGTCCTCGGCCGCCCGATCGACGGCACGCCCCCGAACCGCTAGGTCGTGTCCGCGGAGTCACGCCCGCGCCGCGACGCCGGGCAGCTTGCGCCCTGTCCGCGGACGGAACGGGTGCTCGTAGAACGAATGACGGAAAACGCCGCGGAGCCACCGAAGAGTGGCAATCCGTGCGCACCGGTGATGCCGTTCGAAAACGGAACATGTCGTCGATGAGGTGGGTGAACGCCTCCTGACGGACCCCCGCGCCCGGCCCTTGCGAAGATGTGCCAGAGTTGCCACGTCCGCCCTGTGAGCACGTACCGTACGGCCACACAGGTGGGACCAGGTGGGGCAGCGGGAAGGGGCAGCCGGTTTGACCACGCACGCACCGCAGGCGGCGCAGGCCGTCACGCTGCCCACGACACTGGACGAGGCCGTGGCGGCCCTCACCGCCATGCCCGCCGCCGTCCCCGTGGCGGGCGGCACCGACCTCATGGCCGCCGTGAACTCCGGCCAGCTCAGGCCCGCCGCCCTGGTGGGCCTCGGACGGATCAGCGAGATCCGCGGCTGGCAGTACCAGGACGGCCACGCGCTGCTCGGCGCGGGCCTCACGCACGCGCGCATGGGCCGCCCCGACTTCGCGGCCCTGATCCCGGCGCTCGCCGCCGCCGCCCGCGCCGCCGGACCGCCGCACATCCGCAACGCCGGCACCCTGGGCGGCAACATCGCCTCGGCCGCCCCCACCGGCGACGCGCTGCCGGTGCTGGCCGCCCTCGAGGCGACACTGATCATCGCGGGCCCGAACGGAGCCCGCCGGGAGATCCCGGTCTCGCACCTGCTGGCCGGCGTGGAGATGCTGCGCGGCGGCGAACTCATCGGCTACGTGCGCGTACCGCTGCTGCACGCCCCGCAGGTCTTCCTGAAGGCGACCGGACGGACCGGCCCGGGCCGGGCGCTGGCGTCGGTGGCGGTGGTGCTCGACCCGGCCCGGCGCGGGGTGCGCTGTGCGGTCGGTGCCATAGCGCCGATGCCGCTGCGCCCCCTGGACGCCGAGCAGTGGGTCGCCCAGCTCATCGACTGGGACAACGACCGCGCTCTCGTACCCGAGGCCCTGCACGCCTTCGGGGAGTACGTCGCGGCGGCCTGCATCCCGGACCCGGCCCCCGAGCCGGACGGCTCCGTGATCCCGTTGCCGCCCGCCGTACTGCACCTGCGGCGCACCGTCGCCGCGCTGGCCCGACGAGCACTGGGGAGGGCGCTGTCGTGACCGACGACCAGCACGGAGAGGGCACCGGGCAGAGCGGCGGCCGCTGGGACCCGCTGCCCCAGGGCGACTACGACGACGGCGCCACCGCCTTCGTCAAGCTCCCCGAGGGCGGCATCGACGCCCTGCTGTCCGGCGACAGCCCCCTGGCCGCCCCCGGACACGGCTACGTACCGCCACGGATAACGGCGGCGCCCCCCGACGGTCCCGCCGACGCCTGGCCCGCGCCCGACGGCGGCGGCCGGTGGCCCGACCCGAGCGCCGTGCCCCAGGAGCCGGGCACGGGCGACCGGTTCACGTACCAGCCCGCCGCGACCCAGCAGTGGACCTTCGAGGAGCCCGCGGCCCCGCCCGCCCCCGGACACGACGTCACCGGACAGTGGTCCATCCCGGTCGCCGGCGGTGATCTCCCGGACGAGTCGGGCGAGTTCACCACGTCCTCGCTGGTCGAGCAGTGGGGCGGCACCCCTCCGGCCACCCTGCCCGGCGGCGCGCCCGCACCCTGGGCGACGGGGACCGCCGCGCAGCCGTGGGGAGAGCCGGAGCCGGACGCCGCGTCCCGCACCGCCGGCAGGTCCCCGGCGACGGAGTTCACGCCGCCCGGCGCCGAAGCCTCCACGGCACCGGAGTTCGCGCCCGCGCAGCCCTACGACCCGGACCCGGCCGCGCAGGCCCCTGAGGGCCCCGCCGACGGCTCGGAACGGCACGACGGACCCGCCGGTCACCAGTCGGCCCCCGAGGCCCTGGAAGCGCCGGACACGGGAGCGGCGCCGGCCGCCGCGGACCCCGCGACGCCGGCCCGCGCGCCGGAGGCCCCCGCGGCACCGGCGGACGGGACGGGCGCGCCCGCGGACACCGGCGCCGGACCCGCCGCGGACGGGTCACCGGCGCCCGAGGACGCGGCGGCCGACGAGGACCCGGCCGCCCGGACCGCGGACCGGGACGACGCGCCCGGGGACGACCCCGCCGTCCCGCCGCCCCACGACGACCACCCCCTCGCCTCCTACGTCCTGCGGGTCAACGGCACCGACCGGCCCGTCAGCGACGCCTGGATCGGCGAGTCCCTGCTCTACGTCCTGCGCGAGCGGCTCGGCCTCGCCGGGGCCAAGGACGGCTGCTCGCAGGGCGAGTGCGGCGCCTGCAACGTGCAGGTCGACGGCCGTCTCGTGGCCTCCTGCCTGGTCCCGGCCGTCACCGCGGCCGGCAGCGAGGTGCGCACCGTCGAGGGCCTGGCCGCCGACGGACGGCCCTCCGACGTGCAGCGGGCGCTCGCCCGCTGCGGCGCCGTGCAGTGCGGCTTCTGCGTGCCCGGCATGGCGATGACCCTGCACGACCTCCTCGAGGGCAACCCCGCGCCGACCGAGCTGGAGACCCGCCAGGCCCTGTGCGGCAACCTGTGCCGCTGCTCCGGCTACCGGGGCGTCCTGGACGCCGTCAAGGAAGTCGTCGCCGAGCGCGAGGCGGACTCCGGGGCCGACGAGGGCCCGGACACCGACGAGGCGCGCATCCCGCACCAGGCGGGCCCGGGCGCCGGCGGCGTCAACCCGGCGGCCTTCGAGTCACCGGGGCTCTTCGACAGCCCCGGCACCTTCGGCACACCGGGACCGCACGACCAGCAGTACGGCCAGGACGGAGGCCAGGCGTGACCAACGAAGCCGCCACCGCGACCGCCACCGCGGCGGTACCGGCCGCCGACCCCGAGCCGCTGCCGCACGGCCTCGGCGCCTCGCTGCCGCACGCCGACGCCCGCGCCAAGACCGAGGGCACCTTCCCCTACGCGGCCGACCTGTGGGCCGAGGGGCTGCTGTGGGCCGCCGTGCTGCGCTCCCCGCACGCGCACGCGCGCATCGTCTCCATCGACACCACCCACGCGCGCGAGATGCCCGGCGTACGCGCCGTCGTCACCCACGAGGACATCCCCGGCACCCCCCGCCACGGCCGGGGCACGCCGGACCGCCCGGTGTTCGCCTCCGAGGTCGTACGGCACCACGGCGAGCCCATCGCCGCCGTCGCCGCCGACCACCCCGACACCGCGCGGATGGCCGCCGCGGCCGTCATCGTCGAGTACGAGGTCCTCGACCCGGTCACCGACCCCGAGCACGCCTTCGAGGCCGAACCGCTGCACCCGGACGGCAACCTGATCCGGCACATCCCGCTGCACCACGGCGACCCGGAGGCGGCCGGCGAGGTCGTCGTCGAGGGCCAGTACCGCATCGGCCGCGCGGACCCGGCCCCCATCGGCGCCGAGGCCGGCCTCGCCGTGCCCCGCCCCGACGGCGGTGTGGAGCTGTACCTGGCGTCCACCGACCCGCACACCGACCGCAACACGGCCGCGGCCTGCTACGGCCTGTCCCCGGACCGGGTGAAGATCGTCGTCACCGGGGTGCCCGGCGCCACGGCCGACCGCGAGGACCAGGGCTTCCAGCTCCCGCTCGGCCTGCTCGCCCTGAAGACCGGCTGCCCGGTGAAGATCACGGCCACCCGCGAGGAGTCCTTCCTCGGCCACGCCCACCGCCACCCCACCCTGCTGCGCTACCGCCACCACGCGGACGCCGACGGCAGGCTGGTGAAGGTCGAGGCGCAGATCCTGCTCGACGCGGGCGCCTACGCGGACACCTCCGCCGATGCCCTCGCCGCCGCCGTGTCGTTCGCGTGCGGCCCGTACGTCGTCCCGAACGCCTTCATCGAGGGCTGGGCCGTACGCACCAACAACCCGCCCTCCGGCCATGTGCGCGGCGAGGGCGCGATGCAGGTGTGCGCCGCCTACGAGGCCCAGATGGACAAGCTGGCGAAGAAACTGGGCCTGGACCCGGCCGAGCTGCGCCTGCGCAACGCGCTCGCGACCGGTGACGTCCTGCCCATCGGCCAGACCGTGACCTGCCCGGCCCCGGTGGCCGAACTCCTGCAGGCGGTCCGTGACTTCCCGCTGCCCGAGCTGCCCGTGGACACCCCGGAGGAGGAGTGGCTCCTGCCCGGCGGCCCCGAGGGCGCGGGCGAGCCGGGCGCGGTGCGCCGGGGCGTCGGCTACGGCCTGGGCATGGTGCACATGCTCGGCGCCGAGGGCGCCGACGAGGTCTCCACGGCGACGGTGAAGGTGCACGACGGCGTGGCCACCGTGCTCTGCGGGGCCGTTGAGACGGGCCAGGGCTTCACCACCCTCGCCCGCCAGATCGTCCAGGAGACGCTCGGCATCGACGAGGTGCACGTGGCACCTGTCGACACCGACCAGCCCCCGGCCGGCCCGGGCTGCCGCGGCCGCCACACCTGGGTGTCGGGCGGCGCGGTGGAGCGGGCGGCGAAGATGGTCCGCACCCAGCTCCTGCAGCCCCTGGCCCACAAGTTCGGCATGTCCACCGAGCTGCTGCAGATCACGGACGGCAAGATCACCTCCTATGACGGCGTGCTGTCGACCACCGTCACCGAGGCGATGGACGGCAAGGAGCTGTGGGCCACCGCCCAGTGCCGTCCGCACCCCACCGAGCCGCTGGACGCCGCCGGCCAGGGCGACGCCTTCGTGGGCCTCGCCTTCTGCGCGATCCGCGCGGTGGTGGACGTCGACATCGAGATCGGCTCGGTCCGGGTGGTGGAGCTGGCGGTCGCCCAGGACGTCGGCCGGGTCCTCAACCCCGCCCAGCTCGCGGCCCGTATCGAGGCGGGCGTCACCCAGGGCGTGGGCATCGCCCTCACCGAGAACCTGCGCACCCCGCGCGGTCTGATCCGCCACCCCGACCTGACCGGATACGCCCTGCCGACCGCCCTGGACGCGCCGGACATCCGGATCGTGAAGCTGGTCGAGGAACGTGACGTGGTCGCGCCCTTCGGGGCCAAGCCGGTCAGCGCGGTCCCGGTGGTGACGTCCCCGGCGGCGATCGCCTCCGCCGTCCGCGCGGCGACGGGCCGCCCGGTCAACCGCCTGCCGATCCGCCCGCAGGCGGCCGTGGTGACGTCCCAGTGACCACGCCCGCGCGCGGCGACGGCCGTGCGTGGGCAGGGCGGGCAACGGAACCGGTCCGTCCGACGTCCTTCCTGGTGAGGGCCGTTGTCAGTGGTGCGGCGTAGTGTGCTGAGCAGTCGGGGGCACCTGCCCGGGCGCCGCGCACGACGACGCACGCACACAGGCACGCACGGGGACGATCGCGGGGGAGCGATGAGCACGACCGACGCCGGGATCCCGGCGATCACACTGACCGAGGCGGAACTGGGCCGTCACATCACCCACGCCCCGACCCGCGGACTGCTCACGGGCCCCGGACTGCCCGCGGACACCGCCCTGCTGACCTTCTCCCCGCTGCGCGCGCACGGCCTGCGCACCCTCGGCGACGCCACCGACGGCCCCTTCCACCTGGCGGAGGAACTGCGCGGCCGCCTGGTGATCGGCGAACTGCTGCACCCGGCCGGCATGGAGCGCGAGTCGATCCTGCTGGACGGCGACACCGGTGAGCTGACCACGGCCTACCTCGTCGGCCCGTCCGACCCGCGCCCCTTCGCGCCCTCGCTGTCCACCCTCTTGCGCTTCGCCGCGGTCACGGAGGAACTGGCGGGCCTGCGCGGCCGTTTCGCTTCCCTGGCGGGCAAGTACGGCCCGAGGACGGTGACCGAGGCGTCGCGCCGTCTGCTCGCCCTGTTCGCGGAGGGCACGGACGGCAGGGTGCCGCCCTACTGGAAGGCCGCGGCCCTGATCCGCCCGCTGGCCCTCGTCGCGGGGCCGGGCACCACGTCCGGTCTCACCCTGGACGTTCCGGCCCGCCTGCTGGAGCAGGAGTTCGGCCAGGGCCGGGTGGCGCGGTTCGAGGAGGTCGACTTCCCGGCCACGCTCACCCACGAGCCGACCCGCCGCTTCCTGCGCGAGACGGGCCTGCCGGAGGAGGCGGTCGTCTTCCACGCCGACACCGACGTCCCGCTGCCGACGCTCACCGAGTACTTCACCACCGAGCGCTGCGACGACTACCCGCTGGACGACCTTCCCGCCCACGCCGGTCACCTGATCCGCCTCGGCCACCTGATCGAGGACAACAGCCTGGTGGTCGACGGCAGAACGGGCGCGGTGCTCACCTTCAGCGAGCCCGAGGCGACGCTCCACCCGCTGAACACCGACGTCTCCACGCTGGCCTTCACCCTGTGGCTCCTGCACCACGAGCGCACCATCGACGAACACCTGTCGAACGAGCTGAGCACAGAGGCCTACGACCACCTGGCCGCAACCATGATCCACACCCTCACCGCGGTGGACCCCACGGCCACCCTGCCGGACACCGCCTGGCACTACTGGACACAACTGTTCCAGGACGAGGCGGGCGGGGTGCTGTAGCTGGAGACCGTGGCGGGAATCGAACCCGCGTAAGTCGCTTTGCAGGCGACTCCCTGAACCACTCGGGCACACGGTCCTGTCGTGCTGAGACGAACGTAGGGCGGGCCGGGACGGCCGCTCAAGGGAAACCGCGGCCCCGCAACGGGACTGCCATACGCCGTTCATGAAAGCGGGAGCCGGGGGTCTACGACCAAGGTCGGAGTCCGGGCGGGACCACCGACAGGGGTCAAACCCGGCTGTGGACCTTACCCTGGCGACCATGAGTGCCCTCGAGTCCCGTGACACCGCTGTGGTGAGTGATGCCGTCGAGAAGGACGGCGGCGGCGTGCTGAGCCGGGAACACCGGGCGCTCAGTGTCGGGATCGTCTCCGTCGTGCTGCTCATCGCCTTCGAGGCGACCGCCGTCGGAACCGCGATGCCCGTGGCCGCGCGCGAGCTGGACGGGCTGGCGCTGTACGCGTTCGCGTTCTCCGGGTACTTCACGACCAGCCTGTTCGGGATGGTGTTCGCCGGCCAGTGGTCCGACCGGCGTGGGCCGCTCGGCCCGCTTACCACGGGGATCGCCGCCTTCGCCGCCGGGCTCGTCGTCGCCGGGACCGCCGGTGCCATGTGGGTGTTCATCCTGGGGCGGGCCGTGCAGGGCCTCGGCGGCGGGCTGGTCATCGTGGCGCTGTACGTCGTCGTCGGGCGCGCCTACCCCGAGCGGCTGCGGCCCGCGATCATGGCGGCCTTCGCCGCCGGGTGGGTCGTGCCGTCCATCGTCGGCCCGCTCGCCGCGGGCGCCGTGACCGAGCACCTCGGCTGGCGCTGGGTGTTCCTCGGCATCCCCGTCCTGGTCGTGTTCCCGCTCGCGCTCGCGCTGCCGCAGATACGGCGCCGGGCGGCGGGCCCCGTGGACGGCACCGACGCCGCCGCCTCCTTCGACCGGCGCCGCATCCGGCTCGCCCTCGCCATCTCCCTCGGCGCGGGACTCCTGCAGTACGCCGCCCAGGACCTGCGATGGCTGTCGCTGGTCCCCGGTCTCGCCGGTGCGGCCCTGCTCGTGCCCGCCGTCCTCGGGCTGCTTCCGCGCGGCACCTACCGCGCCGCGCGCGGGCTGCCCTCCGTCGTGCTGCTGCGCGGGGTGTCCGCCGGGTCCTTCATCGCCGCCGAGTCCTTCGTCCCGCTGATGCTGGTCACCCAGCGGGGGCTGTCGCCGACGCTCGCCGGGTTCTCGCTGGCGGCCGGCGGGGTCACCTGGGCGCTGGGCTCGTGGGTGCAGTCGCGGCCCCGCGTGGAGCCGTACCGGGAACGGCTGATGACGGCCGGCATGGTGCTGGTCGCCGCCGCGATCCTCACCGCGCCGAGCGTGCTGCTGCACTCCGTGCCGGTCTGGACCGTCGCCGTCGCCTGGGGCTTCGGCTGCTTCGGCATGGGGCTGGTGATCTCCTCCACCAGCGTGCTCCTGCTCCAGCTCTCCGCGCCCCGGGAGGCCGGCGCCAACTCCGCCGCGCTCCAGATCTCCGACGCCCTCTCCAACGTCGTCCTCCTCGCGGCGACCGGCGCGGCCTTCGCGGCCCTGGGCGGCGGCAGCGCGGCGGCCCCGTCCGCCTCGGCGGCCGGCGGATCGCACCCCGCCGCCTTCGCCGCCGTCTTCCTGCCGATGACGGCGGTGGCGCTGGTGGGGGCCTGGGTGACGCGACGGCTCCGAACCTCTGAAGGCCACTGACCGGCACCACGTAGTACCGCTACGGCATGGCTGGACTGAACCCGCCTTCTGGCGCGGCGGGTGTTCCTGCACATGAACGGGCACCCGCTGGACGCGGACTTCGATGCCGACGGGCCCGAGCGCTTCGTGCCGGATGTCCGTCAGCGCGCCCTGGACGTGCCCGAGATCGCGGATCGGTCGCCCGGCCTCGCAGGCTGACTGTGACGTGAGTCCCACCCGACGGCGCCCCGGCCCCGTTCGCGCGTCGGCGCCGCCGGGGCGCCGGTAGGGTGGCCCGGTTGTCATACGTAGCCGAGCCGCCCGACCCCCTGATCCACGGAGACCGTGACTACCACCGCCGCTTCCGCCGCACACTCCCACCACCTCTCGCCGGCCTTCCCCGGCCGGGCTCCCTGGGGCACCGCCAGCAAGCTGCGTGCCTGGCAGCAGGGGGCGATGGAGAAGTACATCCAGGAGCAGCCGCGTGACTTCCTCGCGGTGGCCACGCCGGGCGCCGGCAAGACGACCTTTGCGCTGACCCTCGCCTCCTGGCTGCTGCACCACCACGTCGTGCAGCAGGTGACCGTGGTCGCGCCGACCGAGCACCTGAAGAAGCAGTGGGCGGAGGCCGCGGCACGGATAGGGATCAAGCTCGACCCCGAGTACAGCGCGGGCCCGCTCGGCAAGGACTACGACGGCGTCGCCGTCACCTACGCGGGCGTCGGCGTCCGCCCGATGCTGCACCGCAACCGCGTCGAGCAGCGCAAGACCCTGGTGATCCTCGACGAGATCCACCACGCCGGTGACTCCAAGTCCTGGGGCGAGGCGTGCCTGGAGGCGTTCGAGCCCGCGACCCGGCGGCTCGCCCTGACCGGTACGCCCTTCCGGTCCGACACCAACCCGATCCCCTTCGTCGCGTACGAGGAGGGGCAGGACGGGATCCGCCGGTCCGCCGCCGACTACACCTACGGCTACGGCAACGCCCTCGCCGACCACGTCGTCCGGCCGGTCATCTTCCTCTCCTACAGCGGCAACATGCGCTGGCGCACGAAGGCCGGTGACGAGATCGCCGCCCGGCTCGGCGAGCCGATGACCAAGGACGCGGTCAGCCAGGCCTGGCGCACCGCCCTCGACCCGCGCGGCGAGTGGATGCCCAGCGTGCTGCGCGCCGCCGACCAGCGGCTGACCGAGGTGAGAAAGGGCATCCCGGACGCCGGTGCCCTGGTCATCGCCTCCGACCAGGACTCCGCCCGCGCCTACGCCAAGCTCATCCGGGAGATCACCGGCACGAAGGCGACCCTCGTGCTGTCCGACGACGCCGGCGCCTCGAAGCGGATCGACGACTTCAGCGGCAGCGACGACCGCTGGATGGTCGCGGTGCGCATGGTGTCCGAGGGCGTCGACGTGCCCCGGCTCGCGGTCGGGGTGTACGCCACCACCATCTCGACCCCGCTGTTCTTCGCGCAGGCCGTCGGCCGCTTCGTGCGGTCCCGGCGGCGCGGCGAGACCGCTTCCGTGTTCCTGCCGACCGTCCCGGACCTGCTGACCTTCGCCAACGAGATGGAGAAGGAGCGGGACCACGCCCTCGACAAGCCGAAGAAGGAGGGCGAGGAGGACCCGTACGCCGAATCCGAGAAGGAGATGGAGGAGGCGAACAAGGAGCAGGACGAGGACACCGGCGAGCAGGAGCAGTTCGCCTTCGAGGCGCTGGAGTCCGAGGCCGTCTTCGACCGTGTCCTCTACGACGGCGCCGAGTTCGGCATGCAGGCCCACCCGGGCAGCGAGGAGGAGCAGGACTATCTCGGCATCCCCGGCCTCCTCGAGCCCGACCAGGTGCAGATGCTGCTGCAGAAGCGGCAGGCCCGGCAGATCGCGCACAGCCGCAAGAAGCCGGACACCGAGGCCGACCTGCTGGAACTGCCCGCAGAGCGCCGGCCGGTGGTCAGCCACAAGGAGATGATGGAGCTGCGCAAGCGGCTCAACACCCTCGTCGGCGCCTACGTCCACCAGAGCGGCAAGCCGCACGGTGTCATCCACACCGAGCTGCGCCGGGTGTGCGGGGGACCGGCCAGCGCGGAGGCGACGGCAGGGCAGCTGCGACAGCGGATCGCCAAGGTGCAGGAGTGGGCGACGCGGATGCGGTAAAAGCCTGGGGTACGTGCGTATGGGGACGAATTCAGGCAGTCCGGATCCGGCCGTGACCGGATTCTGGACGGAGGCTTCCGCTCAGCGAACCGGCTTCGCTACTGTCCGGCTACGCACACGCCCCGTGGCAGCGCCGCCGCGGAGCGCAGCCGTGAAGCGACATGGCCCGGAGCCGCCGGGCGTCCTGCCGATCGGCGGCCTCTGAAGCGCGTCGCCGTCGGGACTCGGTGTCGCATCCGTCGCTCCGGGGTCCGCCGACCTCACCGCCGAAGGAGTGGGCGTCGTGACCGCGGAGACCTCCCAGACGCTCGACCGGGGACTGCGTGTCCTCAAGTTGCTGGCCGACACCGACCACGGGCTGACCGTCACCGAGCTTTCCAACAAACTGGGCGTCAACCGGACCGTGGTGTACCGGTTGCTCGCCACGCTGGAGCAGCACGCGCTCGTACGGCGTGATCTGGGCGGCCGTGCCAGGGTCGGGCTCGGGGTGCTGCGGCTCGGCCGGCAGGTGCATCCGCTGGTACGGGAGGCGGCGCTGCCCGCGCTCCGGTCGCTCGCCGAGGACATCGGGGCGACGGCGCATCTGACCCTGGTGGACGGGACCGAGGCGCTGGCCGTCGCGGTGGTCGAGCCGACCTGGACGGACTACCACGTGGCCTACCGGGCCGGTTTCCGCCATCCGCTGGACCGGGGTGCCGCGGGCCGGGCGATTCTCTCCGCCCGGCAGTCGCCGCAGGCCGACCCCGGGTACACCCTGACCCACGGGGAGCTGGAGGCGGGTGCCTGCGGGGCCGCGGCGCCCCTCGTCGGCGTGACGGGGGTCGAGGGCAGTGTGGGCGTGGTGATGCTGGCGGACGCCGTGCCGGAGCGGGTGGGGCCACGGGTGATGGACGCGGCCCGGGAGGTCGCGGAGGCACTGCGCTGAGCTGTGGTGGGCCGCCACCGAGGGGTCACGTAGATTGATTGCGTGCTCTCACGTCTCACGCGTTCCCAGGCCGTCGCCGTCTGCGCCCTGCCCGTCGTGGCCCTGCTCGCCACGGCGGTTTTCGCGCCGCTGCCGTTCTCGGTGGCGCAGCCCGGGATGACGGCGGACGTGCTCGGCAAGAACCGGAGCACCCGGGTGATCACCGTCTCGGGGGCGCCGGCCCGGGACACCAGCGGGCAGTTGCGGATGACGACCATCGAGGCGACCGGCCCGGACACCCGGGTGTCGCTCGCGGACGTGCTCGGCAACTGGTTCCGCACGGACCGGGCCGTGATGCCCCGGGACGCGGTCTACCCGAGCGGGAACAGCGTCAAGGACATCGAGAAGTACAACGCGAAGCAGATGCGCCAGTCCCAGGACGCGGCGACCCAGGCGGCGCTGAAGTACCTGGACCTGAGCCCCGACAAGGTCAAGGTCCGGCTGAAGCTCGCCGACGTGGGCGGGCCGAGCGCGGGGCTGCTGTTCACCCTGGGGATCATCGACACCCTGGACGGCGACGGCCGCGGCGGTGACCTCACGGGTGGCCGCACCATCGCCGGTACGGGCACGATCGACGCGGCCGGCAAGGTCGGCGCGGTGGGCGGGGTGGCCCTGAAGACCCAGGCCGCCCGGCGGGACGGGGCCACCGTCTTCCTGGTGCCGAAGGCCGAGTGCGCCGACGCCAAGTCGGAGCTGCCGAAGGGCCTGCGGCTGGTCCCGGTGACCACGCTCGAGGGCGCGGTGAACTCCCTGGTGGCCCTGGAGAAGGGCAAGGGCGGGGTCCCGAGCTGCTAGGGCCCTTCCGCTCTAGCAGGCGGCCTGGACCGGCCTGGGGGCCGCGGCGAGCCGCAGGCCGAGTTCGACCAGCGTCCAGCCGACGCGGGTGCGCAGTTCGACCGGGGGCCTGGCCTCGGCGGTGAGGTGGTGCGCGGCGGCCGCCGCGCGCAGGTCGGCTTTGCATCGACTTCTTGGTACGGCTGTTCCGGGGCGGTCGGGCCGGGAGGAACGGCTACTTCACGAACCCCTCCGCCTTCATCCAGTCCAGTGCCACCTGGTGCGGATCCTGACCGTCGACGTCCACCCGGGCGTTCAGCGTCTGCGCCACCGAGTTGTCCAGCCTGGCGTTGACCGGTTCGATGACCTTCGCGATGGCCGGCCACTTCTCCAGCACCCGGCTGTTGACCACCGGCGTCGCGTTGTAGTTGGGGAAGAACTTCTTGTCGTCCGCCATCACCACCAGGTTCATCGACTTGATGCGCCCGTCGGTGGTGAACACCTCCCCGTAGGTGCACGCCCCCTTCGCCACCTGGGTGTAGATGATCCCGGTGTCCATCTGCGTGACGTTCTTCGCCGGCACGCTCATCCCGTACGCCTTCTCCATGCCGGGCAGCCCGTCCGCCCGGTTGGCGAACTCGGCCTCCACGCACAGGGTGACCGCTCCCGGATCCTTCTTGGACAGCGCGGCCACCTCGGACAGCGTTCTCGTGCCGTACCTCTTGAAGTTGGCCTGGTTCATGGCGAGCGCGTAGGTGTTGTCGAGCTTCGACGGCTCCAGCCAGGTCAGCCCGTTCTTCAGGTCCGCCGCGCGCACCGCCTCCCACTGCTTGCGCGGGTCGGGGATCGGCCGGCTGTTGCCCAGGTAGGTGATCCAGCCCGTGCCCGTGTACTCGTACTGCGCGTCCGCGTCCCCGTTCTTGACCGCCTCCCGCGAACCGATGGAGCCCTGGATGCCGGTCCGGTCCAGGACGTCCGCGCCGGCGGCCTGGAAGGCGATCCCCATGATCGCGCCGAGGATGAGCTGCTCGGTGAACTCCTTGGAGGTGACGGTGAGATGGGCGCCCTTCAGCGGCTCGCCCGCCCCGATGGACCCCGGCCGGACGTCGTCGACCATCGGGGAGCCGCTGGTCAGCCCGCAGCCGGACGGTACGACGAGCAGCGTGGCCAGCAGCACCGACACCCGGCGCCTCATGCTCCCGCCTCGAGACCGCGCGGCCGGAGCATGACCTCCGCCAGCGACGCCAGCCAGTCGACCAGCAGGGCGAGGGCGATGGTGAGGAGGGCGCCGAGCACCAGGACCGGCATGCGCTGGGTGGTGATACCGGTGGTGATCAGCACGCCCAGGCCGCCGCCCCCGCCGAAGGTCGCCAGGGTCGCCGTACCGACGTTGAGGACCAGCGCCGTACGGATGCCGGCGAGGATCAGCGGGACGGCGAGGGGCAGTTCGACACGGGTGAGGACCCCGAGGGGGGACATGCCGATGCCGCGGGCCGCCTCCAGCAGCGTCGGGTCGTTGGCCTTCAGGCCGGCGATGGTGTTGGCCAGCACGGGCAGCACGGCGTAGACGATGATGCCGATCAGGGCCGCCCTGGTGCCCGTCCCCAGCACGATCACCAGCAGCGCCAGCAGGCCGATCGCCGGAGTCGCCTGGCCCATGTTGGCGATCGTCATCGCCAGCGGGGTCGCCTTCCGCATGGCCCCGCGGGTGAGCAGGATGCCCAGCGGGATCGCGATGATCAGCACGAAGAACGTCGAGATCACCGTCAACTGCACGTGCTGCCAGAGCGCCTTGGAGACCTGGCCGCCCGAGAGCGCGTTCCGCGAGATCGTGTCCAGGTCCGCCTGGCGGAACCACAGCCAGGTCCCCAGCAGCAGCAGGATCAGGAGCGCGGGCAGGACGGTCAGCCGCTGCCAGGTGAACCGGCGCGCGGGCGGGCGCTGCCGGGGCGGCGGGGCCTCCTGCTCCGCCTCGCCCCCGTCACGGACGGGCAGCCCCTCGACCTCGTGCTCGCCCCCGGGCCGCTGCTCGGTGCTCACGCCTTCGTCTCCCCTCCGTGCCCTTCCTGCTCGAAATGGGTCTGCTGGCTGCGGGCCTCCTCCAGCTCGGCCTGTGCCTCCATGGCCTCCAGCCGGTCGGCCTCCAGCAGTTCGTGCACGGAGTTCATCAGCGTCTCCATGTCCACGACGCCGATGTACGCCCCGCGCCGCCCGGTCACGGCGACCCGTCCGGCGTTGTCCGTGAGCACCGCCTCCAGCGCGTCGCGCAGGGTCGCGTCCCGGGTCACCGTGTCGTGCACCAGCGTGCCCGCACGGGCCAGCGAGCCGCGGGCCCGCATCAGGTCGCCGCGCCGCAGCCACTTGTAGGGGCGGCGCCGCTTGTCGAGCAGCAGGATCTCGTTGGTGCCGCCGCCGCGCAGCAACCCGAAGATCTGCTGCAGCGGGGTGTCCACGGTCACCGTCGGGTAGTCCCGCATCTCCACGTCCCGGACCCGGGTCAGGTTGAGCCGCTTCAGGGCCGCGCCCGCGCCGACGAAACCGGAGACGAAGTCGTCGGCCGGGTTCGTCAGGATGGCCTCCGGGGTGTCGAACTGGGCGATGTGCGAGTGCTCGCGCAGGACGGCGATCCGGTCGCCCAGCTTGATCGCCTCGTCGAAGTCGTGGGTGACGAAGACGATCGTCTTGTGCAGCTCGCGCTGGAGCCGGATCAGCTCGTCCTGGAGGTGGTCGCGGGTGATCGGGTCGACCGCGCCGAACGGCTCGTCCATCAGCAGCACCGGGGGATCGGCGGCCAGCGCCCGGGCCACGCCGACGCGCTGCTGCTGGCCGCCGGAGAGCTGGCGCGGATAGCGGTCGCGGAACTCGCCGGGGTCCAGTCCGACGAGGTCCAGCATCTCCTCGACCCGCTCGCGCACACGCCCCTTCGGCCAGCCGACCATCCGCGGCACCAGGGCGATGTTCTGCGCGACCGTCATGTGCGGGAACAGGCCCGAGGACTGGATGGCGTACCCGACCTTGCGGCGCAGCCGCACCGGGTCGATACGGGTGACGTCCTCGCCGTCGATGCGGATGCGGCCGCCGGTCGGCTCGATCAGCCGGTTGATCATCTTCAGCGTCGTGGACTTCCCGCAGCCCGACGGCCCGACGAAGATCACCGTCTCGCCGGCCTTGATCTCCATGCTGACGTTGTCCACGGCCGGCTGCGGATTGCCCGGGTAGCGCTTGGTCAGGTTCTCCAGCTCGATCGTGGCGCCGTGCGTGGAGGTCGTCTCAGCCACGGATCCCCCTGGGAATGGTCAGCCGGCCGAGAAGCACGTACGCGGCGTCGAACAGCAGGGCGAGGATGACGATGCCGATCGTGCCGGCGAGCACCTGGTTGAGGGCGTTCTTGCTGCCCAGCGAGGCCAGCCCGCGGAAGATCTCGTTGCCCAGGCCGGGGCCGGAGGCGTATGCGGCGATGGCCGCGATGCCCATCAGCATCTGCGTGGCGACCCGGATGCCGGTCAGGATGGGCGGCCAGGCCAGGGGCAGCTCGACACGCAGCAGCCGCGCCGGCCGCGACATGCCGATCCCGCGGGCCGCGTCCACCAGCGCCGGATCGACGCCGCGCAGGCCCACGATGGAGTTCCGCACGATCGGCAGCAGTCCGTACAGGATCAGCGCGATCACGGTGGGCGCCACCCCGAGGCCCACGATCGGGATGAGCAGGCCGATCATCGCGAGCGAGGGAATGGTCAGGAAGGTCGCCGTGGTCGTGGTGGCGAGGTTGCCCGCCCACTCGGAGTGGTAGGTGGCGACCCCGAGCAGCACACCCAGGACGGTCGCCACGACCATGCACTGGAAGACCGCGCTGGCGTGCTGGTAGGCGTCCGCGAGCAGTTGCTGGTGCCGGCTGCCCAGGTACTCCCAGAAGCTCACGCGCCCTCACCCCAGCTCGTCGGAACCTTTCCGGTCGTCCGAGCCGCGCGCGTTCACCGGCCCCCGGCTCACTCGCCGTCGGCGGCCTGCTCCACCAGCGGGATGATCCGCAGCGGAACGGGGTTCTCCATGACGATCGCCGTGGAGGCCCGGACGATGCCATCAAAACCGACGACCCGGTCGATCACCCGCTGGAGATCGGCGTTGGAGCGGGCCACGAGCCGGCACAGCATGTCTCCGCTGCCGGTGGTGGTCAGCAGCTCCAGCACCTCCGGCACGGTCGCCAAGTGTGCTCTCACGTCGGCCCCTTGACCCTGCCGGATCTGCAGCGTGGCGAACGCGGTGACCGGGTAGCCGAGGGCCGCCGGGTCCACCTGGGGCCCGAAGCCGCGGATGACTCCATTCGACTGAAGACGGTCCAGACGCGCCTGCACCGTCCCCCGGGCGACGCCGAGCCGCCGGGACATCTCCAGCACTCCGATCCGCGGCTCCCGCGCCAGCAGCACGATGATCCGGCCGTCCAGGCGATCGATCGCCACAGCACCTCCCGGGGGATGGTCATCCTGTACAGAAAGCCCGCCTACACGGCCGTTGGGCTGAACACATTGCCCAGTGATTAAGCGAACTATTGCGCACCTTGCAGGTGCGGTCCACCCTTCCGCTATGACGCAGACCACAGACCACACTCCCGACACCGCACGGCAGGCCGACCCCTTCCCGGTCAAGGGAATGGACGCGGTCGTCTTCGCCGTGGGCAACGCCAAGCAGGCCGCGCACTACTACTCCAGCGCCTTCGGCATGAAGCTGGTCGCCTACTCCGGACCGGAGAACGGCAGCCGCGAGACCGCTAGTTACGTGCTGGAGAACGGCTCGGCACGGTTCGTCCTCACCTCGGTGATCAAGCCGAGCAGCCCCTGGGGCCACTTCATCGCCCAGCACGTGGCCGAGCACGGCGACGGCGTCGTCGACCTGGCCATCGAGGTCCCGGACGCGCGCGCCGCCCACGCCTACGCCGTCGAACACGGCGCCCGCTCGGTCACCGAGCCGTACGAGATGAAGGACGAGCACGGCACCGTCGTCCTCGCCGCCATCGCCACCTACGGCGAGACCCGCCACACCCTGGTGGAGCGCACCGGCTACGACGGCCCGTACCTGCCCGGCTACGTGGCGGCCGAGCCGATGGTCGCGCAGCCCGCCCAGCGCACCTTCCAGGCCGTCGACCACTGCGTCGGCAACGTCGAACTCGGCCGGATGAACGAGTGGGTCGAGTTCTACAACAAGGTCATGGGCTTCACGAACATGAAGGAGTTCGTGGGCGACGACATCGCCACCGAGTACAGCGCGCTGATGTCGAAGGTCGTCGCGGACGGCACCCTCAAGGTGAAGTTCCCGATCAACGAGCCCGCGATCGCCAAGAAGAAGTCCCAGATCGACGAGTACCTGGAGTTCTACGGCGGCGCCGGTGTCCAGCACATCGCGCTGAACACCAACGACATCGTCCAGACGGTACGGACGATGCGCGCGGCCGGTGTCCAGTTCCTCGACACCCCGGACTCCTACTACGACACCCTCGGCGAGTGGGTCGGTGACACCCGCGTGCCCGTGGACACCCTGCGCGAGCTGAAGATCCTCGCCGACCGCGACGAGGACGGCTACCTGCTGCAGATCTTCACCAAGCCGGTCCAGGACAAGCCGACCGTGTTCTTCGAACTGATCGAGCGGCACGGCTCGATGGGCTTCGGCAAGGGCAACTTCAAGGCCCTGTTCGAGGCGATCGAGCGCGAGCAGGAGAAGCGGGGCAACCTGTAGCGGCGTCCCTCAGGACATGTCGTCCGGCGCGGGCTCGTCGGGAATCCCCCCGAGCCCTCGCAGGGCCTCGCTCGCCGCGGCGGCCCCGAGCGGCGAGAAGTACGGGTTGATCCGCAGCGCCTCCTCGAGGTGCCGCCGGGCCGGCCCGGCCAGCTCCAGCTCGCGTTCGATCATGCCCCGGTGGTACGCGTACAGGGCGCTGAGCACCCCGCCGCCCTTCGCCTTGTCCGTCGCGGCCGAGGCGTAGGTCAGCGCCTCGGTGTCCTCGCCGGCCCGGTGCAGCGCCCAGCCGAGGGCGTCGGCCACCTCGATCCCGGGCTGGCGCCGCCACTCCTCGCGGAGCCGCTCCACCGCGTCCTCCGCGTCGGCGTGGTCCGCCTCGAACTGCCCGATCAGCAGCTCCTCGTCGACCCCGCCCGCCACCGACCGCCGGACCTGCTCACGCAGCAGGGCGTAACTCTGCTCGGCGTCCTCGTACCGGCCCAGCGACTCGTACAGCTCGCCCAGCTCCATCGCGTCCCGCGCGTCCGGCTGCCGGGCCATGGCCGCCCGGTACGCGGCCACCGCCTCGTCGGTGCGGCCCAGTGCGGCCAGCGCCCGGCCCTTCCCGGACAGCGCGGCCCGCCGGCCGGGTTCCAGCCGTACGGCCGCCTCGAAGTGCCGCAGCGCGTCCTCCCGGTCGCCCCGCTCCCAGGCGAGCTGGCCCACCCCGGTCAGATACGCGGCCTGCTCGGCGGGGGTGCGGGCGGCCGCCGCCGCGTCCGTCAGCTGGGCCGCGGAGTCCTCGCGCCAGCCCCGGTCCCGGTAGACGGCCGAGGCCCGCGCCATCACCGCCGGCCGGTCGGCCGCCCCGGTGCGCAGCCCCAGCAGCTTGTCCAGGGCGCCCCGGGCCGCCTTGTAGTCGCCGAGCCCGGTGTAGGCGTCGATCAGCGGCGGATACGCCGACCAGCGCTTCGGGGTCAGCTTCAGCGCCTGCTCGCCGTACCGTTTCGCCGCCGGGAAGTCCCGCCGCGCGTTCGCCAGCGCGGCCAGCCCGCCCAGTGCCGCCGCCCGCTCCGCCGGCCGGGTGCCGGCCACCTCCAGCGAGGTCCGCAGTGCCCGGTCCGCCTTCGGGAAGTCCGCCGCGTCGGCGGCTGTCCGCCCCCGCTGCACATACGCGGACCCCAGCACCGCCCAGGCCCGCGCGTCCCGGGGCCGGGCCCGTACCGCGCCCTCCTGCTGCCCGATCAGCGCCGTCAGGTCCGGCAGCGCGGCCGGCACCCCGGAGGTGACCGCGGCGGCCGTCAGCGCGGGCGCCTGTGCCCGCGGGCCGGCGGCGGGCGCGGGCGCCCGGTGGTGCGCGGGCCTGGGCGGCAGCAGCATCAGCGCGCCGCCCGCCGCGGCCGAGCCCGCCAGCACGGTGACCAGCAGGCGGCGCAGCAGGCGCCGGGCGCGGCGGGGCGGGGGCGGCTCGGCCACCAGCGATGTACCGGGGGCGGAGCTGCCGTACGGTCGGATCTCCATACCGCTCACTGTGCGGCAGTGCACCGGGCACATCCGGGTGGCCCAAGGACGGCACGGACGGGGTTCACACCGATGGCCCCCGAGTGTCACGCTGTGATCGTGAGCCGTATCGAAGCGCCCCGCGACGAAGTGACGAGCAACCTCACCGACCGGCTCCTGGCCGGCCTGCCCCCCGAGGCCGTCCTGACCGATCCCGACGTCACGGCCTCCTACGCCAACGACATGGCGAGCTTCTGCCCGTCCGGCGCCCCGGCCGTGGTCGTGCTGCCGCGCACCGTCGAGCAGGTGCAGCACGTCATGCGGACCGCGACCGAGCTGCGCGTCCCCGTGGTCCCGCAGGGTGCCCGCACGGGCCTGTCCGGCGGCGCCAACGCCACCGACGGCTCCATCGTGCTGTCCCTGACCCGGATGGACCGCATCCTGGAGATCAGCCCGGTCGACCGGATCGCCGTCGTCGAACCGGGTGTCGTCAACGCGGCGCTCTCCCGCGAGGTGGGCGAGCACGGCCTGTACTACCCGCCGGACCCGTCGAGCTGGGAGACGTGCACCATCGGGGGCAACATCGGCACCGCCTCCGGCGGACTGTGCTGCGTGAAGTACGGGGTCACGGCCGAGTACGTGCTCGGCCTCGACGTCGTCCTCGCCGACGGCCGGCTGATGTCCACCGGCCGGCGCACCGCCAAGGGGGTGGCGGGCTACGACCTGACCCGCCTGTTCGTCGGATCCGAGGGTTCCCTCGGCGTCGTCGTGCGGGCCGTGCTGGCGCTGAAGCCGAAGCCGCCCCCGCAGCTCGTGCTGGCCGCCGAGTTCGCCTCGTCGGCCGCCGCCTGCGACGCCGTCTGCCGGATCATGGAGGGCGGGCATGTGCCGTCCCTCCTCGAACTGATGGACCGTACGACCGTCAAGGCGGTCAACGACCTCGCCCACATGGGTCTGCCGGAGACCACCGAGGCGCTGCTGCTGGCCGCCTTCGACACCCCGGACCCCGCCGCCGACCTCGCCGCCCTCGGCGCGCTGTGCGAGGCGGCCGGAGCCACCCAGGTGGTCCCTGCCGAGGACGCCGCCGAGTCCGAACTCCTGATGCAGGCCCGGCGGCTCTCGCTGACCGCGCTGGAGGCGGTCAAGGGCACGACGATGATCGACGACGTGTGCGTGCCCCGCTCGAAGCTCGGCGCGATGCTCGAGGGCGTCGAGCGGATCGCCGCCGAGTACGGCCTCACCATCGGCGTCTGCGCGCACGCCGGAGACGGCAACACCCACCCCACCGTCTGCTTCGACGCCCAGGACGTCGACGAGTCCCGGCGGGCCCGCGAGTCCTTCGACGAGATCATGGCGCTCGGCCTGGAACTCGGCGGCACCATCACCGGCGAGCACGGTGTGGGCGTGCTCAAGAAGGAGTGGCTGGCGCGGGAGATCGGGCCGGTCGGCGTGGAGATGCAGCGCGCGGTGAAGCGGGTCTTCGACCCGCTCGGCATCCTCAACCCGGGCAAGCTCTTCTGAGCCGCCGCCGGGTGTCACCGGGCGAGCAGCTCGTCGAGCGCGTCGTCGATGCCGAGCTGCCCCTCCTCGGTGCCCGGCGGCACCGCCCGCAGCGTCCGCTCCAGCCAGGCGGTGACCGGTGTGGCCGGCAGCTCCAGCAGGGCGTCGCCGTCCGGCGAACTCAGCGCGATCAGGACGACGCCACGGCCCTCGGCCTTCGTCGGCCACACCCGCACGTCGCCGTGTCCGCACGGCCGGAATACCCCGTCCACCAGAAGCTCCCGGGCGAACGTCCACTCGACGGGCTGCTCGGAGTTGGTGTGGAAGGTGAGGTGCACGGCGTAGGGGTCGCCGGACCGGTAACCCAGCCGGGCCGGCACCGGGACGCTCCGCTCGGGCGACAGGACGAGCTGGATCTCCAGCTCCCGTTCCACCACGGTCTGCTGCATGACCTGTGTTTCCTCTCTTCCGGGGCCGCTTCCGAGTGGGCCCGCACCGGGGGAGAGGGGGCAGGGGCACGATCATTACGCGGGTTCGGGGAAGTTTCTCCGGCCGGGTGCGGGATCCGTGGACGGCGTTGCCCGGAAAGGGGTGGGTACGGCGGGACTGGCGGTGCGGCATGCGCCGGTCTGATAGATGTGGAGCCCCTTACCACCCCCGAGCAGATACGGGACGACGGACATGAGCGCCCCAACCCCGGCCCCCGGTGACGACAGGCCCCGCGAGGGCTACTACCCGGACCCGTCCATCCCCGGCTACGTCCGGTACTGGAACGGCGCCTCCTGGGTGCCGGGCACCAGCCGGCCGGCGCCGCGGGACGGCGAACCGCTCAACCCGCCGCCCGGGTTCCACCCGCCGGTCCCGGCCGTGGAGGAGACGGGCCCGCACTTCTTCGACGAGGACCCGCAGCCGGGACCCGCCGCCGAGCGGCCCGACCAGCGGCAGGCGTCCGCCTGGGGCGCCGACCCGCGGGTCCCCGCGGACACCCCGTCCCAGCCGGCCGGGCACGCCGCCCGTACCGACGGCACGGCGTCGATCCCGCCGGCCGAGGACGAGCCCGACCCCAGCGGCACCTTCATCTTCCGCCGGCCGGTCCCGGGTCCCGCGGCCGTCCAGGACTCCGGCACCATGACGTTCCGTCAGGTTCCTGGGCAGGGACAGAACCCGGCCCAGGGCCGGCAGTCCGGCACGCCCGCGGCCTCCGCCCCCGAAGCGGGCGGCGCCCCCGGTACCGCCGGCACCCCTGGTTTCGGCCCGGCCGTCACGGGTTCCGGTGGCCAGGCCTCCGGGGGCTTCGGCACCCAGGGGCCCGCCGTGGCGCCGCAGGCGGGTCCGGGAGGCGCCGCCGGGTCCGGCGGCGGGGGTGCGCAGGGCCCGGCCGCGGGCCCCGGCTTCGGCGCCGGGAAGGCCGCCGCCGCGCGTGCCGCGGGCGCACAGAGCCCGCAGCCGCCCCAGGTCTCGGCGGCCCCGGCGGCCGCGGCCTCCGCCGTGCCCCAGCAGGCCGCACCCCAGCAGGCCGCACCCGAGTCGGCCGCACCCGAGTCGGCCGCACCCCAGTCGGCCGCGCCGCAGCCGGCCGCGCCGCAGCCGGCCGCGCCGCAGCAGGCCGCGTCCCAGCCGGCCGTGCCGCAGCAGTCGGCAGCCCGGCAGCCCGGCGGCTCCGGAACGCCGCTGACCGCCGGGCCCGGTGGCGGCCAGGCGTCCTGGGCGCAGCAGGTGCACCGGCTGGCCGGGGGAGCGGACGAGCAGCCCGTGGCGCCGTGGAAGCCGCCGGTCGAGGACCCGTTCCAGGCGGTGGCCCGCCGGCAGGCCGCGGCCCGTCCGGCCGGTCTCGGCAAGCGGTTCGCGGCCCGGCTGATCGACAACCTGGTCCTCGGCGCCGTCACCGCGGCCGCCGCCGTCCCGCTCGGCACCCAGGCGGTCGACCACATCCAGGACAAGATCGACGAGGCCAAGCTGTCCGGCCGCACCGTCACCGTCTGGCTGATCGACGGCACGACCGGCACCGCGCTCGGCATCGTCCTCGGCGTCCTGCTGGTCTTCGGCGTGCTGTACGAGGCGCTGCCCACCGCCAAGTGGGGCCGCACGCTGGGCAAGAAGCTGTGCGGGATCGAGGTCCGGGACATCGAGGGGCACGAGCCGCCGGGGTTCGGCGCGGCCCTGCGCCGCTGGCTGGTCTACAGCGTTCCCGGCCTGCTCGGCGTCGGCCTGCTCGGTGTGCTGTGGTGCCTGTTCGACCGGCCGTGGCGCCAGTGCTGGCACGACAAGGCGGCCCACACCTTCGTCGCGGACTGACCCGGACTGACCTGGACCGACGCGGACCGGCACGGACCGGCGCGGAGTGAGGGGGGCCGACGCGGGCCGGCGGGGCCCCGTAACCCGTACGGCCGCCTGCCGGATGCGGAGCCGCTGCGTTCGCGGTCCACTCGGGCACATGAGCAGTGAACCGCCCCCCGGCTCCGGCGCGGAGCCCCCCGAGGACGACCCGTTCAGGAAGCGGCCCCCGTCGGACCAGGGGGCGGGCTCGCCGTACGACAGCCCGTACGGCGACCGGCAGCCCCCGCCGCCCGGCGGCGGACAGCCGCCCCCCGGCGAGGGCGGGCAGCCCCCGCCGTCCTGGGGAGGACAGCAGCCGCCCCCCTACGGCGGTGGTGGTGAACCCCCCGGTGGTGGCGGCCCCTACGGGGGCGGCCCCCACGGCGCCGGGGGCCCCTACGGCGGTGGCCCGTACGGCGGCCCCGCCGACCCCCTGGCTGGCATGCCCCCGCTCGCGGACAGCGGCCGGCGCACCCTCGCCCGCATCATCGACATGATCCTCGTGGGCATCGTCGTCTGGCTGGTCACCTGGCCCCTCGGGGTGCACCAGTACGACGTGAACGGGAACCGGATGGAGGTCGGCCGGTCCCTCTGGCAGTCCTTCGTCGCCGCCGTCCTCTACGTCGCCTACGACACGATCCTGATCGCCAAGTCGGGGCAGACCCTCGGCAAGAAGTGGCTCAAGATGCGGGTGGCCAACCTGAACGACGGTGCCACGCCCTCGACGCAGACCTCGCTGGTCCGCGCCCTGGTGCTGTGGCTGCCGTTCGCCTTCTGCTGCGCCTGCGTCTGGACGGTGATCTGCGGCGGCTGGAGCTACTTCGACAAGCCGTACAAACAGGGCCTGCACGACAAGGCGGCCAAGACGGTGGAGGTCGACACCCGCTGAGGCGCGCGGGGTTCTGGTACGACAGCGGCGGGTTCGTGGATGCCACGGACCCGCCGCTCACGTGTGCGCCGTTCAGAGCGTGGTCGGGACCCGCTCGCTCTCCCGCGCCGCCTCGGCGGGCATCGCGACGGTGCGCGCCCTGGGCAGGGGCACCGTCATCGCGACGAGCAGCCCCAGGGCGAGCGCGGCCAGGGCGATGAAGGAGATCGCGAGGCCCGAACTCGCCTGCGACAGCAACAGCATGGCGAGTGTCGACAGGATCACGGTGCACGAACCGTAGGCGAGCTGTGCGGCGGTCGGACGAGGCATGGCAATCGTGTCCTCGGAACATCTCGGGGGATTCGGGGTGCCGTTCGACTCTCTTCGCGGTGCATGCCCGAGCAGCGCGCCCGGTAAGCATGACCTAACCCACGGTACCGGTGCACAGGGGGCGCACGGAGTCATGGGGTCCGGGAAGCGGACGGTCCCACGCGCCCGTCGGACGGCACCCACGGCGTTCGTAAAGCGAACCTGTTCTCCGCATAGTGCACTTGTCCTGCTCAAGTCAAGGTCTGTTTTTTCTTCTAAACCTCTAGTCAAATGACGTCACTTGATACACGCGTTGAACGTGCGCGCACGGAACTCTCCATCAAATGGGAACCCCCTGTCCGTGCAGCGCGGCGCGGGGGAGGAACTCAAGTGACCAGCAGACCCTGGACGTTCAGAGCCGCCGCCATAGGTGTGGCGCTCGCGACGGCCTCCGCCACCTACGCGACCTTCGCGGTCGCCGAGGCGAGCACCCAGGCCCCGTCGGCAGCCGCGAACCGGCACGACCCGGCCCCGGTGAAGCAGAAGGCCCACGACCTCGACGGCCCGCTGAGCAAGACGCAGCGCGCCCAGCGTCAGGAGGCCCTGAACCAGCTCATAGCAGGCAAGACGAAGGCCAAGGACCGCAACGGCTCGAAGGTCGTCCAGCTCAAGAGCAAGAAGGGCGACAGCAAGTACGTCGAGCTGAGCCGGGAGAAGACCGACAAGATCTTCACCATCCTGGTCGAGTTCGGCGACCAGACGGACCCCAAGTACGGGGGTACCGCCGGTCCGCTGCACAACACGATCGCCAAGCCGGACCGCAAGAAGGACAACTCGACGGCCTGGCAGCAGGACTACAACCAGAAGCACTTCCAGGACCTGTACTTCGGCACCAGCTCGAAGAAGGAGTCGCTGAAGAAGTACTACGAGAAGCAGTCCTCGGGCCGCTACTCGGTCGACGGCGAGGTCTCGGACTGGGTCAAGGTCCCGTACAACGAGGCCCGTTACGGCAACAACGCCTGCGGTCAGACCAACTGCTCCAGCGTGTGGAACGTCGTCCGCGACGGTCTGGGCGCCTGGGTCGCCGACCAGAAGAAGGCCGGCAAGTCCGACGCCGACATCAAGGCGGACCTGGCCAAGTACGACCAGTGGGACCGCTACGACTTCGACGGCGACGGCAACTTCAACGAGCCCGACGGCTACGTCGACCACTTCCAGCTCGTGCACGCCGGTGAGGACGAGTCCGCGGGCGGCGGCGCCCAGGGCACGGACGCCATCTGGGCGCACCGCTGGTACGCCTTCGGCACCGACGCCGGCGCAACCGGCCCCAGCGACAACAAGCTCGGCGGCACGCAGGTCGGCGACACCGGTGTCTGGGTCGGCGACTACACCATCCAGCCGGAGAACGGCGGCCTCGGTGTGTTCGCCCACGAGTACGGCCACGACCTCGGTCTGCCGGACGAGTACGACACCGCCGGCGGCGACAACTCCACCGGCTTCTGGACGCTGATGTCCTCCGGTTCCTGGCTGGGTACCGGCAAGGAGTCCATCGGCGACCTGCCCGGCGACATGAACGCCTGGGACAAGCTGCAGCTCGGCTGGCTGAACTACGACACCGCCAAGGCGGGCGTCAAGTCCTGGCACAAGCTGGGCGTCGCCGAGTACAACACCAAGTACCGCCAGGCGCTGGTCGTCTCGCTGCCGAACAAGGCCGTGAAGACCGAGATCGTCACCCCGGCCGAGGGCGCCACCCAGTGGTGGAGCGGCAGCGGCGACGACCTCAAGAACACCCTGACCCGCTCCGTGGACCTCACGGGCAAGACGTCGGCCACCCTCTCGCTCGACGGCTGGTACGACATCGAGTCCGAGTACGACTACCTCTACACCGAGGTGTCGACCGACGGTGGCGCCAACTGGACCGCCCTCGACGGCACGGTGGACGGCCAGGCCATCCCGCGTGACGCCTCCGGCAAGCCGGCCCTGACCGGCTCGGTCGACGGCTACAAGAAGCTGTCGTACTCGCTGGACGCCTACGCCGGCCAGAAGGTGCAGCTGCGCTTCCGCTACCAGACCGACGGTGGTGTGGCCCTGAAGGGCTTCACGGCCGACGAGATCACGGTGACGGCCGACGGCACGCCGGTGTTCTCCGACAACGCCGAGTCCGCGGACGCCGCTTGGACGGCCAACGGCTTCTCCCGCGTCGGTGCGTCCTTCACCAAGGACTACAAGCAGTACTACCTCGCCGAGAACCGCCAGTACGTCTCGTACGACAAGACCCTCAAGGTCGGTCCGTACAACTTCGGCTTCTCGTCGCGCCCGGACTGGGTGGAGCACTACCCGTACCAGAACGGCCTGCTGATCTGGAAGTGGGACACCTCCCAGGCGGACAACAACACGAACAGCACCAACGGTCACCCGGGCACCGGTCTGATCCTGCCCGTGGACGCGCACTACAAGGCGCTCAAGTGGTC
This sequence comes from Streptomyces sp. NPDC041129, assembly GCF_055592265.1. Lineage (NCBI taxonomy): Bacteria > Bacillati > Actinomycetota > Actinomycetes > Kitasatosporales > Streptomycetaceae > Streptomyces > Streptomyces sp. NPDC041129. Next base: position 1,734,893 of record NZ_JBVIYV010000001.1, on the reverse strand, counting down.
CGACGGCACGCTGCTGCGCAACCGGATCCAGGCCTTCGACTCGACGTTCGGCCTGGACGCCACGGACGCGTTCACGCTGCACAAGGCCGACAAGGCGCTCAAGATCAAGTCGCAGAAGGGTGTGCCGGTCTTCAACGACCACACCAGCACCTACTACGACGCGTCGAACCCGACGGGCGGTGTCAAGATCACTGACACCAACACCAAGGTCAAGATCGTCAAGCAGAGCGGCGGCGGCACGACCATCGAGCTCGAAGTCGGCCCCGCGGTGAAGTAGCGGATATATCCGCAGGTCAAAAGCGTATCGGCGGTGACCCCCTGGCGGGTCGCCGCCGATCGTGTTTAGGTGCGTCCTGTGGCTCGCTTATTGACACCGACCGAAACGGGGATGTGACCGCATGGCCGCAGGAGGCTTCAGCAAACTGCCGAACGGCACGGTGGTGGTGGCACTCAACCTGCCCAGCCCCAGCCCGGCCGGCGGCTCCGCCGGGGTGCGCGTCCTGGTGCACGCCCAGAACCGCGCACGAGCCCTGACCAGGCTCCGCAACCTGGGTCTGCGCGCGATCTACCTGCGGGGAAACGCCGCCCCGCCGACCCCGGACGAGATCACGGCGGTGCTGCACCATCCCGACGGCCTGATATGGCGCACGGCTCCGGACAGCGATGTCACCGTGACCGAGCTGTGGCACCCGATCCGCGCCCTGCTGCGCGCACCTGCCGTGGCCCAGCGCGGCTGAGCACCCCGGGCGGGCCGCGGACAGCCTGGTCCGGCCTGATCCGAACGGAAGACCCTAGCCGCCGACCACCGGCTTGCCGGTGAGCTCCACCCCGGCCTCGCGCAGCTCCTCCAGGGCCCGCTCCGTCGTCTCCGGGGCGACGCCCGCGGTCAGGTCGAGGAGGATCTGCGTGCGGAAACCCTCCCGGAGCGCGTCCAGCGCGGTGGCCCGTACGCAGTGGTCGGTGGCTATGCCGACCACGTCCACCTCGTCGATGTGCCGGGCGCGCAGCCAGTCGGCCAGCGGGACGCCGTTCTCGTCGGCGCCCTCGAAGCCGCTGTAGGCCGCCGAGTACGCGCCCTTGTCGAACACCGCGTCCACCGCGCCGGAGGCGACGGCCGGCGCGAAGTTCGGGTGGAAGCCGACGCCCTCGGTGCCCGCGACGCAGTGCGCGGGCCAGGAGTGGACGAAGTCGGGGTCGTCGGCGAAGTGGCCGCCGGGCGCGATGTGGTGGTCTCGGGTGGCCACCACATGGCGGTACGCGGTGCCCCCGGCCTGCCCGATCAGCTCGGTGACGGCGGCGGCCACGTCGGCGCCGCCGGCCACCGCCAGGCTGCCTCCCTCGCAGAAGTCGTTCTGCACGTCTACGACGATCAAGGCGCGGCGCATGGTGGGTGTCCTTCGACTGTCCGGTTGAGTAACTGAGCCTAGAGACTTCGCGTGCCCTGCGGGAGGGGGTCGACGGGCGGGGGAGCGGCGGGCGTCCTGCTTTAGCTACCCGAGAGGCCCTGCGTGTACTCCGTCGGGAGGACGGGCTCGCCCCGGGAGAGCTGCGTCGCGGACAGCGGCAGGGCGGCGCGCACCGCGATGTGCCGGTCGCGGGGCACGTCCAGCGGCTCGCGCGCGACGACCTCGCCGTCCTCGATCAGCCGCACCAGGAGCTGCTGTCCGGCGAGCTCGTCGGGGACCGGTCCGGTGCCCACGACCTCGGCCTCCGCGACGCCGTCCCGGTCCAGCCGCCGCGCCGCCCACTTGCGGCCGCCGACGGAGGCCTTGCCCCCGCTGGACTTCTTCGCCACCGGCACCATCGGCGCCGCCGGGTCGGCGGAATCGGCCCGCGCGACCAGCTTGTAGACCATCGAGCACGTCGGGTGCCCGGAACCGGTCACGAGCTGGGTGCCGACGCCGTACGCGTCCACGGGCGCCGCCGCCAGCGAGGCGATGGCGTACTCGTCCAGGTCGGAGGTGACGACGATCTTCGTGCCGGTCGCGCCCAGCTCGTCGAGCTGCTGCCGCACCCGGTGCGCGACCAGCAGCAGGTCCCCGGAGTCGATGCGCACCGCGCCCAGTTCGGGCCCGGCCACCTCCACCGCCGTACGGACGGCCTCGGCGACGTCGTAGGTGTCCACCAGGAGCGTGGTGCCCCGGCCGAGGGACTCCACCTGGGCCTGGAAGGCGTCCCGCTCCCGGTCGTGCAGCAGGGTGAAGGCGTGCGCGGAGGTGCCGACGGTCGGGATGCCGTACCGGAAGCCGGCCGCGAGGTCCGAGGTGGTCGCGAAGCCCCCGACGTAGGCGGCCCGGGAGGCGGCCACGGCGGCCAGCTCGTGGGTGCGGCGGGCACCCATCTCGATCAGCGGCCGGTCGCCGGCGGCGGAGGCCATCCGGGACGCGGCGGCGGCGATCGCCGAGTCGTGGTTGAGGATGGACAGGATCACGGTCTCCAGCAGCACGCACTCGGCGAAGGAGCCCTCGACCCGCAGGATCGGCGAGCCCGGGAAGTACACCTCCCCCTCGGGGTAGCCCCACACATCGCCGCTGAAGCGGTAGCCGGCGAGCCACTTCAGGGTCTCCTCGTCGACGATCCCACGCTCCCGCAGGAAGCCGAGGACGCCCTCGTCGAAGCGGAAGTTCTCGACCGCGTCCAGCACCCGCCCGGTGCCCGCCACCACGCCGTAACGGCGCCCGTGGGGCAGCCGCCGGGTGAAGACCTCGAAGACGCTGCGGCGCTCGGCCGTACCCGCCTTCAGGGCGGCCTGCAGCATCGTGAGCTCGTACTGGTCCGTGAAGAGCGCCGTCGAGGGAACGTCCACCGGCAGCCCCAGGTCCGCCACGTCCACCACTACCTCCGTCAGCTCGTGACTGCCCGGCTACCCCAGGACCGGCCGGGGGCCCGGGGGTTGGCCCCCGGTAGGTGCAGCATGACGATGATGCTACCCCCATTTCGTCAGTGTGACGAATACTGTCGCGCGTGGCAGCATGGGCTGTGTGACGTCACCCGCGCCCGTAGAGATCGAACGCACCGAGTCGGCGGAGGAGGTCTTCGCCGTACCCGAGCCCGACGTCCCCTGGGTCACGATCGTGCACAACGACCCGGTCAACCTCATGAGCTATGTGACCTACGTGTTCCAGAGCTACTTCGGCTACCCGAAGGACAAGGCCACCAAGCTCATGCTCGACGTCCACCACAAGGGCCGGGCGGTCGTCTCCAGCGGTTCCCGCGAGGAGATGGAGCGCGACGTGCAGGCGATGCACGGCTACGGACTGTGGGCCACCCTCCAGCAGGACCGGAAGTAGCGATCCCCTCCATGCCCGGAACCTTCGAACCGATCCCCGGTGGCGGCGCGGCCGTCGCCCTCGACGACGTCGAGATCTCCATCATCCGGTCACTGGCCGTGCAGCTCCTGGAGCTCATCGGCCCCGGCCCCGCCGAGGGCGCCGCCGCCGACCCGCTGGCCGAGCTGTTCGCCGACGGACCGAGCGAGCCGCCCGCCGACCCGGTCCTCAGAAGGCTCTTCCCGGACGCCTACAGCGACCCCGAGCGGGAGCCCGGCTCGCCGGCCGAGGCGGAGGAGCGGCAGGCGTACTCCGCCGAGTTCCGCCGCTACACCGAGAACGACCTGCGCGCCGGCAAGCGGGAGAACGCGCTCGCGGTGATCCGCACCCTGGACGCGCTGAACGCCTCGGACGCGGGCGGGGCGGTCCTCAAGCTGTCCCCGGACGAGTCGCGCTGGTGGCTCGGCGCCCTCAACGACCTCCGGCTGGCGATCGGCGCCCGGCTGGAGATCACCGACGAGGACGACACCGAACTGCTCTACCGGCTGCCGGACGAGGACGCGCGCAAGCCGATGGTGATGGCCTATCTGTGGCTGGGCGGGCTCCAGGAAACGCTCGTGACGACCTTGATGCCCTGATCATCCTGATTTGGTGTTCGCTCAAAGGACACTCAAATCCGGATAACGATCGCGTCACCACTCCAGCCGGTTTTCACACATTCGGGCGCTCTTTGTCCGCTTCTCCCTGTGGGGTGCGTCACAACCGCCCCCTGTGCTCAATATTGCGGCCGTGATAAATCTTCACGACCGCCCGGCCGACACCACCCATGTCCGGCCGGGTGCGCCACCGAGCCGGCAACCGCCGGCCAGGCACGGGCGGGCTCGCGAAGCCCCGCCCAGCTCCATCAATCCGGGGGGATCGAAACCCGATCCGAGGCCGACGAAAGGCCCGGGTCGGCATGGAGAAAGGCGCACCACACATGGCCTCCGAGAGGGTCACAGAAGCCCCCGAAGAGGGGTACGAGCGCGGGCTCGGCAGCCGTCAGGTCCAGATGATCGCCATCGGTGGCGCCATCGGCGTCGGCCTGTTCCTGGGAGCCGGGGCGAACATCGCCAAGGCCGGTCCCAGCCTCATCCTCATGTACGCCCTCGCCGGCGTGATCATCTTCTTCATCATGCGGGCCCTGGGCGAGCTGCTGCTCTACCGTCCGGTCTCCGGCTCCTTCGCCGAGTACTCCCGGGAGTTCCTCGGCCCGTTCTTCGGCTACTTCACCGGCTGGACGTACTGGCTGATGTGGGTGGTCACCGGCATGGCCGAGCTGACGGCCGCCGCCATCTACGTCAACTACTGGTTCCCGGCCGTCCCGCAGTGGGTCACGGCCCTGGTGTTCCTCGTGGTCCTGTTCGTGGCCAACCTGATCTCGGTCAAGCTGTTCGGTGAGATCGAGTTCTGGTTCTCCATGGTCAAGGTCACCGCCCTGATCGGCATGATCGTGATCGGCCTCGGCGTGCTCACCTTCGGCTTCAGCGCCGCCGGTGACACCGCGCACGTGGCGAACCTCTGGCAGTTCGACGGCTTCTTCCCGAAGGGCGTCGGCTCCTCGCTGATGACCCTGCAGGGCGTGATGTTCGCCTACCTCGCCGTCGAGCTGGTCGGCGTCACCGCAGGCGAGTCCGAGAACCCGGAGAAGACCCTCCCGAAGGCGATCAACACCCTGCCGTGGCGCATCGCCCTGTTCTACGTCGGTGCCCTCTCGGTCATCCTGTGCGTGGTCAAGTGGACCGAGTTCGCCGAGGGCGTCAGCCCCTTCGTGAAGGCGTTCGCCGTCATCGGCATCCCGGCCGGCGCCGGCATCGTGAACTTCGTGGTGCTCACCGCGGCCCTGTCCTCCTGTAACTCGGGCATGTACTCCACCGGCCGCATGCTGCGCACCCTGGCCGACAACGGCGAGGCCCCCCGCGCCTTCGCGAAGCTGTCGGCCACCAAGACCCCGGCGCTCGGCATCACCGTCTCGGTGCTGTTCATGGGCATCGGCGTGGTCCTGAACTACGTCGTCCCGGAGAAGGCCTTCGGCTACGTCACCTCCGTCGCCACCGCGGCCGGCATCTGGACCTGGCTGATGATCCTGGTCAGCCACGTCCTCTACCGCCGCGCGGTCGACGCGGGCCGGCTGCCCGCCTCCTCCTTCCCGGCGCCGGGCGGCGCGGTGTGCTCGTACATCGCCATCGCGTTCCTGCTCTTCGTCACCGGCCTGATCGCGTACGACGCCGACTCCCGCGTCTGCCTGTACGTGATGGCGGGCTGGGCGGTCGCGCTCGGCATCGGCTGGATGGTCATGAAGTCGCGCGCCCCGCAGCTCGCGGACCGCGACGAGCAGGCGTTCGAGAAGGTCGGCTGACCGCCGCGGAAACCTTCCCCCAGGACGTCCGGCCGCCGGGAGTACTCGTGGCAGTCCCGGTGGCCACCGCTCAGGACGTCCAGCATGTGGGCCGCCCCGTACCACACCTCGGTACGGGGCGGCCCCTCCGCTTATCCTGACCCCCATGCTGACCATCACCGAGGCCCTGTACGACCAGATCGTGGCCCACGCGCGCGAGGACCACCCCGACGAGGCGTGCGGCGTCGTCGCGGGCCCGGTGGGCGCCGGCCGGCCCGAGCGCTTCATCCCGATGCTGAACGCGGCCCGCTCGCCCACCTTCTACGAGTTCGACTCGCAGGACCTGCTCAAGCTCTACCGCGAGATGGACGACCGCGACGAGGAGCCGGTGATCATCTACCACTCCCACACCGCGACCGAGGCCTACCCCTCCCGCACCGACATCGGCTACGCCAACGAGCCCGGTGCCCACTACGTCCTCGTCTCCACCGCCGACACCGACGGCCTCGGCGACTTCCAGTTCCGCTCCTTCCGCATCCTCGACGGCGAGGTCACGGAGGAGGAGGTCAAGGTCGTGCAGGCGTACTGACGGGCATGCGGCCAGGTCCCGGGCGCAACGGAAGGCGCGCTGAACTCGGAAGTCTCAGCCAGTGGCCGACGACCATCCGAAGTGTGGGACGACACTCCGAGTGCGGGGGCGGGAATCGATACGATGACCTCATGGTTATCCGAGACGTGAGCGACAAGACGCCGGGCACGCTGCTCGTGGCGCGGCTGCACGTCGACCTGTGCAGGCTGGCCAGCGCCATCTGTTGACGCAACACCCTCCTGCCGCCGTACGGCCGTGAGCCGACGGCGCCCCACCCCGCGTACACGAGACGCCCGCGCTGTCGCGCCCACCGACCTGACTCATTCCGACAGGAGCCCTGACGCCATGGCCATCGAGGTCCGCATCCCGACCATCCTCCGCACGTACACCGACGGCCAGAAGGCCGTGGAGGGCACCGGGGACACCCTCGCCGAACTCTTCGCCGACCTCGAGTCCCGGCACCCGGGCATCCAGGCCCGCATCGTGGACGGCGAGCAGCTCCGCCGGTTCGTGAACGTCTACCTGAACGACGAGGACGTGCGCTTCCTCGACGGCATCTCCACCAAGCTGGCCGACGGCGACAGCGTGACGATCCTGCCGGCGGTCGCCGGCGGCATGGCCTGATCCCCCATGCGCTACGACTCCCCGCTGGCCGCGGTGGGCAACACCCCTCTGGTGCGCCTGCCGCGGCTCTCGCCGTCCGACGACGTCCGCATCTGGGCCAAGCTGGAGGACCGCAACCCGACCGGCTCGGTCAAGGACCGCCCGGCCCTGCACATGATCGAGCAGGCGGAGAAGGACGGCCGGCTGACCCCGGGCTGCACCATCCTCGAGCCCACCTCGGGCAACACCGGCATCTCCCTCGCCATGGCCGCCAAGCTCAAGGGCTACCGCATGGTGTGCGTGATGCCGGAGAACACCTCGCAGGAGCGCCGGGACCTGCTGGGCATGTGGGGCGCCGAGATCATCTCCTCCCCGGCCGCGGGCGGCTCCAACACCGCCGTGCGCGTCGCCAAGGAACTCTCGGCCGAGCACCCCGACTGGGTGATGCTCTACCAGTACGGCAACCCGGACAACGCGGGCGCCCACTACGCCACGACCGGCCCGGAGATCCTCGCCGACCTGCCCTCCGTCACCCACTTCGTCGCGGGCCTCGGCACCACCGGCACCCTCATGGGCGTCGGCCGCTACCTGCGCGAGCACAAGCCGGACGTGAAGATCGTCGCCGCCGAACCGCGCTACGACGACCTGGTGTACGGCCTGCGCAACCTCGACGAGGGCTTCGTCCCCGAGCTGTACGACGCCTCCGTCCTCACCACCCGCTTCTCGGTCGGCTCCGCCGACGCGGTGACCCGCACCCGTGAACTACTCCAGCAGGAGGGCATCTTCGCGGGCGTCTCCACCGGCGCCGCCCTGCACGCGGCGATCGGCGTCGGCAGGAAGGCCGTCAAGGCCGGCGAGAGCGCCGACATCGTCTTCGTCGTGGCCGACGGCGGCTGGAAGTACCTCTCCACCGGCGTCTACACCGCCGCCACCACCGAAGAGGCCATCGAGACCCTGCACGGCCAGCTCTGGGCCTAGGGCCTTTCGTTCGGATCACGCCGGGCTCGCCTGGCGAGAGGCCCTGGCCCGCCCTTGCGGGGAATTTGGTCCTCCGTATGCGGGATCCGTCCGCGCCGGTGGTACGTCACATCCGTACCAGCGGCCGGACAGCCGGCCACGGACGAAAGGCGGACCCCATGCGTCGAACCACGACCCTCGCCCTCGCGGCAGCCGCGCTGCTCCTCGCGGGCTGCGGCTCGCAGAGCGGCGGGGACGGCGGGGACGACACCGGGGGCGGCAGCGGCAAGGTGTCACCGTCGGCGAGCGGCTCACCCTCCTCCGGCGGGTGCGTCTCCCACGCCGAGCTGACCGCCGCAGACGACGGTCACACCATCTGCCTGACCAAGGGCGGTGAGCTGCGGCTCACCCTCGACGGCACCAAGGACCGCCCCTGGAAGCCGGTCGCGGCGAGCGGCCCCGCCCTGGAGGCGATCAACTCGGGCTTCGTCATCCAGCCGGGCGATGCCAGTGCCGCCTACCGGGCGAAGGCCGCCGGCACCACGAAGCTGACGTCCTCCCGGCCCATGTGCCCCGAGCCCACGGCCTCCGGCCAGGTCTCCTGCAAGGGCATCCAGGAGTGGACGGTCACGGTGACGGTCCACCAGTAGCCGTCCGGCCCCGCTCAGCCCGCGAGGTGCCGCACCTGGTCCCACAGGACCGGGTCGACCACGCCCACCCGGCGCCGGAATTCCCCCACCGGAACCTCCCGCAGCTCGTCGGTCTGCAGGAAGCTGGGCCGCCCGTGCGCGTCGCCGACCGCGCCGGGCGGCAGCGGGATCACCCCGGCACGCTCGTCGTGGTACTTGCTGGTGATCTTCGCGACCGTGGCCCGGTTGCCGCGTACGGCCAGCACCAGACAGGGGCGGTCCTTGGACTCCGCCCGGTCCTCGTAGGGCACGTTCGCCCACCAGATGTCCCCGGGGTGCGGGCGCGTCAGGACCCGGTCCCGCGCCCCTGGGCGTCCGGGCGGCCGCAGCCTGCGCCCGCCGGGCCGCCGGCCCCGCCCCCAGCCGTCGACGAGCGTGGCGACCAGCGCGAGCAGTACCACCGCCGCGAGGGCCAGCCACCAGGACGTGTCCATGAGGACGACGTTACCGGCGCGCGCCCGGCATTGCGCGCCCTCCTCTGTTCTTACGCGCTCCTGTTCCAGCCGAACCGGTGACAGCACAGGTGAGTTCGCCCACAACGGCCCCTGGCGGAGGAGCGACCCGCGCTTTTGCGCCTTACGCTCGACGGACCGCACGACCCCCCTTTGCCATGCCCCGGCCCGTTGCGCCGGCTCCCCGCCCGCCGCCTTTCGCCAACGGAGGTTTCTGCTTCATGAAGCTCACCGTCGTCGGCTGCTCGGGGTCGTTCCCATCCGCGGAATCGGCCTGTTCGAGCTACCTCGTCGAGGCCGACGGCTTCCGGCTGCTCCTCGACATGGGCAACGGCGCCCTCGGCGAGCTGCAGCGCCACTGCGGTCTCTACGACCTCGACGCGATCTTCCTGAGCCATCTGCACGTCGACCACTGCATCGACATGTGCGCCTACTTCGTCGCGCGCTACTACCGCTTCGACGGCGGCCGCTGCGCCCCGATACCGGTCTACGGCCCCGAGGGCACCGAGCACCGCCTGACCACGGCCTACGCCGACACCCCCTCCGCCTCCTCCATGAGCGAGGTCTTCGACTTCCACACCGTCAAGCCGTCCACGTTCGAGATCGGCCCGTTCACCGTGCACACCGAGCGGGTGCGGCACCCCGTGGAGGCGTACGGGATCCGGATCGAGCACGGCGGGAAGGTGCTGACGTACTCCGGCGACACGGGCGTCACCGGGACGCTGGACGAGCTGGCCCGGGACGCGGACCTGTTCCTGTGCGAGGCCGCGTTCACGTACGGCAAGGAAGACATTCCGGACCTGCACCTCAACGGCCGCGAGGCCGGCGAGACGGCGGCCCGCGCGAACGCCCGCCGCCTGGTCCTCACCCACATCCCGCCCTGGACCGACCCCCGGCTCAACGCGGCCCACGCCCGCGAGGTCTTCACCGGCCGGGTGGACCTGGCGGCGCCGGGGACGACGTACGAGATCTGACCCCGGGACACGCACACGGAAAGGCCCCCGGAGCCGAGCGGCTCCGGGGGCCTTCGCCATGCCGGGGAGGCTACTTGGCCTCCGCCTTCTGCAGCTCGGCCAGTTCCTCGTCGGACTCACGGCCCGGCGTCGGCAGGTTGAACCTGATGATCGCGAAGCGGAAGATCACGTAGTAGACGACCGCGAAGCACAGACCGACCAGGACCAGGCCCCAGGGGTTGGTCGCGATGCCCAGGTTCAGGCCGAAGTCGACCACGCCGGCCGAGAACCCGAATCCGTCCTTCATGCCCAGCGCCCAGGTCAGCGCCAGCGAGACGCCGGTGAGGACCGCGTGGATGGCGTACAGGACCGGCGCGATGAACATGAAGGTGAACTCGATCGGCTCGGTCACACCGGTCACGAACGAGGTCAGCGCGATCGAGAACATCATGCCGCCGACGACCTTGCGGCGCTCCGGCCGGGCGCAGTGCACGATGGCGAGGCAGGCCGCCGGGAGGCCGAACATCATGATCGGGAAGAAGCCGGTCATGAACTGTCCGGCGGACGGGTCGCCGGCCAGGAAGCGGGCGATGTCGCCGCTCTTGCCGTGGTAGTCGCCGGCCTGGAACCAGGGGAACGAGTTGAGCAGGTGGTGCATGCCGATCGGGATCAGCGCGCGGTTGGCCACACCGAAGATGCCGGCGCCGACCGCGCCCGACCCGACCAGCCACTCACCGAAGTTGTGCAGGCCCGTGCCCAGGACCGGCCAGATGTAGCCGAACACGATGCCGAGGATCAGACCGGCGAAGGCCGACAGGATCGGGACCAGGCGCCGGCCGCCGAAGAAGCCCGCCCAGTCGGGCAGCTTGGTGCGGTAGAAACGCTGGTAGATCAGGGCGACCACGATGCCCATCACCACACCGCCGAGGACCTTGGCGTCCACCGGCGCGTCCGTCATGACGACCTTGCCGTCGACGGCGGTCGCCACCTTCGGCAGGTTCTTGTCGGTGAACGTGCCTAGCACGTTCTTGAAGACCAGGTAGCCGACGACCGCGGCGAGCGCCGTCGAGCCGTCCGACTTCTTGGCGAAGCCGATGGCGATGCCCACGGCGAACAGCAGCGCCATGTTGTCGAGGATCGCGTTCCCGCCGGCGGCCATGAAGCCCGCTATCTTCGTCAGGAACGTGGGGAACGACGGGCGTCCCAGCATGTCGGTGTTGCCGAGGCGCACCAGGAGGGCGGCGGCCGGCAGGACCGCCACCGGCAGCATGAGGCTGCGGCCGATGCGCTGCAGCACAGCCATCGCGCCGGCGCCCTTCTTCTTCTCGGCCGCGGGAGCGGCGCTGGCCGTGGTCACAACTTCCTCCATGTGGGCATGGCGCCGCCCGTGCGTGGGGAGGGAGGACGGCGGCGTCTCTGGTCTACACCACTCAGTGGTGTAGACCTGTTGTAGCACGATGAAGGCGGTGTAAGGAACCCGCGATTCCCGTTACCGCCGCGCTACTCGCCGTGCCCTCGCGGGGCGCCTATGCCTTGGTGACGTCCTCCACCTCCTCCGCCCGCTCCCGCCCCGGCGTCCTCAGGTCGAACCTGGTGATCGCGAAGCGGAAGACCACGTAGTAGACCGCCGCGAAGCACAGGCCGATCGGGATGATGAGCCACGGTTTCGTCGCCAGGTGCCAGTTGATGACGTAGTCGATCAGGCCGGCCGAGAAGGCGAAGCCGTCGTGCACGCCCAGCGCCCACGTCACCGCCATCGAGACCCCCGTCAGCACCGCGTGGATCGCGTACAGCGCTGGTGCGACGAAGAGGAAGGAGTACTCGATCGGCTCGGTGATGCCCGTCACGAACGACGTCAGCGCCACCGACAGCATCAGCCCGCCGACCTCCTTGCGCCGCTCCGGCCGCGCGCAGTGCGTGATGGCCAGCGCCGCCGCAGGCAGCGCGAACATCATGATCGGGAAGAACCCCGAGGTGAACTGGCCCGCGTTCGGGTCGCCCGACAGGAACATGTTGATGTCGCCGTGCACCACCGTGCCGTCCGGCTTGGTGTAGCTGCCGAACTGGAACCACAGGGGCACGTTCAGGAACTGGTGCAGCCCGATCACCAGCAGCGCCCGGTTGGCGACGCCGAACAGCCCCGCGCCCCACGGCCCCGCGTCGCGCAGCCAGTGACCGAAGCTCTCCAAGCCGCTGCCGATCGGCGGCCAGACCCACAGGCACAGGCCCGCGAAGAGGATGGCGACGAACGACATGATGATCGGCACCAGCCGGCGGCCGTTGAAGAAGCCCAGCCAGTCCACCAGCCGGGTGCGGTGGAAGCGGGCCCAGAAGAAGGCGGCCAGCAGTCCCATCACGATGCCGCCGAAGACACCCGGGTTCTGGAAGGTGAAGGCCGTCACCGATCCGTCCGCCACCTGGCAGCCGACGTGCTCGACCGCCTTCGAGCCGGCCGGGCAGTCCTCCGGGAACTCGTGCAGCACGCCGTAGTAGACGAGGAAGCCCGCCACCGCCGCGAGCGCCGTCGAGCCGTCGGCCTTCTTGGCCATGCCGATCGCCACGCCCACGCAGAACAGCAGTGGCAGCCCCAGCGAGCCGTCGAGCAGCGCGCCGCCCGCGCCCAGCATCACCTTGGAGACCGCGGTCCAGCCGAGGCCGCCCTCGCCGACCACGCCCGGCTGGGCCAGCCCGATCAGGATGCCCGCGGCCGGCAGCACGGCGATCGGCAGTTGCAGACTGCGGCCCATCTTCTGCAGGCCCTGGTAGAGCCGGTGTAGCCGGACGCGCGCGGGGCCGGCCGTGCTCTCGCCGCTCATCGGCGTCCTCCCTGGACCCCTCGACCTCGGACACCGGCCCGACGGCCGAACCCCTCGGCACGCAAGCCGGTTTGGCTGCCGTCCCCCCGGTGGTGTAGACCAGTCGACGGACGGTTCCGCTGTGGTGATCGCCATCATTGGGCACGTACCGCACGGCCGCTCGCGAAGATGGGCCAACTGTGGGTTACTGCGACAAAGCGGTTCGGATCAGGGAGAAGCAACATGGCCAGCAAGGCTGAGAAGATCGTCGCCGGCCTCGGCGGCATCGAGAACATCGAGGAGATCGAGGGCTGCATCACCCGGCTCCGCACCGAGGTCTCCGACCCCTCGCTCGTCGACGACACCGCCCTGAAGGCCGCCGGCGCCCACGGCGTCGTCAAGATGGGCACCGCCATCCAGGTCGTCATCGGCACCGACGCCGACCCGATCGCCGCGGAGATCGAAGACATGATGTGAGCCTCCCGGTTCGCCTGGAAGGGGCACTTCCCGACGCGGGAGGAGCCCCTTCCGCGCGTACGGCTAGGCTCGTCCGCATGTCTCGAATCGACGGCCGCACCCCCGAACAGCTCCGCCCGGTCACCATCGAACGCGGCTGGAGCAAGCACGCCGAGGGCTCCGTCCTCGTCTCCTTCGGCGACACCAAGGTCTTCTGCACCGCCTCCGTCACCGAAGGAGTCCCGCGCTGGCGCAAGGGCAGCGGCGAGGGCTGGGTCACCGCGGAGTACTCCATGCTGCCCCGCGCCACCAACACCCGCGGCGACCGCGAGTCCGTCAAGGGCAGGATCGGCGGCCGCACCCACGAGATCTCCCGGCTCATCGGCCGTTCCCTGCGCGCCGTCATCGACTACAAGGCGCTCGGCGAGAACACCATCGTCCTCGACTGCGACGTCCTCCAGGCCGACGGCGGCACCCGCACCGCCGCCATCACCGGCGCCTACGTCGCCCTGGCCGACGCCGTCGCCTGGGCCCAGGGCCGCAAGCTGATCAAGGCCGGCCGGCAGCCGCTCACCGGAACCGTCAGCGCCGTCTCCGTCGGCATCGTCGGCGGGGTGCCCCTCCTCGACCTCTGCTACGAGGAGGACGTGCGCGCCGAGACCGACATGAACGTCGTCTGCACCGGCGACGGCCGTTTCGTCGAGGTCCAGGGCACCGCCGAGGCCGAGCCCTTCGCCCGCGACGAGCTCAACGCCCTGCTCGACCTCGCCGTGGCCGGCTGCGACCAGCTCGCGGCGGCCCAGCGGTCGGCGCTGGCGGCCGCCCTCGCAAAGTAAAGGGACCGCCAAAAAAGCCGGTACGCGGGAGCAACCCCCGCATCCTTCCCGACGTCCGTATGGGTACGGGCGCGCGGTCCACCACCGAGCGCCCGGCCAGCCGTACCAGGGGAGGGACCCAAAACCATGGCCGCCAGCCGACGCCGAAGCCGGCTCACCGCCGTCGCCGCCGCCCTAGCGACCGCCGCGCTCACCGCCGGCCTCACCACCGGCTGCGACGCCGTGAACAAGGCCCTGGACTGCGTACAGACCGCCGACTCCATCGCCGACAGCGTCACCGACCTCCAGCAGGCCGTGGAGAACGCCGGCGACGACCCCACCCAGGCCGACGCCTCCCTCGACTCCATCGAGAAGAACCTGGACAAGATCGGCGACAAGACGGACGACGCAGACGTCAACAAGGCCGTCGACGACCTCTCCAAGGCCGTCGACAACGTCCGCACCGCCATCGCGAACGGAGACCGGACCCCCGACGTCAGCCCCGTCACGGACGCCGCGGGCGAACTGACCAAGGTCTGCACCTCGTAGACGCGGACCGCCGGGCCCGGGGGAGCGCGCTCAGCACCCCCGCGCCCGGCGCGATCGGAACCACCCCCGCTCCCGGCGTGATCCGGACTAGTCCCGCTCCCGGTCCTCGCGCCGCGCGCGGTGCAGTTCGTGCCGGGCCTCCCTGCGCTCCAGCCGCTCCTGCCGGCGCTGCTCCTTCAGCCGCTGCCGCTCGGCCCGGGTCACCTTGCGCTCGACGCCCACCCCGCCCCAGAAGGCGAAGCCGCCGATGATCACCCGCGGGGCGCCCGGCTCCGGCGGAGCGTCGTCCCTCGGGTGCTCGAAGCCGCCCATCACGCCGATGCCCCGCACCACCACCTCGACGCCCGGCGGCACGATCACCTGCACCCCGCCCATGATCGCCACGCAGTTGATCTCCACCTCACGGTCGGCGAAGTTCGCCTCCCGGAGGTCGATCTCGCCGCCGCCCATGAAGGCGAAGCAGTTGAACCGCTTCGGCACCGTCCAGCGGCCCCTGCGCTCGAACCCCGACAGCACCGCGAACCCGCCCGTCGAGGAACCCTCGCCCCCGACGATCCGGCCCGCCCAGCCACCCCGCTCCGCGGGCGCCTTGGAGAAGGAGACGGGAGCGGGCGCCGCCGCGCCGCCGGCCGGCAGATCGCGGGTGATCGGCGTCAGCTCACCGTAGGTGCGCGCCTGGTACGCCGCCTCCAGCCGATCCTCGAACTCCCCCATGTCCAGGCGCCCTTCGGCGAGGGCGTCCCGCAGGACCTCGGCGACCCGCTCACGGTCGGCGTCGGACGCCCGGAGGTCCGGACTTGCGTCGTCGGTCATGGCAGCAGCCTACGAGACCGCCTTCTCGGCGTACATCTTCGCGATGACCGCCTCGATGTCGGGCTCCCGCACCGACAGGTCCACCAGCGGGTACTCGGCCGCGATGTGCGCCACCAGCGGCGCCGCCGACTGCCCGGCCGGGAACGCCAGCCACTGCCGCGGCCCCGCCACCCGCACCACCCGGCACGACGGCGCCTCGATCGGCGGCAACTCCCGCTCCAGGTCCACCACCAGCGTCCGCTCGCCCTCCCCGGCCTCGTGCAGCCCGGCCAGGGCGCCGTCGTACATCAGCCGCCCGTGGTCGATCACCATCACCCGGGAGCACAACTGCTCGATGTCCTGCAGGTCGTGCGTCGTCAGCAGCACCGTCGTGCCGCCCCCGGCGTTCAGCTCCTTCAGGAAGTCCCGCACCTTGGCCTTGGACACCACGTCCAGACCGATCGTCGGCTCGTCCAGGTACAGCACCTCCGGATCGTGCAGCAGGGCCGCCGCGATGTCCCCGCGCATCCGCTGCCCCAGCGACAACTGCCGCACCGGCACGTCCAACAGCTCGCCCAGCTCCAGCAGTTCGACACAGCGGTCCAGGTTCTCCCGGTAACGGGCGTCCGGGATCCGGTACATACGGTGCGCCAGCCGGTAGGAGTCGATCAGCGGCAGGTCCCACCACAGCGTCGTCCGCTGCCCGAACACCACACCGATCCGGTGCGCCAGCCGGGTCCGCTCGCGCGACGGATCGATCCCCGCCACCCGCAGCCGGCCGGCGCTCGGCGTGAGGATCCCGGTCAGCATCTTGATCGTCGTCGACTTCCCGGCCCCGTTCGGGCCGATGTAACCGACCATCTCGCCGCGCGCCACGGTGAACGAGATCGAGTCCACCGCCCGCACCTGCCGCCGCTCCCGCTTCATGAACCCGGTCTTCCGGCGCACCTCGAAGACCTTCTCGACCCTGTCCACCTCGATGAACGCGTCCACCGCTAACTCCCTGTGCTCCGATACGACCGAAGGCCCGTCCGCCACGCCAGCCCCGCCGCCGCGCAGCACACCACCGCCACCAGCGGCGGCGCGAAGGCCGCCCACCACGGCAGCCCGCCCAGCGGATACGGCCGCCCCAGCACATAGGCGGCCGGCACCCAGTTGACGAAGGCCAGCGGGAACATGAAGGTCACCCCCCGCACCAGCTCCTTGCCGAACACCGTCGGCGGGTACTGCAGCAGCGTCTGGCCGCCGTAGGTGAACGCGCTCTGCACCTCGGACGCGTCCTGCGCCACGAACTGGAAGGCCGCCCCCGCCACGAACACCGCGGAGAAGATCACCCCGCCGCAGACCAGCATCCCCGGCACCATCAGCGCCTTGACCGGTGTCCAGGCGATGTCCGACGCGACGATCGCGTAGCCCAGCACCAGTGTTCCCTGGGCGATCCGGCCGATCCGGCGCAACGCGAACCGGTCGGCGGCGACCTGCGCCAGCACCGGCGCGGGCCGCACCAGCAGGGTGTCGAGCGTGCCGTCGCGCACCCGGGTGCCCAGCCGGCCCGCCGAACCGATCGCCAGGTCCGCCATACCGAAGGACGTCGCCGACAGGCCGTACAGGAACGCCACCTCGGGCAGCGAGTAGCCGCCCAGGACGTCGACCCGCGAGAACATCAGGATGATCGACACGAAGTCGAGGCCCGTCACCACCAGTCCGCCGAACGCGGTCATCGCGAAGGAGGCCCGGTAGGTCAGCGTGGAGCGGATCCACATCCCGGCGATCAGCCGGTAGGCGCGCAGCCCCTCGGCCAGCGGGTTGTACTCACCCACCCTGGACCACCACCCGCCGGGCCGCCGCCGTCTGCACCAGCCGCCCCGCCGCCAGCAGCACCACCGCCCACGCCGCCTGGAAGAGGAACGAGGGCAGCGGGTCGGCCGTCCCCATCAGCACATCCGCCGGCACCTGGAGCTGCGCCGCCCACGGCAGCGCCCGTACGACCTCGCCGAGCGTCCCGGGGAAGGCGTTCAGCGGCAGTGTCATCCCCGAGCAGAAGATGCCGGTGACCATCAGAGCCTGCAGCGCCCCGGTGCCGTCCATCAGCCAGAACCCGGTCAGCGCCACCAGGTAGCGGATACCGAAACTGACGATCATCGCGAGTGCCACGGAGACCAGGAACTCCAGCCACGTACCCACCTCGTCGGGCAGCGCCGTCGGGAAGACCAGTGCCCCGAACGCGAACGGGACCACCCCGCGCCCGAGCAGCTGGAACAGCGCCCGGCCCAAGTCGTTCGCCAGCCACCACACTTGCAGGTCCACCGGCCGGTACAGGTCGATCGCGACCTCACCCGTACGGATGCGTTCCATGAACTCGGTTTCGAAGCCGCCCCCCTGGATCGCGAGCGTCGCGTACAGGGCCTGTCCCAGCCAGACGAACGTGACGGCCTGCGCCTGGTCGTAGCCCCCGAGGTGGGGCTTCTCCTCCCAGAGCGCCAGATAGGTGTAGACGAGGATCAGTCCGAAGACCGTGTTCGTGAACACCCCTGCCGCAGTGGCCGCCCGATACGTCGCGTACCGTCTGAATCCCCCCGTCGCGACGGCGGCGTACAACCGTCCCGCGCCCACGTCAGTCAACCTCCCCGGACCGCTCGACACCGAAGCGCAGGAGCCTAGTCCGGAGGCCCGGCGACCGGCGACGCAATTTCGCGCCGGAAGCGTGCCGGATTCCGGGAACGGATCGCCAGGTGCGAGAGTCTTCAAACTGGGGGCCGCAGAGGCGTACGAGGCGTACGGGAAACGTACGACGCGAAACAGGAGTCCGTGCACGACATGAGCGACGAGCCGCAGCCGCAGCAGCCGAACAAGGGCGGGGCACCGGAACAACCGCTGCCGGCTGCAGGGCCCGCACAATCCGGTGAGGCCGCCGGCGGTGCCACCGGAGACACCCGGCCCGGGGACGGTGACGACCAGGACCGGGGTGGCAGCAAGGACCGGCCGGGTTCGAACAAGGGCCAGGGCCAGGGACGGGACCGGGGCCGGGACGGTTCGGTCGCCGGGTCGGCTCGGGCCGGCCGGGAGGAGAAGGCCGCGCCGCAGGCCGACGGCGTCTCCGGTGGTCAGCCGTCGCCGGGTACCGGCGTGGACCAGGCCGCCCGGGCCCGCCGCGCGGCCCTGGCCGCCCAGATGGGCCGGGCCGGCCGCGCGGGCGACGGAAGCACTGGCGCCGGGGCGCCGGGCAAGCCGCAGGGCGGCCTGCCCGCCCAGCAGGGGGGACAGTCGCGGGAGCCCGGAAAGCCCGATGCCGCCGAGGGCCACCGCCCCGGCGTGCCTCCGCAGGCGCCCGGGAAGGGCGAGGGCTCCGGGAAGCCGGGGGCCGAGGGGTCGCAGCGCCCCGGTGTGCCTCCGCAGTCGGGCAAGCCGCAGGGCTCCGGGAAGTCCGACGGCGCCGAGGGGCAGGGGGCCGGGCGTTCCGCCGGGTCACCGCGTTCCGGCCTGCCTCAGCAGTCGGGGCAGTCGCGGGCGCCGGGGAGGTCCGGCCAGTCGGGGAAGCCGGGGCAGGCGTCCACGCGGTCCTCGGGCTCCGAAGAGCCGGCGGCCGAGCGGTCGGCCGGAGCCAGGCGGCCCGGGGTGCCTCCGCAGGCGCCCGGTGAGGGAGAGGGTTCCCGGAAGCCGGGGACGGGGCGGTCCGAGGGGTCTCAGCGTCCCGGCGTGCCCCAGCAGTCGGGGCAGTCGCGGGCGCCGGGGAAGCCCGAGAAGCCCGACGCGGCCGAGAGCACCCAGGTGCTCCGGCGCGTCAGCGCCTCCGCCGCCGAGGGAGCCGAAGCGGCCCGCAAGGGCGACGGCGGAAAGGCGTCCGGCGGCCCGCAGGGATCCGGGGCCGCCCAGGTACCCGAGACGACCCAGGTCCTCCGCAAGGTCAAGACCCCCACCACGTCCGAGCCGACCCGGCCGGGCGACGGCACCTCCGCCGCGAGCAGCGGCGGCCGGGCCGCCACGCCCGGCGGCGCCGGGAAGGGCCGGGCGGCGATGGCCGGCGGCGCGGCCGCGGCAGCTCAGGCCGCCGCGGGAAGCGGCGCGGCCAAGGGCGCCCGGGCCGCGACGGCCGGTGGCGGTGCGGCCAAGGCCGGGGCCGCCACGGCCGGAGCCGCCGCATCCTCCGGGAACACCGCCGCCACCGAAGCCACCGCCACCGCCAACGCGGACAGCGGGGGCGGAGCCGGTGGCGGAGGCGGCAAGGGCAAGAAGCCCAAGCGGCCCAAGCGGACCGGATGGCGCCGCCTGATCCCCACCTGGCGCATGCTGCTCGGCACCTTCGTGATCGGCGTCATGCTGATCATCGGCCTGTTCTTCCTCGGCTACTCGCTCGTGCAGATCCCGTCCGCCAACGCCCTCGCGACCAAGCAGAGCAACGTCTATCTCTACGCCGACGGCTCGCAGCTCGCCCGCGACACCCGCGACAGCAAGGTCAACCGCGAGAACGTCAGCCTCGCCCAGGTCTCCGAGGCCGCCCAGCACGCCGTACTGGCCGCCGAGGACCGCGACTTCTACTCCGAGTCCGCCGTCGACCCCAAGGCCATGCTCCGCGCCGGCTGGAACACGGCCCTGGGCAAGGGCAGGCAGTCCGGTTCGACGATCACCCAGCAGTACGTGAAGAACTACTACCTGGGCCAGGAACAGACCGTCACCCGCAAGGCCAAGGAGTTCTTCATCTCGATGAAGCTGGACCGCGAGAAGTCCAAGGACGAGATCCTCGAGGGCTACCTCAACACCAGCTACTTCGGCCGCAGCGCCTACGGCATCCAGGCCGCCGCCCAGGCCTACTACGGCAAGGACGCCGCGGACCTCGACCCGGCCCGCTCCGCCTACCTCGCCGCCCTCGTCAACGCCCCCAGCGAGTATGACGTCGTCGCGCACCCCGAGAACAAGCCCGCCGCCGTCGCCCGCTGGAACTACGTCCTGGACGGCATGGTCAAGGAGGGCTGGCTCGCCAAGGGCGAGCGCGTGGGCCTGAAGTTCCCCACGCCCAAGGAGCAGACCCTCCCCAACGGCCTGTCCGGACAGCGCGGCTACCTCGTCGACGCGGCCAGGCAGTACCTGATCAGCAACGACATCGTCACCTCCGACCAGCTCGAGGCCGGCGGCTACCGCATCACCACCACCATCCAGAAGAACCGGCAGAACGCCTTCGTCAAGGCCGTCGACGACCAGCTCATCTCCAAGCTCGACAAGAAGAACCGCAAGGCCGACAACTACGTCCGCGCCGGCGGCGCCTCCGTCGACCCCAAGACCGGCAAGATCGTCGCCATGTACGGCGGCATCGACTACGTGAAGCAGTACACCAACGGCGCCACCCGAGGTGACTTCCAGGTCGGCTCCACCTTCAAGCCCTTCGTGTTCACCTCGGCCGTCCAGAACAGCTCCACCACGCAGGACAGCCGGCCCATCACCCCGAACACCATCTACGACGGCACCAGCAGGCGCCCCGTGCAGGGCTGGACCGGCGGCGGCTACAACCCCGCCAACGAGGACGAGAAGTCGTACGGCGACATCCCCGTCCGCAAGGCCACCGACCTCTCGGTCAACGCCGTCTACGCCCAGATGGCCGTCGACGTCGGCCCGGCCAAGGTCAAGCAGACCGCCGTCGACCTCGGCATCCCCGAGGGCACCAAGGACCTCCAGCCCTACCCGTCCATCGCCCTCGGCACCGCCACCGCCAGCGTCCTCGACATGGCGGAGGCGTACGCCACGCTCGCCAACCACGGTGAGCGCGCCACGTACACCATGGTCGAGAAGGTCACCAAGGACGGCACCCAGCAGATCGAGCTGCCCGAGCGGCAGACCAGGCGGGCCGTCACCCGTGAGGCCGCCGACACGACCACCTCGATCCTGCAGAGCGTCGTCGACAACGGCACCGCCGTCGCCGCCCAGGCCGCGGGCCGCCCCGCGGCCGGCAAGACCGGCACCGCCGAGGAGGACACCGCCGCCTGGTTCGCGGGCTACACCCCGGACCTCGCCACCGTGGTCTCCGTCATGGGCCAGGACCCGGTCACCGCGGCCCACAAGTCGCTGTACTACGCGCTGGGCCAGCCCCGGATGAACGGCGGTGGCCCGCCCACCGCCATCTGGGCCCAGTACACCCGCGACGCCCTGAAGGGGAAGCCGGTCAGAGACTTCGACCTCCAGCTCCAGCCGGGCGCCGACCAGACCCAGGCCCCGGTCGACCCCTCCGGCGACCCGAGCACCGGCTCCCAGGACGACGGCGGCACCACCGGCACGCCCACCGACGGCGGCACCACCGGCAGCACCCCGGCCACCGACGGCGGCACCACCGGCAGCACCCCCACCACCGACGGCGGCACCACCGACGGCGGCACGACGACCGACGGGGGCGGCACCACCACCGACGGAGGAACGGCCGACGGCGGCGCCACCACGGGCGGGGGCACGGACGGCGGCGCGACCACGGGCGGTGGCACGGACACCGGCGGCGGCACACCCGGCGGCAGCACCGGAGGCCTCGACACTGGCGGAGGCACCGACACCGGGGCCACCGGGGGCCAACCGTAGGACCGACCGTCAGTGGCCGCTGGTCGCCTTGAGCCCCACCACGGCGACCAGCAGCAGACAGACGAAGAAGACACGGGCGGCGGTGACCGGCTCACCCAGCACCACCATGCCGAGCACCGCCGCCCCGGCCGCGCCGATCCCCACCCACACGCCGTACGCAGTACCGATCGGCAACGACTTCGCGGCGTACGACAGCAGCACCATGCTGGCCACGATCCCGGCGCCGGTGAACACGCTCGGCACGAGCCGGGTGAACCCGTCGGTGTACTTCATCCCCACCGACCAGGCCACCTCGAGCAGACCGGCGACAACCAGCAGAACCCACGCCACGACGACACACCTCCGGCAGACGGAACCATTCCTGGTGCGTCGTCTTTGCCTGCATCCCGGTACGGCGCGTCTCGTCGGGCTCCTTCGAACATAGCAAAACAACGGCAAAAGGGCTGGTGACCGTGGTCACCAGCCCTTTCCTCGTCGCCGGATCCGGCGACACCCGCCATCTCAGAGGTACAGGCCCGTCGAGTCCTCCGCGCCCTCGAACCGGTCCGCGGCCACCGCGTGCAGATCCCGCTCCCGCATCAGCACGTACGCCACGCCCCGCACCTCGACCTCGGCCCGGTCCTCCGGGTCGAACAGCACCCGGTCGCCCGGTTCCACGGTCCGCACGTTCTGGCCCACCGCTACCACCTCGGCCCAGGCCAGCCGGCGCCCGACCGCCGCCGTGGCGGGAATCAGGATGCCGCCGCCCGACCGCCGCTCACCCTCACCCGTCTCCTGCCTGACCAGCACCCGGTCATGCAGCATGCGGATGGGCAGCTTGTCGTGATGGGGGGTGCTCTGCACGTTTCTGTTGGCGCTCACGCTTCGAACCTACCTGCCTTCGCCACGCCCGTACGAGCCCGGGGCGCCGAGCCGCTCAGCGGCCGCGCCGCCGCACACCCAGCGCGAGCAGCCCCACCAGCCCCACGGCGACCAGCGCCACCGGCACCACCCGCTCGAGGCGCGGCGCGCCCTTCTCGTCCACGAACTGTGCCCTGACGTCACTCACCACCCGGTTGACCTGGACATACGCCCGTCCAACCGTGTGATCGAGATTGGCGACGACCTTGGCCTTGGCATCCCCGACGATCGTCTTCGGGTGCACCCGCACCCCGATCTCGTCGAGGGTCTCGGCCAGTACTTCCCGGCGGCGCCTGATGTCCGCCTCGATCTCTGCCGGGGTTCTGGTGTCCGACGTGTCCGCCACCGTACGGCCTCCGAAATCTCCTGATGCTGTCCTGGACAGTCTGTCAGTTCCCACCCAGGCCGCACCGCAACGCCCCCCGTTACGCTGGACCGATGAGCGAGCGACTCCAGCCCGGCGACGTGGCCCCCGCCTTCACCCTCCCCGACGCCGACGGCAACCAGGTGTCCCTGTCGGACCGCAAGGGCCGCAAGGTCATCGTCTACTTCTACCCCGCGGCCCTGACCCCCGGCTGCACCAAGCAGGCCTGCGACTTCACGGACAACCTCTCCCTCCTGGCCGACGCCGGCTACGACGTCATCGGCATCTCCCCGGACCAGCCGGAGAAGCTGGCCAAGTTCCGCGAGAAGGAGTCCCTGAAGATCACCCTCCTCGCCGACCCCGAGAAGACGACCACCGAGGCCTACGGCGCCTACGGCGAGAAGAAGAACTACGGCAAGACCTACATGGGCGTCATCCGCTCCACGATCGTCGTCGACGAGGAGGGCAAGGTCGACCGCGCCCTCTACAACGTCCGCGCCACGGGCCATGTGGCCAAGATCATCAAGGACCTGGGGATCTGACCCCCCGAGGGCGTCCCGGGGCGCCCTGAAGACGCGTGCCCGCTGTCCCCGCGGCCCGCACCGGAGCTCCCGCTGCGGGCCGTTCGCGTTCCCAATGCTCAACTAGCGGTGCAAACGCCCCACTTCACTCCTCGGCCACAGCAAACTCTTTGACCTCCGGTTCGGTCCGTGCTTAAGGTGCGTACCAAGTTCGGCCCGCCTGACCAGGCATGACCGGGCATCAACGACGACCGGGGGAACACGTCGCCATGGGGGTTTGCATCGTCACGCCTCCTAGTAGGTCGAGTTCACGCACGCCGTTCCGAGCCGAACCGTTCTGCTGACGCTCCACCTACGCAAAGGGGAAAAAGATGCGCAAGATCATGCGCGCCGTCCTGACCGGCGGCGTGGCCGCCGGCATCGCTCTGACGTCCACCGCCGCCTACGCCGACACCACCTACACCGAGTACGCGGCGCCCGGCTGTGGAGCCAAGTCCGTCTTCAAGACGTACGGCGACCACCTGTACATCACGGACACCGAGGCGGACGGTCACTCCGCCGTGGGTGTCATCGAGAGCGGCACCAAGTACTTCTACTGGAACTCGAACGGCAACGGTACGACCCGTCACGTCGATCTCGATCTGCCCGAGAACATCGCGATCGCCCTCGGCGCGATGACCGGCGACTGGCAGGGCACCCCGACCGGCGGATTGGACTTCTCCTGCCTCAGCACGCAGACGATCATGACTTCGTGACGACGCGATGAGGGCAGGACATCTCGCGCGGCTGGGGATCCTGATCGCGACGCCCCTTCTGCTGGCCGCCTGTGCCACGCACGAACCGGGCGCGGCGGAGGAGAGCCGTCCGCCGATGCCCACCATGGGCTCGGCCGTCGGTGAGAAGCTCACGAAGGGCATCGAGGGCGCCAAGAATGCCGGTCTGGGTGCCACGTTCGTCGATACGACGGACCGGCACCGGTCCATCGACCTGGAGTCCGCGGCCCGCTACACGATCTGCTCCCAGCAGCCGGTCCCCGAGATGCGGGCCGTGAAGTTCTACGTCGCGCCCAGTTCCAGCCGGTGCCCCAGCAGTGCCGGTGGGGCCGGATGACGTTCCCGCCCCCGCCGCCGCGCGGCCATGGGTACCTGCCGCGCAGGGGGCGGACGGCGCACGGCGCGGCACAGTAAAGTAGGCCGCGCCTCAGGCGGCCGTGATGGAACTGGCAGTCATGCTGGGTTTAGGTCCCAGTGGGTTCACGCCCGTGTGGGTTCGAATCCCACCGGCCGCACCGCCCCCCACCTTCGAACCGAAGGTGGGGGGCGTTCGCTTGTCAGCCCAGCAGCTCCCGCACGACCGGCACCAGCGCCCGGAACGCCTTCCCCCGGTGGCTGATCGCGTTCTTCTCGTCGGGGCTCAGCTCCGCGCAGGTGCGGCTCTCGCCGTCCGGCTGGAGGATCGGGTCGTAGCCGAAACCGTTCGTGCCCGCCGGGGCGTGCCGCAGGACGCCCCTGAGCTGCCCCTCGACCACCCGCTCCGTGCCGTCCGGCAGGGCCAGCGCCGCCGCGCAGGCGAAGTGCGCGCCCCGGTGTTCCTCGGCGATGTCGGAGATCTGGGCCAGCAGGAGGTCCAGGTTGGCCTTGTCGTCGCCGTGGGCGCCCGCCCAGCGGGCGGAGAAGATGCCGGGGGCGCCGTTCAGGACGTCGACGCAGAGGCCCGAGTCGTCGGCGACGGCGGGGAGGCCGGTGGCCCGCGCCAGGGCATGGGCCTTGAGGAGGGCGTTCTCCGCGAAGGTGACGCCGGTCTCCCGGACGTCGGGGATGTCGGGGTAGGCGTCGGCGCCGATCAGTTCGTGGGGGAGGCCTGCTTCGGCGAGGATGGCCCTCAGTTCGGTGATCTTTCCGGCGTTGCGGGTGGCGAGGATCAGGCGGGTCATGGGGGCCAGTATCCCTTGGCGGACCCGGCCCCCACGCCGTCAGGGCCTGCTGGCCGCCGGAGGGGCCGAGGGCCCCTGGGAGCCGCGCGCCGGACGCGTCGCCGCCCTGGCCTTGCTCGCGGCCGCGGTCAGCGGGCGGGCGATGTCCTCGAGGGACCGGCGTTCGGCGTTCACTGCGAGGAACGCGGCGACGAGACCGGCCGCGCACATCAGCCCGGCGCCGATCTGGAACGCCAGGACGGTGTCGCCGACCTTGCCGGTGCTGGTGAGGTCGGCGAAGAGCAGCGGGCCGCTGATGCCGCCGGCGGCGGTGCCGAGGGCGTAGAAGAAGGCGATCGACATGGCCCGGGTCTCCATCGGGAAGATCTCGGAGACCGTCAGATAGGCGCTGGAGGCACCGGCGGAGGCGAAGAAGAGCACCGCGCACCAGCAGGCGGTGAGGGTGCCGGCGCTGAGGGAGCCGCGGTCGAAGAGCCAGGCGGTGCCGAACAGCAGCAGGCCCGACAGCAGGTACGTCGAGGAGATCATCACGCGGCGGCCGACGGTGTCGAAGAGGTGGCCGAGCAGCAGCGGGCCGCAGAAGTTGCCGACGGCGATGACGGCGAAGTAGTAGCCGGTGTGGTCGGCCGGCACGTCGAAGAACTTGGTCAGGATGGCGCCGAAGCCGAAGGTGATGGCGTTGTAGAGGAACGCCTGGCCGATGAAGAGGGAGAAGCCGAGGACGGCGCGCTTGCGGTACCGGCCGAAGACGGTGCGCGCGATCTCCATGAAGGAGACGCTCTTGCGCTGGTGGATCTCGAGTTCGCCCTCGGGTTCGGCGAGGGGTTCGCCCTTCTCCGCCTGTACCTGGCGTTCGATGCCGGTGACGATCTCCTCCGCCTCCCGGTCGCGGCCGTGGATGAGCAGCCACCGTGGGCTCTCGGGGACGTGCCGGCGGACGAGCAGGATGACCAGGGCGAGGACGGCGCCGAGCGCGAAGGTGAGGCGCCAGCCGATGTTGGCCGGGAGCAGGTCGGTGTTGAGGGCGAGGATGGACAGCAGGGAGCCACCGACGGCGCCGAGCCAGAAGCTGCCGTTGATGACGAGGTCGACGCGGCCCCGGTAGTTCGCGGGGATGAGCTCGTCGATGGCGCTGTTGATGGCCGCGTACTCGCCGCCGATGCCGAAGCCGGTCAGGAACCGGAACAGGAAGAACCACCAGGCCTCGGTGGACACGGCGGTGAGGGCGGTGGCCGCGAGATACACCGCGAGGGTGATCATGAACAGCTTCTTGCGGCCGAAGCGGTCGGTGAGCCGGCCCCAGAACAGCGCTCCGACGCAGGCGCCTGCCACGTAGAGCGCGGCGGCGATGCCGGTGATCTGCCCCGAGCTGATGCTCAGCCCGCTGCCGGGTTCGGATAGGCGGCCGGCGATGTTGCCGACGACGGTGACCTCGAGGCCGTCGAGGATCCATACGGTGCCCAGGCCGATGACGATCGACCAGTGCCACCGGGACCAGGGCAGGCGGTCGAGCCGGGCGGGGATGTTCGTGGTGATGGTCCGGCCGCTCTGCGGTGCCGGTGCTGCGGCTGTGCTCATGGGCTCCCCTCAACGCCGAAGGACGGCATACGGGTGCCCGCGCGGCGCCGGAGTAGGCCCGGGGCGGTTCCGGGGCGGTCCTGTCTCAGGCGCCCACGGCGCGGGTGACGACGTAGATGAGCAGGCCCGCAAGCGAGCCGACGACGGTGCCGTTGATACGGATGAACTGCAGGTCGCGGCCGATGTGGGCCTCGATCTTGCGGGTGGTGTGCTCAGCGTCCCAGCCGGCGACGGTGTCGGTGATCAGGGAGGTGATCTCCCTGCGGTAGGTGGTGACGACGTGCACGGCCGCGCCCTCGACCCAGCCGTCGACCTTCTGCTGCACCTTCGGCTCGCTCGCCATCCGGGTGCCCAGCGAGAGCAGGGCGGCCCGCACCCGCATCCGCAGCTCGCTGCGCTCGTCCCCGGCCGCCGCGACGACCATGGAGCGTACGGCGGTCCAGGCAGAGGCGATCAGGTCCTGCACCTCGCCGCGGCCGAGGATGTCGCCCTTGAGCCGCTCCACCCGCGCGCGGGTGTCGGTGTCGGACTGCAGGTCGTAGGCGAAGTCGGTGAGGAAGCGGTCGAGGGCGCCGCGGGCCGGGTGGGAGGGCATGTCCCGCATCTCGGTGACGAAGCGCAGCAGTTCCTTGTAGACGCGGTCGCCGACCTTCTTGTCGACGAAGCGCGGGGTCCAGCCGGGCGCTCCGCCCTCGACGGCGCTCATCACGTCGGCGCGGTGCAGTTCCAGCCAGTCGTGGGCGCGGGCGACGACCAGGTCGACGACGCGTTTGTGGCCGCCGTCGGCGACGATCCGCTCGAGCATCTTGCCGAGGCCCGGCGCGATCTCCTGGACGTCGGCCCGCCGGGTGACGGCCTCCGTCACGACTGCCTGGACGTCCCGGTCGCGCATGACGGTGAGGGCGCCGCGCAGCGCGGTGGCGAGTTCGGCGGTGACCCGGTCGGCGTGCTCCGGCCGGGCGAGCCAGTTGCCGAGCCGGCTGCCGATGCCGACGGCGCGCAGCCGCTGCCGTACGACGTCCTGGGAGAGGAAGTTCTCGCCGACGAACTCGCCGAGGGATACGCCGAGCTGGTCCTTCTTGGTGGGGATGATCGCGGTGTGCGGGATGGGCAGCCCGAGGGGGTGCCGGAAGAGGGCGGTGACGGCGAACCAGTCGGCGAGCGCGCCGACCATGCCGGCCTCGGCCGCGGCGGCCACGTAGCCCGCCCAGGGGCCCGCGCCCTGGTGGGTGGCGAGCCGGGCGAGCACGTAGACGAGGGCGACGAACAGCAGCAGTCCGGTCGCGGTGAGTTTCATCCGCCGTACGCCCCGCTGCCGTTCCTCGTCGGCCGGGGTGAAGGTGTTCATGGTCCGGTGCGACGCGGTCTGCTGCGCCGTCGTCCGGTCCGCTGTTCGTGTCTCGGTGCGTTCCATCAGCTCCACCCGTACTCCGCCGTGCGGTGATCCCGCACACAATTGTCCCTTCCTGACCGACTCCCGGAACGAAACAGGAGTTCCCGGCGTCTGTCTGTAGGGGGTTTCGGGCAGGGTCCTGTCAGGTCTCCCGAGCCCATGACGCATCATGGGTTCAACAAGATCGGAGCCTCGGGCTCCCATCTCCCGAGGAGAACAACGCAAGCATGACCAAGCGTCATGTGGGGGGCGCGGGGGCCTCTCCCGCAAAACACCGTGCCGTACTCAGCGCGCTGGTCGCCCTGATCGTGGCCGTGTCCGCAGCCGTCTACGTCACGGTGGCCGCGGACGACACCACCCCCAGCAGCACCTTCGCCGGCAGTCGCCCGCGCCATGGTTCCTCCGTCGCTCCCGCGTCGACCGGCACCTGGGTCGGTGCCTGGTCCACGGCGCCCGTGGGCGGCGAGCCGGGCACCGAGACCGCCGGTCTCGCCGGCCGTTCGGTGCGCAACGTCGTGCACGCGAGCACCGCGGGAACGAGTGCCCGCATCACGCTGTCCAACCTCTACGGACAGTCCCCGCTGACCATCACGCACGCCTCCCTGGCCGTGGCGTCGGGTCCCGGCGCCGCCGAGGCCGACGCGGAGACCATGCGGCGGCTGACGTTCAACGGCGCCACCCGCGTCGTGATCCCGCCCGGCGGCCAGGTACTCAGCGACGCCGTGCGCGTGGCCATCCCGCACGACTCGGACGTGCTGGTCACCACGTACTCGCCGACCCCGTCGGGCCCGGTCACCTACCACCCGCACGCGCAGCAGATGTCATACGTGGCCCAGGGCGACCGCACGGAGGACGCGACGGGCGCCGCGTACAGCGAACAGACGCCGTACTGGCGCTATCTGACGGCCCTTGACGTGCTGAGCAACGAGGCGACGGGCACGGTGGTCGTCTTCGGCGACTCCATCACCGACGGCATAACGTCCACGGTCGGCGCCAACCGCCGCTGGACCGACGTCCTCGCGGGCCGGCTGCACACGGCGGTGGCTGGCGGTGACGCCCTGCCCCGCTACGGCATCGTCAACGAGGGCATCAGCGGCAACCAGGTCCTCGCCGACGGGCTGGGCCGTCCGGCGGAGAACCAGAGCGGCCTCGGCCGCTTCGGCCGGGACACGCTCTCCCGGACCAATGTGAAGGTCGTCGTCATCGACCTCGGGATCAACGACATCATCCGCAACCCGGCCCTCGCCGACCCGGACAGGATCACCGGCGGTCTGCGCACCCTGGTCCGCCAGGCGCACGCCCGCGGGCTCAGGGTGGTCGGCGCGACCCTCATGCCGTTCCGCGGCCACCGCGGCTGGACGCCGGCCCGCGAGGCGGTGCGGCAGCAGGTCAACGCGGAGATCCGGTCCGGCCGGGTCTACGACTCGGTCGTCGACTTCGACCGGGCCCTGCGGGACCCGTACGACGCGCGCCGGCTGCGCCCCGAGTACGACTCCGGCGACCATCTGCACCCCAGTGACCTGGGCTTCGCCAAGATGGGCGACATCTTCGACCTGGGTGCGCTGAAGGGTGCTGGTCAGGCGGAGCTGTAGCCGGCGGCCCTCAGCGGTCGGTGAGGTCCACGATCACGTCGCAGTGCGGATCGCCGGAAGGCCGGTGCAGATGCCCGTTCGCCAGGAACGCCGGTGAAACCAGAGCGGCGAGCAGGCCGGGACCCGTCCGGCTGATCAGCACGTCCACACCGTAGGTGCGCTCCCGCTCGGGTGAACGGAAATAGAGGCGCATGCGGTCGTCGCCCGTGATGACCGCCCTGATGAACAGCGGCTTCCATGCCACGTGCTCGGTGACGAAGGAGCGGACGAGCTCGAGCAGCCGGCCGGCAGCCGACTGCTCGACCGCCGGATCGGGAACCGTCACAGCCTCTCAGCCGCGCCGGTCGGCGACGGCCCAGGAGGCCAGGGCGACGGCGCCCGCGACGCCGAGAACGGACGGCCAGGCGCCGACCTTCTTGGCCAGCGGATGCGACCCGGCGAACGCGGCGACGTACCCGGCGGTCAGCGCACCCGCGGCCCTACCGCCCGCCTGCCTGTGCCACCGCTGCGCGGCGGCGGCCCCCGCGGCGGCCAGGACGGCCCCGCCGAGCTGCCGCTTCCCGGTCCAGCGGGCGACGCCGTACCCGCCGACGAGCCCGGTCGCGGCGATCGCCGCGCTGGGAACCCTGGCCATGAGCTGCCTCCATCTACGTCGACACGCCTTGGTGCGCTTCGTGTGCCTTTGTTGCCTGGCCCGAGGCTATAGCGCGCCCATTCGGCTCCGACAAGCTGAGTCGAGGCTTGTCAACTTTCCGGCCGCGAGCTATATAAATAGTCGAAGGGCATCGCACCCAGCACCTGACGAGAGGAGTGAGCCGTGATGCTCATGCGTACGGACCCGTTCCGCGAATTCGACCGACTCGCGCAGCAGGTCTTCGGCAGCGCGAACGCCACCGCCGGCCGCCCGTCGGCCATGCCGATGGACGCCTACCGCTCCGGTGACGACTTCCTGGTCCACTTCGACCTTCCCGGCATCGACCCCGAGACGATCGAGCTGGACGTCGAGCGCAACGTCCTCAACGTCCGCGCCGAGCGCCGCAACCCAGCGCCGGAGGGCGCCGAGATGATCGTCGCCGAGCGCCCCACGGGCACCTTCACCCGTCAGCTCTTCCTCGGCGAGACCCTCGACACCGAGCGCATCGACGCCTCGTACGAGTCCGGCGTCCTGACCCTGCGCATCCCGGTGGCCGAACAGGCCAAGCCGCGCCGCATCCAGATCAGCGGCGGCGACAGCGGCCGCAAGCAGATCACCGGCTGAGCGCGCCCAGGTCGCGTTCTCCGCGCCCCGTGGCCCCGAGCGGGGGCCCGGGGCGCCGCCGCGCGCCCGCCCACGCCCGCCCGCCGCGCCGGGGCGGATGCCGCCACACGAGCCGCGAGCGGTGCACGGGCCGCATGCCACCACATGCCGCACTTTGGCCGAATTCCCGCTCATGCGCGTCGCATTACGGGGTACCGGGCTCCCGGTGCCCGAAGTCCCGGAGGAGGATCCACCACGATGACCGTGACGACCCCGCAGCCGAGAACGACCATCCCCGCCCCCGCCGCCACCGCGGCCCCGTCGCTGCGCCCGCTCGCCCCCGAGGCCGGCGCCGACACCGCGCGCTGGGAGGCACTCACCGAGGCGGTGCGCGAGGCCGGTCAGTACCCGACGGCGGCCGAGGCCGAGCGCGTCACCCGTACCGTCCTCACCGCCCTGGGCGGCCATGTGACCGGCGAGGAACGAGTCGCCCTCGCCCAGGCCCTGCCCAGGCAGGCGGGCCTGCTGCTCGCCTCCCAGATCCCCGCGGCCACCCCGCTGTCCGCCCGTGAGTTCGTCGAGTCCGTGGCGAGCCACCTCGGTGACGCCACCCCGGCCACGGCCCGGTGGGACGTCAGCTCGGTCCTCGGTGTCCTTGCGGACACCGCCGGAGAGCCCCTGACGACCCGTGTCCTGGCCCAACTCCCCCCGGGCTACGCCCTGCTGTTCGGCCGCGCGGACCTGGCGGCGACGGCATAGAACTCCGCCCGCGCCCCGGCCCTCCACCCCGCCCTTCCGGGCGCCCGCCGTCGTCCGTCCGACGACTGCCGACGGCGGCGCCCGGTGACCGGCCCGACGGCCCGTAGGCCAGAAGGCGACCGGCCGGCCGGTCAGACCCGTTCGAGTGCCCGGTGAGGCCCGTCGGGCAGCTCCACGGAGATCGTGTCCCCGGCGCGGACGACGCCACCCACCCTCACCACACCCATGACCCCGGCCCGGTACCGGACGTGCCCGTCCGCGTCGCGCCCCACGACCCGCTTCAGCAGCCCCCGCTGGAAGTCGTCGATCTGAAGACACGGGTTGCGCAGCCCGGTCACCTCCACGACGGCCTCGTCCCCGATCCGCAGCACCGCCCCGGTGGGCAGACCCAGCAGGTCGATCCCCCGGGTGGTGATGTTCTCGCCGAGCTCCCCGGCCGCCACCCGGAACCCGCTCTCCCCGACCTCCTGGAACAGCTCCTCATGGATGAGGTGCACCTGCCGGAGGTTCGGCTGGGTCGGGTCCTGGGCGACGCGCGACCGGTGCTTCACGGTCACCCCGGCATGCACGTCCCCCTCGACCCCGAGGCCGGCGAGCAGGGTGATCCGCTCCCGGTTGGGCTTGGTGAAGGAGTACTCGCCGTTGCTGCTGACGGCAGTGACAGTCGCGCTCATCGCGGGCCCCCGTATCGGTTCTTCGTCGCAAGATCCACCGAGAGCCTAGCGGCAGCCCTGATTGGCATACGGCGAGGCGTACTTCACGCCCCGGCCGTGCGACGGACCTGTGCCACCGCCACGACGGACCCCTTGGCCACCGCCCCGACGCTCCACCGAGCCGATGCTCCGAGCATCCTCGAGCCACCGATTTCGTTCGCCTACCTGACACGGGCTCGGGTACCCGCATCGGAGCACGCCCCATGGCCGAGTCCGGCACGAGGTGACAGCAACGGAGACCCAGATGAAGGCCAGCCGATCAGCAGCCCCGCAGACCGCCGGGTCGGTCACAGCGGAACCGCCGTCCGCTCACGTCCTGTCCGGACGCTACCGGTTGGGCGCGAGAATCGGATCGGGAGGCATGGCCGACGTCTACGAGGCCCTCGACACGCGCCTCGAGCGGCCCGTCGCCGTCAAGGTCTTCCGGCCGGGCCCGGGCCCGCATACCGAGGACCGCCTCACCGCGGAGGCCGTCCTCCTCGCCGGCCTCCAGCACCCCGGACTGGTCACGGTCTACGACTCCGGCCGCGAGGACGACCGCACCTACCTGGTCATGGAACTCGTCGAAGGCCCCACGCTGCACAGCCTCCTGGAAAGCGGGCCCCTGCCCGAGCGACGAGTGGCGGCCCTGGGCGCAGCCCTCGCACGGGCGCTCGCCCACGTCCACCGGGCCGACATAGTGCACCGCGACGTCAAACCGTCGAACGTCCTGCTGGACCCGGCCGGCGACCCCCACCTGGCCGACTTCGGCATAGCGCGCCTGGCGGACGCCACCCGCCGGACGGCACCCGACGCGCTGACCGGCACCGCCGCGTATCTGGCGCCCGAGCAGGTCGAGGGCGGGCACGTCGGACCGCCCACCGACGTCTACGCGCTCGGCCTGGTCCTGCTGGAGTGCCTGAAAGGGGGACTGGAATACCCGGGGACCCCCCTGGAGGCAGCGGTCGCCCGCCTCCTGCGCGCACCCGAGATACCCGCCTGGGTCTCCCCGGACCTGGCGGCACTGCTCCGCGCCATGACCGCCAAGGACCCCGAGGCCCGCCCCGACGCCGAACAGTGCGCGCAGACGCTGGCGACCCTGAACGCGCCCAGCGCCGCCGCCCCTGTTGCGGGGCTCACGACGACGCGGGAATCGACAGCGGCCCGCCCCGCCCGTACGGAAGGGCTGAGGACGGCGTCAGCGATCCCGCCCGCCCACGCCCGCGGACCGGCGGCCGTCCCGGGCCACGCCCGTACCGACCGCCGCCCGCACAGCCGCCGCCTGGCAGTGGGCACCGCCCTGGCCGCCCTCTCCGTGACCCTGGGCGCGACCCTCGCCCTGGCCCCGGGCACCAGCAGCAGCGGCGACGAACGCGCCGACAAGGCCTCCGCCGCCACGACCCCCGGCCACCCGCCGTCCGGCAAGTCCGAATCCGGCGACAAGCCCGGCACCGCCCCGCCGACCGGCGCCCAGTCCGACGCGAGGACCTTTGGCCGACCCACTCCGGCAACCGCAGCCACCACCCCCCACGCCCAGCCCGTCTCCATGAACCTGCCCTCGCGCGACCGAGCAACCCCGAAGCCCCTCACCCCGCCCGGCAAGAAGGCCACCAACGCCCACGGCTCCTCCGCCCACCGCCCCGGCAACACGGAGCACCCGCCCCACGCCGCCCCGCACGCTCCCGGCCATGGCAACAAGCCTCCCCGGCACACGACGCCGGGCAACGAGGAGTGAGGCCGGCCCGCCGAGCCGCCCCGCATCTCCGCACCCTTCCACGGCCTGGCCCCGCCTCGCGGGGCTGTGATCGCGGCGAACGCGAAACCCGGTGGACACGGCTCCCGCGTGCGTCCTAGCCTCACCGAGGTTCCGAAGATCCGTACGTCCGGATGAGGTGCATTCGATGACGGTCCAGGCAACGGCGGCCAGCGTCAACAGGCCGTCCAACGCGCATGCCATGACCTCATCGGACACAAGGAACCCCAACAGTGGATCTTCCACGTGAATTCACCATCCGCGAGAGCAGCCACCGCATCCACAACCCGTTCACCAGCGAGAAGCTGGCTGCCCTGGGCCAGGCGCTGCACCTGACCCCCGGGACGCGCGCGCTCGACCTCGCCAGCGGATCGGGCGAGATGCTGTGCACCTGGGCGCACGCCCACCGCATCGTCGGGACCGGCGTGGACATCAGCACCGAGTTCACGGCCAGGGCCCGTGCCCGGGCTGTCGAACTCGGCGTTGCCGATCAGCTGGACTTCATCCACGGCGACGCGTCCGGCTACGTGGCGGACGAACCCGTCGACCTCGCCGCGTGCATCGGTGCGACCTGGATCGGCGACGGAGTGGCCGGCACGATCGATCTGCTGCGGCGCAGTCTCCGCCCCGGCGGCACGCTGCTGATCGGCGAGCCGTACTGGCGTCACGAACCCCCGGACCAGCACACCGTCGAAGCGTGCCACGCCGGCACCAAGGAGGACTTCCGGCTGCTGCCGGAGCTCATCGAGCAGTTCGGTGAACTGGGCTACGACGTCGTCGAGATGGTGCTCGCCGACCAGGACAGCTGGGACCGGTATCGGGCCGCCCAGTGGCTCAACATCCGACGCT
Source organism: Streptomyces sp. NPDC041129 (assembly GCF_055592265.1). Taxonomy (NCBI): domain Bacteria; kingdom Bacillati; phylum Actinomycetota; class Actinomycetes; order Kitasatosporales; family Streptomycetaceae; genus Streptomyces; species Streptomyces sp. NPDC041129. Next base: position 1,699,471 of record NZ_JBVIYV010000001.1, on the reverse strand, counting down.
GGCTCGACCGGAACCCCGACGACGAGCTGGCCGCAGAGCTGAGAGCCGACCTCTCCCGGGAACCGGCCCGCTATGCCAGGTACGAGCGCGAGTACCTCGGCTGGGGGGTCTTCGCCCTCATGAGCCGCTGACGGTCAGGTCGAGGCCGGGGCCGGGGGCGGCGGTTTGCCGCCGGCCCCGGCTTGCGCGTTCAGCTTGCGGTGATTGCTGAGTAGGTCCACACGTCCGCCGGAAGCTGGTGTTCCAGGCGCCAGGTGATCGCCATCGGCTTGCTGCCGGTGTGGCTCTCGTAGGCGGCCGGGCCGAGGAGTATCCACGGCTGGGACTTGCCTATGTCGGTGTTCTTGTAGCGGCGCACGAACAGCAGGACGTGGCTTCCCCTGTGCTTGTGCTTCCGGTACCGCAGGCCGGTACGGGAGTCCTCCGCCGTCGCGTTCTGTGACTCCCAATGGAACAGCGTCGGGCTCAGCGCGTAGTCCTTGTAGCGGACTGTGGGGGAGACGTCCTTCTCGTTCTTCTCCAGCGTGATGAGCAGGGCGTCCGTCTCCAGTTCCTCGACCCACTGGACGCCTTGGGCAAAGGAGCGCGGCATCTGCCCGCCGAAGCGGGCTACCCCGAGAGCAGCAAGGATCTCGGAACGGTTGTACGCGCTGTGGACCCTCAGCGGAACATGGCTGAGACGGCCGGACAGCGGGATCGGGAAGTGGTCTGCCTGCTCCATGACGTGCGACAGCACCTGCCGCAGCTCATCGCGGAACGCCCGCTGAGCGCGCAGCGAATCAAGGCCTTCCTGAAAGCTGGTGAACCCACCCGCGTTGTCCCACAGGTTGAAGAACAGCATGCGGGCGTACGACTGATCGGTCGGAGACAGTTCCTCGTACGACGGGGCGCCGTCCTCGAGGAGCCGGAGATAGGCCGCGGCGCGCTCCGGGTCGTCCACGTGGAGGAACGCGTGCACCCGCTTGAGCAGCGCCGCCTCTCGTGGTGCCGGGGCCTCTTCGATCAGGCCGGCTCGCCGAAGGACGGTAGTCCAGGAGTTCTCACTCTTGTAGAGCTCCTTGATCTCCCGGCGGCTCTCGCGAAGGTAGTCGGCGAGACGGGGGGTGCTGTACGCCTTGACCTCGTTCACCAGCGTCTTCACGGTGGCGCCCAGTTGCGTACGGATGTTGTCCAGGACGAGGTCTTTGGACTTGCCCTCCAGGATGATCTGGCAGCCGGACGGCAGTTGCGGGAAGTCGCGTTCGATGTGATCGACGAGCCGGTTCCGCGAGAGGTTGGTCAGAGCCCGGAACTGCTCCTCGAAACGGAACTCAGCTCGATGCTGCCCGATGAAGTCGAGCACGGTCAGTACGGGCTTCGTCTCGGTGCGCCTCAGCCCTCGCCCCAACTGCTGGAGGAAGACGGTGGCACTGCTGGTGGGGCGGAGGAGGAGCAGAGTGTCCACGTCGGGGATGTCCAGCCCCTCGTTGAACAGGTCGACCGAGAAGATCACCTGAAGCTTCCCTCCGCGCAGATCGGAGAGCGCTCGGGCGCGCACTTCGGCCGGGGAGTCGCTGTCGAGTGCTATGGCCTGGAAACCGGCCTGGGTGAAGAAGTCCGCCATGAAGTGGGCGTGCGCCTTGGTGACGCAGAAACCCAGTGCCCTCATGGCGCCGGGGTTGGAGACCTTGTCCCGGATCTGCCTCACCACGATCCGGGCACGGGCGTGGTTGCCCGTGTAGAGGTTGCCTAGTTCCTGGTCGGCGTACGTGCCCTTCTGCCAGCCAAGGTTCGTCAGATCGGTACCGTCCGGAGTACCGAAGTAGTGGAAGGGGCAGAGCAGGTCGTTCTCCAGAGCCTCCCACAGCCGCATTTCGGCGGCGATACGGCCGTCGAAGAACTCGTCCTGCACGTTTCGCCCGTCCATCCGCTCGGGCGTTGCGGTGAGGCCCAGCAGCTCCCGCGGAGTGAAGTGGTCGATGACCCGCCGGTACGTGGCGGCGGTGGCGTGGTGGAACTCGTCGATGACGATGACGTCGAAGTGCTCGGGTGCCAGTTGCTCAAGCCTTGAGACGTTGAGTGACTGGACGCTCGCGAACACGTGCTCCCAGGCGCGGGGTTCCGTGCCGGCGTGCAGCAGCTCGCCGAATGAGGCGTCGTCCAGGACCTCCTGATAGGTGCGCAGCGACTGCCTGAGGATCTCCTTACGGTGGGCCACGAACAGCAGCCTCGGCCGATCGCTCTTCGACGGTCCGCACAGGCTCCGGTAGTCCAGGGCCGCCATCACGGTCTTGCCGGTACCGGTCGCCGCGACCAGCAGGTTCCGGTGCCGCCCTCGGATCTCCCGTTCGACGGTGAGCCGCTCCAGCATGTCCCGCTGATGCGGGAAGGGCCGTACCTGAAGGCCGGAAAGGTTGATCTTCAGGTCGGCGGCGGACGTGCCGCCCCCGGCCTGGGCCAATGCTCCGTCGAGGCGTTCACCGTGCAGATCGGGGTCGTACGTCTCGAACGCCGTGTCGTTCCAGTACGCGTCGAAGGTCGCCTCGAACTTGTCGAGCACCGCGGGTGTCGCGATCGAGGACAGGCGGACGTTCCACTCCACGCCATCGAGTAGCGCGGCTCTGGAGAGGTTCGAGCTGCCGACGTACGCCGTGTCGAAGCCCGTCCTGCGCCGGAACAGCCACGCCTTGGCGTGCAGGCGGGTGGAGCGGATTTCGTAGTTCACCTTGACGGTGGCACCGAAGTCGCGGACCAGGCGGTCGAGCGCGTGGCGGTCGGTGGCGCCCATGTACGTGGTCGTGATGACCCGAATCGGTACGCCTCGCTCCTTGGCGGCGCGCAGGGCGTCCTCGAGAACCCGGATGCCGTACCACTTCACGAAGGCGCAGATCAGATCGATGCGGTCTGCCGTGGCGAGCTCGGCCCGCAACTCCGAGCCCAGACTGAGGTCTTCCGGAGAGTTCGTGAGCAGCGATGTCTCGGAGAGCGGGGTGAGCGGCCGGATCGCGTACGCCCCTGGTGCCTCCTGCTTCGCCAGTGCGAGCAACTGCCGCGGACCTTCTGCGACCGTGCTGACCGGCTCGGGTTCGCCGTGCTCAGGAGCAGCGGTACTCAGGGACGTCAGGATCTGGTTGGCGAACCGAACCTGCTGGGAGGGTGGGAGCCGATCGAGCTTGCGAGCGACTACCTCACCGATGTGACGGGCAAGCACATGGGGTGCCGACTCCGCGCTGACTTCCGCGTCGACGGCCTTCCAGCCCATGGCCTCGAGCTGCCCCAGCGCCTCGCTCACGTCGTCGGTGATCAGCTGCTCGTACACGCCGGCGACCGGCTGCATCCGTCCCCCTGGCTGTGCCACCTTGACCCCCTCGACCACTTTCCATGTGCATCTGTTTTAACAGGGGGCACTGACACACGTCCTCGGCTACATCAGGGAGAAAACCCCCAACCCCACGCCGAACGCCATGGAAAACACGCACCACACCAAGTTCGCGGTAGGCGAGTACGACTTCGCCGTGCGGACCACCACCACGCGTCGCGGGTCGTCCGGGGCGTAGCGCAGGATCACCGGCGTTCCGCGGTACAGGGCGTTGGGGGAGGCGCAGTTCAGGGGGACCTGGCGGTAGGTCTGGGTGGCGGGGGCTGTGGGGTGGCCCGGGGGTGGGGCCTGGTAGCGGATCTGGGGTGGGTGGTAGGACGTGCCGACGCGGCGGGGCGAGTTGGCCACCTCGCCCCGCGTCTGGACGCCCCGCGTGCCGAGCTGGTCCAGGGACCGGCGGGCGCGCACGGCGGCGTGGGTGCCGTGGGCGCCGATGAACGTCCAGAAGGCGGCGAAGAGGAGGGAGATGGTCAGCCAGGGTTGCGGCATGGCCGGCTCCGCCCCCCTCCGCCTCGTTCCGCTGGGCTTGGCCCTTTAGACGGCTGTCGCCAGGTCCGGCGTTCCATGGCAGTCGCCGTAGGCGTCGCCCGACCCGCACCAGCAGAGTGCTGTCCGCTGCGGGGGCCAGGCCACGGCGCGGCCGCGTGCCGCGAGGGTCGTCGCGTACTGGGGCAGGAGGGTCGCGTCGGACGGGCTGGAGCCCTCCGAGGCCGCGAAGGCCTCGTAGGAGGGGACCGTGCCGGTCACGATGCCCAGGTTGGGGGTGCCCGAGGACGCCAGTTCGCGGAGGGAGGCCTCTATGGTCGCCAGGTGGGCGTCGTGGGAGGGGTACTCCGCCGCCAGGCCGGCGTAGGCGGCCAGCAGTTCCGTCAGTTCGGTTGCCGGCCAGTGCAGGACGGCCACCGGGAACGGGCGGGAGAGGGCCTCTCGGTAGGCGCCCAGTTCGGCGTTGAGACGGGAGATCTCCGCGGCCAGCTCCGCCGGGTTGTCCGAGCCCAGGGACCAGACCCGCTTCGGGTCGTGGAGTTCGTCCAGGGAGACCGCGGAGGCGTGGAGGCTGTCCGCGAGGGTGTCCCAGTCGTCGTGGGGCAGGCCAAGCATGCGGCGGACGCGGTGGCGGCCGTAGAGGAGCGGCTGCGTGCCGTACGGGGGCTCCGTGCCGTCCGGCAGGAGGAGGGCCGTCGCCTGCGTGAAGGTCTGTTCCGCCGCCTCCAGCTCGTCGTGCGACTCCAGGGACTCGGCGACGATCACCCAGGGGGCCGGGTCGCGGGGCGCCGACGCGCGGATGCCGTCGATGATCGCCCTGGCCTCCGCCTCGTGGTCGTACTCCCACAGGTTCGAGGCTTTCAGGGCGCGGACGAGGTGGGGGTCCTCCAGGCCGTCGGCGGAGGACAGCAGGCGGTCGTAGAGCGTCGTCGCGGCGGGGCGGTCGCCGGACAGTTCCAGATGGGCCGCGGCGCGCAGGAGCAGGGCCTCGGCGTCCTCGGGGTACAGGCCGGCGGTCCGCTCCAGGCGTGCCGCTTCGGCGGTGTGGTCGACGTTCTCGGCAGGCGTGTCGGGGCGCATGGGTGACACCGTACTGCCGACCGGTGACACAGGTGGAGTACGTGGTTACCCGGCGGGCGACCCTCGTCCTCACATTCCGGTCATGCCGCCACCGGTGAGGGCCGGGGCCAGCGCCGGAACCCAGAAGACGGCGACGGCCAGCGCGAGCGAGGCGACGCCCACGGCGCGGGCCACCAGGTGGCCGGCCGGGGCCAGCTTCTCGATGGAGATCACGGCGGCCAGGACCACCATGGCCCACAGGTTCATCACACCGAAGGCCGCCAGCACCACCATCAGCGACCAGCAGCATCCCAGGCAGAAGGCCCCGTGGTGGACTCCGGCACGCAGATCGCGCGAGGGTGCCGGGTACGAGGCGTAGCGCAGCATCATCCCGATCGGCGAGCGGCACCTCGCCAGGCAGCGGTCCTTGAGAGGCGTGAGCTGGTAGACGCCGTTCACCGCGAAGACGGCCCCGGCCACCGCGGTCCCCGCCACGGCGGGGAGGCTCGTCACCCGGCCCAGGACGGCGGCCAGACCGTAGGCCGGCAGCCCGGCCGCGGCCCAGACAAGCAGGTAGGCGACGGTGAAGACGACCATGCGCGGCGCCCGGTGAACGGTGATGGTGCGTGCGTACAGCCCGGCGACGGGCGCCGTGGCGGGCAGCATCATGGCCGCCATCATCAGCGTCCACACGGCCAGAAAGCCGGGCAGGCCCACACCCATGGTTCCGGGCATCGCCTGCGTGCCGCCCCAGCGCGTCACCATCCAGACCCAGGCGGCGGCCGCCGCGACCAGCAGCAGTCCCGCGGGCCCCGCGCCGCGGTGGACGGTGACCGGCCGACCGCTCACGCGGACCACGTGAAGGGCGCCGAGTGGCCGTTGCCGCCGGAGAAGTCCCAGGACCGGCCGTAGACGCCGTTGCCCGTCGCGCGGCTGGACCGGGCAATGGTCAGCGTGCTGTTCACCGGGTGGAACATGCCGGTCAGGCCCATGACCGGGCCGTCCTCGCCGTACTGCGGTGCGACCTGGTCCTCGATCTCGATGTCGATGGCGTCACCCACCCGCGCGGCGTGGCGGCGGCCGTCGTCGCGGTACTCGATGGGGACGCGCTCCACTCCGAGGACCTCGCCGATGAGCGGGGTGAGCGCCGCCATCGGACCGCCGGCCCGACCCGAGAAGACCTTGCCCAGCGCCTCCGCCTGGCCGTCGCTGGCCGAGCCGTCGAGATACAGCGCCACCTGCCAGCCGCCATCGGCCATGACCCGGGGCGCGTCGATGAAAACGGCGACGTTGCGGTCGGCGACGTCCACGCCGTCCACGTTCCCGCCGTCCACGTGGAACGCGAAGGTCACCTGGCAGCGCTCGTGGTCGGCCGGTGCGGTGAGGCCCGAGGTGGTGCAGGGGCACACCACGTCGCAGTTGCAGCTCTCCAGATACGTGCCGTTCAGATTCCAGGGCATGGCTCGCGCCTCCCTTGTCACGTCCCCCTCGGTTCTGTGTCCCCCGGGTGGAACTCGTCGGGAGGGCCCGTTCGGTCTCCGTGGCGCTCTCCTCCCAGGCTATTCCCGACGTCCCCCGCCCCGCAGGTCCGCCGCCGCCCCGGAGGCCCGTTCCGCTCCGTTCCGCGAGTGCGGAACCATTGTGGGCGGTGCGGGCGTTGTGACGATGAGGGGGCCGGGAAGCGGTCCCGGCAGGGGAGACAGGGGGTGCCGTGATCAGCCGCAGCCGCAGCCGCGTCGCACGTCCCGCTCCCGTCGCCCTCCTGCTGGTCCTGGTGCATCTGTTCCTGCTCCAGGCCGCGCTCCTCGACACCGGCAGCCTGTCCGCCGCCGTCGCCCTCGCCGCGACGGCCGCCGCCGGTTCCGCGCTCGCCGCCTGCTCGCTGCTCGCCGGCCGCTGCGCGCCCGCCGTCCCGCCCCACCGGGTCCGCACAGCGATACGCGACCGGGCCCGCCGTACGGCCTTCCTGCCCCAGCGCGACCCCGACGCCCCGGGACGCCGCCGGCCCCGGGCACCCGGGTCCGCCCTCGCGACGATCCGCGCGTAGGGCACCCCTTCACCCTTCACCGACGAGACCGCCGGTCCCCACCGGTGCCCTCGCGCGGGTCGTCATGCCGCCCTGCCCACTCCGGTCACACCGGCACCGACGCACCCCGTCCCGAAGGGTCACCCATGTCCGTCTTCGCACGCCTCGTCGAGCAGCTCGCCGACCTGCTCCAGCCGTTCTTCCACGCCTCCGCCGCGGCCGCGGCGATCGTCCTGTTCACCGCTCTGGTACGGCTTCTCGTACACCCCTTGTCCCGGGCCAGCGCCCGTGGCCAGCGCGCCCGCGCCGAACTCCAGCCGCGGATCGCCGAGCTGCGCGAGAAGCACGCCAAGGACCCGCAGCGGCTGCAGAAGGCGGTGATGGAGCTGCACGCGGAGGAAAAGGTCTCGCCGCTCTCCGGCTGCCTGCCCAGCCTGCTCCAGCTGCCCGCCTTCTTCCTCCTCTACCACCTGTTCTCCAACACCTCGATCGGCGGCGCGAACAACGAGCTGCTGACGCACTCGCTGCTCGCCGCGCCGCTCGGCGGCCGCTGGGCCGACGCCCTCGCCGGTGGCGGGGTGTTCGGGCCGGCCGGGCTCGTATACCTCGCTCTCTTCGTCCTCGTCGCGGCCGTCGCCGCCTTCAACTACCGGCGCACCAAGCTGATGGCGGCGAAGAACCCGGTCACGGTGGCCGCCGGGGACGGGGAGCAGGTGCCGGGGCTCGCCGCGGTCGGCAGGGTGATGCCGTTCATGTCCTTCTTCACGCTCGTCACCGTGGCGGTCGTACCGCTCGCGGCCGCGCTGTACGTCGTCACCAGCGCGGCCTGGAGCGCGCTGGAAAGGGCCGCGCTGTACCGGTGAGCAGGGGCGTGGTGGAGGGGCGGGTTACGGTCCAGTACCTGAACAGGGTCTTGTGGACTGGACATGGGACTTGGAGGATCGACCAGTCCTGCGATGGCTGCACCCATCCGCCGGGCGCCCGCGATCGAGGGAGATGGTGACCATGAAGCTGCTGCGAGTCGGTACTGCCGGAGCGGAGCGCCCGGCGCTGCTCGACGCCCAGGGGACCCTGCGCGACCTGTCGGGGATCGTGGACGACATCGACGGCGCGGTGCTCGCCGACGACGGCGCGCTCGGCCGTGTCCGGGCGGCGGCCGAGGCCGGTGAGCTGCCGGCGCTGGACGCGGCGGGGCTGCGGATCGGGCCTCCCCTCGCCCGGATCGGCAAGATCGTGTGCATCGGGCTCAACTACCACGACCACGCCCGGGAGACCGGCGCGGAGCCGCCCACCGAGCCCGTGATCTTCTTCAAGGCCCCGGACACGGTCGTCGGGCCGAACGACACCGTGCTGGTGCCGCGCGGGTCCGGCAAGACCGACTGGGAGGTGGAGCTGGCCGTCGTCGTCGGACGCACGGCCCGCTACCTGGAGTCGGCCGATGAGGGGCTCGCGCATGTCGCCGGGTACGCGGTGGCGCACGACGTGTCCGAGCGGGAGTTCCAGATCGAGCGGGGCGGCACCTGGGACAAGGGAAAGAACTGCGAGACGTTCAACCCGCTGGGCCCCTGGCTGGTGACGGCGGACGAGGTCCCCGACCCGCAGGCGCTGCCGCTGAGGCTGTGGGTCAACGGCGAGCTGAAGCAGGACGGGACCACGGCCGAGCAGATCTTCCCGGTGGGGGAAGTGGTGCGCTACGTCAGCCACTTCATGACGCTGTACCCCGGGGACGTCATCAACACCGGCACCCCGGCGGGGGTGGCTCTGGGGCAGCCCGACCCGAAGCCGTTCCTGCGGGCCGGGGACGTGGTGGAGCTGGAGGTCGAGGGGTTGGGGCGGCAGCGGCAGGAACTGAAGAACGCGTAGGCGCTCCGCTGGGGGGCGGGGGACTGCGGGTGTGTTTCGGGTGCGGGTGAGTTGTGGCTGGTCGCGCAGTTCCCCGCGCCCCTTGCGGGGCGCCGGGTCAGTGCAGGAGGTCGGAGAGGCGGCGCCAGGCTTCTCGGGGGAGGGTGTCGCGGTCGCCGCCGCCGATGATCTGTAGGGCCACGTGGTCGGCGCCTGCCTCGTGGAAGGCGGTGATCCGGTCGCGGACGCGGTCCTCGGGGCCCCAGGCGTAGAGGGCGTCGACCAGGCGGTCGCTGCCGCCCCCGGTCAGGTCGTCCTCGGTGAAGCCCAGGCGCTGGAAGCTGTTGGTGTAGTTGGGCAGGGCCAGGTACATCGCGAGGTTCTCGCGGGCCAGGGTGCGGGCCCTGGCCGGGTCCGTCTCCAGGACGACCTTGAACTCCGGTGCCAGCAGCGGCTCTTCGCCCAGGATCTCGCGGGCCCGGGCGGTGTGCTCAGGGGTGACGAGGTAGGGGACCGAGCCCGCCGCCCGGTCGCGGGACAGCTCCAGGGTCTTCGGGCCGAGGGCCGCGAGGACCCGGCGCCCGGCCGGGACACCGGCCTTGTCCAGCGCGTCCAGGTAGGTGACCAGGGCGGAGTACGGGCGCCGGTACTGCTCCGCGAGCTTGGCGTGGCTCACGCCGAGACCGAGCAGGAAGCGGCCGGGGTGGGCCGACTCCACCTCGGCGAAGGCGGCCGCGCTCTCCTCGGCCCCGTACTGCCAGATGCTCTGGATGCTCGTGCCGACGGCCAGCCGGGACGTCGTCTCGAGGAGCGGGAGGGCGTGCCGGGGCGCGCTGCTGCCGCCCAGCCAGGCCGCCCCGTACCCGAGTTGTTCCAGTTCCGCGGCGGCCTCGGCGATCTCGCCGCGCAGGGCCGGGTCCTCCGAGCGCAGGCCCACGCTCCAGACGCCGTACCGGCCGACGGTCTCCTTGGCGGTGCTCGCGTCGTTCGTCGACTCGCTCATCGGGTCACTTCCCTCCGGATGGGTGGCGTGCCGTGATCATCGTGCACGTAGGTCCCAACCGGAGGGAGCCGCGCGGTAATCCCGCCGGCGGGCTATCGGCCGAGGAACTGCTCCAGCGCCTCCACCACGAACCGGTGGTCCTGGAGCTGGGGCAGGCCGGAGACCGTCACCGTGCCGATCACGCCCACGTTCTCGACGTTGACCGGGAAGGCGCCGCCGTGCGCCGCGTAGGTGTCGGCGTCCAGGCGGGAGGACTCCTCGAACGTCGTGCCCTTGGCCCGGAAGCGAGCGCTGACCAGGTACGACGAGGCGCCGTATCGCTCCACCACCCGGCGCTTACGGAGGATCCAGGCGTCGTTGTCGGGCGTGGAGCCGGGCAGGGCCGCGTGGAAGAGCTGCTGGCCGGCGCGTTGGATGTCGATGGCGACCGGGGCCTGGCGCTCCCGGGCCAGCTCGACCAGGAGCGAGCCGAGCGCCCACGCGTCGTCGTGGGTGAACTGCTGGAAGACCAGACGGCGTTCCTGCGCCTCCAGCTCCTCCACGCTCGGGGTGACCTCCGGGGCGAACTTCGGGGTGATCTTGGGTTGGTGCATCAGAGGGTCACCGTCACCTTGTCGCGGGCGGACCGGCGGGCCGCCTCCAGTACGTCGAGGGCGGCGGCCGCTTCGAGGGCGGGCACCGGGTTGGGTCCCGCGCCGTTCAGGGCCGCTGCCACGGCCGCGTAGTAGGCGGGGTAGTCGCCGGGGAGGGTGGGTACGGGACGGCCGACACCGGTCGCCGGGGACTCTCCCGCGGAGGGGGAATCCCCAGCACCGAGCCGGCCCCAAAGGGACTCGGGCTCCGTGCCCCAGTCGGCGCTGGTGCCGGGGCGCTCGTTCGCGCGCAGGGCCGCCTCCTGCGGGTCGAGGCCGTACTTGACGTAGCCTGCCTGCGATCCCAGGACCCGGAAGCGCGGGCCGAGTTGGGCCGTGGTCGCGGAGACGTGGAGGTGGGAGCGGACACCGCTCGCGTGGGTGAGCGCGATGAAGGTGTCGTCGTCGGTCTCCGCGCCCGGACGGCGGATGTCCGTCTCGGCGTACACCTCGCTCACCGGGCCGAACAGGACCAGGGCCTGGTCGACGACATGGCTGCCGAGGTCGTAGAGCAGACCGCCGATCTCCGCCGGGTCGCCGGACTCGCGCCAGCCGCCCTTCGGACGCGGGCGCCAGCGCTCGAAGCGGGACTCGAAGCGCCAGACGTCGCCCAGTTCGCCCTTCTCCAGCAGGGCGCGCAGGGTCAGGAAGTCGTTGTCCCAGCGGCGGTTCTGGAAGACCGACAGCAGCAGGCCGCGCTCCTCGGCGAGGGCGGCCAGCTCCCGCGCCTCGGCCGCCGTGCCCGCGACCGGCTTGTCCACGACCACCGGCAGGCCCGCCTCCAGGGCGGCGGTGGCGAGGGGGACGTGCGTCTTGTTCGGGGAGGCGATGACGATCAGGTCCAGCTCGCCGGCGCGGCCGAACAGTTCCTCGGGGGTGCCGGCGACACGGACGTCCGGGAACTCGGCGCGGGCCTGCTCCTGCCGCGCGGGGTTCGAGGTGACCACCGTGTCCAGGGTGAGGCCCTCGGTGGCCGCGATCAGCGGGGCGTGGAAGACGGAGCCTGCGAGGCCGTAGCCGATCAGGCCGACGCGGAGGGGGGTACCAGTCATGCCCTCTACTTTCGCAACGCTGTTGCCAAAGTGCAAGCGGCGAGGACAATGGGGGGATGGGCGGCGTGAACAGCGGGAACAGCGTGAGCAGGACGAAGAGCGGGCCGATCGGAGCGAATCTGTTCGCGGTGCGGTCCCACAACACCGCGCTCGTACTGGATCTGCTACGCGGTGCCGGGACGGCGGGGATCAGCAGACTGGAGCTGGCCGAACGGACCGGGCTGACCCCGCAGGCCGTCAGCAAGATCACCGCACGGCTGCGGGAGGCGGGGTTCGCGGCGGAGGCCGGGCGCCGGGCGTCCACCGGGGGCAAGCCGCGCACCGTGCTGCGGCTGGTGCCGGAGGCGGGGCACGCGGTGGGCGTGCACCTGGACCGGGACGAGCTGCGGGCGGTGCTGGTGGATCTCGACGGAGCCGTGGTGGGCGAGCGGTGCGCCGAGCTGGACCTCGGGGGCGGGGCGAGGGCTGTGCTGGGGGTGGTCGCGGGAGAGGTGTCGGGGCTGGTGGGGGAGGCGCTGGGAGGGCGCGGAGCTTCCGGGAGCCTTTCCGGGGGGCTCGCCGGCGTCGGCTCGCTGCTCGGTGTCGGCGTGGCTCTGCCCGGGCCGCTCGATCATGCGCGCGGGGTGTTGCACCGGGTCACCGGGTTTCCGGAGTGGGACGGGTTTCCCCTGCGGGACGCGCTGGTGGAGCGGTTGGGGGTGCCGGTGGTGGTGGACAAGGACACGAACGCGGCGGCTCTGGGGTTGTCGGTGGGGGTGTGCGGTGGTGCGGGGGCCGGCCGTGAGGGGGGTGGGGGCGGGTCGTTCGCGTACCTGCATCTCGGTACGGGGCTGGGGGCCGGGCTGGTGATCGGCGGGAACGTGCACCGGGGTGCGCGGACCGGGGCGGGGGAGTTCGGGCACCAGGTCGTCCAGCTCGACGGGCCCGCGTGCGAGTGCGGGAACCGGGGGTGCGTGGAAGTGCTGTGCCTGGGGGCTGTGGCCCGGGGTGAGGTGCGGGAGGCGGCGCGGGTGCTGGGGGTGGCGGCGGGGAATCTGGCCGGGCTGCTCGACATCGACCTGGTGCTGCTCGGGGGGCGGACTGTGGCGGGGGCACCGGAGGTGTTCGTGGCGGGGGTCGCGGAGGTGCTGGCTGCTCGGGCCCGGCGGGAGAGGGCGGCTGGGGGGTGTGTCCCCGTGCGGGTCGTCGGTGGGGAGGCGGTCGTCGCTGAGGGGGCCGCGCAGTTGTTGTTGGCGCCGGTGTTCGGGCGGGGGGTGGGGTAGGGGGTGCTGCTGCGGGTAGGTCCGGTGCCCGCGGCCAGGGCAGGTCCGGTGTCCGCACATGGGTGAAAGCCGAGGGGATTCGGGCGTAGGCGCGGAGTGGCGGGCCGGGTTCGCAGGGACCTTCCGGGATGGTCATGTGTTTATGCGACTGTTTGCGTGCGTGTCCCTGTCCCTGGGTCTTGCCGCAGGCGCCGTGTTCGTGCCCGTTCCGTCGGCCGCTGCCCAGGCGGACGCGACGTGTGCGGCGTCCGGCGACCGTGCCTTCCCGCTGGCCACCCGCATCCACGGCGGGCCCGGCACCTACGAGGCGGGCGGTGGATTCGGCACCTGGTACCTCGACCTCACCAACTCCACCAGCCGGACCTGTACCGACCTCCACCCGGTCGTCGTGCTCGTCGACGACAAACGCGCCCTGAAGCCGTCCCAGCCCAAGCTGGAGTTCTACGACGGCACCCGCACCGTGCCCGTCGGCTTCGAGAGCACCGAAGCCAAGGAGCTGGTCGGCGTGCTGGACGCGGAGGGGTTCGACGGGTTCACCGTGCCGCCCGGCAAGACCGTCACCGTCAAGCTCAGGCTCTCCCTCACCTCCGACGCCGTTTCCGACCAGGTCACCGCGAACGCCGCCGTCGTCCAGCGTAGAGGCGAGGACGGCGACTGGGTCGGCGAGTCCAACGACTATCGCTTCGCCGTCGACGGCGGGGTGAACGGGCGGCAGCAGGGCGAGGAGCAGGAGCAAGAGCAGGAAGGGGGCGGGACGCAGACTCCCGGGGAGGGGGACGGGACCGCCGGCCCGGACAGCAGCGCCGGTCCGGACAGCAGCGCCAGTCCGGGTGGCACGGCGAGTCCGGACGGCAGTGCCAGTCCCGGGGCGGCGGCGACCCCGGTCGGCTCCACGGACACCGGGACCGAGCCGCGGCCGACGGTCAGCGGTGCCGATCCGGGTACCAGCGCGCTGCCCTTCACCGCCGCCGCGCAGCAGGCCGGCGAGCGGGCCCGGGAACTCGCGCGGACCGGGATCGGGCTCGCCCACGGCCTGCTCGCCGCCGTCACCGTGCTCCTCGTCGTCGGCGGTGGGGCCTTCCTGGTGGCCCGCCGGCGCCGCTGAGGGCGCTTCCGCCTCCTGCGTTCCACTGACCTGCGACCTGCCTGGGTCAAGATCCCGGCCACCTGATTAGGCTGGTGGCGTCGGTACGCCGTGGTTCCGGCGCCCCCGTTCTTGACCGTACGCACGTCAGGAGACGCAAACGCATGGCAGACCGCAAGCCCATCGAGTCGTGGCTCACCGACATGGACGGCGTCCTGATCCACGAGGGGGTACCGATCCCCGGTGCCGATGCCTTCCTGAAGAAGCTGCGCGACTCGGGGCGGCCCTTCCTGGTGCTCACCAACAACTCCATCTACACCGCGCGCGACCTGCACGCCCGGCTCCGGCGGATGGGTCTGGACGTGCCGGTGGAGAACATCTGGACCTCCGCCCTGGCCACCGCCCAGTTCCTGGACGACCAGCGGCCCGGCGGCAGCGCCTACGTCATCGGTGAGGCCGGTCTGACCACCGCGCTGCACGACATCGGCTACATCCTCACCGACCACGAGCCCGACTTCGTGATCCTCGGCGAGACCCGCACGTACTCCTTCGAGGCCCTGACCAAGGCCGTGCGGCTGATCAACGAGGGTGCGCGGTTCATCGCCACCAACCCCGACAACGTCGGCCCCTCCACCGAGGGCGACCTGCCCGCCACCGGCTCGGTCGCCGCCCTGATCACCGCCGCGACCGGCAAGAAGCCGTACTTCGTCGGCAAGCCCAACCCGCTGATGATGCGCGCCGGGCTGAACGCGATCGGCGCGCACTCGGAGACCTCCGCGATGATCGGTGACCGCATGGACACCGACGTCCTGGCGGGCCTGGAGGCCGGGATGCGCACCTTCCTGGTGCTGACCGGTGTCACACAGCCCGATGACGTCGACCGCTATCCGTTCCGCCCCTCCCAGGTCGTCGACTCCATCGCGGACGTGGTCGACCTCGTCTGAGTCTGGTCCGAGCCCGGGACCGAGTGGACCTGCTCAGTGCCAGCAGACCTTGAGGCAGGCCTGAGCAGGGATTCTCAAACCAAGCCCCACCCGTTCGGAGTAATCGCGCGCCTCCCGAGGATGCGGAGGCGGGCGGTACGGGGGAGCCTCCCAGTATCTGGAGGTTCACGATGGGCTCACAACGCCTCACGCTCGGTACCGGGACTCTCTGCGCCGGACTGCTCGCCGTCACCGCCTTCACCACGGCCGCCTGCGCGACCGACGGCGACCGCGGAGTCTCCGTGACCCCGGTCTCCCCGGCCCCCGGCACCGATGTGTCCCTGCGCGTGCGTGGCTGCAGCGCGGCGCGGGCCGTCGCCACCTCGAAGGCCTTCGTCGCCGACGCCCGGCTGACGTCCGACATGGGCATCCTGAGCGGCGACACCCGAGTCCGCGCCTCGGTCGCGCCGGGTGTGTACGACGTCCGGGTCACCTGCGCCGACGTCGCGCTCAACAGCAGGATCACCATCGGGCGCAAGGGTGCGGCCCTGCTCCAGCAACAGGGGGACGGCAGCGGCGACACCGGGCAGCCCAGTGACCCCTCCGGCACGCTCACCACGGCCGCCTCGCCCGTCGCGCCGGTCGCCGCGGGTGGCGGAGGCACCGCGCACTTCGCCACGGTGGCCACCGACGGGTCCGGCCCGGGCGCCGGGCAGACGGTGACCGGCCTGGCCCTCGCCGGGATCGCCGCGGCCGCCGTCGGGCTGCGCAGGGCCCGCCGGAGCCAGGGCACGGACTGAGCGCGGGCAGCGGCCATGTCCGACGAGTACGGGCACAGCTCCGCCACCGGACGCATGGTCACCGTCCTGGCCTGGACGCTGCTGCTGTTCGGGCTGTGGTTGTGGGGGCGTGGCGTCACCGGCGTGCCGCAGAGCCCGGCGGGGCCCGCCACGGGCGACGTGGCCGGGATCGGCCGCGCGGAGGCGGTCCGGTTGCCGCCCGCGGCCGAGCCGCTCGCGGCCGCGGTGCCGCAGCGCCTCGACATCCCCCAACTGGCCGTCACCGCGCCGGTCGTGGCCCGGGGGCTGGACGCGCGGGGCGCCATCGAGCCGCCCCCGTTCGACCAGCCGGGAGTGGTCGGCTGGTACGGCTCCGGGACCAAGCCGGGCGCGGTGGGGACCGCGCTGCTGGTCGGGCACGTCGACACGGAGACCCGGCCCGCCGTCTTCTACAGGATCAGCACGCTCAGGCCCGGCGAGACGGTCCGGGTGCTCCGCGCGGACGGCCGGGTCGCCCGCTTCACCATCGACGACGTACGCGTCCTGCCCCGCGACGACTTCGACGCCAAGGCGGCCTACGGCCCCCGGAAACCGGGCCGCGCCGAACTCCGGCTGATCACCTGCGGCGGCACCTTCGACCGGGCGAGCCGCAGCTACACGGCCAACGTGATCGTCTCCGCCTACCTCACCGGCACCGGTCCCTGACCGGCCGAGCGCCCCCGCCCCGGAGCACCCGAGCGACCTCGTGACCCGCCCCGGCGGTGTGCCACGATTGGCACTCGGAACGATGCGCCCAGGGGGGAATCGCATGCACGACAGCAGGGGGGCCCGCACCACGGCACGGGTACGGGCGTCCGCCGCGGTGCTGGGGGCGGCACTGCTGCTCGCCGGCTGTTCGTCCGGCGGGGACGGATCGGACGACGCGAAGGCGGACATCGGCCAGCAGCCCAAGTCCGCCGACCCGTTCTGGGTGAACCCGGACGGCAACGCGGCCCGCCAGCTCGCCGCCTACGAGAAGGCCGGCAAGAGGACCGAGGCCGAACGGATCCGCCGGATCGCCGAGCAGCCGACCGGGGAGTGGATCGGCCCCGAGAACCCCGAGCAGGAGGCCCGCGGCTTCACCGAGGCCGCCGAGAAGGCCGACCGCACCGCACTGCTCGTCCTCTACGACATCCCGCACCGCGACTGCGGCCAGTACTCCCAGGGCGGTGCCACCGACGGCGACGGCTACCGCGCCTGGATCGACGGCGTCGCCCGGGGCATCGGCGACCGCGCCGCCACCGTCGTCCTCGAACCCGACGCCGTACTGCACCTCGTCGACGGCTGTACCCCGGACGAGTTCCACGAGGAGCGCTACGACCTGCTCAAGGGCGCCGTCGCCAAGCTGAAGTCGCTGAAGAACACCAAGGTCTACCTGGACGCGGGCAACGCCGGCTGGGGCCACCCCGACCAGATCTTCGAGCCCCTGCGGCGGGCCGGCGTCGACCAGGCCGACGGGTTCGCCGTCAACGTATCCAACTTCTACTCCACCGAGGACTCCATCGCCTACGGCAAGCAGCTCTCGGCGAAGGTGGGCGGCAAGCACTTCGTCGTCGACACCAGCCGCAACGGCAACGGCCCCTACACGGGCGGTGATCCGGCCCAGCGGTGGTGCAACCCGCCCGGGCGGGCGCTGGGCCGGACTCCGACGACCAGGACGGACGACCCGATGGTCGACGCCTATCTGTGGGTCAAGCGCCCGGGGGAGTCGGACGGCACCTGCAAGGGCGGCCCGAAGGCCGGCCAGTGGTGGGCCGGTTACGCCCTCGGGCTGGCCAAGTCGGGTCGGCGGTAACACGGAAGGGGCGCCCTCCCGTGCGGAGGACGCCCCTTCGGGCCCGCGGACCCGGCTCAGGGGACCTTGACCCACTGTGCCTTGCTGGGCGTCCCCTGGTCGTCGTCGACGAAGAGCATGTACCAGCCGGACTGCACCAGGGTCCGGCTCTTCGGCACCGTCACGGTGATCTTGTCGCCGGACGTGGTGAAGTCCAGCGCGACGGACCGCTGGTCCACGTCCGTCACATGGGTCGAGGCGCTCGGCCGGATCAGCCGCACCTTCTTGATGCTGGCGGCGTGTGCCGAGGTGAACGTCCCCGACGCCCCCCGCGCGATGGTCTGCGGACCCCCACTGAGCGACGGCCGCGAACCCCGGTACAGATACGGCGGGGTGTAGATCTCGATCCGCTGCTCGAACTTGCCCGGCTTGGTGTTGGCCGCGTCCGCGTACAGCGAGTCGGATCCGAAGAACATCACCCGCCCGTCCGGCAGCAGGATCGACCCGGAGTGGTAGTTGCGGCCCACCAGCGGATCGGCGACCTCGGTGAAGCTGTTGCTGTCCGGGTGGTACATCCGGGCCTGGAGGATGTTGGAGTCGCCGCGGCCCCGGTAGTCCTCCGAACCGCCGGACACCAGCACGGTGTCGTCGGGCAGGATCGAGGTCTGCGGATACCGGGTGCCCTTCGCCAGCTCCGGTCCGTCCACGAACTTCGGGTTGCGCGCCTTGAGGTCGATCAGCCGGGTCTTCCTGCTGGACAGCTTCGACTCGCCGACCCCGCCGCCGCCGACCACCATGAACTTCTCGTCCTGGGCCGGAGGCAGCAGCACCGTTCCGGACGTCTCCATCATGTTGGCGTCGCCGAGCCCCGGCAGCTTGGTGAACTTGTTGGTGTCCACGTCCCAGATGCCGGGCTTGCGCCCCACGTTGTCCGGTCCGTAGCCCGCGTTGGAGCCCGAGTAGAAGACCTTCCCGTTCTGCATCAGGAACAGCGCCGGGTACGTCGGGAACTGCCGGAGTTCCTTCGTGTACGTCCACTTCCTGGTCTTCGGGTCGAACACCTCGTTCTTGCCCGGTACGAGCTGGCCGATGTCGTCGAGCCCGGAGACACTGAGGACCTTGCCGTCCGACAGGGTGGTGAGCGTCGGGTACCAGCGGGCCTCGTTCATCGGGTCGACCTTGATGTACCGCTCGGCGACCGGGTCGAACTCGTAGGCGTCGCGGATGCCCTGGAAGTCCTTCTTGTCGAGGGCGAGCTTCTGCGCGATGCCGTACGTGTTGCGCGCGTCGGCGCCGCTCAGGCCCTGGATCCGGTAGTTGTCCTGGGTGCCGGTCTCGTGCTTGGTGCCACTGCGCTGCGCCTCGACGTAGATGCGGCCCAGCCCCGGGTCGTTGCGCAGGAAGACACCGGTCTGCGGGTCGAACACCTTCTTCGCGCGGGGTACCAGCACCGGGTCCTTGGAGACGAACGTCTTGCCGTTGGTCCTGCCGGTGAACCGGGTGCCCGCGGGCAGCGTGATCGGCTTGTCCGGGTTCTCGTTGTGGACGATCATCAGGCCGCCGGCCTTGGTGACGTCGCCCTTGAGCTTCTCGTACCGCTTGGTGCCGCCCGCGATCAGCAGGTTGCCGTTGGCGAGCTGGGTGTGCCCGGTGCAGAACAGGTCGGTGGGCGTGGGGATCTTCTTGATCGTGCCCTTGACCGGGTCCCAGATCCGGGTGTCGAACTGCTTCTTGTCGAAGTTGTCCTGGTTGTTGCCCGAACCCGCGACCAGCAGCACCTTGCCGGTGTGCAGCAGCGCCGCGTGGATGGTGTCCTGCCGGTACTCCGGTGGGAACTCGACGATGTCCCACTTGCCGTTGGAGGCCTTGTACTCCGGCTTGTTGATCTTGTACTGGTGGTACTGCTCGGTTCCGAAGCGGTAGAGCCACGGCCCGTTCATCCCGGCCAGCGCGACTACCACCGCCGTGCCTATCGCGAGTCGACGAGCACGGCGGCGGCCGGCCTGGTCCTTCATTCCTTACGTCCCCCAAGTCCACCAAGGGCGATCTGCATGGTCTGGTCGTTGCCCGCGGCCGGGCCGGCGTGGCCGGTCCGCTGCTGCGGGACCTGCGGCGCCTGGGCCGCGTACCGCGGAGGCACCGCGTCCTGCGGCGCGGGCGCCGGGACGGGCGCGGGCGCGCCGGCGGCGTGCCGGGGCCTGTTCTTCTGCTGCCGCAGCTCATGGCGCCAGACGAAGAGCGGTGTGGCGGTGATGAGCAGGGCGAACGAGGCCCAGGTGATCATCGCCGGGTGGGAGTGCCCGAGGACGAGACCGGCGACGATCGAGGCGCCGAAGATCGCGATGAAGTACCAGTGGTACCGGAAGGTGCCGAACCAGGTGTCCGGGCTCGCCGAGTCGCCCTTGGGCGTGACCACGAACTTGCTCTTGCGGCGCAGCACCGAGTCGATCAGCGCCTTGGCGTACAGCGGCGCGGACAGCGCCGACATCACCATGCCGGCCACACCGCCGGAGCCCTCCGGCTCGTGCGGGGAGACGTTGTGCCGCCGGTTCCAGATGTACAGGCCGATCTGGAGCGCGGAGGCGTTGCCGTAGAGCATCAGCCACACGGTCGGGTCGATGTTCACGCCCGAGGCGCCCAGGCCCAGGAACAGGGCGCAACTCAGCGCCGCGAGGATCCAGTTGAGAGCGGACATCGGGTAGAAGATGATCATCATCGTGTAGTTGAAGAGCTTGCCGGGCGGCAGGGTGAAGAAGCCCTTCCAGTACTGCTTGAGGATCGTCTCGTACGTACCGCGCGACCAGCGCATCTGCTGGGTGAAGAAGTCCGTCCAGGCGTTGGGTCCCTCGCCGACCGCGAGCACGTCCGGGGTGTACACGGACTTCCACTTGCGGCCCGTGGCCGGGTTCTTGGCGCGGTGCATCTCGAACCCGGTGGCCATGTCCTCGGTGATCGAGTCGTACAGGCCGCCGATCTGCTTGATCGCCTTGATGCGCACGGCGTTCGAGGTGCCCACGAACATCGGGGCGCCGTACCGGTTGCCGGCCCGCTGGATGAGCGCGTGGAAGAGGAACTGCTGCGACTCGGCGGCCTTGGTGACGAACGTGTCGTAGTTGCCGTAGACCTGCGGGCCGATGACGAAGCCGACGTCCGGGTCGCGGAAGTAACCGAGCATCCGCTCCAGGTAGTTGGGCAGCGGGACGTGGTCGGTGTCGACGGACGCGAAGAAGTCGTACTCGCCGCCGTGCGCCTCCAGCCAGGCGTTGTAGTTGCCGTGCTTGGTCTTGGCGCGGTGCGGGCCCTTGGCCTGGTTCCACCGCGCGACGCCCTTGCGGGAGAAGTGGTGGACGCCGAGCCGGGCGCAGACCTCCTTGACGGCCGGGTCGTCGCCCTCGTCCAGCAGCCAGACGTGCATCAGGCCCCGGTGGCGGAGCTTCACGGCCGCCTCCAGAGTCTTGGTCACCATCTCCAGCGGCTCCTTGCCGGGCACGAAGGAGGTGAGGAACGCGACGCGCGTGCCGGTCTCCGGCACCACCGGGACCGGGTCGCGGGCGACCAGGGTGGCGTGCGCGTTGGACAGCACGTTCATGCAGCGGAAGAACTCGATGAGGCCGATCGCGACCAGCATCACGATGTCCAGCGCGGGCAGGAAGTCGTAGGCCGGATAGTCGCGTTCGGTCCAGTGCTCCGGCTGGAGCAGCCAGAACAGCAGGACCA
The DNA here is from genome assembly GCF_055592265.1 of Streptomyces sp. NPDC041129. Taxonomy (NCBI): domain Bacteria; kingdom Bacillati; phylum Actinomycetota; class Actinomycetes; order Kitasatosporales; family Streptomycetaceae; genus Streptomyces; species Streptomyces sp. NPDC041129. Next base: position 1,678,435 of record NZ_JBVIYV010000001.1, on the reverse strand, counting down.
GCGAGAGCACCGGCGCCGCGCCGAGCATGAGCGCGGCACGTATGCGATGCGGTTCCTGCGAGAGGAGGGATCGGTACTGCACCTGATAGGGCTTCGCCGGGTCGGGCTGGGTGAGGGGACCCGAGAGGCGGCTGTAGTGCTCGTAGTCGTATCTGGGCAGGCTCTTCTTTATTCGGCGGAACTGGCCGGTCCGATGCGTCACCGCACGAAGCTGTGTGGTCTGTGACGGGTCGTCGTGTTGTTCGTGGCTCTGTCCGGCGCCCGTCGGCGTCGACGTCATGAGTCATCCCCCCACACGCGAGTCACCGCGTGTTTCGTCGGTCTTCTACCGCCCGGTCGGGGTCCCCTCGGCCGTCACAGGCGGACACGGTGGTGGTCGCGGTCACCATGCCCTGCACACCTTATAGACACGGGATCGCGCCCTTCCGGTTGCATGATGCCCCCCTCGGCATCCGCTCACTGAGCGGGGCCCCCTCCCCGCCGGCCGGCAACCGGTTGCTTCCCCCCAACTGCCGCGAAGACGCAGCTTCGTGGCAACCAGGGTTCTACGGCGTCCAGCGTGATCGCAAGACGGGAAACGTGGAGTTTACCGGTCAAACCCGTTGATTGTGGCGCGGGTGGTGTTCGGGTGGCTCGGGTGCGCCGGTGGGGGTGAGCCGGGCGCGGATATTGCCGAAGTGGTCTCTTATGGCCTCCTCCGCCCGCAGGGAATCGCCGGACCTGACCGCGTCCAGGATCTCCCGGTGCTGCCGGCAGGTGACCCGCGGGTCCTGCGGCACCTCCAGCAGATCCCGCCGGACGCGGTGGAAGGCGTCCCAGAACGCCTCCAGCACCTCGCTCAGCAGTACGTTGTCCAGCCCCCGGTAGAGGGTGGCGTGAAAGGCGCGGTCGGTCTCGGCGAGGCCCGCCCCTTCGGCGGCCTCCTGTTCCATACGGGTGACGAGGGCGTCCAGTTCAACGAGGTCGGACTCCGGCAGCCGCCCGGCCAGCCGGGACACCAGGCCGGTCTCGACGGCCTCGCGCAGCTCCAGAAGCTGCAGCAGGGTGTCCTCGCCCCGGTAGTGCCCGGCGACCGTGCGGAAGGCGAGCCCCTCGATCATCGGGGCGAGCGACATCGGGCCCACGTAGGTGCCGAACCCGTGCCTGATCTCCACGATGCCCATCGCCTGCAGCGCCTTCAGTGCCTCGCGCACCGAGTTCCGGCTCGCCCCGAGGAACTCCATCAGCTCGGGCTCGGTCGGCAGCGGGGCGCCCGAGGGCAGCCGTCGGTCGACGATGAGCTTCTTGATCCGCTCCTGCAGGTCCCGGGCCGCCATGGCGAGAGGGTATCCGGCCAAACGGGGGGAGGGCCGGGTTCCGGCGCAGGACGCCGGTCATCGCAGCTCGGGGGTGCGGGCGGCGGAGCCCCCGCGACGCGCGGCGAAGCCGTGCGAAAACAGAGATGACGAGGTGGTTCGCGCTTTACGCGAACACGCCTCGCCATCGTCATCGTGCGCCGCCAGGGACTCGAACCCCGGACCCGCTGATTAAGAGTCAGCTGCTCTAACCAACTGAGCTAGCGGCGCCTGCTGACGAGAGAACTCTACCCGACCTTCGGCGGTGGTCCCGACCATGTGCTGCGCACGGGGGAGCCGGTCATACGGGATGTACATCATTCGGACCGTCAACATGCGCACCGCGACGACAGTTGTGAAACTGATCAACGTGCACAGTGGCGGACATTTCCCCCCGAATGTGAGGCAGATCGCATGACGGCTCCGGCGTTCGAAGAGGTCGACCCCGGGCGCGACTGCGACTGCCCGGCCTGCGTCCACGTACGCCGGGCCGGCGCCCGCCCGCTGTCCGGGCGCTTCGGCGGCCACCTGGCGGCCCGGGGGGTGGTGATCGTGGCCGCCGCCGCGTCCGCCGCCCTCGGCGCACTCACCCCGGCCGCCGCCCTCACCGCGCCCCAGTCCCCGCACCGCCCCGGTGACCCCGGGGACGGCGAGCCCGCCACCCCGCAGGGCGCCAAGTCGCCGCTGCACGGCCCGGCCGGGCCCCTGCCCGACCCGGCCACCTCGCCTCCGGCAGCCCCGCCCCCCGCCACCCGGACCCAGATCATCAACCGGGCCAAGGTCTGGGTGGCCGCGAAGGTGCCGTACAGCATGGAGGACTACTGGACCGACGGTTACCGGCAGGACTGCTCGGGCTATGTGTCCATGGCGTGGGGCCTGGGCTCCAACGAGTGGACCGGGAGCCTCGACCAGTACGGCGTGAAGATCACCAAGGGCGAGCTGCTGCCCGGCGACATGCTGCTCTTCCACAACCCGGACGACCCCGAGCGCGGCTCCCACGTCGTGCTCTTCGGCGGCTGGACGGACTACACGCACACCTACTACACGGTCTACGAGCAGACGCCCCCGCACGCCCGCACCCAGGCCACGCCGTACCCGTACTGGAGCAACGCCTCCAAGTACGTCCCCTACCGCTACAAGGGCGTCGTCGCGGACACCGCGGGTTCGAAGGCGGCGAGCGACGGCAAGGCGCCGCGGCCGGTCACCGGCCGGGCGGGCCCGACCCGACCCGCCTCGCACGGGGTGCCCGGCTACCCCGGCCGGGCCCGGTTCCGGCCGGGCGAGGCCAACGAGTACGTGACCGAGCTGGGGGAGCGGCTGGTGCAGAAGGGGTTCGGCCGCTTCTACCCCGCCGGGCCCGGACCGCGCTGGGGCGACGCGGACCGGCGGGCCGTGGAGGCCTTCCAGCGCGGCCAGGGCTGGCGCGGCGGAGCGGCGGACGGCTACCCGGGGCCGGAGACCTGGCGCCGCCTGTTCTCGTAGGCGCCGTTCTCCCACCGTCCTGGCCGCCGTCCGTCCCGGCCGGCCGTTTCCCCCGTTCCGTCCCGACCGTTCCCGTCCCACCCTTTCTCACTGTCATGACGCATCTGGCGCGGAGGCTGGAGCACGCATGAGTACGACCACGTCACACACGTCGGAGTCCGAGGAGCAGCCGGAGAGCGGGGGGCGCCCGGCGGGTACGGCCACCCGCCCGGCCCGGCTGATCCAGAACGAGGCGACCACCGAGATCCCCGTCCACCTGCTGTTCCGCGACGAACCGGAGGCGGTGTCGGTGCCGGTGCGGCCCGCGGTGGTGGCCCGCCGGCAGGGCACCGGCGAGCAGCCGCGGCTCAGACGCCCCACCCCGGCCCGCAGCCGGACGGCGCCGCGGCTCGACCCGGAGCTGGCGGAGCGTCCGGCGAAGGTGCTGCCCGGTCTGGCCGGGGTGCTGGCCGGCGCGGGCGGGATCCTGGGCGGCCTGGCCACCTCGTGGTGGGCGGGTGTCCTGCCGCCGCTCGCCGCGGGGGCGTTGCGCCTGCCGCCCTACACCGGCGCCGGGCTCGGTCCGGCGCAGTGGGCGGCGTTCGCCGGGTCCGGGACGCTCGGTGCGCTCGGCTTCGGCGGGCTGACCCGGGGCCGCACCGGACAGGCCCGGCTGCTCGGGCTGTTCGGCCGCTACCGGGGGACGGTCCGGCGCACCGGCCTGCTCTGGGTGAACCCGCTGCTGCGCCGCCGCCGGGTGGATGTGCGGCTGCGGCACTGGCGCAGCGAGGTGATGCCGGCGGCGGACGCCAACGGGGTGGCGCTGCGGGTGGTGGTGCTGGTGGTGTGGCGGGTGCGGGACACCGCGCGGGCCGTGCTCGGCATCGACGACCACGAGACCTATCTGCGGGAGTGCGTGGAGGCGGCGCTGGCCCGGGTGCCGGTGGAGATGCCCGCCGGGGCGGGCGGCGGCGTGGCGGCGGCCGGGGAGGCGCTGACCCGGCTGGTGGTGGCGGACGCGGCGCCGATCGGCCTGGAGGTCTTCTCCGCGCAGCCGGTCCGGGTGGAGTACGCCCCCGAGGTCGCCGCCGCGATGGACCGGCGCCGGATCGCGGCGCTGGACGCCCGGGAGCGGGCCGGGATGCTCAACTCGGTCGTGGACTCGGTGGAGGACACGGTGACCCGGCTGACCATGCGCGGCCTGGTCGAACTCGACGACTACGAGCGCAAGGTGCTCGTCCGGGACCTGACGGTGGCGTTCTGCTCGGGGCGCGGGGAGCGCGTGTGACCGGTCGTCGAATTGGTCCCACGCCTCTTTTGATATGGACACAGTCAAGTGGCGGCAATAATCTGTGACTTGGTCTAGACCTACTGCACGGCTCAGCTCAGTGAACATCCCCCACGTTCTCCAGGAGCGGCAGCATGCGCACCAAGACCAAGTTGACCGCAGTCGTGCTGGGTGCGGCGACCGCCGGAGCCTTCGCGCTCTCCACCGGCGGCGCCAGCGGGCACGGCTACACCGACCTCCCCATCAGCAGGCAGAAGCTCTGCCAGAACGGCACCGTGGCGAACTGCGGCTCCATCCAGTGGGAGCCGCAGAGCGTCGAGGGCCCCAAGGGCTTCCCGGCCGCCGGACCCGCCGACGGCCAGCTGTGCAACGGCGGCCTCAGTCAGTTCGCCCAGCTCAGCGCACCGAAGACCCCGTCCGGCGCGGCCTGGCCCACCACCCGGGTGACCGGCGGTCAGTCGTACACGTTTCGCTGGCAGTTCACCGCCATGCACGCCACGACGGACTTCAAGTACTACGTCACCAGGCCGGGCTGGAACCAGAACCACGCCCTGTCCCGCTCGGACCTCAACCTCACCCCGTTCCTGACGGTGCCGTACAACGGCCAGCGCCCGCCGGCCACCCTCAGCCACAGCGGCACCCTGCCGTCCGGCCTGAGCGGTCACCACGTCATCCTCGCCGTGTGGACCATCGCCGACACGGGCAACGCGTTCTACGCCTGCTCCGACGTCACCTTCTGAGCACCGTTCCGGTACAGCACGGAAACTGAGGTTCCCTTGAGGCCGGCCGCACCTACCGCCGGGTAGGTTCCCGCCACGCCGTTCGATCGACGGCGGCGTACCGACCTCGGGGGAACCTCATGATGGAACTGCTCTTCTACGTCGTGCCCTGCCTCATGATCGCGGGCTTCGGGTTCGTCGCGTACCTGCTGCTGCGCCGCGCCCGGCGGATCAGCAGGACGTGGAAGCATGGACTGACCGCGGAGGCGCGCTGTCTGCGGATGTACACGACGACCAGCGGGGGCGGCGGGGACACGTCTGTGCGGACGACCGTCCACCACGTCTACGAGTTCACCACCCGCGACGGCCGTACGCAGCGCTTCGAGGAGGAGGACGGCCCCGCGACCGTCCTCGAGGGCGACTTCGTCACCGTGCGGTACCTCGCGGAGCAGCCCCACCGGGCCACCGCGCTGCCGCCCGCCCGTGCCAGGCTGGCCGTCGGCACCGGCATCGCGCTGACCTTCCTCGGGGTGGGCATCGCCTTCTGCTCGGTCTTCATCGTCGTGGCCCACATGATGTTCACGGAGGCGGGCGGTCTGATGCCATGATCCGTGCGGGCCGGCGGTGGACCGCCCGCCGGCCCCGGGGACGCCGAAGGGCCCCTCGCCTAGGCGAGGGGCCCTTCATCTGTGCGCCGCCAGGGACTCGAACCCCGGACCCGCTGATTAAGAGTCAGCTGCTCTAACCAACTGAGCTAGCGGCGCATGACTCCCGCCGTCCGCTTCCCGCGGCCGGCGACGAAGAAAATACTACCTGGTCCACGGGGGTGCTCGTGACCACCCGGGACCGGCTAGATCGTGAGGGACAGCAGCACCGGCGCCGCGCTCCGGTTGAGGGTCTCCGCGGCCTGCTTCAGGCGGTGCGCGTGCTCCACCGGGAGCGACAGCGCCAGGCAGCCGACCGTCGAACCGGCGGTGATCGGGACGGCGGCGCAGACCGTGCCGATCGCGTACTCCTGGAGGTCCAGGACCGGCACCGTCGGCGGCTGCGACTCCAGGCGGGAGAGCAGCAGCTTGTCGCTGGTGATGGTGCGCGAGGTGAGCCGGGCCATCTTGTGCCGGGACAGATGGTCACGGCGGGCGTTGTGGTCGAGCTGGGTCAGCAGGCTCTTGCCGACGGCGGTGGCGTGGGCGGAGAAGCGGAAGTCCACCCACTCGTTCACCGCGGGCGTGCCGGGGCCGGCGGCGTACTGGGTGACCGTGACCTCGCCGTCCACGTACCGGCTGATGTAGACGGCCGCGCCCACGGAGTCGCGCAGCCGGTCCAGGGTGTGCTGGAGCTTGTCGCGCAGGGCGCCCTCGCGCTCGTGCGTCGAGGTGAGGCGGCGCAGGGTCTCGCCGGTGACGTACGCCCCGTCGGTGACCTGCTCGACGTAACCCTCGCGGCGCAGCATGCGCAGCAGGGCGGGCAGCCGCTCGGGGTCCAGGGCGGTGTGGTGGGACAGCTCGGCCTCGGTGACGCCGGAAGGGTGACGGGCCACGGTCTCCAGTACGCGCAGCGCGTCGTGGGCGGAGTGGTACGGAGCGGTCGGCTCGTTCATCAGCGCCACGGTGGTCCCCCTGGCTAGCTCTGTGGCCGTGATTCCGGTCGGTCGGATCGATACCACGATAACGGGCAAAGGCCCGGCAGGGAGAGGGTGTTGGCGAGATTCTGCCGCCCGCACGCCCCTCCCAACTGGGATTCAGACCCTCTGGCATATGCCAGGGTCATCGCCCAGCGCCGGGACCTCGGCTGTTGCCGTTTTCACGGCGTGTGGTCACAGCACCGCGCTGAGGAATTCCCGCGTGCGCTCCTGCTCCGGGTCGCCGAAGATCTGCTCCGGCGGCCCCGACTCGATCACCCGGCCGGAGTCGAACATGAGCACCTGGTCGGAGATGTCCCGGGCGAAGTTCATCTCGTGGGTCACACAGAGCATCGTGATGTCCGTGCTGCGCGCGATGTCCCTGAGCAGGTCGAGCACGCCCGCGACCAGCTCGGGGTCGAGCGCCGAGGTCACCTCGTCCAGCAGCAGCACCCGCGGCCGCATCGCCAGCGCCCGGGCGATCGCCACCCGCTGCTGCTGCCCGCCGGAGAGCATGGTCGGCCGCGCGTCGCACTTGTCGGCGAGCCCCACCAGCTCCAGCAGTTCCCGGGCGCGTGCCTCGGCCTCGTCCTTGGACATGCCGAGCACCTGCACCGGCGCCTCGGTGAGGTTGCGCAGCACGGTCATGTTCGGGAACAGGTTGAACTGCTGGAACACCATCCCGATCTTCTTGCGGGCCTCCCGGACCTGCTTCTCCGGGGCCGGGAACAGACGCTCCCCGTCCACGGTGATGGTGCCCTCGTCCGGCTTGGTGAGGGTCATCAGCAGCCGCAGGATCGTGGTCTTGCCGGACCCGGAGGGGCCGATCAGCGTCACGTGCTTGCCGGCGTCGACGGAGAAGTTCAGCCGGTCGAGCACCGTGTTCGTCCCGAAACGCTTGGTGACCTCCTCCAGACGGATCAGCTCACCCCCGGCCGTGACGGGGCCGGCGTTCGCGTCGGGTTCTTTCATCAGGGGAGTGTCAGCGGACAAGACGTCGCTCCAGGGCTCGCAGAAGAAGGGAGGCCAGGTAGGAAATGAGGATGAAGGCCACACCGATCACGGTGAGCGGCTCGGTGAACTGGAAGTGCTGCTGGGAGAAGAGCCGGGCCCGGCCGAGCATCTCCAGCAGGGTGATCACCATCAGCATCGGCGTGTCCTTCAGCATGGAGATCACGTAGTTGCCGAGGGCGGGGACCACCCGGCGGATCGCCTGCGGCAGGATCACCGCGGTCCAGGTGCGCCGCCGCGGCAGGTTCAGTGCCGTCGCGGCCTCCCACTGGCCGACGGGCACCGCCTCGATACCGGCCCGGTAGACCTGCATCGTGTACGTCGAGTAGTGCAGGCCGATCGCGAAGACGCCGGTGGCCAGGGCCGAGAAGGTCAGGCCCCACTCGGGCAGCACGTAGAAGAGGAAGAACAGCTGGACCAGCAGCGGGGTGTTGCGCACGAACTCCGTGACCGCCCCGACCGGCCAGCGCACCCACCGGGACGGCGCGCGCATCAGCAGCGTCCACACCAGGCCCAGGGTGAAGGAGAGCAGCGAACCGAGGGCCAGGGCCTGCAGGGTGACCAGCAGCCCGTGCCAGAAGTCCGGCATGAAGTCGCCGACGGCATTCCAGTCCCACTTCATGCGACACCCCCGCCGACACCGGTCGTCTGCGCCCGCTTCAGCTCACGCGCCGACGACTCCGTCCCCGGGTCCTTGCCGACCCCGGTCTTCAGCCGCTTCTCCAGTCCGCGCATCAGCCGGGTGAGGACGAAGGCGATCGCGAAGTAGATCAGCAGCACGTACGTGTAGATCTCCGCGCTCTGCTGCAGCGCGAGCCGCACCAGGTTGGCGCTGAACGTCAGATCGCCCATGCCCATGACCGACACCAGCGCGGTGCCCTTGAGCAGCTCGACCAGCAGGTTGCAGAACGACGGGATCATCTCCGGCACCGCCTGCGGCAGCGTGATCAGCCGCAGCCGCTGCCAGGGCGTGAAGCTGAGCGCGATGCCGCCCTCCTTCTGCGCCGGGTCGACCGCGTTCAGCGCGCCGCGCACGATCTCGGAGCCGTACGCGCCGTACGTCAGCCCGAGCGCCAGCGTGCCCGCCCACATGGGTACGAGCTGCCAGCCGAAGGCGACGGGCAGCACGAAGAACACCCAGAAGATCATCACGAGAGCCGACGTACCGCGGAACACCTCGGTGTAGAAGCCGGCGAGGAAGCGCACGATCCACAGCCGGTGGGTGCGCGCGACGCCGACGACGAAGGACACCGCCGTGGCCAGCAGCGCGCTGAACACCAGTAGCTGGACGGTGGTCCAGATGCCTTTCAGTACCAGATCCCAGAGCCCCGAGGTCATCCGCCGCACAGCTCCTTCGCGGTGAGGTCCGTCATCTCGGCCTTGGTGAAGCCGAAGGGCCGCAGGATGCGGAACAGCTCCCCGCTCCGCTTCAGCTTGCGCAGCTCGACGTTGAAGGCGTCACGCAGCCTCGTCTCGGTCGGCCGGAACGCGAACGCGCCCCCGTCGACGTGCGGCTTGCCCTTGACCTTCGGCGCGAACGGCTCGGTCGCCTCCGCCTTGCTCGACTTCTTCACCACCTCGCGGGTGGTGAGCGCCGTACCGGCGAAGACGTCGACCCGCCCGGCCTCCACGGCGTTCAGCCCGGCCACCTGGTCGGGGACGATCAGGATGTCGCTCTCCTTGTAACCGGCCTCCACCGCGTACGCGATCTCGGCGTACCCGGTGCCGGTGGCGAACCTCGCCTTCTTCTCCACCACGTCCTGGTAGGAGTGCAACCCCTTCGGGTTCCCCTTGCGAACGATGAACGAATCCAGCATCTGGTAATCCGGATCGGCGAAGATCACCTGCTCGCAGCGCTCGGGATTGACGTACATCCCGGCTGCGACGACGTCGAACTGCTGGGAGTTGAGGCCGGGGATCAGCGAGCCGAACTCCGTCGGCACCGGCTGCACCCGGTCCACTCCGAGCCGCTTGAAGACCGCCTTCGCCAGCTCGGGCGCCTCACCGGTGAGATGACCGTTCCGGTCGATGTACCCGAAGGGGATCTCACCGGCGATCCCGAGCCGGACGACACCCTGCGCCCGCAGCCGGTCGAGCAGTTCGCCGCCGTTCTCGTCCGACGCCGAGGCCACCCGCGTGCAGCCCGTGGCGCCCAGTGCGCCCACCGCGCCGATCGCCGCGACGCCCGCGAGCAGCGAGCGCCTGCTGTGTCTGTGTTCCGACCGGAATATGTGCGCGTCGTTCCCAAGTGGTGGAGCCATGGCGGCGCGGCTACCCAGACGCATTCGTCCTATGCACCCTTGTTTCATGGCCGAACGATTCGTCACAGTCTCACTGGAACGACGGGATGTGCGCTGCACAGCACGCCTGCTGGACGACCGCGCGCCCCTGACCTGCACGGCGGTGTGGGAGGCACTGCCACTGGCGGGCGACGTCTACCACGCCAAGTACGCGCGCAACGAGATCTACGCCCTCTTCCCGCCCTTCGCCCCCACCGAACCCCCACTGGAGAACCCCACCGTCACCCCGATCCCCGGCGACCTGTGCTACTTCTCCTTCGCCGGTGCCGAACTGGGCACCCGGGCCTACGGCTACGACCGCGAGGTCCGCCCCGGCACCACCCTGGTCGACCTGGCCCTGTTCTACGAACGCAACAACCTGCTGCTCAACGGCGACGTGGGCTGGGTGCCCGGGATCGTCTGGGGCCAGGTGGTGGACGGCCTCGACCGGATGGCCGAGGCCTGCAACGACCTGTGGCGGTCCGGGGCGGCGGGGGAGACGCTCAGCTTCCGCCGAGCGTGAGCCCCGCCCCGTACAGGGCGTGGGCCGCGCGCAGCACCAGGTCGTCGCGGTGCCGCGCGGCCACGATCTGCAGGCCCACCGGCAGCCCGTCGCCGTCCGTGCCGACCGGGACGGTGGCGGCGGGCTGCTGGGTCAGGTTGAACGGGTAGGTGAACGGCGTCCACCCGGTCCAGCGCCGCAGTCCCGAGCCCGGCGGCACCTCCCGGCCCGCCTCGAACGCCGTCAGCGGCATGGCCGGGGTGAGCAGCAGGTCGTACCGCTCGTGAAACAGGCCCATCCGGCGGCCCAGGTCCATGCGGACGTCCACCGCTGCCAGGTAGTCCAGCGCGCTCGCCCGCGCGCCCGGGACGCAGATCTCCCGCAGGCCGGGGTCGAGCAGCTTCCGTGTCCGCGGCGGCAGGTGCTGGGTGACCCGGGCCGCACCGGCGAACCACAGGGTGTGGAAGGCCTCCACCGGGTCGCTGAAGTCCGGGTCAACCTCCTCGACGTACGCGCCGAGGTCCGCGAGCCCGGCCACCGCCCGCCGTACCGCCGCGGCGACCGCCGGCTGGACGGCCACCTGCCCGCCGAGGCTGGGCGAGTACGCCATCCGCAGCCGGCGCACCCCGCCGTCCAGCGCCGCCCGGAACGAACGCGCCGGCGGGGGCAGCGCCGACCAGTCACGCGGGTCGGGCACGCCGATGACGTCCAGCATCAGCGCCGCGTCCGCCGCGTCCCGGGTCATCGGGCCGACGTGCGCGAGCGTGCCGAACGCGCTCGCCGGATACAACGGCACCCTGCCGTACGTCGGCTTCAGCCCGAAGATCCCGCAGAAGGCGGCCGGGATACGGATGCTCCCGCCGCCGTCCGTGCCCAGCGACAGCGGGCCCGCGCCCAGCGCGACGGCCGCCGCGCTGCCGCCGCTGGAACCGCCCGCGGTGCGGGAGGGGGCGTGCGGATTGCGGGTCACACCGGACAGCGGGGAGTCCGTGACGCCCTTCCAGCCGTACTCCGGGGTCGTCGTCTTGCCGATGAACACCGCCCCGTGCTCGCGCAGCCGGGCGACGGAGGGCGCGTCCTCGTCCCAGCGCCCCCGCTCGGACACGGCCTTCGAGCCACGCAGGGTCGGGTGGCCGCGCAGCAGCAGGATGTCCTTCACCGTCACCGGCACCCCGTCCAGCAGCCCGGCCGGCTCACCGCGCCGCCAGCGCTCCTCCGACTCCCGGGCCCGCGCGTACGCCTCCTCCTCCAGGAGCCGTACGAACGCGTTCACCTCCGGCTGGATCCGCCGCGCCCGCTCCAGCGCCTGCCCGGTCGCCTCCACGGGCCCGAACTCGCCCTTGCGGTAACCGTCGAGGAGCTGTACTGCGGTCAGGTCGGTGAGCTGCATGGACCCTCCTGGTGGGTCAGTGACCGGGCACGTATCCGCGCTTCTTGTCGACCACGTTCGGCAGTGATCTGCCCGCCGCCCACCGTTCGTACAACTCCACGAACTGGCAGCCCAGTTCGTCCCGCCAGCCGACCGTGTCGCCGCTCATGTGCGGGGAGACGAGCAGCCCCGGAAGGCCCCACAGCGGACTGTCCCCGGGCAGCGGCTCGGCGGCGAACACGTCCAGCGCTGCGCCCGCGATCCAGCGTCTGCGCAGCGCCTCCGCGAGGGCGTCCTCGTCGACGAGCTGCCCGCGGCCGACGTTCACGAAGACCGCCGACGGCTGCATCACGCCGAACCGGCGCGCGTCGAACATGCGTCGCGTCTGCTCGGTCAGCGGTGCGGCGGCGATCACCCAGTCGGCGCGGGCGATCAGCCGGTCGAGGTCGCCGGGCCCGTGGACGCCGGTGCGCGGCACCCGGCCGACCAGGGCCGTGGTCACGTCCAGTGCCTTCAGGGTGCGCGCGATCGCCCTGCCGATCGGCCCCGAACCGACCACGCACGCGCGCGTACCCGCCACCCGGCGGGTCTCCCGGTGCCGCCAGGTCCGCTCCCGCTGCGACTCCAGGGTGCGCGGCAGATCCTTGGCGACCGCCAGCACCAGCGCGGCCACGTACTCGGCGATCGGCTGGTCGAAGACCCCGCGCGCGTTGGTCACCACGGTGTCGGACGCGGCCAGCTCCGGGCACATCAGATGGTCCACCCCGGCGCTCGCCGTGTGCACCCAGCGCGGCCGCGGCCCCTCGCCGGGCCAGGCCTCGCGCACCGCGTGCGAGGTGAAGTCCCACACCAGCAGCACGTCCGCGCCCGGCAGCTTGCCGGCGAGGCCGGCCGCGTCCGTGTGCTCGATCCGCGCGCGGCCGGTCAGCCGGCCGAGCCGGGGCGGCGGGTCGGCGTCCAGTACGAGGAGGGTGGGGAGAGTCGACGTCATACGGGGCGGCTCCGAGCGTCTGACATGCACGGATTGACCACGCTCGCACCCGAATCTACCTTCGTCAACACGGGCGTATCCACCGACCGTTGCCCTCGTCTCCCAGCGTGAGGCCGGTGTCCTATGGACGTCTCCTTTCTCGGCGGCCCCCACCCGCAGCGCGGTGTAGGGGTCGTGGCCCCGTTCGACTTCGCGCTGGACCGCGAGCTGTGGCGCTGGGTGCCGGACGAGGTGTCGCTGCACCTGACCCGGACCCCGTTCGTGCCGGTCGAGGTGAGCCTGGACCTCGCCCGGCTGGTCAGCGAGCACCAGACCCTCGGCGAGGCGGTCCGCGCGCTGAACGCCGTCGCCCCCGAGGTCGTGGCCTACGCCTGCACCTCGGGCAGCTTCGTCGGCGGCAGGTCGGGGGAGCGGGCGATGTGCGCGGCGATGAGCCGGTCCGGCGAGCTGCCCTCGGTGACGACCTCCGGTGCGCTCCTGGAGGCGCTCGGCGAACTGGGGATACGGCGGGTCGCGCTGGTCACCCCGTACACGGTGTCCGTCACCCGGTCCCTGGAGGAGTTCGTCGCCGAGGCCGGCGTACGGGTCACCGGCTGTGCCTTCATGGGGCTGACCCGGCACATCTGGCGGGTGCCGTACCGGGACGTGGTCGCGATGGCCCGGCGCGCGGTCCGCCCCGGTTCGGCCGACGCGCTGTTCATCTCCTGCACCAACCTCCCGACGTACGACGTGATCCCCCAGCTCGAGGCCGAACTGCGCATCCCCGTGCTCTCGGCCAACCAGGTCACGATGTGGGCGGCACTGCGCCGACTGGGTACCCGAGCCGTGGGGCCCTATCAGGCGCTGCTCGACGAGACGGCGCGTGACTGGCCCGCACTGCCGGAAGAGACACAGGAACACGGAGAAGGGCTGACATGACAGCACTCGGATTCCTCTACCCGGGCCACTCCGGCGAGGACGACTACCCGCGCATCGAACAGCTCCTGGGCAGCGACATCCGGGTGGACCTGGTGCACACGGACATCGGGGAGGACGCCCACCGCGTGGACGCGCTGCGTGAGATGGGATCGCCCGAGCGGCTCGCCGACGGCATGGAGCGGCTGCGGCTGACCGGCGCCGAGACGGTGGTGTGGGCGTGCACCAGCGGCAGCTTCGTACACGGCTGGGAGGGCGCCCAGGACCAGGTGCGGTCGCTGGCCATGATGGCCGGAATGCCCGCCTCCTCGACGTCCTTCGCCTTCGTGCACGCGGCCCGCGAGATCGGCGTGCGCCGGGTGGCCGTGGGCGCGACCTACCCCGAGGAGGTGGCCGCGCTGTTCGCGGACTTCCTGCGGGCCGGGGGACTGGAGGTGGTCGGGACCCGGTCGTCCGGGATCGTCACGGCGGCCGAGGTCGGCACCTGGGGCGAGGAGGAGGTGCTGACGCTGGCCCGGGCCGCGGACGTCGCCGACGCGCAGGCCGTACTGCTGCCGGACACCGCGCTGCGCACGGCCGCCCACCTCGGTCTGCTGGAGAAGGCCCTGTCCAAGCCGCTGCTCACCGCCAACCAGGTGACCGTGTGGGAGGCGCTGCGCCTCGCCGACCGGCGGGTGAACGCCCCCGAGCTGGGCACGCTGTTCACCCGCGAGCCGATCCTCCAGGTCTGACCGGGGACGGGGAGGGAACGGAGGGCGGGAGCGAGGGCCGGGAACGGGCACCGGAATAAACGGGGACAGCCTCCTGTTGGCCCACGCTGGACAGCTCACGGCCAGAAACCAGGAGGCACACACCGTGTCGGCAGACGAGATCCGGGGCACGACGCACGGCACCGCCCCCGTCCCCCTCTCCGTACTGGACCTGGTGACCGTGGGCGCGGGGAGCACCGCCACCGAGGCGCTGCGCACCAGCGTGGAGCTGTCCCGGTTCGCGGAGTCCCGGGGCTTCCACCGGTACTGGGTGGCGGAGCACCACTCCATGCCCGGCGTCGCCTCCTCCTCGCCCGCGGTCATCCTCGCGCACCTCGCCGCCCACACCGACCGCATCCGGCTCGGCTCGGGCGGCGTCATGCTGCCCAACCACGCGCCCCTGGTGATCGCCGAGCAGTTCGGCACGCTGGAGGCGATGGCCCCCGGACGGATCGACCTGGGCCTCGGCCGCGCCCCCGGCACGGACGGCGCCACGGCCGCCGCGCTGCGCCGCACCGACGGCCTGAACGAGGGCGCCGACGACTTCCCGCAGCAGCTCGCCGAGCTCATCCGCTTCCTGGACGACGACTTCCCCGACGGCCACCCCTACGGGCGCATCCACGCGATCCCGGGCCCCGTCCAGGGCAGCACTCCCGGCGGCGTGCAGTCCGCGCACCGCCCGCCCGTCTGGCTGCTCGGCTCCTCCGGCTTCAGCGCCCGCCTCGCCGGGATGCTCGGACTGCCCTTCGCCTTCGCGCACCACTTCTCCGCGCAGAACACCGTCCCGGCGCTCGACCTCTACCGTCAGACCTTCCGGCCCTCCGAGCTCCTCGACCGCCCGTACGCCCTCATCGGCGTCTCCGCGCTCGCCGCCGACGACGAGCGGGAGGCACGCCGGCAGGTGCGGGCGACCGCGCTGAACATGATCCGGCTGCGCACCGGCCGGCCCGGTCTCTTCCCCGACCCCGACGAGGCCGAGCAGTACGAGTTCAGCCCGATGGAGGAGGACTTCGTGGCCTCCTGGGGCGGCAACATCGTGCACGGCACGGCCGACGAGGTCCGCACCGGTCTCGACGACCTGCGCAAGCGCACCGGCGCCGACGAGCTGATGCTCACCACGCACGCCCACCGCGGCGAACTGCGGCTGCGCTCCTACGAACTGATCGCCGACGCCTACGGTTTGCCCACCGCGTAGTCCTGGGTCCCCAGCAGCTCGGAGATACGATCCGGCGGCACCGGACGGGAGTACAGCCAGCCCTGCCCGGTGTCGCAGCCGATCCGGCGCAGCCGGGTGGCCTGCGCCGAGGTCTCCACGCACTCGGCGGTGACGGTCAGACCGAGCCGGTGGGCGAGCTGGATCATCGCCTCCACGATCACCTCGTCGGCCGGGTTGGGCGGTACCTGCGGTGTCCCCTTGGCCGCCTCCTCGTACTGGAAGCCGCGCACGAAGGAGCCGTCCAGCTTCAGGACCTTCACCGGCAGCCGGCTGAGATACGCCAGGTTCGAGTAGCCGGTGCCGAAGTCGTCGATGGCGATGCGCACGCCCATGTCGCTGAGCGCCTGCAGGGCCTGCAGCGGCCGGCCGGCCGAGCCCATCACGGCCGACTCGGTCAGCTCCAACTGGAGCAGATGCGGGGCGAGCCCGGTCTCCGCGAGGGTCTGCGCCACGTCCGCCACCAGGTCGGAGTCCCACACCTGGCGCACGGCCACGTTCACGCTTACGAAGATCGGCGGCTCGTCGGGGTGGTCTAGCTGCCAGCGGCGGGCCTGCCGGCAGGCGGTCGCCAGCGCCCAGCGGCCGAGCTGCACGATCGAACCGTCCTCCTCGGCCAGTGCGATGAACCGATTCGGCGTCAACGTGCCGAACTGGGGGTGGTGCCAGCGGACCAGCGCCTCGACGCCGCTCAGCCGTCCGTCCTCCATGCCCACCAACGGCTGGTATTCGAGGGCGAATTCACCGCGCTCGATGGCGGGGCGCAGGGTGGAGGAGAGGGCCTGGCGGGTCATGCGGTGGGCGTTGCGCTCGGGGTCGAACAGGGTCCAGCGGCCCTTGCCGTCCGCCTTCGCCCAGTACAGCGTCGTGTCGGCCGCCTGCATCAGACCGGTCGCGGTCGTGCCGGCCGCGTGCCGCTCGACGACGCCGATGGAGGCGGTCAGCGACAGCCGCTGCCCGGCGAGGTCGAACGGCTCCTCAAGGGCCTTCAGCGCGGACTCGGCGAGATCGGCGAGCTGCTCGGTGCCGGTGGAGTCCTCGACCAGCAGGGCGAATTCGTCCCCGCCGAGCCGCGCCACCAGCGGAGTGCCGGCGCGGGCATGGCCCGCCTCGTCGGCGACCCGGGTCAGGCGTTCGGCGACCGCCGCGAGCAGCCGGTCGCCGACCCGGTGGCCGAGGGTGTCGTTGACGGCCTTGAAGCCGTCGATGTCCAGATAGCACAGGCCGATCCGGCCGGTGCCGCTGTGCTCGTAGGACTCCGCCTCCAGCGCGGCGGTCAGGCGCTCGAAGAACAGGGTGCGGTTGGGCAGCCGGGTCACCGGGTCGTGCATCTCCAGATGCCGCAGGCGGGACTGGAGTTCGCGGCGGGAGCTGATGTCGGTGGCCGAGACCAGCACCCCCGGTCCGCCGTCCGTCAGCGGGGTCACGGTGACCTGCACCCACACCGAGTGCCCCTCGGGGTGCTTGATCCGCCGGGTGCAGCGCAGCTTCGCCTGCCGGCCGCACAGGACCTCGCGGTAGGCGTGCCAGGTGCGGGTGTCCGAGGCCAGGTCCACCAGATCGGCGGCGGCCCGCCCGGTCAGCGTCCGCGGGTCGGCGCCGAGGAGTTCGCCGAGGGCGGCGTTGGCGCTGACCACGAGGCCCTCGGGGTCGACGACGGCCATGGACAGCGGGGCGGCCGCGAAGACACGGTGGTAGATGATGTGATCACTGTCTGTGACGGCTGACCGGTCGAGGTCTGCCGCGGGCGTCGGCCCTTCGGACGTTCCGCTCACCGCTCGCTCCCGCAGTGCACTCGATCTCGGTCCGTGCCGGAAAGTGTGCCGATCATAGAGGCTGGCCCCTGGGCCTTCCAGCCACTTGCCAGTGTCCCGGACAGACCACAGGTTCTGACAGATCGTTTCTGCCCGCACCTGGACGGGTTCTTCGGGCCCCCGACCAGTTGTGACGTTCCGTGAGTGTTTCGGGGTGTCGGCCGCCGGTGCGCGCGCCGCGCAAACGGGCGCACTCACCCTTCTGGTGCAGGCAAACAGGACGAATCGCAAGAAACTCCCACACTCTGGATTCGGTGTCCCGCGAACCGCCTCCGGAGGTCATTCCCGTGCCCAAGCTGCGCAGCACCGCCGCCGTGGTCACCACGATGTCGGCGCTCGCCGCCACCTCCATCCTCACCGGTCCGTCGGTCGCCGAGCCCTTCTCGACGGCCCCCTGCGCACTGCACCGGACCGAGGCCCACCACTCGGAGGGCCTGGACACCTGGAACAGCGCCTATCCCCGGCCGACCGGCACGCTCGACGCCGTCATGATCTTCCTGTCCTTCCCGGACGCCCACCCGGACACCACGCCCGAGGAACTGGCCGCCGACCATTTCCCCGCCACCAGCCGCTTCTACGAACAGGCCTCCTACGGCAGGTTCACGTTGCGCCCGCACCCGCTGAAGCACTGGCTGCGCATGCCGCGGCCGTCGACCGCGTACGCCATAAAGCGTGACTGGAGCGCCGCCGACCGGGCCGCCTACCTGCGCGACGCCTTCGCCGCGGCCGACGGGGAGGTGGACTTCTCCCGCTACGACGTGGTCTATCTCGTCGCCGATCCGGACGCGCCCGGTGTCGACTCGGACGCGACGAAGGTGGTCAACCTCCAGACGCCGATGCGCGTCGACGGTGCCGACGTCCGCCGGGTCGTCACCGTGTTCGAAAAGCACCCGCCGGACCGCCTGGTGCTGGCCCATGAGACCGGGCATGTCTTCGATCTGCCCGACCTCTATCACCGCCCGGTCGACGGCAAGGGCGACTGGGACACCTATGTCGGCGACTGGGACCTGATGGGCAGCCAGTTCGGGCTCGCCCCGGATCTGTTCGCCTGGCACAAGTGGAAGCTGGGCTGGCTGGACCCGCGCCAGGTGGCGTGCGTACGGGGTGCGGGGCCGACCCGGCTGACCCTGGAGCCGCTGACCGCCGGGCCGGGGGCGACCGGATCCGGGTCCGGCGTGCCGGGCACCGCGGGCGCCCCGGCGTTCGGCCTCGGCCACGGCACCAAACTGGCGGTGGTGCGCACCGGCCCGGACAGCGTGCTCGCGTTCGAGGCGCGCGGCCCGGCCGGGAACGACCGTGCGGCCTGCCGGCAGGGGGTCCTCGTGTACCGCGTGCGCAGCGGCGAGGCGTCCGGCGGCGGGCCGATCGAGGTGGTGGACGCCCACCCCGGCACCGAGGCCTGCTGGGAGAACTCGGTCTACCCGCCCCTGGCCGACGCCCCCGTCGCCCTGGGCGAGAGCTTCACGGTGCCGGGGGAGGGCGTGAAGGTCGAGGCCGAGGAGCGGACCGCGTCGGGGGCCTGGACGGTGAAGATCACACCGGGGCTGGTCGGCTGACCGGGGCGAAACCGCGCGAAAACAGAGATGGCGAGGTGGTTCGCGCTGTACGCGAACACGCCTCGCCATCGTCATCGTGCGCCGCCAGGGACTCGAACCCCGGACCCGCTGATTAAGAGTCAGCTGCTCTAACCAACTGAGCTAGCGGCGCCTGCTGACGTCGTAGACATTAGCATCATGGTCGGCGGGAGGAAAAATCGATATCCGCACCGCCGCGCGGGCCGCCCGTACCGCCGCCCAGAGGACCACCTCGGGGCCCGGCAGCCAGGGGCGACGGGTGTCCGGCGCCACCAGCCAGCGGGAGCCGCCGGAGGCGGAGTCGCCGCCGGTCAGGGCCGGGACGGTCACCGCGTCCCCGGTGCCGTGGCAGAGCAGCGGCGGTACCGCCGCGGTGCGGTTGGAGCCCCACTCCTCCCAGGTCAGCAGCGAAGGCAGCCGCTGGGCCGTACCGGGGGCGGTGAACAGCAGCAGGCGGCCCCGGAACACCGCCACCGGCCCGGAACCGGGCCCCTCGTCCCACAGCCGGTCCAGCATGCGGCGCCCGAAGATCGCCGGGGCGCTCACCACGTCGAACACGGTGCCGCAGGGCAGCACCAGTGGGGCGTCCGGCCGCTCGCGCCAGAGAGCGAGCGTGCTGCGCGGGTACGTTCCCGCCGAGGCGAGCCAGGAGGCTCCGTCGGCCGTGGCACAGGTGACGTTCGGCGTGCTGCTCATGCCAACTAGATTTACCCGCCGTGAGTGCCCGGTTCTCCTGAGTTGCGGAAATCCGGGACGGGAGGGGGCGGAGAGGAGTATCTTGCCCGCCTGGCATATGCCGGACGGGAGTGTTCAGACCGGGTCGACGGGCGAGCGGCCCTCGGTGTCGGCGCCGCGCATCAGGTCGCGGCCGAACTCGACCATCTTCTTGGCGTAGTCCTCGGTCCACTCCGCGCGTTCGGCGATGTCCGCCGGGGTGAGCCGGTCGAACCGGCGCGGGTCGGCGAGCTGGGCCGCGGCGACGGCCTGGAACTCCACGGCCCGGTCCGCTGCCGCACGGAACGCCTGGGTCAGCTCCGTCGCCCGCGCCAGCAGCTCCCGCGGGTCCTCGATCGACTCCAGGTCGAAGAAGTGCTCGGGATCGGTGGCCGCTTCCGCGGGCTCGAAGAGCAGGGGCGCGGGGCGTAGCCGCGGTTCGTTCCTGCGCGGCGTGGGCTCCGCCATATCTCGTCTCCTCCGTACGGTCGGTTCGCTGGGCACCGCCTTCGTGCGGCCCACCGTCCATTGTCCCGCGCCCCCGCAAGAGGCCCTCGGGAACGATCCTCATGGCCGCCATGTCACCCGGTGTTCGGCCAGGTGGGCCCGTACCGCGTGGTTCGCCTCCCACCCGTCGGGGCTGTGTTCGTCGGCCGCCTGCGGCGGCGTGCCGGACTCCGTCCGGCGGGTGG
>NZ_JBVIYV010000001.1:1589888-1658091 GCF_055592265.1 Streptomyces sp. NPDC041129 | reverse complement strand
GGGCGTGGCGGGCCGGGGTGCGGTCACGGGTGCCATGTCACCCGGTGTTCGGCCAGGTGGGCCAGTACCGCGTGGTTCGCCTCCCACCCGTCGGGGCTGTGTTCGTCGGCCGCCTGCGGCGGCGTGCCGGACTCCGTCCGGCGGGTGGGCGTGGCGGGCCGGGGTGCGGTCACGGGTGCCATGTCACCCGGTGTTCGGCCAGGTGGGCCAGTACCGCGTGGTTCGCCTCCCACCCGTCGGGAAACTTCACCAGCGTGCCGAGCTGGACCGGTTCCGTGGACGGGTAGTCGTCCATGAGGTCGCCGACGCCCGCGCGGCACACCACGACGCAGGCGTGGCGGTGGCGGGAGGCCAGCACGCACAGGCGGCCGGTCTCCAGGTGGAAGGCCGTGGCGTCGGGGCGGCCGGAGAGCGGGTGGAGGACGACCGTGACGTCGTACTCGCGGCCCTGGAGGCGGTTGGCGGTGTCGACCGTGACGTCCGGCACGCCGAGGTCGGCCAGGGCCGCCAGGACCGCCGCGGCCTGGTCGCGGTGGGCCGTGCCGACCGCGACGCGGTCGGCGGTCAGCGGGGTCGCGTCCGGTGAGCGTTCGGAGACGGCGGCGCCGCCCCGGTCCAGCAGGCGCCGTACGACCGCCGCCACCGCCCGTACCGCCTCCGGGTCCGTGCGCGGGGTGTGGCGGGCGGGCAGTTCGAGCAGGCCCCAGCCGGACGCCGCCGCCTCGTCGATCACCCGGTCGGGACCGGAGCCGTCGGAGGGGACCGCGAACGTCAGCCGGCGGTCGCCGTGGCCCGTGCCGCTGCGGAACGGGGTGTACGGGTAGAAGGCGTCCGAGACCAGCGGGGCCGCCGACGCCGGCAGCCGCCAGGACACCGGCAGGCGGTGCTGCGGAAGCTCCGGGTTGTGGGCCAGCAGAGTGGTGACCGCCGAGGCCGACGGGTCGTACGACAGTCCCGCCCACTGCTCGCCGCCCACGATCGAGAACGGGTCGAGCTGCCCCGGGTCGCCGACGAACAGCGCCCGCTCGAACAGGCCGGCCACGGCCAGCAGCGAGTCCGAACGCATTTGGTACGCCTCGTCCACGATCGCGTGCCGCCACGGATCGTCCACCTTGACGTGCGCCCACTTCGCGGCGGTGGAGACGACGACCGGGAGGCCGTTGAGATCGGCAGCCTTCGCGGACGTGCGGACCTGCGGCAGGTCGTCCAGCGCCTTGTCGTACGGGTCGGCGTCGCTGCTGTGCAGGCGGCCCACGGGCAGGCCCGGATCCTTCTCGGCGAGCCGCAGCACCAGGTCGTCCACCTGGGCGTTGGTCTGCGCCACCACCATCAGCGGGCGCCCGGCGGCGGCGAGTTCGAGGGCCGCGCGCACCACCAGGGTGGACTTGCCCGCGCCCGGCGGGGAGTCCACGACCACGCCCCGCTCGGTGCCGTGCAGGGTGTCGTGGAGGATCGCCTCCGTGGCGCGTGCCGCCGCGGCTCCGGGGTCGAAGTCGACGGTCGTCACAGCACGTCCTCCTCGGTCACGGTGTCGGGCGCCTCGGGTACCGCCTCGCCCGGCGGGCCGCCGTGCGTCCACGGGGTCTCCTCCGGGTCGGGCAGCTTCGCGCCGCCGCGCTGCTCGTGCTCGAACAGGGTGAAGCAGACCGCGTCGCCCTTCTCCGGCACCGAACCCGGCTCGGGCTCCTTGCCCCGGCCCATCTTGTCCACGATCCGCAGGACGAGCACTCCGTCCTCGGGGGCGCCCTCGTACCCGACGAACTCGGCCGCCTGTGGCCTGCCGCCCAGCGAGCGGTACACCTTCGCGCGCTCCGCCAGATGCGGACGGTCCTCCGTGCGGACCGTCACCAGCGGGCGCGGGCTGGGCCGCTTGCCCTCGCTGTACGCCATGACGGCGTCGGTGACCTCGCCCGCGAAGGCCTCCCCGGCCAGCCGTCGCGCGGCCATCACCAGCGGGTCGTCCAGCGCCTCCTGGGCCTCCAGCCGGGCCTGCTCGCGCTCGCGCGTGGCCAGCTTGTTCGCCGCGGTCACCGCGTCGTCCCGACGCGGCTGCGGGGGCTCGCCGGCCAGGACCCGGTCGCGGTGGCCGGTGAACGACCAGCGGTCCCGCGTCCACCGCTCCTCGACGTGCGCGCCCTCGGGCAGCGCCCGCAGCAGGTCCAGGCCCTGCCACACGGAGTCCCAGGTGGGCCGTACGCGGCTCTCCACCAGATCGCGCACGTGCTGTTCGGCCGCGGTGAGCGCGGCCAGCCGGTCGTCCGCCTGCACGGCGTCCTCGGCGGCGGCGAGGGCGGTACGGGCCCGGTCGTAGCGCTCGATGGCCGGGGCCAGCAGCTTGTTGTCGAACGCCGGATCGGTGGCCGGACCGGCCGGCGGGCACCGGAGCTGTCCCTCGTCGTCCCGGGCCAGCTCGGCCCACCGCGCGGCCTCCGCACCGGTGCGTGCTCGCCGGGGGTGCCCCTCCTCGGGCGAATCCGGTGCCGGGGGAGGGGCGATCCAGGCGAGCAGGGCGCCCAGATGCTGGTCCTCCAGGCTGGACTGGCCGGTCGCCCAGTGCCGGGACAGCACGTCGGTGAGCGCCAGCAGCAGGGAGGAGCCGGGAACCCGGGCCCGCTCCCCGTAGTGGGTCAGCCAGCGGCCGAGCAGCGGGACCCGGGGCGGCGCCGGATGGGGTGCCTCCGGGTCCTGCTCGGCGGTACGGCGGAACCGCATGGAACGGCCCAGCAGCCGTACGAAGTCCAGGCCCGCCCGGCTGGGCACGATCAGCTGGGGCGCGTCGGCGCACAGCTCGACCTCGACCTTGACCCGCTTGCCGGTCTCCGGATCGGTTTCGGTGCGCTCGGCCGCCTCGACGTCCTGCGTGTAGGAATCGAGGTACGGCAGGACCACGTCGGCCAGTTCGGCGAGGAACGCGAAGCGCAGGTCGCGGTCGCGGGGCTGCGGCACGACCAGCAGCCGCGGCGCGTCCCGGTCGGTGCCGACCAGCGCGCCCAGCGGGGCACCGGCCTCACCGGCGGTGGTGAGCGGCACGAACACCAGCGGGCGGTCGGACAGCCGGCGATGACGGACGGTCGCCGCCGGCTGGGCGAGACCGGTGCTGACGGCCTCGAGGCGGGCCAGGGTGGCGATCAGTGACACGGGACCGCCACCTCCTGGCCGCCCGCCCGGCCGAGCGCCTCCGCGCGCAGGGCGGCCGCCCGGCGCAGGGCAGCGACCGCCGGGTCGTCCGGATCGCCGCTCTCGCCGCGGGCCGCCGAGAGGACGTCCTCGACCGTGGTCAGACCGCCGAGTTCGGCCCGCAGCGGGCGGCCGAGGCTGGTCACGGCGCCGTCCGCGCGGGACCGGCCGCGGCAGTGGAAGGCCAGTTCGCAGGCGGACAGGCACTCGGGCGCGTACGCGGCGGGGACCGACTCGACGGCCGCCGTCAGCTCCTCGGCGGGTCGGTCCGGAGCGAAGCAGGTGCCCTCGGGCAGGGTGCCGGCGATGTCCTCGACACGGGTGAGCCGGGCGAGCTGCCGGGCGGTGACCGCGCGCTGCTTGCGCACGTCGACGGCGGAGGCCGTGGGCAGGTTGGAGAAGTCCCTGGGGCAGACCAGCAGCACCCGGTGCCGCACCCGCGGGGCCGGGTCGAGCCGGGCGGCGACGTCCTCCAGGGCCAGCACGTACACCGCCGACTGCCGGGCGGCGGCTCCGACCTTCGCCGGGTCCGCCGAGCCGTCCAGCATCGGGAAGGACTTGATCTCCACGACCGTCCAGCTCCCGTCCGGGTGCACCACCACCGCGTCCGGCTCCAGGAACGCGAGCGAGCCCGCCACGTCCAGGGCCAGCATCGGGTGGTCCAGCAGCGTCCAGCCGCCCGCGTCCACGGCATCGCGCAACGCGAGCGCCGTACGGGCCGTACGCCCCTCGGGGCCGTGCGCGGAGAGGTCGGGGACCGAGGCCCCGGCGGGCGGTTCGGCGCCCGGGTCGAGCCGCGCGTGGACCAGCCGCAGCAGCTCCGCGCCGCCGTCGGCCTTCACCTTCGCCTCGAACGCGTTGCCCCGGGTCAGCGCGAACTGCGACTGACCGAATCCGGACGGCGCGCCCAGTCTGTCCGCGAGCGCCGCCTTGTCCACCCCGGCGCCGTCCAGGATCGCCCGCCTGCGGCACCCCGGGTTCGCGGCCAGCGCCGCGAGGGCGCGCGCGTCCAGGGCCTTGGCCGGTACGTCGGGGCCGCGCAGCTCAGCGAGCCGCTGCCGGAGCCCCTTCTCCCGCGTCGCTGGGGGAGGCGTCCGGTTCGGCGGCGGAAGCGAGCTGCGACTCGCGCTGCCGTGGAATTCGCTCACCCGCGGAAGTCTGGCATCCGCCACTGACAATCGGGGAACCGGCAGCCGTGGCGGCCCGCGGTGCCCGGGCGGCGAGGCGGGCCCGGAGCAGGTCGGTGGCCCGCGTCAACCGCGGAGCCAGCAGCAGGCCCACGCCCATGACGGCCACGCCGGCGACCGCGTCGAGGAAGTAGTGGTTGGCGGTGCCCATGACCACGAGCGCGGTCAGCAGCGGGTAGGCGACGGCGAGGATCCTGGTGAGGCGCGTGCCGCCGTACCGCCACAGCATGACCCCGCACCACAGGGCCCAGCCGACGTGCAGACTCGGCATCGCCGCGTACTGGTTGGTCATGCCGCCCATGCCGCGCGGCGCACTGGCCTCGCCTCCCCACCAGCCGTAGGAGCTGTAGTGGGCCATCGTGTCGACGAAGCCGTAGCCCGGGGAGAGCAGCCGGGGCGGGCAGGTGGGCAGCAGGGTGAAGCCGATCAGACCGATGAACGTGGACGCCATCAGCCAGGTCCGGGCCGCCCGGAAATGCTCGGTGCGGGCGCGGAACAGCCAGACGAGGATGGCCGGCGTGACGACGTAGTGCAATGAGGCATACCAGAAGTCCGCCGGTATGCCGAGCCACGGCTCGCGCGTGAACAGCCGGTTGAGCGGGTGCTCGGCGTTCAGGTACAGGGCCTTCTCCAGGCGCAGGATCGCCAGGCCGTGGTCGACGGCGGAGGAGACGTCGCCCCGGGCGAGCAGGCGGCCGGCCGAGTAGCAGCCGTAGACCAGCAGGATCAGGGGCAGCTCGGTCCACCACCGCAGCCGGGCCCGCTGGGTCACCTCGATGCCCGGTGTGTCGGTCTGCGGCATCCGATCGCCCTCCCCCTTCTGCTGCGGCGCGCCACGGCGGCGCCGTGCCACTTTACGGTGTCCACATCCCGGCCATGCGGGCGCTTCAGCCCTCAAAGACGCCGGCCTCGCCCGCCGGGTTGCCCGCGCCCGGGCTGAGCGATGATGGGAGTACCGCGTCTTCTGCTCGAGATGCCCAAGAGCTGTTCGACATGTCCCCGAGAGGTCTCCCATGGCACCGCGCATCCTGCTGGCCCGGCACGGACAGACGGAGTGGTCGCTGTCCGGCAAGCACACCGGCAGGACCGACGTACCACTCCTCGAGGAGGGGCGGCGCGGGGCCAAACTGCTCGGCGAGCGGCTGCACCGCGCCCCGCTGGACGGGCTGCCGGAGGCCGAGGTGCGGACCAGCCCGCTGCTGCGCGCGCGTGAGACGTGTGAACTGGCCGGGTTCGGTGAGCGCGCGGCCGTCTGGGACACGCTCATGGAGTGGGACTACGGCGCCTACGAGGGCATGACCCCCGCCGAGATCCAGGCCGCTCGGCCCGGGTGGCTGATCTGGCGGGACGGGGTGCCCGAGGGGGAGAGCCTCGCGGAGGTCACCGCGCGCGCGGACGAGGTGGTGGCGTGGGCGCGGTCGGCGGACCGCGATGTGCTGGTGTTCGCGCACGGGCACATCCTGCGGTCCATCGGGGCGCGGTGGCTGGGGCTGCCGCTGGCCTTCGCGGGGCGGATACGGCTCAATCCGACCTCGCTGTCCGTGCTGGGGTGGGCCTACGGGGAGCCGGCCATCGAGAGCTGGAACGATGTGGGGCACCTGGTGGGGTGACGTGCCCGGTGTCGGCTCCGGCGCCCGGCGCTGTCGGGCGACGGGGATGCGAAGCCTGCCCGCGGCCGGGCGGGCACACGCACGTGTGCCCGCCCGGCCGCGGGCGGTGGGCCTACCCCCTGCCCGCTCGGGGAGTCGAGGCGTGGCGGTCCAGGAAGTCGCAGACACCTGAGGCGCGGCGGTGGGGGAGCAGGACCCGGGCCGTGCCCGCCAGCATGGTCTGGATGCGGGAGGACTGGACCTGGGTGAGCAGGTCCAGGACGCGCAGACCGGCCGCCGCCGCCTCGTCCGGGCGGCCCTCACGGGCCAGGTCGTCGGCCAGTTCGGCGGTGTAGAGGGCGATGTTGCGGGTGAAGTGGGGGTCCTGGAGGTGGGCCGCCCGGCGGGCGTGCCGGGCCGCGCGCCGCCAGTCGCCCAGCGTCGACCAGCACTGCGCCTCCAGGCCCTCCAGCTCGGCCTCCCCGTAGAAGCTCATCCACTCGGGGTCGGCGTCCGAGTGGCCCCGCTCGAAGAGGGCCTGCGCCCGCGCCAGCGCCTGTTCGCAGCCCGTGCGGTCGGCGAGCCCCGCCCAGCCGCCCGCCTCGCGCAGCGCGAGCAGGGACATCAGCCGGGGCGAGCCCAGAGGAGCGGCGGCGCGGCGCGCGGCCTGCGCGGCGCGTACCGCCTCCCGGGGACGGCCGGCGTCGCGGGCCAGGAACGCGGTGTTGCAGAAGGCGTGCGCCTCGAGGGCCGGGTCGCCGGTCATCCGGGCGGTGGCCAGTGCTTCGGCGTAGTGCGAGCGGGCGTCGTCGAAGCGGCCGGAATCATGGGCCAGCCAGCCCACCGAGATGGCCAGTTCACCGGCGCCCGAGTGCAGTCGCTCGGCGGTCGTCTGCCGGGTCGCGCCCGCGTCCAGAAGCGCGTAGGCGGCGCGCAGCGGGGCGGCCGCGCGCCGGTACAGGCCGTCCGCGCCGTGCCGGTCGTCGAGCAGTCGGATGCGGCGGACGGCCTCCTCGAGGGCGGCCGCCTCGGGGGAGCCGACGCGGCGCGGCGGACGGACCGCCGCCGTGGCGTCGGCGGTGAGCCCCAGCGGGCCCAGCGTGGCGGCGGCCACCGTGGCGCCTCCGCCGGTCATGAATGCGCGACGCAGCACGTCGCTCTCCTCGTGGTTCAGGTGGTCGTTCTCGTGCGGGTCGTACGGGTCCTGCGTGTCATACGGCTCATGGGCCCCACGCGTCTCAGTGGTACCGAACGCCGGGGGTGCCCCGGATGCCGTTCGCGCCGCGCGGCCGCGGACGGACGAGCGCGGTGCGAAGCCGAGGTCGGTGAGCGTGCGGCCGGGGAACATGTGCAGGAACACCCGTTCGTACGCGTAGTTCGGGCAGCGGATCTCACCTGCCTCGACCCTGCCGACGTAGCGCGCGTCACAGCTCACCCGCTCGCCGATCTCGCGTGCGGCCCGCCGCACCAGCGCCGCGAACTCGGCCGGCGAGTGCCGGCCGCGCAGCTGCCGGAAGGCCAGGTTCGGCCGTGCGGGCCGTTCGGGCTGTGACGAGGTCTCCGTTGACGACGCCATGGCCGGGTCCTCTCGTGCGAACCGTCGAACCATGCCGGATCCAAGGTGGATTCGGGCTGAGTTGTCCGTGTGACACCCTGGTTCCGGCGAGCAAGAACGTACCCGCTGTGTCGGACCCGCCACGCAGTGTTTAGCTACAAAACGGATATCTCATCCACGATCTGCCATGAACTGCCATCCTTTGCGGCGCACTTGTGCCGTAGCCGTTGACGCGCACGCGCGTTGGACTCCACGGACCGCAAACGTGCAGCGTGGTGGAGGTCGGCATGGAGACCAGCCAGAGCAACGATCCCTGTACACCGGGTGCCCCACCGTCCGCGACGGAGGGTGACGCGACCTGCGACCTCGTGACGGTGCCGACCCGGCAGGGGCTGGAGGCCGTCGACATCCTCCGGCGCGGCGGGCCGGAGACCGTGGGCCCCGTGCTGCACGACGACGGCTGCGACACCCTCGGCTTCCTGGTCCCCGCCGGCACCGCCGCCTGCTGGGACGTGCCGGGCAGCACCTGCACGGAGACCGACGGGCGCGGGCTCAGACTCAACCCCGAGCCACCGGTGGCGGGCTCGGACTGGCTGCTGCCGCCCGGCGAGGCCGACCTCGCGACCGACCCCGCGGTGCTGCGCCGGGCCCTCGGGGAGGCGGCCCGGCTGATCGAGGCGGCCGACAACTGCCGGTGAAGCACCCGCCCGGGCCGCCTGCGAAAATGGACCGATGGGCAGGTCCAGGAACAACCGGCGCAGGCCGGCCGACGCACAGGCCGTCACGGAAACCGTCGACGGCGGGCTCGCACAGCTCGTGCCCGACCCCGACCGCCCCCGCGCCCGGACACTGCTGATCGACGGGGCACCCCAGTCGCACGTGGACCTGGACGACCCCGCGTACCTCTCCTTCGAGTACCAGCGCCGGCTCGGTCATGTCATCGACCTCGCCGCGCCGCCCGGCCGGCCGGTGCACGCCGTGCATCTGGGCGGTGGCGCCCTCACGCTCGCCCGCTACGTCGCCGCCACCCGGCCACGCTCCACCCAGCAGGTCGTCGAGCGGGACGCCGCCCTCGTCCAACTGGTGAGGCGAGAGCTGCCGTTGGATCCGAACGCGCGCATACGGGTGCGGTCGACGGACGCCCGCGAGGGCCTGGCCAAGGTCCCGGACGGCTGGGCCGACCTGATCATCGCCGATGTCTTCAGCGGCGCCCGGACCCCCGCCCACCTCACCTCCACCGAGTTCCTGGACGAGGTCCGCAGGGCCCTGAAGCCCTCCGGTGTCTACACCGCCAACGTCGCCGACGGCCCGCCGCTCGCCCACCTGCGCGGCCAGATAGCCACCGCCGCCGCACGCTTCCCGGAACTCGCGCTGATCGCGGACCCGGCCGTGCTGCGCGGCAAGCGCTTCGGCAACGCCGTCCTGGCCGCCTCCGGACTGCCGCTGCCGCTCGCCGAACTCACCCGTCGCGCCGCCTCCGACCCGCACCCCGCCCGGGTCGAACACGGAAAGCAGCTCACCGACTTCACCGGCGGCGCCGCCCCCGTCACGGACGACGCGGCGGTGGCCTCCCCGGCCCCGCCGCCCTCGGTCTTCCGCTGACCGTCTTCCTCACGGTCCTTCAGTACGTGCCCACTTCGACGCGCGGCGGACCGTCGTGCCAGGTGCAGAACACCGACACCCGGTCGGCGTCCCGGCTGAACTCCACCCGGATCCAGCTCTCCGTGTTCCACACCTGCATCGACCAGCCGGTGCCCGGGGTCGCCGAGACGAGCGTCGCGTCGGCCGTGCCCAGGTCGAAGACCGCCCGGCCGCCGTCGGTGTCGTAGGCCTTGACCCGGCCCGAGGCTGTGGGGCCGGCGGTGGGGGAGGCGGACGGGGAGTGGCCGGCGGTGCGGGACGGGGTCCGGGAAGGCGTGCCGGCCGGCGGCTCGGCCGTCGGGCTCTTCGACCGGGACGGCCGGGCGGTCGGCGAACCCGCCGGCTTCGAGCGCTGCGTGGTGGTGTCGGCCGCCGTGATCGGCAGGGCACGCGGCGGGTCGTACGCCGTGCCGGCCATGACCGTGTGCACACCCCACCACGACAGCGTGACCGCCGCGCCCGTGGCGAGCAGCCATGCCAGTACGTGTACGAGTCCTCTGCGCATCGCGGGCCATACTGCCCCAGGGGCACCGGGATGCGCACTCGCCCCGGGTCATCCACAGGCGGGGCACCGGCGTTGGCCGCATGGCGTACGGTGCGGCGCATGGCAAGTGTGCTCGTGGTCGAGGACGACCAGTTCGTACGCTCGGCGCTCATCCGGCACCTGACCGACGCCTCACACACCGTGCGCAGCGTCGGTACGGCACTGGAGGCGCTGCGTGAGGTCGCCCATCTCCGTTTCGACGTGGTCATCCTGGACCTCGGACTGCCCGACCTGGACGGCTCCGAGGCCCTGAAGATGCTGCGTGGCATCACGGACGTGCCCGTCATCATCGCCACCGCGCGGGACGACGAGGCGGAGATCGTCCGGTTGCTCAACGCGGGGGCGGACGACTACCTGACCAAGCCGTTCTCGGTCGAGCACCTGTCGGCCCGCATGGCGGCCGTGCTGCGCCGGGCCCGGTCCACCGGCGGGGAGGCACCGCCCTCCAGCGTCCTGCGGGTCGGCGGGCTCACCGTCGACCCGCTGCGCCGACAGGCCGAACTGGACGGCGCCCGGCTCGACCTGACCCGCCGCGAGTTCGACCTGCTCGCCTTCCTCGCCGGCCGCCCCGGGGTCGTCGTGGCCCGCAAGGAACTACTCGCCGAGGTGTGGCAGCAGTCCTACGGCGACGACCAGACGATCGACGTCCATCTCTCCTGGCTGCGTCGCAAGCTGGGGGAGACCGCGGCCCGGCCGCGCTATCTGCACACCCTCCGGGGTGTCGGCGTGAAGCTGGAGCCGCCCGCAGGAGGGGAGCCGACGCGATGAGATGGGCTCTGGTCAAGGTGTGCCTGGCGGTCACCACCATGGTCGTGGTCGCCTTCGCCGTACCGCTCGGGCTGGTCGTGAAGGAGATGGCCCGCGACCGGGCGTTCTCCAACGCCGAGCGGGAGGCCGCCGCGGTCGCCCCCGCGCTGTCCATCACCACCGACCGGGACAAGCTGGAACGGGTGGTGGCCTCGGCCGGCGCCGACTCCGGTCTGGCCGTGCACCTGCCCGCCGACGGCGGCCGCGGAGCACTCGACCTCGGCCGGCGGCGCGCCGCCGCCAAGGACGTCGTGGCCGTACGGAAACTGGGCCGTGCCTCCACCACCTCCGTCCCCGGCGGCTCCACGCTGCTGCAGCCGGTCGCGCTCGGCTCCGGCGCGATCGCGGTCGTCGAGGTGTACGTGCCCGAGTCCGAGACGAGCAACGGCGTCGGCACGGCATGGGCGGTGCTCGCGGCGGTCGGTCTCGCGCTGATCGTCGGCTCGGTCGCGGTCGCCGACCGGCTCGGGGTGCGCATGGTGCGGCCCGCGCAACGGCTGGTCGAAGGTGCGCACGAGCTGGGCGAGGGCAAGCTGGGCGGCCGGGTGCCGGAGGAGGGGCCGACCGAACTGCGGCTCGCGGCGGTCGCGTTCAACTCCATGGCCGACCAGGTCGTTCAACTGCTGGCCAACGAGCGCGAGCTGGCGGCCGACCTGTCGCACCGGCTGCGCACCCCGCTGACCGTGCTCCGGCTGAACGCCGCCTCCCTCGGCGCCGGGCCCGCCGCCGATCAGACCCGGGCGGCCGTCGCCCAGCTGGAGGGGGAGGTCGACACCATCATCCGCACCGCCCGGGAGGCCAAGCCGCAGACCATTGCCGCCGGTGCGGGCGCCGGCTGCGACGCGGCCGAAGTGGTGCGCGAGCGGATGAAGTTCTGGTCCGCGCTCGCCGAGGACGAGGGCCGCAAATGGCGGGTGGCCGGGGTCGAGAGGCCGGTGCGCATACCCGTGGCCCGCGCCGATCTGGCCGCCGCCCTCGACGCGCTGCTCGGCAACGTCTTCCGGCACACGGCCGAGGGCACCGCTTTCGCGGTCGACGTGCACAACGCGGAGGACGCGGTGATCGTGCTGATCTCCGACGCGGGCCCCGGCATACCCGACCCCGAGGCGGCGATGGCCCGCGGCCGTGGCTCCGGCAGCGCGGGCTCGACCGGGCTCGGCCTGGACATCGTGCGCCGCCTCGCCGAGGCCACCGGCGGTGACGTGCGTATCGGCTCCTCGGTGCTGGGCGGGACCGAGGTGCGGATCTGGTTCCAGCTCGACGGACGGAAGCAGGCCGGCCGGGGGCACCGGGGGAGCGTGCGCCGACGCCGGCGGCCGGCGGGCGCCCGCTGACGCTCCGTTCGCACCGGACCACGGATTGGTCTCGACCTTTAACCGTCCCCGATCCCTTCCTTAAGCGCACCCTAAGGACCGCGACGGCCGTCCCCATAGGCCCGTTTGCCCGTTTCCGGCTCGCTAGCGTGCTGCCGCACCCCACCCCCCGTGAACAGCGAAGGCAGGCACGCGCATGAGCACGCACCGGCGCAGGATCAGTGGCAGGAACAAGGCGATCGGCTCCGTGGTGGCCGCGGCCGTGATCGGTGGCGGCGCCCTCCTGCTCACCGGCACGGCGAACGCGGCCGGGGTCAACGCCGCGTACACGAAGACCAGCGACTGGTCGACGGGCTACACCGCGCAGTACGTCGTCACCAACAACAGCGGCCGGACGGAGAAGACCTGGACGCTGGAGTTCGACCTGCCCGCGGGCGCGAAGCTCGGCTCCCTGTGGAACGCCGAGGCCGACGTCAGCGGTCAGCACGTCACCGTGAAGCCCGCGAAGTGGGACACCGACGGCCTGGCCGTGGGCAAGTCGGTCACCGTCGGCTTCGTGGTCAACGGCAAGGGCGACCCGACGGGCTGCCGGGTCGACGACGCGCGGTGTTCCGCGGACGACGGCGCCACCCCCGAGCCGAGCGGCCGCCCGACCCAGACCCAGACCCCGGCCCCCAGCGCGACGCCGAGCCAGAGCGCCACCCCCACTCGAAGCGCCACCCCCACCCAGAGCGCGACCCCGACCCCCTCGCAGAGCACGGGCACCGGCACCACCGCCTCGGCTGGCTTCGCCCCCTACGTGGACACCTCCCTCTACCCGGCCTTCGACCTCCTCGCCGCGGCCGACGCGACCGGCGTGAAGAACTTCAACCTCGCCTTCGTCACCGACGGCGGCGGCTGCACCCCCAAGTGGGGCGGCGTCAGCGACCTCACCGGCGACGCGGTGGCCGCGCAGATAGGCTCCCTGCGCGCCAAGGGCGGCGACGTCCGGGTCTCCTTCGGCGGCGCCTCCGGCTCGGAGCTGGCCACCACCTGCTCCTCGGCGGACGCCCTGGCGGCGGCGTACGGCAAGGCCGTGGACGCCTTCAAGCTGACCAAGGTCGACTTCGACGTCGAGGGCGGCGCGCTGCCCAACACCGCGGCCAACACCCGCCGGGCCCAGGCCATCGCCAAACTCCAGGCCCAGCACCCGGACCTGGACGTCTCCTTCACCCTGCCGGTGATGCCCGAGGGCCTGACCCAGGACGGCGTGAACCTCCTGTCCAACGCCAAGTCCAACGGCGTGAGGATCAACACCGTCAACATCATGGCGATGGACTACGGCCCCGCCTACAGCGGTGACATGGGCACCTACGCCGAGCAGGCCGCCACCGCGACCCAGGCCCAGGTCAAGAGCGTGCTGGGGCTGTCCGACGCGGCCGCCTGGAAGACGGTCGCGGTCACCCCGATGATCGGTGTCAACGACGTCTCCGCCGAGGTCTTCAGGGTCGACGACGCCACGCAGCTCGTGAACTTCGCCAAGTCCAAGGGCCTCGGCTGGCTCTCCATGTGGTCCGCGACCCGTGACAAGCAGTGCGACGGCGGCACCAAGCCCACCGCCGACGCCACCTGCAGCTCCATCCCCCAGGACAAGTTCGCCTTCGCCAAGGCCTTCGGCGCCTTCAACTGAGCCGGCCACGGCGGCCACGGCCGCCAGGCGGCTACAGCGGCCGCATTGGCCACTGTGGCCGCACCGGCAACCCGCGCACGGCGCATGACGAGGGCGCGGCACCCCCTATCCGGGTGCCGCGCCCACGCCGTCCGGCGCCCTCGGGCCACCGGACGGTCCCTCAGACCACCGGCTCCGCCGCCGCCCGCAGCGTGCCCGTCCGGGCCACCTCGCCGTACCAGCGGGCGCTCGACTTCGGGGTGCGCTCCAGCGTCGTGTAGTCCACGTACACCGCGCCGAACCGCTTGTCGTAGCCGTACGCCCACTCGAAGTTGTCCAGCAGGGACCACAGGTAGTAGCCGCGGACGTCGGCACCGTCGGCGACGGCCCGGCGGACCGCCGCCAGGTGGCCGTGCAGATAGGCGATGCGCTCGGGGTCGTGCACCCGGCCCTCGGCGTCGGGCTTGTCGTCGTAGGCCGCGCCGTTCTCCGTGATGTACAGCGGCAGGCCCGGCGCCTCGCGCGAGTAGCGCGTGATCAGTTCATGCAGCCCGGTGGGGTCGACGGTCCAGCCCATCCCGGTCCGCTCGCCCGGCGTCTGGTGGAACAGCACGTCGTCGGCGGCCGGCCAGGGGGAGTGCTCGCCGGTGCCGTGACCGTCCACCCGGGGGCCCGTGGCCCTGCCGTCCGCCGCCGAGACCAGGGTCGGGGTGTAGTAGTTCAGGCCCAGCGCGTCCAGCGGCGCCCTGGTCGTGCGGAGGTCCCCGTCCAGCACGAACGACCAGTCGGTGACGGAGGCGGTCTCGGCGAACAGTGTCTCCGGGTAGGCGCCGTGCAGGACCGGTCCGTGGAAGACGCCGTTGGCCAGGTTGTCGATCCGGTGGGCCGCCGCCAGATCGGCCGGGCTCTGGGAAAGCGGGCGCACCACCGAGGAGTTGAGGCTGAGCGCGATCTGGCCGTGGGCAGGCAGCACCGAGCGAAGGGCCGCCGTGCCCAGGCCGTGCGCCAGGTTGAGGTGATGGGCCGCACGCAGGGCGGCCGCCGGATCGGTGCGCCCGGGGGCGTGCACGCCCGAGCCGTAGCCCAGGAAGGCGCTGCACCAGGGCTCGTTGAGCGTGATCCACTGCTCCACCCGGTCGCCGAGGGCCTCGCCGACCAGCCGCGCGTACTCGGCGAACCGGTGGGCGGTGTCCCGCTCCGGCCAGCCGCCCGCGTCCTCCAGCTCCTGGGGCAGGTCCCAGTGGTAGAGGGTGATCGCCGGCTTGATGCCGTGCGCCAGCAGCTCGTCCACCAGGCGGCGGTAGAAGTCAAGGCCCACCTGGACCGCCGGGCCCCGGCCGGTCGGCTGCACCCGGGACCAGGAGACGGAGAAGCGGTAGGCGGTCAGGCCCAGCTCCGCCATCAGCGCCACGTCCTCGCGGTAGCGGTGGTAGTGGTCGACGGCGATGTCCCCGGTCTCACCGCCCGCCGTTCTGCCGGGGGTGTGGCTGAAGGTGTCCCAGATCGAAGGAGTTCGGCCACCCTCCCGCACCGCGCCCTCGATCTGGTACGCGGACGTCGCGGCGCCCCAGAGGAAGGCGGGAGGGAAGGTCTCGGGCGGCAAGGGCTCTGTCATGGAAGGACTCCCCGGATCGGCTGCGCCCCATTGTGCATGGGAGCGCTCCCATGCGGAAGCCCCCACCCGCCCCCTATGGGTTTTCACAGCTTGCGGCCGGCCCGGGGCCCGACTCATGGCCCGTTACCGGTTCCGGTTCGCGGCTCGCGCACGGTTCCGGCTCGCGGCCGGACCGCGCGGCGCGGACGGCCTCAGGCCGACTCCCGCACGACCAGCCGGGTCGGCAGGACCACCTCGCGCCGGCCCGCCCGCCCCGCGATCTCGTCCAGCAGCAGATCCGCCATGGCGCGCCCCATCTCCTCCATCGGCTGGCGGACGCTGGTCAGCGGAGGGTCGATGTGCCGCGCCACGATCGAGTCGTCGAAGCCGACGACGGCCACGTCGTCCGGGACCCGCCGGCCCGCGGCGCGCAGTTCGAGCACCGCCCCGGAGGCCATCACGTCGGAGGCCGCGAACACCGCGTCGAGCCCGGGGCGCCGCAGCAGCAGCTCGCGCATCGCCGCCCGCCCGCCCTCCTCGGTGAAGTCGCCCTGCTCCATCAGTTCCTCGTCCACCGCGACTCCCGCGGTCCGCAGCGCCTCGCGGTAGCCGTCGAGCCGGGTCCGGGCCGCGTCCATGTCCAGGGGCCCGGTGATCGTGGCGATGGTGCGCCGCCCCCTGTCGAGCAGGTGCTGGACCGCGCTCCGGGCGCCGCCGCCGTTGTCAGCGCGGACATGGCCGAGCGGTTCCGGATCGCCGCGCCGCCCGGCCAGCACGGTGGGCACGGACAGCTCCTCCAGCAGATCCGGGAGGGTGTCGTCGCGGTGGACCGCCACCATCAGTACGCCGTCCACCCGTTGGGCGGTCAGGTACGAGGCCAGGCGCCGGTGCTTCTTCCCGTCGCGCGCGAGCACCAGCAGCAACTGCATGCCGGCGTGGGTGAGTCGCGCGGAGGCGCCCCGGATGATGCCCGAGAAGTACGGCTCCGCGAACAGCCGGCTCTCGGCCTCCGGGACGACCAGGGCCACGGCGTCGGTACGGCGTGTGGCCAGGGAGCGCGCGGCGCGGTTGGGGACGTAGCCGAGTTCGGCGATCGCCTTCTCCACCGCGGCCCGGGACCGATCGCTCACCTTGGGGGAGTCGTTGAGCACCCGGGACACCGTGCCACGGCCGACACCCGCCCGAGCGGCCACGACGTTCAGCGTCGGGCGCCGGACCCCGAGCGCTTCGGGCGGCTGGGCGTGGCTCATCGTTCACCTTCCGGTGTGCGGCAAGGGGGCGCCCCATTGTGGCCCAGCGTGTTCCGCCACCGGCCGCCCCGTCCGGGCCGTCCGCCGGACCGGAGCGAAGATCATCCCTGTGACCAGCGTAGATCCAGCGGGTGACGGGTGGATGTCCAGAGCGGGGCGGGGGATTCAGTGACACGTTCACGTGACGTCTGGGACACGCTCAGGCAACAACGGTGTTTTCAAGTCTTGACACCCGACCCCCAGAGCAAGGAGTCTTCCGGCATGCCGCGTGGGAGCGGTCCCACGGGAGGTTCCGGGGCTCGACTCGCGCGGATCAAAGCACTGATGGCCTTTCCCTCTACCTCGCATGACACACCGTTGACCAGCGCCTTTGCACCGCACGTCGCGTGCAGTGAGCCGGCCGCTGCTCGAAATCGAGAGGGCAGGTCCGGGCCGCCGATCCTTGGCGGTCTGCTTCCTGGGGTCCCGTTTCCCACCGGAACAAGGAGTAGTGGAATGCGCATCACCGGTACCGACGGCGGAGGCGGTCGCCGTCGCAGAGCGGCGGCCCTCGCCACCACGGTCCTGACGGCATCGGCCCTGCTGCTGACGGGCTGCAGCAGTGACGACGACTCGGACGCCTCGTCCGACGGCTCGATCACGCTCACCGTGGCCGACTTCGGGCAGTTCGGCTACAAGGAGGCCGATCTGTTCGCCAAGTACCACAAGCTCCACCCGAAGATCACGGTGAAGGAAGAGGTCACCGCCAACGAGCAGGACTACTACCCCAAGCTCCTTCAGCAGCTGAACACGGGCAGCGGTCTGGGAGACGTCACCGGTATCGAGGTCGGCCGTATCAAGGAGGTCGTCGACACCCAGGCGGACAAGTTCGCCGACCTGAGCAAGTCGATCGACGTGAAGGACTGGGTCTCCTGGAAGGAGAAGCAGGCCACCACGAAGGACGGCAAGGTCGTGGGCGCCGGCACCGACATCGGCCCGATGTCGCTGTGCTACCGCCGTGACCTGTTCGAGAAGGCGGGCCTGCCCACCGACCGCGAGGACGTCGCCAAGGCGATAGCGGGCGGCTGGGAGGACTACCTCAAGCTCGGCGAGCAGTACAAGAAGAAGGCGCCGTCCGGCACCTACTTCATGGACTCCGCGAGCGCCATGTTCAACGCGGTCGTCAGCTCCTCGGACAAGCAGTACTACGGCACCGACGGCAAGCCGGTCTACAAGGACAGCGCGTCGGTGCAGCAGGGCTGGGACCTCTCCGCCGAGGCCGCGTCCAAGAAGCTGACCCACGGTCTGCCGCAGTTCACCGACGCCTGGACGGCGGCGCTGCGCAAGGGCAGCGTGGCCACGGTGGCGTGCCCGGCCTGGATGGCCGGCCAGATCTCCACCAACTCCGGTGACGCCTTCAAGGGCAAGTGGGACATCTCCCGCGCCCCCGGTTCCACGGCGGCCAACTGGGGCGGCTCCTTCCTGGCGGTCCCGCAGGGCGGCAAGCACGTCAAGGAGGCCACCGAGCTGGTCAAGTGGCTGACGGCGCCCGAGCAGCAGGCCGCCGTGTTCAAGGCGATCGGCGTCTTCCCGTCCAACCAGGGCGCCTACGAGCTGGCCGACGTGAAGAGCGCGAAGCTCCCTTACTTCAACAACGCCCCGATCGGCGAGATCTACGCGGATGAGGCCAAGTCCATCCCCGAGGCGGTGCTCGGCCCGAAGGACGCCGTGATCAAGGACACGATCTCGACGCAGATCAACAACATGGAGCAGCGGGGCACCAAGCCCGCCGACGCATGGAAGGCCGCGACCGAGACGATCGACAAGGCGATCGGCTGACGCGCGCCGGGGCGGGCCGGTCCCTCGGACCGCCCGCCCCGCGCCCGCGCGGGCGGCCGGGCCGGCCGGGTCCCGCCGCGCCGGTGCCGTGACCGCGAGGGCCCACCGGTACCCGGGCGGCGGCACGGTGCCGCCGACGCGGCGGCCCCCGGCGTCCGGCGCCCAGATCGGATCCGGTGCCCGGCACCCAGGCGGATCCGGGCGCCGGCCCGGCCACCGCACCATCGCGGCGCCGGCCATGAAGCCGCGCCCGCAAGCCGCGCCCGGCGGACCGGGGCCGGTGGACCGGGGCCGGTGGACCGGGGCCCGCGGATCGGATCCGGGACACCTGGCTCTGGATGCCGGCCGGGCGGCTCGGTACCGTACCGGCCGCCGTGGCGCGCGGGACGGGGGCCGGCGCGCGGTCGGTGGACACCGCGCCCGCCCCGTATCCGGCCGAAAACCTGCAGACAAGGACTCCTCCGTGGCAACAACAACCCCCGCCCGGGGCGCGTACAGCCCGCCGCCCGGCGATTCCGGCGCCGTGTCGAACGGACCCGGCCCCCGCACCTGGCGCAGCCGGCTGTGGCGCCTCGACGACCTGGCCTCGCCCTACGCCTACATCGCGCCCTTCTTCCTCATCTTCGGAGCCTTCGGGCTCTACCCGCTCCTCTACACCGGCTGGATCGCCCTGCACCGGGTCGAGATGACCAGCCTCGGCCAGTCCGAGTGGGTCGGCTGGGACAACTTCTCCCGGATCCTCCAGGACTCGGAGTTCTGGACCGCGGTCGCCAACACCTTCGTCATCGGCGTCATATCGACCGTCCCCCAGCTCCTCGTGGCGCTCGGCCTGGCCCATCTGCTCAACTACAAGCTGCGGGCCAGCACGTTCTGGCGGACGCTCATCCTCACCCCGTACGCCACCTCGGTGGCGACCGCGGCGCTGGTCTTCGCCCTCGTCTTCCGTGCGGACGGCGGCATCCTCAACTGGGTGCTGCACTTCGCCGGTGTCGACAACATCGACTGGGGCAACGGCGAGTGGACGTCCAAGATCGCCATCTCGGTCATCGTGATCTGGCGCTGGACGGGCTACAACGCCCTGATCTACCTGGCGGCCATGCAGGCGGTGCCGACCGATCTGTACGAGGCCGCCTCGATCGACGGCGCGTCGCGGTGGCAGCAGTTCCGCAAGGTGACGATCCCCTCGCTGCGGCCGACGATCCTGTTCACCATCGTCATCTCGACCATCGGCTCCATGCAGCTGTTCGGCGAGCCGCTGCTGCTGCAGGGCGGAACGCTCGGGTCCATCGGCGGCAGCGAGCACCAGTACGAAACCCTCAGCATCTACCTCTTCAACTACGGCTGGAAGCTGGGGCACCTGGGTCCGGCCGCCGCCGTGGCCTGGGCGATGCTCGTCCTGCTGCTGCTGATCGCCCTGATCAACTGGATCGTCGGCCGGTTCGTGCGCAAGAGCGCGGCCTGACGGGAGCGACTTCGATGACCACGACCAGTCCCATCAAGACCGCGGCCGACCTCACCCCGGCCCCTCCGTCCGCCCCCGGCAGCGGCGGCCGCGCCCGCCTCAGGCTCGGCGCCGGCCAGCAGCTCAAGGGTGGACCCTTCACCTACGCGGCCCTCGTCATCGTCGGCCTGGGATCGATCTTCCCGCTGTACTGGACCCTGGTGGCCGCCTCGCACGACCAGCAGCGGGTCCTCGACAGCCCGCCGCCGCTGCTGCCGGGCGGCAGGCTGTGGAGCAACCTCCAGGCCGCCT
Source organism: Streptomyces sp. NPDC041129 (assembly GCF_055592265.1). Taxonomy (NCBI): domain Bacteria; kingdom Bacillati; phylum Actinomycetota; class Actinomycetes; order Kitasatosporales; family Streptomycetaceae; genus Streptomyces; species Streptomyces sp. NPDC041129. Next base: position 1,638,215 of record NZ_JBVIYV010000001.1, on the reverse strand, counting down.
GGGAGCAGGCCAACCTGGGCAAGGCCATCGTCAACAGCGTCATCGTGGCCGGCTGCATCACCGCGGCGACCCTCTTCTTCTGCACGCTGGCCGGCTACGCCTTCGCCAAGATGCGCTTCCGCGGCCGCGGCTTCCTGATGACCGCGGTCATCGCCACCCTGACCATCCCGCCGCAGCTCAGCGTCGTCCCGCTGTTCATGATGATGTCGGACATCGGGTGGGGCGGGAAGCTGGAGTCGGTGATCTTCCCGACCCTGGTCGGCGCCTTCGGCGTCTTCTTCATGCGCCAGTACCTGCTGGAGGCCCTGCCCTACGAGCTGATCGAGGCCGCCAAGGTGGACGGCGCGACCAATTTCCGCATCGTGTGGAGCGTGGTCCTGCCCGTGGCCCGGCCCGCCATGATGGTGCTCGGGATGCTCACCTTCGTGCAGGCGTGGAACGACTTCTTCTGGCCCTTCCTCGCCCTGAACCAGCAGAACCCCACCATCCAGGTGGCGCTCGGCCAGCTCAGCGCCTCCTACACCCCCGACCAGAGCATCGTCATGGCCGGCGCGCTGATCAGCACACTTCCGCTGCTGCTGGTCTTCGTGATCTTCGGCAAGCAGATCGTCGGGGGCATCATGTCGGGCGCCGTCAAGGGCTGACGGCACGGCCGTCGCGGGCAGCAGACCGACCTTTCCACACGCCACTTTGGGAGCGCTCTCACCATGACCGCTGTACGACCCGAGCCGACGACCCGGCCGGCCGCGGACCTCTCCTTCCCGCCCGGTTTCGTCTGGGGCGCGGCCACCGCCGCCTACCAGGTCGAGGGCGCGGCCGCCGAGGACGGACGCACACCCTCCATCTGGGACACCTTCAGCCACACGCCCGGCAGGGTGCGCAACGGCGACACCGGCGACATCGCCGCCGACCACTACCACCGGTACCGCGACGACGTGGCGCTGATGAAGGACCTGGGCCTGCAGGCGTACCGGTTCTCCGTCTCCTGGTCCCGGGTGCAGCCCACCGGGCGGGGGCCCGCCGTGGAACGCGGCCTCGACTTCTACCGCCGCCTCACCGACGAGCTGCTCGAGGCCGGCATCACCCCCGTCGCCACCCTCTACCACTGGGACCTGCCCCAGGAGCTCGAGGACGCGGGCGGCTGGCCGCAGCGGGACACCGCGCAGCGCTTCGCCGAGTACGCCGAGACGGTGGGCCGGGCCCTCGGGGACCGCGTCGGGGTGTGGACCACGCTCAACGAACCGTGGTGCTCGGCCTTCCTCGGCTACGGATCCGGCGTGCACGCGCCCGGCCGTACCGACCCGGCCGCCACCCTGCGCGCCGCCCACCACCTCAATCTGGCGCACGGCCGCGCGGTCGGGGCGCTGCGCTCGGTCCTGCCCGGTTCCGCGCAGCTCTCCATCACCCTCAACCTGCACCAGGTGCGCCCGCTCACGGACGCCGCCGGGGACGTCGAGGCGGCCCGCCGCATCGACGCGGTCGGCAACCGGATCTTCACCGGCCCGATCCTCGACGGCGCCTACCCGGAGGACCTGCTGGCGGACACCGCCCGCATCGTGGACTGGGACGAGCTGGTGCGCGGCGACGACCTCGCCGAGATCTCCCGCCCGATCGACGTGCTCGGCGTCAACTACTACTCGCCGACCGTGGTCTCCCGGCCCGCCGACGGCGCCGGCGCCACCAAGAACGACGGTCACGGGGCCAGCGACCACTCGCCGTGGACCGGCTCCGAGGACGTCTCCTTCCACCTCGCCAACGACGAGCTGACGGCGATGAACTGGGCCATCGACGCGGACGGGCTGCACACCCTGCTGGCCGGCACCGCGGCGGCGCACCCCGGACTGCCGCTGATGGTCACCGAGAACGGCGCCGCCTTCGACGACTACGTCTCCCCCGAGGGGAAGGTGAACGACCCGCAGCGGATCGCCTATCTCCGCGGCCACCTGGACGCGGTCCGGCGCGCCATCGCCGACGGCGTCGACGTCCGGGGCTACTTCCTGTGGTCGCTGCTGGACAACTTCGAGTGGTCCTACGGCTACTCGAAGCGGTTCGGCGCCGTCTACGTCGACTACGGCACCCAGCGCCGTATCCCCAAGGCCAGCGCCCACTGGTACGCCGACGTGATCCGCCGCAACGCGCTGCCGGACGCCGGCCCGCGGATGTGACGTCCGCCCACGGCCCGGCCGGGGGAGCCGCCGCGACCGCGGCGGCACCCCGCGCCGTGCGCCGGGCCGCCCGCCGGGGGCCCGGCTCCGCGGGTGCCACGGGCGCGGGATGATGAGAGCGGGTGCTGTGGGATCTCGGTTACATTCCTGGCCGGACGGTAGCGGACAATCCCCCGGCCGGTCGGTTGTGAGCGGGAGGCGGAGACCATGCCAGTCAACGGAGAGCGGAGCCGGAGCAGTCGGCGGCCGACGCTGGAAGAGGTCGCCGCACGTGCCGGTGTCGGCAGAGGCACGGTCTCACGGGTGATCAACGGCTCGCCCCGGGTGAGCGAGGCGACCCGCGCCGCGGTGGAGGCGGCCGTCGCGGAACTCGGCTACGTGCCCAACACCGCGGCGCGGGCCCTCGCGGCCAACCGCACCGACGCCATCGCGCTGGTGGTGCCGGAGCCGGAGACCCGCTTCTTCTCGGAGCCGTACTTCTCCGACATGCTGCGCGGCGTCGGCGCCGAACTCTCCGACAGTGAGATGCAGTTGCTGCTCATCTTCGCGGGCAGCGACCGGGAGCGGCAGCGGCTCGCCCAGTATCTGGCCGCCCATCGCGTCGACGGCGTCCTACTGGTCTCGGTGCACGCCGACGACCCCCTGCCGGACATGCTGTCCCAGCTCGAGATCCCCGCGGTGATCAGCGGTCCCCGCTCCGCCGCCGAGACGCTGACCTCGGTGGACTCGGACAATTACGGCGGCGCCCGGTCCGCGGTGGAGCACCTGATGTCCCGGGGCCGTCGCCGGATCGCCCACATCACCGGCCGCCTCGACGTCTACGGAGCCCAGCGCCGGGTCGACGGCTACCGCGACGCCCTGCGTGACGCGGGCCTGCCCGTGGACGAGGATCTGATCGAACCCGGCGACTTCACCGACGAGGGCGGCCGGCGGGCCATGGCGACCCTGCTCGAGCGCCACCCGGACCTGGACGCCGTCTTCGCGGGCTCCGACGTCATGGCCGCGGGCGCCCGGCAGGTGCTGCGCGAGGCAGGCCGCAGCGTCCCCGGCGACGTGGCCCTGGTCGGCTACGACGACTCGGCCATCGCCCGGCACATGGACCCGCCGCTGACCAGCGTCCGCCAGCCGATCGAGGAGATGGGCCGCGCCATGATCGACCTGCTCCTCACCGAGATCGCCGGCCGCCGCCCGGCCACCACCCGCGCCCCGCGGCCCCACCACGCGGTACTGCCCACGGAACTGGTGGGCCGGGCGTCGTCGTGACGCCCCTCCCGGGGGCGGGTGACGCGTGTCGTCCGCCACCGCGAGGCGGGCGCGAAAACGAATCAGCCGGTGACTTCGTCCTTCGACGGAGTCACCGGCTGATTACTCAGGGTGAGTGACGGGACTCGAACCCGCGGCATCCTGGACCACAACCAGGTGCTCTACCAGCTGAGCTACACCCACCATGACCGGCAGTTCGAGGAGTGCTCTCCCCGACCGGCCGAGAAGAAGTCTACAGGGTCCGAAGGGGTGCTCGCGCACGGGTTTTCGCGCGGGTCCCGGGTCGGTCCCGGGGCGCCGGCCCCGGGGTCCTACCGTGCGGGAAGGACGTGCTTGGCGGCGATCGCCCTGGCGGTGTCGGAGTCCGGGCCGGGCTGCGGGACGAAGACGGCCTCGCGGTAGTAGCGCAGCTCGGCGATCGACTCGCGGATGTCGGCGAGGGCGCGGTGGTTGCCGTTCTTCTCCGGGCTGTTGAAGTAGGCCCGGGGATACCAGCGGCGGGCCAGCTCCTTGATCGAGGAGACGTCGACGATGCGGTAGTGGAGGTAGTCCTCCAGGGTCGGCATGTCGCGCAGCAGGAAACCGCGGTCGGTGCCGACGGAGTTGCCGCACAGCGGGGCCTTGCCCGGCTCCTTGACGTGCTCGCGGACGTAGGCGAGGACCTGCGCCTCGGCGTCGGCGAGCGTGGTGCCGCCGGCCAGTTCCTCCAGCAGCCCGGACGCGGTGTGCATCTCGCGCACCACCTCCGGCATCGTCTCCAGTGCCGAGTCCGGCGGGCGGATGACGATGTCCACCCCTTCGCCGAGCACGTTCAGCTCGGAGTCGGTGACGAGGGCGGCCACCTCGATGAGCGCGTCGTCGGACAGCGAGAGGCCGGTCATCTCGCAGTCGATCCACACCATGCGATCGTTCATGTGTCTCACCTTACGGCGCGCCGCCCCGGGCCGGACCGGGCGTGCGGCGACCTTGTCGGTGTGCGCACAGAAGGGCGAAGGCGGAAGAGGGGCGGAGCCGCGCTCCGCCCCTCCCATCCCGCCCTCGCTCAGCTCCCGCTGCGCGGCCCCGGCAGCAGGCTCACCGCGCCCGCCGCCTGCCGGCGGCTCTGCATCGGCACCCCGCTCTCGCGGTCCGGGTGCAGCACCGGCGGCGCGTGGCCGATCGGCCCGGCGCCGGCCAGGCCGGGCCCGCCCGGCCCGGGCTGCATCGGGATCTCCGTCTCACCGTGCCGCTCGCCCTGCGGCCGGCGGGCCCGGTAGGCCGCGCGGTAGGCCGCCGGGGACGAGCCGAGCTGGCGGCGGAAGTGCCCGCGCAGCGCGACCGGGGAGCGGAAGCCGCAACGGCCCGCCACCTCGTCCACGGAGTAGTCCGACGTCTCCAGCAGCCGCTGCGCCTGGAGCACCCGCTGGGTGATCAGCCACTGCAGGGGCGCGCTGCCGGTGAGCGAGCGGAACCGGCGGTCGAACGTACGGCGGCTCATGTAGGCGCGTGCCGCCAGGGTCTCCACGTCGAACTGCTCGTGGAGGTGTTCCAGTGCCCAGGCGACGACCTCGGCGAGCGGGTCGGCGCCGATCTCCTCCGGTAAAGACCGGTCGAGGTAGCGCTCCTGGCCGCCCGACCGGCGCGGCGGGACCACCAGGCGCCGGGCGAGCGCGCCGGCCGCCTCGTTGCCGTGGTCCGTCCGCACGATGTGGAGACAGAGATCGATCCCGGCCGCCGTACCCGCCGACGTCAGGACGTCGCCGTCGTCGACGAACAGCTCTCTCGGGTCCACGTGCACCGACGGATAGCGCTTGGCCAGCGTCGGCGCGTACATCCAGTGGGTGGTCGCCGGCCGTCCGTCCAGCAGGCCGGCCGCCGCGAGGACGAACGCGCCCGTGCACAGCCCGACGATGCGGGCGCCCTCCTCGTGGGCCCGGCGCAGCGCGTCGAGCGCCTCCTCCGGTGGCGGCGAGGTGATCGAACGCCAGGCCGGTACGACGACCGTCCCGGCGCGTGAGATCGCCTCGAGCCCATGTGGCGCGGTGAGTTCCAGGCCCCCCGTGGTCCGCAGCGGGCCCTCCTCGCCGGCGGACACCAGCAGTCGGTAGCGCGGTACTCCGGCGTCCTGGCGGTCGATCCCGAACACCGAAAGAGGTATGGAACTCTCGAAGATGGGGCCGCCGCTGAACAGCAGCACCGCGACGATCTCCTTGCGGCGGCGCCCGGACAGTTTCCGGGCCGCGGCTTCCGGCGTGGCAGTGGAGTCGTGGCTCATCCTGCTAAGCCCCCCTCGGTGGTCGCGGCTCCTCGGTTGTGTCGCTCCTGCACGTTTCCCCTCGGTCCTGCACGAGTCCCCCGCCGTAAGACATCAAGATCGAATCTACTGGCTACCGCGGTCTGACGGTGGCCAGTTCGACACGCCGGACATTGTCGACATGACAACTTGGCGTGAAGCATTCGATCACGAAGCGTTGCACTCGTGGGGCGTGCAGGGAAGTGCGCCTTGTCGCAGTGGCCAAACCGCGTAGGGTGCGGAGGCCGGCCCGGACCCTTTCCGTGCAGGTGGAACGGGGGTTGGGGGGTGGTGGGGACCCCTCCGAGGCGGTATCCGGAAGTTGGCCGAAAAGAAGCGCTCGAGGGTACGGAAACCGGTCAGTCGACCGGTGTCTCTCCTCTGGTGTGACGTCCGCCTCTTTGCGCGGCGCAACGTTCGGACCGCCGCAGCAGCACCCGGCAGGCGGCCGTGACGGCGGCGAGTCCGAAGGCGGTGCCGGCCGCGCCGCCGAGCGAGGTGCCGTACCAGACGAGGACCACGGGAACGAGGACGCAGCTGAAGGCCGCCCAGCGGATCACGTCGCTCGCGGTGTCCGGGGCGGGACGAGGGTCGGTGGTGGATCTCGGTCCGGGCAACTCGTACTCCCTGTGGCGGTGGCTCACGGAGATCAACGCCCGTTCGATCCGTCGGTCACCGGCCGCTGCTCCGTTCATGCTGTGCAAACCGCCTGTACGAGGCAGCAACCATTGCGTTACGGGCGCCGCTCGTGCATGCTCCGGGGAACCCCACGGACATCCGGGGGCCCGCTCACGGAGCGTGTGCGGGAACTGGGCAGAGGAGGCGTGCCGCCGTACCCTTGGGGGTATGGGGTGGGGAAGACGAATCCCGGACACAGCTCCACCGCCCGATGTCCCTCCCGCCCGATCACAAGGATCACAACGCCGAGACAGCCATGGCCGGTCACGAATTCTTCGAACCCGCGGACCGCAAGCGGCCCGTCGCCGATCCCACGGCGGCCGAGCCCCTGGCGGCGCCAGAGCCACGCCCGTCCTGCGATCCCGCCTTCCTGCACGGCGTGGTCGTCGGCTTCGACGGCTCGACCTCCAGTGAGCGCGCCCTCGCCTACGCGATCGGCATGGCCCACCGCTCCGGCTCGGGACTGATCATCGTCCACGTGGCCAACCGGCTGCCCACCACCGTGTGGGCCGGCTGCGAGCCGCCCGTCTTCGTCGACGTGCCGGACCACCGCACCGAGGTGCTCGGTCTCGAACTGGCCTGCGCGGACTATCTGGCCGAGGTGCCCTGGATCCTCGTCGAGCGCGGCGGTGACATCTGCCACGAACTCGAAGAGGTGGGGCGGGAGTACGAGGCCGACGCGATCGTGGTCGGCACCACCCACGGCATCGTGGGCCGGATCTTCGGCTCCGTGGCCGGGCGGCTCGCCAAGCGGGCGCAGCGGCCGGTCATCGTCATCCCCTGAGGCCCGCTCCTCACCGACGCTTCGTCAACTTCCTTTGTGCAGCGCGAAACTACTCGCGCGTAGAGGTGTTTGTGCCCTTGTGAAGGGCATACATCGGTCATCGCACCGAGGCGTGTCGCGAGCCGGCGGGTGACGGCCGCCGGCCGATCGCAGCGGCACGGGAACGGACCCCCGCCTACGAGGTGGCAACGCGGGGGTCCGTTCTGCGCTCCGTCGGGGGGGGGAGGGAGTCGCTACTCCACCGTGACGGACTTCGCCAGGTTCCTCGGCTTGTCGATGTCCCGGCCCAGGGCCTTCGCCGTGTGGTAGGCCAGGAGCTGGAGCGGGATGCCCAGGAGGATCGGGTCCAGCTCGTCCTCGTTCTTCGGGACCACGATGGTCCGGTCGGCCTTCTCCTGCTCCTGGTGGGCCACCGCGAGGATCTTGCCGCTGCGGGCCTTGATCTCCTCCAGGGCCGCGCGGTTCTTCTCCAGCAGGTCGTCGTCGGGGACGATCGCGACCGTCGGCAGGGCCGGCTCGATCAGGGCCAGCGGGCCGTGCTTCAGCTCGGAGGCGGGGTAGGCCTCGGCGTGGATGTAGGAGACCTCCTTGAGCTTCAGGGAGGCCTCGCGGGCCACCGGGTAACCCCGGACGCGGCCGATGAAGAGCATGGAGCGGGCGTCGGCGTAGCTCTCCGCGAGCTGCCTGATGTCCTCCTCCTGCTTGAGGATCTGGGTGATCTGCTCCGGCAGCCTGCGCAGGCCCTCGATGATCCGCTTGCCGTCGCGCACCGAGAGGTCGCGGGTGCGGCCGAGGTGCAGGGCGAGCAGGGCGAAGGCGACCGTGGTGTTGGTGAAGCACTTCGTCGAGACGACGCAGACCTCGGGGCCGGCGTGCACGTAGATGCCGCCGTCGGCCTCGCGGGCGATGGCGGAACCCACCACGTTGACCACGCCGAGCACCCGGGCGCCCTTGCGCTTCAGCTCCTGCACGGCGGCGAGCACGTCGTACGTCTCACCGGACTGGGAGACGGCGACGTACAGCGTGTCGGGGTCCACGACCGCGTTGCGGTAGCGGAACTCGGAGGCCGGCTCGGCGTCGGCGGGGATACGGGCCAGCTCCTCGATCATCTGGGCGCCGATCATGCCCGCGTGGTACGAGGTGCCGCAGCCGAGGATCTTCACGCGGCGGATCCGGCGCGCCTCGCGGGCGTCCAGGTTGAGGCCGCCCAGATGCACGGTGGAGAACCGCTCGTCGATGCGGCCGCGCAGCACCCGGTCCACGGCGTCGGCCTGCTCGTGGATCTCCTTGTGCATGTACGTGTCGTGGCCGCCCATGTCGTACGACGCCGCCTCCCACTCCACGGTGGTCGGCTCGGCGCTGGTACGGGTGCCCTCGGTGGTGTAGGTGCGGAAGTCGTCGGCCTTGAGGGTGGCCATCTCGCCGTCGTCCAGCGTGACGATCTGCCGGGTGTGGGCGACCAGGGCGGCGATGTCCGATGCGACGAACATCTCCTTCTCGCCGATGCCGAGGACCACGGGGGAGCCGTTGCGGGCCACCACGATGCGGTCGTTGAAGTCGGCGTGCATCACCGCGATGCCGTACGTCCCCTCGACCAGCCGGAGGGTCTCGCGGACCTTGTCCTCCAGCTTCTCGGCCGTGGAGCGGGCGATGAGGTGGGTGAGGACCTCGGTGTCGGTCTCGGAGAGGAACTCGACGCCGTCCGCCTCCAGCTTGCGGCGCAGGTCGGCGGCGTTGTCGATGATGCCGTTGTGCACGACGGCGACCTTGCTGTCGCCCGACATGTGCGGGTGGGCGTTCACGTCGGAGGGGGCGCCGTGGGTGGCCCAGCGGGTGTGGGCGATACCGGTGGTGCCCTTGAAGCGCGCCGGGACCTTGGCCTCCAGGTCGCGCACCCGGCCCTTGGCCTTGACCATCCGCAGGCCGGCCGTCTTCGGGGACGTCACGACGATGCCCGCCGAGTCGTAGCCGCGGTACTCCAGGCGCTGCAGGCCCTCGAGCAGCAGTGGAGCCACGTCACGCTTGCCGATGTATCCGACAATTCCGCACATATACAGGTATCTCTCAGTCTGGCGTCTCAGCCGTAGACCATGCGGCGCAGCTGCCTGAGCGTCAGCTCCGGCGGCGCCACCGCCCGGTATTTCAGGTCCGCCTCGATCCGGTCGAAGATCGCCGTGTTCGTCAGGCCCTGGGCCTGCAGCTCGCGGTGGCGGCGACGGACGTAGTCCTGCGTCGTCTCGTCGAAAAAGGCGAGCACGTCCTGCACCACCCGCAGCGCCTCGCCCCTGCTGAGGGGCGTGGACCGCGTCAGATGATCGACAAGTTCCTCGTGCACCCGGTAGATCCTGAGGTACGAGCGCGAGTTTCGCAAGAATCCTGCCCGATTCCGGGCAGGGGGCTGTTGGAAGTCTTATGGGGCTCTGTTTGCGGGCTGTCCATCCCGTGTCCCGCGTCTCGTTGCCCGGCCGGACGAGTTTCAGACGTCATGGACATTCCTCGTATGGGAGTACCCGAGAAGCTGGCCGCGCGCATGAGCATGGCCGAGCAGCACGACTATCTGCGCGCCAGGTTCTCGCGGCGCACCATGATCAGGGGTGGCGCCGTCACCCTGGGCGCCGTCACCGGCGGCGCGTTCGTGTCGGGCGCCACCGCCCGGGCCACGGTTCCCGCTCCGCGCACCGCGCCCGCGGCCGGGGCCGTGGACGGCTCCCTGGTCGCTCCCTTCGGGCGCCACCTCGCCTGGGGCAACGACCCCCGGACCGAGATCAGCGTCTCCTGGCAGGTCCCGGTCGCGGTGAAGAAGCCCTTCATCCGCGTCGGCGCCCACCCCTGGGACCTCTCCCGCCGGATCGACGCCGAGGTCCGCACCCTGTACACCCCGGCGGGTGTCGGCGCGAGCGGCGACCACACCCAGTACTACCTGCACGCCAAGCTCACCCACCTGCGCCCCGGCCGGACCTATTACTACGGCGTCGGCCACCAGGGCTTCGACCCGGCCGAGCCCCATCTGCTGGGGACCCTGGGCACCTTCACCACCGCCCCCGCCCACAAGGCGCCCTTCACCTTCACCGCCTTCGGCGACGAGGGCGTCGGCTATCACGGCCTGGCCAACAACGCCCTGATCCTCGGCCAGAACCCGGCCTTCCACCTGCACGCGGGCGACATCGCCTACGGCGATCCGGCCGGCCAGGGCAAGACCGGCGACACCGGCTTCGACTCGCGCACCTGGGACCAGTTCCTGCACCAGACCGAGTCGGTCGCGAAGCAGGTCCCCTGGATGCCCGCCTACGGCAACCACGACATGGAGGCCTGGTACTCGCCCAACGGCTACGGCGGCGAGGACGCCCGCTGGACGCTCCCCGACAACGGCCCGGACCGCGAGAACCTGCCCGGCGTCTACTCCTTCGTCTACGGCAACACCGCCGTCATCTCGCTCGACGCCAACGACATCTCCTTCGAGATCCCCGCGAACCTGGGCATCTCCGGCGGAACCCAGACCGCCTGGCTGGAGGCGCAGCTCAAGAAGTACCGCGCCGCGAAGGACGTCGACTTCGTCGTCGTCTTCTTCCACCACTGCGCCTACTGCACCTCCACCGCGCACGCCTCGGAGGGCGGTGTCCGCCAGGAGTGGGTGCCGCTGTTCGAGAAGTACACCGTGGACCTGGTCATCAACGGCCACAACCACCAGTACGAGCGCACCGACGTCATCAAGGCGGGCCAGGTCACCAAGAAGCTGCCGATCGGCGGCACCGCTCACCCCGAGACCGAGGGCGTGGTGTACGTCACGGCCGGAGCGGCGGGCCGCGGCCTGTACGCCTTCTCCGCCCCCGACTCCTACGAGGGGCACGAGCACGAGGTCGACACGGTCGCCTCCTTCGTCAACACCAAGGAGGGCAAGCGGAACGAGACGGTCACCTGGTCCCGGGTGCGCTACCTCGACTACTCCTTCCTGCGCGTGGACGTCACGCCCGCGGCGAAGGGCCACCGGACCACGCTGACGGTGTCGGGCATCGCCGAGACCGGCAGGCGCATCGACCACTTCACGGTGGCCCGCACCGCGAAGTAGGGGCGCCGCACGGCGAAGTAGAGTGCCGCACGGCGACGCAGGGCGACGGACGGCCGCGCCGATGGCCCGACCGCCGTCCCTGCGGATGATTTCCGCAGGGCGGGGATTGATTCGCCGGATCTGCGGGAGAGTGGTCTTTACCACTCGTGAAGGGAGCGCATGTGAGACGGCACCACAGCACGACTCCCCGGCTGACCCGCGTCCTCGGATCCCTGCTGCTCGTCGCGGCGGCGGGCGTGACCACCGTCGGCGCGGCCCCGGCGCCGGCGCCGACGGCCGCGGCGGCGGCCACCCCACTGGACCGGGTGGTCCCGGCGCCCGCCGAGGCACGGCCCGGCGGGCGTCCGTACCGCATCACCCCGGCCACCGGCGTCCGCGTGGACGGCTCGGACGAGGTCCGCCGGATCGGCGAGTACCTCGCCGGCATCCTGCGCCCGTCCACCGGCTACCGCGTGCCGGTCACCGACCAGGGTGCCGGCGGTATCCGACTCCACCTGACCGGGGACCAGTTCGGCGCCGAGGGCTACCGGCTGACCAGCGGACCCGCGGGCATCGCCATCACCGCCAGCGCGCCCGCAGGCCTCTTCCACGGCGTCCAGACCCTGCGCCAGCTCCTTCCGGCGTCCGTCGAGCGCAAGAGCCTCCAGCCCGGGCCTTGGCGGATCGCCGGCGGCACCATCGAGGACCGCCCCCGCTACGCCTACCGCAGCGCCATGCTGGACGTCTCCCGGCACTTCTTCAACGTCGGTCAGGTCAAGCGCTACATCGACGAGCTGGCCCTGTACAAGATCAACACCCTGCATCTGCACCTCAGCGACGACCAGGGCTGGCGCATCGCCATCGACTCCTGGCCCCGCCTGACCACCTACGGCGGCTCCACCCAGGTCGGCGGCGGCAAGGGCGGCTACTTCACCAAGGCCGACTACCAGGACATCGTCCGCTACGCAGCCTCCCGCTACCTGGAGGTCGTGCCCGAGATCGACATGCCAGGCCACACCAACGCGGCCCTCGCCTCCTACGCGCAGCTCAACTGCGACGGCACCGCGCCCCCGCTGTACACCGGCACCCAGGTCGGCTTCAGTTCGCTGTGCGTACCGAAGCAGGTGACGTACGACTTCGTGGACGACGTGATCCGCGAACTGGCCGCGATCACCCCCGGCCGCTATCTGCACATCGGCGGCGACGAGGCGCACTCCACCAGCCACGCCGACTACGTGGAGTTCATGAACCGCGTGCAGCCGGTCGTCGCCAAGTACGGCAAGACGGTCATCGGCTGGCACCAGCTCACCGGGGCCACCCCCGTCAAGGGCGCCCTCGCCCAGTACTGGGGCCTGGACGGCACCAGCGCGACGGAGAAGGCCCAGGTGGCCAAGGCCGCCCAGAACGGCACCGGTCTGATCCTGTCCCCGGCCGACCGGGTCTACCTCGACATGAAGTACACCGCGAGCACGAGGCTCGGCACCAAGTGGGCGGGCCTGGTGGAGGTGCGGCGCTCCTACGACTGGAACCCCGGGAGCTATCTGCCCGGCGCGCCGGCTTCGGCCGTCCGGGGGGTCGAGGCGCCGCTGTGGTCGGAGACCCTCACCAAGTCCTCCGACATCGAGTACATGGCCTTCCCGCGCCTGCCCGGAGCGGCCGAGCTGGGCTGGTCCCCTGCGGCCACCCACGACTGGGACGCCTACAAGGTCCGGCTCGCGGCCCAGGCCCCGCGCTGGGACGCCCTCGGGATGAGCTACTACAAGTCGCCCCAGGTCCCCTGGCCGGCGGGCTGAGCACAGCGCGACGGACACCCCGCGGGACCGTACCGCGGGGTGCCCGTCCGTCCGTCAGGACGTCAGAACCCGGCGACCGGGTTGTCCAGATGTCCCACGAGCTGCAGCGCGCCGGACGGGTCGGCCAGGTCGACCATCTGCCGGTTGTCGCGGAGCTGGAGCCGGTTGAGGCAGGACAGCGCGAACCGGGGGGCGAAGATGTCGTACCGCTCGAACCGGTCGGCCAGTTCGGGCGCCGCCCGCTGGTACTCGCGGGTGACCTCGGCGACCGCGCGCCAGAAGTCGTCCTCCGCCAGGATCCCCTCGGTGGCGAGGTTCGCCGCCAGGAACCGGAAGAAGCAGTCGAAGACGTCCGTGAAGACCGACAGCAGCTTCTGGTCCTCGGGCACCTCGACGCGGATCCGCCGCACCTCCGGCGGCAGCACCGCGTCGGGGTCCATGACGGCGATCTCCTCGGCGATGTCCTTGTAGATCGCGCGCTGCACCACCCCGTCGCGCAGGACGAGGATCACGTTCTCGCCGTGCGGCATGAAGGCCAGGTCGTAGGCGTAGAAGCTGTGCAGCAGCGGGGTGAAGTAGGCCCGCAGGTAGTGCCGCAGCCACTCGGCGGGCGGCAGGCCGGAGCGCTCGATGAGCGCGCCCGCGAAGGAGGCGCCCGCGTCGTCGACGTGCAGCAGCGAGGCCATGGTGGCCAGTGACTCGCCCTCGCGCAGGGACGGCACCGGGCTCTCCCGCCACAGCGCGGCCAGCATCTTCCGGTAGGGCGAGTAGCGGTCGGTGGCCCGCTCGTACTCCAGGTGCCGGTAGCCGACGGCCGCCCGCTCCCGGATGATCGACAGACCGGTGGACTTCAGCACGGGATCGTTCTCGATGAGCTTCGCGAGCCAGTCGTTGATCGCCGGGGTGGCCTCCATGTAGGCGGCCGAAAGCCCGCGCATGAAGCCCATGTTGAGAACGGACAGGGCCGTCTTCACATAGTGCCGCCGCGGGTCGGAGGCGTTGAAGAAGGTCCGTATGGACTGCTGGGCCAGGTACTCGTCGTCGCCCTCGCCGAGGCACACCAGATGCCGGCGGGCCACCTCGGCGGCGAAGGTGACGCTGAGCTTGTTCCACCACTGCCAGGGGTGCACCGGGATGAGCAGGTACTCGGCGGGGTCGAGACCCTGGCCGGTGAGTGTGGCGCGGAACCGCTCCAGGGTCTCCTCGCCCAGCTCCGCCCTGAGGAACGACTCGTACTCGATCCCGGCGCCCGCCGTGAACGCGGCCCGCGAGCGGTGCGCGGCCAGCCACACCAGCCGGACGGGGCTCGCGGTCTCCGGGGCGTACGACAGGTACTCGTGGACGCCGAAGCCGAGCCGCCCGTTGTTGGCGACGAAGCAGGGGTGGCCCTCGGTCATCCCGGTCTCGATGTCCTGGAAGGAGCCTCGCGCGAGCTCCGCGGAGGTGACGCGGGGCTTGGTGAGCTTGTAGCAGGTGCCCGAGAGGGTGGAGGAGATCTCCTCCAGGTAGACCGGCAGGATCTCGTCGCTCAGCCCCAGGGTCTCCCTCATCTCGATGAAGAAGTCCAATGCCGCGAGGGGGAGTTCGCCGCCGTCGCGGTGCCGGGTGATCGACTCGGCGTCGACCTGCCAGTGGTCGAGGGCGCGGCGGACGGCGGTGAACCGGTACCGGGTGAGGCCGTCGTCGCTGCGGACGACGTAGCCCTCGCCGTCCTCCTCCGGCGTGATCAGCCGCTCGTGGGCGAACTCCGCGACCGCCTTGCGCAGGAGCAGCCGGTTGGCCCGCTCCCAGCGCTCGGGGGAGAGGTGGGCGACGGAGTCGGCGAGGCTCATGCGGACACCGCCTTCAGGAACCGCTCGCGCGTGCAGAAACTCAGCAGCGCCCGCTTCTCCGGCTTCTGGATCTCGCGCTCGGGCACGAACCCGACCGCCTCGTTCAGGGCGTGCACCGCCTTGTTGCCCACATCGGGCTCGACCACGACCCGCCGGGTCGCCGGGTCCTCGAAGAGGTGCGCCATCACGGCGGTGATGACGGCCCGGGTGAACCCGTGCACGGGGGTGTCGGTGGGGGCGACGAGGAAGTGCATGCCGACGTCGCCCGGCCGCGGCTCGTACAGCCCGGCCAGCTCGCGGTGGGCGGGGTCGTACTTCTCCATCAGGAAGACGGGCTCCCCGTCGCGCATCCCGAGCAGGGCGTGGTGGTGCTCGTCGGCCGCGATCTCCATGTAGGCCCGCTCGACGTCCTGCAGTCTCGCGTCCTGCATCATCCAGAACGCCGCCTTGGGGTGGGTGACCCAGCCGTGCAGCAACTCGGCGTCCTTCAGCGGGTCGAGCGGCCGGAGGGTGAACGTCATGGCGTCGCTGGTCATACGGCGAACTCCTGGAAGGCGATGGTCTTCTCGACCGGGTAGTACTCCGTGCCGAGCAGCTCACGGATGATGTACGCGTTCCGGTACGCCCCCATGCCCAGGTCGGGGCTGGTGATGCTGTGGGTGTGGACGCCGGCGTTCTGCAGGAAGACACCGCGGCCGGTGACGTCGATGGCGTAGTTGCGGGCGACGTCGAAGCGGCCGTGGCCGTCGAAACGGAGGCGTTCGCGCACCGGGTCGAGAAAGGCCGGCGGCCGGTAGTGGTAGCCGGTGGCCAGCACCAGGCCCTCGGAGCGGATCTCGAAGTCCTTGCCCTGCTCGTCCTGGTGGAAACCGAGCGTGTACGCGCCGTCCTCGTGACGGGCCTCGTTCAGTGTGGAGTTGGTGAGCAGGCGGGTGGGTACCGGGCGGTCGCCGCTCTCCACGTTCTTCTGGTACAGCAGGTCGAAGATCGAGTCGATCAGATCCGAGTTGATGCCCTTGAACAGGCCCTTCTGCTGCCTCTCCAGCCGGTAGCGGGTCTCCTCGGGCAGTGCGCGGAAGTAGTCGATGTAGTCCGGGGACGTCATCTCCAGGGTCAGCTTGGTGTACTCCAGCGGGAAGAACCGCGGTGAGCGGGTGACCCAGTTCAGCTCGTAGCCGTGGACATCGATCTCGGACAGCAGCTCGTAGTAGATCTCGGCGGCGCTCTGGCCGCTGCCCACGATCGTGAGGGACTTCCGGGCCTGCAGGTCGGCTTTGCGGTGCATGTACCGCGCGGTGTGGACGACGTCGTCGCCCAGGTCCCGGCAGGCCTCGGGGACGAACGGGACCGTGCCCGTGCCGAGCACCAGGTGCCGGGCGCGGAACGTCTCGCCGGCCGCCGTGCGGACGACGTACACCTCGTCCTCGTACGTCACCTCGGTGACCGTGGTGCCGAAGCGGACGCTGCCGAGCTTGCCGGCCGCCCAGCGGCAGTAGTCGTCGTACTCGACGCGCAGCGGGTAGAAGTTCTCGCGGATGTAGAACGGGTACAGCCTGCCCTTTTCCTTCAGGTAGTTGAGGAAGGAGTACGGGGAGGTGGGGTCGGCCAGGGTGACCAGGTCCGACATGAACGGCGTCTGCAGATGGGCGCCGTCGAGGAACATGCCGGCGTGCCACTCGAAGTCGGGCTTGGAGTCGAGGAAGACGCCGTTCAGTTCGGCGATCGGCTCGGTCAGGCAGGCGAGGCCGAGGTTGAAGGGGCCGAGCCCGATCCCCACGAAGTCGTACGGGGCGGTCGGGGGTTCAGGACGCGCGGTCAAGGGACTCTCCCAGGTACTGCTCGGCGTGGCCGGCGATCAGGTCCAGGACGGCGGCGATGTCGGCCGCGGTCGTCTCGGGGTTGAGCAGGGTGAACTTCAGGTAGTGGCGGCCGCCGACCTTGGTGCCCGCGACCACGGCGTCGCCGGAGGCGAACAGTGCCTTGCGGGCGTACAGGTTGGCGCGGTCGACCTCGGCCGGGTCGGTGACCGCCGCCGGGACGTAGCGGAAGACGAGGGTGGACAGGCTGGGCTCGACGACCACGTCGTAGCGGGGATCGGCGGCGAGCAGCCGCCAGCCCTGCCGGGCCAGTTCGCAGACCTCGTCGAAGAGCTGCCCGATGCCGTCGGCGCCCATGGTGCGCAGCGTCAGCCACAGCTTGAGAGCGTCGAAGCGGCGGGTGGTCTGCAGGGACTTGTCGACCTGGTTGGGGATGCGCTCCTGCACCATGCGGCGCGGGTTGAGGTATTCCGCGTGGTAGGTGGCGTGCCGCAGGGTGGCCGCGTCCCGGACCAGCACGGCGGAGGAACTCACCGGCTGGAAGAAGGACTTGTGGTAGTCGACGGTCACCGAGTCGGCGCGCTCGATGCCGTCGATGCGGTCCCGGTGCTTCAGCGAGGCGAGCAGCCCGCAGCCGTAGGCCGCGTCCACGTGCATCCACACGCCGTACTGGGCGCAGAGTTCGGCGATCTCGGGCAGCGGGTCGATGGAGCCGAAGTCGGTGGTGCCGGCGGTGGCGACCACGGCCATGGGCACGAGGCCGTCCTGTGCGCAGCGCTCCAGCTCATGGGCGAGCGCCACGGTCTGCATCCGCTTGTCGTGGTCGACGGGGACGGAGACGACGGAGTCCGGGTCCAGGCCGAGCAGTTTCGCGGACTTCTTGACGCTGAAGTGGCTGACCTCGGAGGCGAAGATCCGCAGTTTCGAGAGGCTGTCGCTCTTCGCCTCCTCCCGGGCCAACAGCAGCGCCTGGAGGTTGGACTGGGTGCCGCCGGAGGTGAACACGCCGTCGGCGCCCGGGCCGAGACCGATCCGGGCGGTCGTCCAGTCCACGAGCCTGCGCTCGATGAGGGTGCCGCCGGCCGACTGGTCCCAGGTGTCGAGGGAGGAGTTGACGGCGGAGAGCACCGCCTCGCCGAGCACCGCCGGGATGACCACCGGGCAGTTGAGGTGGGCGAGGTAGCGGGGGTGGTGGAAGTAGACCGCGTCGCGGAGGTAGAGGTCCTCCAGCTCGTCCAGCACCGCGGCGGTGTCGCCGAGGGGCCGGTCGAGGTCGATCGCGTCGACGCGGGGGGCGAGGGCGTCGACGGTGACACCGGTGAACGGACGGTCGGTGGTGGCGAGTTTGGCCGCCACCCGCTCGACTCCTTCGGTCACGGAGCGGCGGTAGTGCTCCGCTGTGAGGCCATTGAGCAGGTGCGAGCGCATGTTGGGGGTCCTCCGAGGGGACTGTCCGTGCAGGTCAACTTAGGTTAGCCTAACCTAAGTTTTCTGGATCAAGATACACTTCTTCCGTGACCGGGGTCACTTCAGGGGGGTTACTCCGCCGCGCGCAGCTGTTCTTCCGTCATGCCCTGCCGCCAGTACCCGACGAAGGTGATGCGCCGCCGGTCGATCCCGCGCTCGCCGGCGAAGTGCCGGCGCAGTCCCCTCACCCGGCCGGACTCGCCCGCGATCCACACGTACGGCCGTTCGGCGGGCGGAAGTCGAGCGGCCCGCACCGCGTCGACGGCAGCGGGGGAGGCGTCGTGGCGCACCAGCCAGGTGATCTCCGCGTCGGCCTGCGTCGCCACGTCCTGGATGTCACCGGGGTGCGGCACCTCCAGCCAGGCGCGGGCCCGCGTTCCGGCCGGCAGCGACTCCAGGACGGCGGTCGCGGCGGGAACGGCGGTCGTGTCCCCCCAGAGGACGACGAGATCGGTGTCCGCCGGGGGCCGGAACCGGATCGCCCGGTTGTCGGCGATCGCCGGGCCGAGCAGCAGAACACGGTCACCGGGTACGGCCCGGGAAACCCACCGGGAGGCGGGTCCGGCGGGGGTGTGCAGGGCGAAGTCGATGTCGATCTCGTCGGGATCGCGGCGCAGGGCCCGGAGCGTGTACGACCGCATCACGGCCCGTACGTCGTCCGGGAGTTCACGCCAGCCCTGCCACCAGCCGTCGCCCAGTTCGAGGGGTACGGCCGGTTCGGTCTGGCCCGGGTGCGGCAGGAAGAGCGACAGGGACTGGTCGCGCCCGTCGGAGCGGAAGGCGTGCAGATCGTCGCCGGTGAAGGTGACCCGGACCAGAGACGGCCCCAGCCGCCTTGCCCGTACGACCTGGAGGGAGAAGAAACGGAACGGGGCGGCTACGGCCGTCGTCATGGGGGGCTCCTGAGGTTGCCGTTCAGGAAAGAGGGGTTCAGCCGACCTTCTTGGCCTTCTCCAGCGCCTCGGCCAGGCCGGTGAGCAGCGGCACGCACTTGTCGTAGGAGAGGATCGGCTCCGGGGAACGGGCGATGACCTGTCCCGCCTTTACCGCGGGCAGCTTCTTCCAGGTGGCCTTGGTGATGCCGGCCGGCTGGATGGCCGAGGTGCGGTCGTCCATCATGATGATGTCGGCCTGGTACTTGTCGACGTTCTCCCAGCTCAGCGACTCGTACCAGCCGCCGCCCTGCTTCTTGGCGCTCTCCGGGGGCTCGACGAAGTTCACGCCGAGGGCCTTGAAGTACTCCAGGTCGATGGAGAGGTTGGTGCCGGAGACGTAGAAGAGCTGGTCGCTCGCCGAGCCGGCCATCACCTTGACGCCGGGCTTGGCCTTGGCGGCGGCACGCAGCCGGGCCGAGGCGTCCTCGAACCGCTTCTTGGCGTCCGTCACCTTCGCGGCCTTCATGTCCGCGCCGAGCGACTCGGCCAGCTTCCACATGCGCTGCAGCGGCTGGGTGAGCTGACGGTCGTAGACGGAGACGCCGACGCTCGGTGCGAGCTGGGCGATCTTCTTCTTCGACTCGTCGGGGACGTACCAGAGGGTGCCGGCGCCGTCGAACATGGTGCTGATGAGCACGTCCGGGGCGAGGGCCGCGTACTTCTCGATGTTGAACTGGCCCCAGGTGTTGCCGAGGATCGTCACCTTGCTGATGTCCATGTCGCCGGCCTGGACGTCGGCCTTGCCCGCCGTGGTCTTCGTCGGGCCGAAGACGCCCTTGACCTGGATGCCGTAGTCGTACAGCGCGGCGGCGGCACCGGTGAACGCGACGATGTTCGCGGGGACCTTGTCCAGCTTCACCGTCGTGGCGCGGTCGTCCGTGAAGCTCCAGGGGCCGGACTTGCCGCCCTTCGCCTGTCCGTCGGACCCCGCGTCTTCACCCTTGTCGTCACCGCAGGCCGCGAGCGCGGCGCCGAGTCCGAGGGCACCGCCCGCGGCGAGCAGACCGCGACGGGAGAAGTGGGTGGAACGGGCATGGGACATGGGTATGGCTGCTTTCGACCAGGGCGTGGCCGCCCGCCGGACAGTTCGAAGGTAGGTTAGCCTAACCTCAGTGGATGTCCAGGGGTGGGGCTCGCGTGGCCGAGGTGAGTCCTCGTCAGCCTGCGGTGCCGCGCCCCCGGCGCGGGTCAGAACTCGTAGTCGGTGATGACGGCGTTGCCGTAGACGTCGTAGACGGAGGCGTGGCCCTGCTCGGAGTGCTTCCAGCCGGCGAACGCCTTGACGACCGCGGCGGCCGCCTCCTGGGGGTCCGGCACCGAGGACTTGCCGCCGCCGATGTCGGTGGAGATGTAGGCGTCGCCCGTCCGTTCGTTCCATTCACCGAGGATGCGCTGCACGCGCGGGGCGGTGGCCACACGCGGGAACCGGGAGCGGGCGACGGCTGGAAACCGATTGGCCCGGTAAAAGCATCGTGACCGTCAGTGCGGCGGGCGGCACGCCCGATGCACGCACCAGGCCGATGAAATGCCGCGCGCGACGAGTCTCTCCCCCGTTTTCCCTTTCCGGTCCCGCGCTTGCTCGGTGGTCAGCCGAACGTTCAAGGGCAAGTGGCCGGAATCGGAACGGAACCTAACATGATCGTCAACTTGCTTGCAATGGGATGCCTCTGAGACGACGTCAGGGGAGGGAACGCGAAACGCGGGGCGATCGGCGGATCCGCCTGCCGATGCCCCGCGTCCTCAGCGGCGGGGAACGCCTCAGCCGGTCAGGCCCAGTTCGCGGGCCACCAGCATCCGCTGCACCTCGCTCGTGCCCTCGCCGATCTCCAGGATCTTGGAGTCGCGCCACATGCGGGCCACCGGGTACTCGTTCATGAAGCCGTATCCGCCGTGCACCTGCGTGGCGTCGCGGGCGTTGTCCACAGCGACGGTGGAGGAGTACAGCTTGGCCATCGCCGCCTCCTTCTTGAAGGGCTCGCCGGCCACCAGCCGGTAGGCGGCGTCACGCCAGGCCAGGCGGGCGGTGTGGGCCTTCATCTCCATATCGGCGATCTTGAACTGGATGGCCTGGTTGGCGCCGATCGGCCGGCCGAAGGCGTGGCGTTCCTTGGCGTACTTCACCGACTCGTCCACACAGCCCTGGGCCAGCCCGGTGGCGAGTGCCGCGATGGCGATGCGGCCCTCGTCGAGGATGCGCAGGAACTGCGCGTAGCCCCGGCCCTCCTCCCCGAGCAGGTTCGCGGCGGGCACCCGGACGTCCTGGAAGGACAGCTCACGGGTGTCGGAGGCGTTCCAGCCGACCTTGGAGTAGGGCGCGGCGACCGTGAAGCCGGGAGTGCCGGACGGGACGATGATCGCTGAGATCAGCGGCCTGCCGTCCGGCTTGCGGCCGGTGACCGCCGTGACCGTCACCAGACCGGTGATGTCGGTGCCCGAGTTGGTGATGAAGCACTTCGTGCCGTTGATCACCCACTCGTTCGTGTCCGGGTCCAGGCGGGCCGTGGTGCGGGTGGCACCGGCGTCGCTGCCGCCGTCCGGCTCGGTGAGGCCGAAGGCGCCCAGGATCTCTCCGGAGCAGAGCCGGGGGAGCCACTCGCGCTTCTGCTCCTCGGTGCCGAAGAGGTGGATCGGCATGGCGCCCAGCGAGACGCCGGCCTCCAGCGTGATGGCCACCGAGGAGTCGACTCGGGCCAGTTCCTCCAGGGCGATGCCGAGGGCCAGGTAGTCGCCGCCCATGCCGCCGTGCTCCTCCGGGAACGGCAGCCCGAACAGGCCCATGCGGCCCATCTCGCGGACGATCTCGTACGGGAACTCGTGCCGCTCGTAGAAGTCGCCGATCTTCGGCGCCACCACGTCGTGCGCGAACTCCTCCACCGTACGGCGGAGTTCCTCCAGCTCGGGGCTGAGACGGTGGTCCATGCTGATCACTGGTCCTTGTGGGAGAGAGCGCGGACGGTACGGGACGGGCTCGGGCGGCCCAGCTGTTCGGCCATCCACACGCTCGTGGCGGTCAGACGGCCGAGGTCGACCCCGGTCTCGATGCCGAGGCCGTGCAGCATCCATACGAGGTCTTCGGTGGCGAGGTTGCCGGTGGCGGACTTCGCGTACGGGCAGCCGCCGAGGCCTCCGGCGGACGCGTCGACCGTCGTCACGCCGTGCTCCAGGGCCGCGTAGGTGTTCGCGAGCGCCTGGCCGTAGGTGTCGTGGAAGTGCACGCCGATCGCGTTCGTCGGCACGCCCTCCTCGTTCAGCAGCGCGAGCAGCTCCAGGACATGGCCCGCAGTGGCCACGCCGATGGTGTCGCCGAGGCTCAGCTCGTCGCAGCCCATGTCGCGCAGGGCCTTGCAGACGCGGGCCACCTGGTGGAGCGGGACGGCTCCCTCCCAGGGGTCGCCGAAGCACATCGACACATAGCCGCGCACCTGCGCGCCGGCGTCCTTCGCCTGCCGCACCACCGGTTCGAACACGGCCAGCGACTCGTCCACCGTGCGGTTCAGGTTGGCCTTCGCGAAGGACTCCGTGGCGCTGGCGAACACCGCGATCCGGCGGGCGCCGAGCGCCAGGGCCCGGTCCAGGCCGCGCTGGTTCGGCACCAGCACCGGGAGTTCGACGTCGAGGTCCGAGACGAGCGGGAACAACTGCTCGGCGTCGGCGAGCTGGGGCACCCACTTGGGGTGCACGAAGCTGGTCGCCTCGATCGTCGTCAGGCCCGCGCCGGCCAGGCGGCGGATGAACTCCGCCTTCACCGCCGTCGGCACGGACGTCTTCTCGTTCTGCAGCCCGTCGCGCGCACCGACCTCGTGGATCCGCACCCGCGCGGGCAGATCCTGGGCCGGTACGACCATGGGCAGTCCCTCGGCGCTCACTTACGCCTCCTCCTTGGGCGTGATGACGGCCAGGACCTGGTCCATGGCGACCGTCGAGCCCGGGGTCACGTCCAGCTCGGCGACCGTGCCCGCGTGCGGGGCGGAGACGACGTGCTCCATCTTCATCGCCTCGACCACCAGCAGGCTCTGCCCGGCCGCGACCTCGTCGCCGACGGCGACCTTCACCACCGTCACCGTGCCCGGCATGGGCGCGGTGAGCGAGTCGGCGCCCGCGTGCGCCGACCGGGTCAGGGCGGCTTCCACCGGATCGTGGTCGCGCACCTGCCAGGCGTCGCCGTCGCGGCCGATCCAGTCACCGGCCCGGCGGAAGGTGTGCCGGACGCCGTCGAGGGTGACGGACACCCGGTCGCCGGTGACGGTGTGCGTGCCGCGCGGGGTGTACGCGACCGCTTCCTGCGCCCGGAGATGGACGACGGGCGGCCTGGGCGTGCCGCCCAACCGCCAGCCGCTCGGCACCGAGAAGGGGTCGACCCAGCCGTCGCCGGCCGGCCGCAGCGCCTCCAGCCGTACGGCCGCCGCCGCCTCGTACACCTCCTCCGGCACGTCCGTGGTGACCAGCTCGTCGACCACCCGCTCCACCAGCCCGGTGTCCAGCTCGCCGGCCACCACCGCCGGGTGCGCCAGCAGCCGCCGCAGGAAGCCCGCGTTGGTCTGCACGCCCAGCGTGACGGTCTCGGCGAGCGCGGAGCGGAGCTTGCGCAGCGCCGTCTCCCGGTCGGGGCCGTAGGCGATCACCTTGGACAGCATCGGGTCATAGAGGCTGCCCACCTCGGTGCCCTCGCTGAGCCCCGAGTCGGTGCGTACGCCGTCACCCTGGGGCTCGTTCAGCAGCCGCACCGTGCCGCCGGAGGGCAGGAAGCCGCGCGCCGGGTCCTCCGCGCAGATGCGGGCCTCCACCGCGTGCCCGGTCAGCCGGACGTCCTCCTGCGCGAAGCCCAGCCGTTCCCCGGCCGCCACCCGCAGCTGCCACTCCACCAGGTCCAGGCCGGTGATCAGCTCCGTGACCGGGTGCTCCACCTGCAGACGGGTGTTCATCTCCATGAAGTAGTACGACGAGGGGTCGCCGCCCGGCACGATGAACTCCACCGTGCCCGCGCCCCGGTACCCGCAACTGCGGGCCGCCTGCACGGCTGCCTCGCCCATCGCGGCCCGGGTGGCCTCGTCGAGGAGCACGCTCGGCGCCTCCTCGATGATCTTCTGGTGCCGCCGCTGCAGCGAGCACTCGCGCTCGCCGAGATGGACGACGTCGCCGTGCCCGTCGGCCAGCACCTGGATCTCGATGTGCCGGGGACGGTCGATCCACCGCTCCACCAGCAGGGTGTCGTCGCCGAAGGAGGCGCGGGCCTCGCGGCGGGCGGCCGCGATCTCCTCCTCCAGCACCGCCACGTCCCGCACCAGCCGCATGCCCTTGCCGCCGCCGCCCGCCGAGGGCTTGAGCAGTACGGGCGTCCCGATCTCGCGGGCGGCGTCGGCCAGTTCGGCGTCCGTGAGGCCGCTGCCGCTGGAGCCCGGCACCACCGGGACCCCGGCCGCCTTCACCGTCTCCTTGGCGCGGATCTTGTCGCCCATGAGCGCGATCGCGTCCGCGGAAGGGCCGATGAAGACCAGCCCCGCCTCCTCGCAGGCACGCGCGAAGCCGGCGTTCTCGGCGAGGAAGCCGTAGCCGGGGTGGACCGCCTGGGCGCCGGTGCGGGCGGCGGCCTCGAGCAGCCGCTCCACCGACAGATAGCTCTCGGCCGCGGGCGCCGGGCCGATCCGTACCGCCGTGTCGGCCTCCCGGACGTGCCGCGCGTCGGCGTCGGCGTCGGAGAAGACCGCCACCGAGCGGACGCCCAGCGAGCGCAGCGTACGGATGACGCGTACGGCGATCTCGCCCCGGTTGGCCACCAGCACTGTGTCGAACACGGTTCCCCTCCTCACATCCGGAAGACGCCGAACTGGGGGTCTCCCAGCGGCGCGTTGGCGCAGGCCGTCAGGGCGAGTCCCAGCACCTGACGGGTCTCCATCGGGTCGATCACGCCGTCGTCCCACAGGCGGGCGGTGGCGTAGTAGGCGTTGCCCTGGCTCTCGTACTGGGCGCGGATCGGGGCCTTGAAGGCCTCTTCGTCGTCGGCGGGCCAGTCCTCGCCGCGCGCCTGCATCTGGTCCCGCTTGACCGTGGCGAGCACGGAGGCGGCCTGCTCGCCGCCCATCACGGAGATCTTGGCGTTGGGCCACATCCACAGGAAGCGGGGGGAGTACGCCCGGCCGCACATCGAGTAGTTGCCGGCGCCGTACGAACCGCCGACGACGACGGTCAGCTTCGGCACGCGCGTGCAGGCCACCGCCGTCACCATCTTGGCGCCGTGCTTGGCGATGCCACCCGCCTCGTAGTCCCGGCCGACCATGAAGCCGGAGATGTTCTGCAGGAACACCAGCGGGATGCCCCGCTGGTCGCAGAGCTCGATGAAGTGGGCGCCCTTCTGGGCGGACTCCGAGAAGAGGATGCCGTTGTTGGCGACGATCCCGACCGGGTGGCCGTGGATCCGGGCGAAGCCGGTGATGAGGGTCTGGCCGAACTCGGCCTTGAACTCGGCGAACCGCGAGCCGTCGACCACGCGCGCGATGATCTCGCGCACGTCGTAAGGGGTGCGGGAGTCCACGGGGACCGCGCCGTACAGCCCGGACGGGTCCACCTTGGGCTCCACGGCCGGGGTGACCTCCCAGGGGAGGGACTGCCGCGCGGGCAGCGTGGCGACGATGTTCCGCACGATCCGCAGGGCGTGCGCGTCGTCCTCGGCGAGGTGGTCGGTGACGCCGGAGGTCCGGGAGTGCACCTCGCCGCCGCCCAGCTCCTCGGCGGTCACGACCTCGCCGGTGGCCGCCTTCACCAGCGGCGGGCCGCCCAGGAAGATCGTCCCCTGGTTGCGGACGATGACGGCCTCGTCGCTCATGGCCGGTACGTAGGCCCCGCCGGCCGTGCACGAACCGAGGACGGCCGCGATCTGCGGGATGCCGGCGCCGGACATCCGTGCCTGGTTGTAGAAGATCCGCCCGAAGTGCTCGCGGTCCGGGAACACCTCGTCCTGCATCGGCAGGAACGCCCCGCCGGAGTCGACGAGGTAGACGCAGGGCAGCCGGTTGTCGAGGGCCACCTCCTGCGCGCGCAGGTGCTTCTTCACCGTCATCGGGTAGTACGTGCCGCCCTTGACGGTAGCGTCGTTCGCGACGATCACGCACTCGCGCCCGCTGACCCGGCCGATACCGGCGATCACGCCGGCGGCCGGTGCCTGCCCGTCGTACATCCCGTCGGCCGCGAGGGGAGCCAGCTCCAGGAAGGGCGATCCCGGGTCGAGCAGCGTGTCCACCCGGTCCCGCGGCAGCAGCTTGCCGCGCGCGGTGTGCCGGGCCCGCGCCTTCTCGCCCCCGCCGAGAGCGGCGGCGGCCAGCCTGCCGCGCAGTTCCCCGACGAGCGCGAGATGAGCCTGTTCATTGGCCCGCCAGGCCTCCGACGCGGGATCGGCCGCGCTGTGAAGCTCCGGTGCCTCTTGCATCCTTGCGGTCCCCTCACCCAGTGGTGACTGTTAATGAGCGTTAACCATTTCCTCCAGGTTAACGACCGCTAACCTCGCTGTCTAGAATTACTGGCATGGTCACCAGAACCGACGCCCCCACCCGCCGCGAGCAGATCCTCAAGGAGGCTGCCCGGCTCTTCGCCGAGCGCGGCTTCCACGGCGTCGGGGTGGACGAGATAGGCGCCGCGGTCGGCATCAGCGGCCCCGGCCTGTACCGCCACTTCCCCGGCAAGGACGCGATGCTCGCGGAGCTGCTGGTCGGCATCAGCGGCCGGCTGCTGACCGGGGCCAAGCGCCGCCTGGCCGAGGCCGACGGCGGGACCGGGGCCCCGGAGGTCCTGGACTCGCTCATCGAGGGCCACATCGACTTCGCCCTCGACGACCGCCCCCTGATCACCCTGCACGACCGCGAGCTGGACCGGCTGCGCGACAGCGACCGCAAGCTGGTGCGGCAGCTCCAGCGGCAGTACGTGGAGCTGTGGGTGGACGTGGTGCGGGCGGTCTACCCCGGGCTGACCGAGCCCAGCGCCCGCTCGGCGGTCCACTCGGTCTTCGGCCTGCTCAACTCCACCCCGCACCTCGGCCGCGCCGGCACCCTGCCGGGCCGCGCCGCCACGGCGGCCCTGCTGCACCGGATGGCCCGGGGGGCGTTCGGGGCGGCCGGGACGGGCGAGGACTGAGCCGCGAGGCGCTCCCGGCCGCCGGGTGGCCAAGGTCACCCTGGACGGCTGAACGTACCCGCCAGTATCTTGGAGTCTGAGCAAGCGCTTAGACATGCCCGAATGTCATGCCGAGGTACGTGGAGGTGGCGGCGTGCGCCGTACGGTGTTCAACGAGGATCACGAGGCGTTCCGGGAGACCCTTCGCGCCTTCATCGAGGCCGAGGTCGTCCCCGTCTACGACGAGTGGTTCGCCGCCGGCCAGGCGCCGCGCGACTTCTACCACAAGCTCGGTGAGCTGGGCATCTTCGGGATCAACGTGCCCGAGGAGTTCGGCGGCGCCGGTCTGGACAGCCACAAGTTCGAGGCCGTCCTCTACGAGGAGACCGCCCGCGCCGGCGTGCAGTTCGGCGGCTCCGGCGTGCACGTGCTGCTCGCCCTGCCGTACATCAAGATGCTGGCCACGGACGAGCAGAAGAAGCGCTACCTGCCGAAGTTCGTCTCCGGCGAGGAGATGTGGGCCATCGCGATGACCGAGCCGGGCACCGGCTCCGACCTCGCGGGCATGAAGTCCACCGCCAAGCTCTCCGAGGACGGCACGCACTACGTCCTCAACGGCGCCAAGACCTTCATCACCGGCGGTGTGCACGCCGACAAGGTCATCGTCTGCGCCCGTACGGCCGCGCCGACCGCCGAGGACCGCCGCCACGGCATCTCCCTGTTCGCCGTGGACACCAAGTCCGAGGGCTACTCGGTCGGCCGCAAGCTGGACAAGCTGGGCCTGCGCACCTCCGACACCGCCGAGCTGGCCTTCGTCGACGTCAAGGTGCCGGTCGAGGACCTGCTCGGCGAGGAGAACAAGGGCTTCTACTACCTCGGCCACAACCTGGCCTCCGAGCGCTGGGGCATCGCCTTCGGCGCCTACGCCCAGGCCAAGGCCGCGGTCCGGTTCGCCAAGCAGTACGTGCAGGAGCGCACCGTCTTCGGCAAGCCGGTCGCCCACTTCCAGAACACCAAGTTCGAGCTGGCCGCCTGCCAGGCCGAGGTGGACGCCGCCGAGGCCGTCGCCGACCGCGCGACCGAGGCCCTTGACGCCGGTGAGCTGACCCCCGCCGAGGCCGCCTCCGCCAAGCTCTTCTGCACCGAGGTCGCGCACCGCGTCATCGACCGCTGCCTCCAGCTGCACGGCGGCTACGGCTACATGAACGAGTACCCGATCGCCCGCCTGTACGCGGACAACCGCGTCAACCGCATCTACGGCGGTACCAGCGAGATCATGAAGACGATCATCGCCAAGGACATGGGTCTGTAAGGTCCCCGCAATCACTGGCGGGTACAACCACCTCATGAGCCAGGCACTTCAGGACCTCCTCGATCTGCTCGACCTCGAGCAGATCGAGGAGGACATCTTCCGCGGCCGGTCCCGATCCGCCGTCGTACCCCGCGTCTTCGGCGGGCAGGTCGCGGCGCAGGCACTGGTCGCCGCCGGACGTACGGTCCCCGGGGACCGGGCGGCCCACTCCCTGCACGCGTACTTCCTGCGGCCGGGCGACCCAGGCGCGCCGATCGTCTACAGCGTCGACCGCATCCGCGACGGCCGGTCCTTCACCACCCGCCGCGTGGTCGCCGTGCAGCACGGCAAGCCGATCTTCCATCTCTCGGCGTCCTTCCAGACGTACGAGGAGGGGCTCGACCACCAGGCCGCCATGCCGGCCGCGCCCGACCCGGCCGCGCTGCCCACCTCCCAGGAGCGGATGCGCGGTTACGCCCATCTCGCGCCCGAGGTGGTGGAGCGCTTCCTCGAGGCACGCGAGGCCATCGACCTGCGCTATGTGGACGAGCCGCCGTACGGCAGGTTCGGCGAGCCGCGCGAGCCGCACTCCCAGGTGTGGTTCCGCACCAACGGCAAGCTGGACGACGACCCGCTGCTGCACGTCGTGCTCGCCACCTACGTCTCCGACATGACCCTCCTCGACTCCGTGCTGCTGGCGCACGGTCGCGGCGGCTGGGCCGTCGGGGACGTCGTCGGGGCGTCGCTGGACCACGCGATGTGGTTCCACCGGCCCTTCCGCGCCGACGAGTGGCTGCTGTACGACCAGGAGTCGCCGTCCGCGCACGGCGGCCGGGGCCTCGGCCAGGCCCGTATCTACACCCAGGACGGACGGCTGGCCATCTCGGTCATCCAGGAGGGCGTGGTCCGCGTCCCCCGCTGAACCCGTCCCGCCGGCAGGCCCGCCCACGCCCTCGCATCGAGAGGGCGCGGGCGGGCCTCGCCGCGTGGGTCAGTCCCTCCGGATGAGTTCCGGATCGATGCGCCGCCCCACCAGCGGCAGCGTGCCCAGCGTCGCGACGACGACCACACCCAGGGCGGCGCACACCAGCACGGGTATCCCGGCGAAGTCCCAGAAGACCTCGCCGCCCCCGGTGATCAGATAGCTGGACTCGGCGAGCTTGCCGGTGACCAGCGCCAGCGCGAGGCCGATGGCGAGCGGCAGCACGACCTGGACGCTCTGCACCGCGCGCAGGGTGCGGCTCCTGGCCCCGATCAGCGTGATGGCGGTGACCTGCGCCCGGCGTTCGACGGCCCGGTCGGTGACGGCGACCAGGAACGCGGCGACACCGATCACCAGCCCCATGATCATGCCGAGCACCAGCAGCGTCTCGATGACCGCGATCTGCTGCAGACTGTCGACGTTGACGCCGACCGGTTCGACGGAGACGGTGGGCGCGGCGGCCGCGATGCCGTCCAGGACGCCGCGCACCACCTGCGGATCGGAGCCGCTGGTGAGTACGAGTCGCGCCGAGTCCGGACGGGCCCCGGCCGGCAGGGCGGAGGGCGGGACGAGAAGGTCCTCGCCGCCCGCCGCGGACGGGTCGTAGGCCGTGTAACTGATCGCGGCGGAGGGGACGGTCACGGAGAGCGTCACCTTCCGCCCGCCCTCCCGCAGATGGAAGGGGAAGGAAGCGCCCCGGTGCACCCACGGATTGGGGATCGAGCCCTCGTTGACCAGTCGCATGACCTTGCCGTCGGCGCAGCCCTCGGCGTGCACCACGAGGCGGGAGAACTGGGAGCAGGTGGCGACGACGACGGAGATCCCGTCGATGGAGTCGGAGTCGGGATCGCTCCACGAATCCATCGTCAAGCCGTGCGCCCGTACGCCCGGCACCCCGGTGATTGCGCGCTGCTGCTGTGCGGTGAGGTCCGACAGCGGTATGGAGTAGTCCTGCGTGGGGCTGCTCGGCTTGCTGACCTCCTGGAACTCGATCAGCACGCCCTGCGCGAGCGACGCCGCGAAAACGAGTAGCACCAGCCCGGTGACGACCCGCATGGTGCTGCCGGGCTCCACCTCGTTGCGGCGCATGGCCAGGTTCAGCGCGAGGGACCGCGTCGTGCCGGCCACCCTGCGGGCGAGCAGGTACGAAAGCCAGGGCAGGGTCAGCACGAGCCCCGTCCCGGTCAGCAGCACTCCGCCCACCAGGAGGACGGCGAAGATGCCGTCGCTCGTGGCCGGGTGGTCGGTGAGCCCGGTGGCGCAGAACCCCGTGACGATGCCGAGGCCGGTGACCAGCAGCAACCCGCCCCACTTCGAGGGAGGCTTCGGCACGGCCGTGCGGCGCACCGCCAGCGGGTTGGCGGCGGCGCTGCGCGCGCTCGCCCGGCCGACGAACCAGGCCAGGGCCGGGCAGCCGATCAGGCACACGGCGACGGTGCTCCAGGACAGGGCGCCGTCCGCCGGGTACCAGCGCAGGGCGGGCAGCCCCGAATGGCACAGGGCTTGGTTGAGGATCCAGTACTCGCCGAGCCCGAGAAACGCGCCGAACAGCGCGGCGACCACGGTCTCGGCGGCGTTGACGCGCTGCGTGCCCTTGGTGCTCAGGCCCAGCAGCCGCAGCGAGGCGAGGCGCCGGGTGCGGCTGGCGGCGGAGAGCCGGGCGCAGACGGAGAGGAAGACGGCCAGCGGGAGCAGGACGAGGGTGCCCAGGGCGAAGCGGAGGTTGGTGAGGGTGGAGGGGTCGACGACCGGAATGGGCGTGTAGTCATAGCCGAAGGACTTCAGTGTGCCCGTGTCGCTGTCATTCGCGATCTTGGCAGGGGTCGTTCCGACGTAGGCGTACAGCTCGTCGGGGTCGGTGAGGCCGGACGCGCCGATCAGGCCCTTCACATGCCCCGGAAGGAGACCTTTGAGCGCCGGCTCGGCGCGCAGTAGATCGCGCACGCGCGGAGAGGTGAAGACTTCGCCAGGGCCCGGCAGTTCGTCGAGGCCGGGCGGCGGCGTGTGCGTGCCCTTGCCGCCCTCGGCGATGAAGACCCTGGTGAAGGGCTCGGAGCCGTGAGGATCCTTCCGCTCCAGGACGAGGGTCGCGCCGGCCCGCTTCCCCGACGTCTGGGGTTCCCGGGCAGCGGCGCGTCCGTCGTGCGCGTCCAGGATCGCCGGGATGGTCAGGACGAGGGCGAGGCAGCACACGCCCAGTGAGCCGCCGACCGCCATCAGGAAGAAGCGGACACGGTTGCCTCGCTTGGCGCCGAACAGCAGGCGCAGGCCCAGGAGGAACTCCCTCACACCGGCCTCCGCGGGGTGAGTACGCCGTCGGCCATCGTGTAGTGGCTGTCGGCCTGCGCCGCGACACCCGGGTCGTGCGTCACCAGCACCACGGCGGTCCCCTGGGAGCGCGCCAGGTCAAGAAATTCCCGCAGTACGGCGTCGGCGTTGGCGCTGTCCAGTGACCCGGTGGGTTCGTCTGCGAAGACCACCGCCGGGCGGTGCACCAGGGCACGGGCCACCGCGACGCGCTGACTCTGCCCGCCCGACACCTGCGAGGGCCGCCGCTCGCGCAGCTCGCCCAGACCGAGCCGTTCCAGCACCCGGCCGGCTTCCGCCAGAGCGGCCTTCTTGCGCTTCCCGGCCAGGCGCAACGGCAGGGCCGTGTTCTCCTCGACCGTCAGCTCGGGCAGCAGTTCGCCGTACTGGAAGACGAAGCCGAAACGCTCGCGGCGCAGCGAACTCATCTCCTCGTCGTCGAGGTCCGCGAGCACCGTCCCGTCGAAGCGCACGCGCCCGCGCGCGGGCGGCAGCACCCCGGCCAGGCAGTACAGCAGCGACGACTTGCCCGAGCCGCTCTGCCCGGTGACGGCCACGACCTCGCCTCGCGCGATCGAGAGATTCACGCCGCGGACGGCGAGGTGACTGCCGTAGGAGAGCTCGACGCCCGAGGCGGAGAGAATGTGTGACGTAGTGATGACTTCCCCCAGAAGCGGGAGGGCCCAGGCTCGCACCTGGGCCCGGGATCTCGCCGGTGTACCGGCTACGGCCGCTTGTAGTGCTTGGTCACGGAGCAGTTGTCCGGGTGGAAGGAGCCCTTGTCCCGGCACACGCGTATGTAGGCGTTGACGGTGTAGCGCTCGGCGCCGTCCCAGTTGAGGTAGTCCATGGGGACGCTCTTCTTCTGCTTGCCGTTGTACCGGCTCCAGTCGTAGCCCTCGACCTTCGCCTGCATGTACACGTTGTGCCCGTCGTTCGGGCTCGCGTCCTTCAGGTTGCCCTTCCACTCGAAGGCGCCGTGGTGCTGGCCGGCGGGCCAGAAGGTGTACTTGCCGTGGTTGAACTCCGCGCCGCCGGTCGTCAGCTTCGGAATCGTGTGCCAGGAGGCGGCGAACGCGGTTCCTGCCCCCGTGGCGAACAGGGCTGCCGTCAGGATGCCTGCTGCCAGTTTCCGCATGTGTTCTCCCGTTTCAGTTGTGTGATTCCTGGTGGTCAGGCCAGGAACTCGTAGAACGTAGCCGCAGGCGCCGTCAGGGCAGCTCGAATTTGGGTGCGGTATGGCGGTGTTTGGGGCGGTAGTTCCGGGCATACTTTGCCGTCACCTTGCCTGCTGCTGAGCGGAATGTGATCTTCCGGAGTTTTTTCGAAGCTGCGGAAAATAGTTGCCTGCTCAAAGTGACGTGTGACGTGTGGGGGACTAGGCTCTGGAGTGAAAGCCGCAGTGCACGGCATGCCCGGCCGGCGAGGATTCGGATAAGTCGGACCTCAGCCGCGGCACCCGAGGGGCGCGATCGCGTACGGGTGGGCCGCAGGCGTCGACAAGGTGACGCACGTCGTGCCACATCACATGCTGCGGTGACCCCTCTCCGACCGCCCCGCTCTTTCCCTCTTGATCCGCGGCGGCGGCCATCCACTTCAGGGATGGAAGGTATTTCCCATGCGAGCACAGCGCGCGAGGCGCCTTGTCGCCATGTCCGCCACAGGCCTGCTGCTGGCCGGCGGGGCAGCGGTCGGCACGGCGGGCGCCGCCTCGGCCTCCGACAACAGCGACCACGGCTCCTACAGCCACAGTTGGGACTGGGGAGACAACGACAACTACAACCACCACAACTCGTGGTGGGACGACGATGACGACGACTACGGCGACTACGGTGGCTATGGCGGCTACGGTGACCACGGTGACCACGGCGGCTATGGTCACGGCGATCACGGTGGCTACGGCAACGGCGACCATGGCGGCCACGGCGGCCATGGCGGCGGGCATGGTGGCCACGGGGGTCGCTGACCGCACCACCGGATGAAACCAGGATGTGCGGCCCCGTCACGGAGCCGCGCATCCGCCTTGCCCGGCAGGGCTAGTCGAGACCGGCCGCCGCCAGCAGATACGCCGTCATGGGGTCGTAGTGGCGCGGGCTGACGACGTGGTCGTCGAGCGGGACCACCACCTGCACGGTGCCCTCGGACTCGGCGAGAAACAGTGCGGGATCGTTGCAGTCGGCGTACCCGACGGAGTCGACGCCGTGCTGTCCCGCGTACCCGGCCCAGCCGTGGTCGGCGACCACCAGGTCCGGCAGCGGGCGCCCCTCGCGCTCAAGTCCGTTCAGAATGGCCCGCATCGGC
Source organism: Streptomyces sp. NPDC041129 (assembly GCF_055592265.1). NCBI lineage: Bacteria > Bacillati > Actinomycetota > Actinomycetes > Kitasatosporales > Streptomycetaceae > Streptomyces > Streptomyces sp. NPDC041129. Next base: position 1,604,183 of record NZ_JBVIYV010000001.1, on the reverse strand, counting down.
TCCCCGGAGTGCGTGTGCCACAGCGACGCGCCGTGCTCCAGGACGGCCACGTCGGCGAACTGCATGACGTAACCCTCGTCCGTCTGCAGCCCGTCGGGGATGACCACGATCTCGCAGCCGGCCGCGCGCAGCGCCCCGGCCGTGGCCCGGTGCACGTCGAGCAGACCGCCCGGATGACCGGTGGCGAACAGCACCCGCTGCCGTCCCTCGGCCGCCTTGCGCAGCCGGGCGGCCAGCCGGTCCAGCGCGTCCACGGTCAGCTCGGGGTCGATGGTGTCCTGCCCGAACCGGTGTTCCGGGTCGTCATTGACGCCCACCCGCTCCGCCATCACCGCGAGCACGTCCTGCTCGTCCGCCCAGCGGTCGCCCAGCTCGAGCCCCAGCCAGAAGTTGCGCTCGCCGTTGGCCAGCCTGCGGTAGTGGGAGAGGTTGTTCTCGCGGGGCGTGGCGACGTCCCCCGCGATACGGGTCCTCACCAGGTGGTCGACGAGCTGGGCGCGGCTGGGTGTCCCGGGTATCGGCATGCCTCCCATTGTGAGGGCAGCGGGGCGGGCGCGTCCTCGCCATACCGCCCGCTGGGACTTGGATCACTGGGATCCACCCCGACACCCGGCCCCCGCACCCCGCTCAGCCCTGCCGCAGCGCGAACCACAGCTCCATGCGCACGTCCGCGTCGTCCAGGTCGGCGTCCAACAGCGCGGCGCAGCGGGCGATCCGCTGCCGCACGGTGTTGCGGTGCACGTCCAGCGCCACCGCCGTACGGTCCCAACTGCCGTGCAGCGACAGCCAGGTGCGCAGTGTCTCGGCGAGCGCGGGCTGGGCGCCGAGCGGCGCGAGCAGCGCACGGGCGTGCGCCCGGGCGTCCGCGCGGGGCACCAGGTCCGCCAGGCCCGGCCGGGCGCCGTGCCGGACCAGCGGCACGCGGGTGGCGCGGGCGCGGGCCAGCGCGCGGGCCGCCTGGGTGTCGGCGCCGGGCCACTCACCGGGGCCGGCCGCCGCGCTGACCCCGAGGGTCCAGCCCGGCTGCGGCACGGGTTCCCGCTCGGCGGGAACCAGCACCCGTACGACGTCACGGGCCACGTCCACCAGCGGCGATCCGAGGGCGGCGCCCAGTGCGGAGGCGGCCACCGCGTCCGCCGACTGGGCCTCCGGCCGGGCGTGCACGACGATCCAGTGCCCGTCCCCGAGCAGCGGCGCCACCTCTTCGGGGGACGCGCCGAGCAGCAGCCGCACGAGCGCGGCCGACCGGGCCGCGCCGGACCCGCTCTGGTGCTCGCCGGTCAGCAGGGAGAGCAGTACGGCGGCGACGGAGGCGATGGTGTGGTCCCCTGGTCCGCGCTGCCCGGAGGTCACCCCGAGCACGAACCCCTCGCCGGCCCCGAGGGCGTAGGCGGCGAGGTGGGTGTCACCGAGGGTGTCGGTGGCGGAGGAGGGCACCGGCCGGGCGGCCGGCGCTGGGGCCGGGGTGGCGGGTGCGGTGGCGCCGGGCCGCCGGGTGTCGGCGGGGGTGGATGCCGGGAGCGGGCGTCCGGTCCCCGAGGTGGTCGCTCCGGCGGGCGGGGGAGAGGCAGTGCGCTCGCCCGTCCGTCGGGCCGCGCCGGCCTGCCCGCCGCGGACGGCGCCGGCCGCCCCGTCGGCCGTCGGGCCGCCGGCGCCGGGCCGGACGGATCCGGTGCCGCCGGCCCCCGGGCCGTCGGTGCCGGAGCGCCCGGTACCGCCGTCGCCCTCCGGGACGCGGTCCGGCTCCGGGCTCCGCGGGCCGCTCGGCCGGACCACGTCCACCAGCTTCGCCAGAGCCTCCCGCGCCGCGCCGGACATCGCCCGGCCCGCCTCCGCGATGCCGGTGCCGTCCGGCCCGTAGAGGACGGCGTGGCCGCCGAGGCGCTGGGCGAGCTGGCGCAGCACCGAGGGCACCGGGTCCGGTCGGGACGCCGCCGCCGCGAGGCTCTGCTGGGCGTCCGTCACGCGGCGCAGCTCGGCGAGGCGGGCCTGCGCCATGAGCTGCCAGACCGCGCGGGCCACGCCCGAGAAGGTGGTCCGGGGCGGGACTTCGAGCAGCGGCAGGTGCTGCGCGTCGCAGGCCGCGATCAGGGCGGGCGGCACGGTGTCGTGCACCGGGGCCAGCCCGAAGCCGAGGGCCGCGCCCCCCGCGGCCACGATCCGGGAGACGTAGTCGTCGAAGTACGTGCTCCCCTCCGCCGCCTCCGGGATGTGCACCCCGGCCGTCAGCAGCAGCTCTCCGCCCAGCAGATACGGGTACGGGTCGGCCATCTCCGAGGTGTGCGCCGCGTGGATCACCAGGGACGGGTCGGACGGGCCCGCGATCTGGCGCAGGGCGAGGTCCTCCCGGGACAGCAGGGCCGAGAGCGCGACCGGTGGGGTCGGTGGGACGGCTGGGACGACCGGTTCCGGCATGGTGTGCGTTCCCTCCATCCAGCCCCGTTCATATGGATGAAACGTACACTTCGCAGTCGCTTTCCGGCCACCTAGTGTCAAGTCAGTCCGGCAGCCGCGGGTACGGGCGGATGTCCCCGCGATCCGCTGCCGTCACGTCCCCATTGCAACCCGCACGACACGCCACCGGATGTGCGCGAAGGAGGGCCCCACATGGCCGTCGACTACACAGTGATCGTCGTCTATCTCGCCGGCATGCTGGCCATGGGCTGGTGGGGCATGCGCCGCGCCAAGTCCAAGAGCGAGTTCCTGGTGGCCGGCCGTCGTCTCGGGCCCGCCATGTACTCCGGCACCATGGCCGCGATCGTCCTCGGCGGCGCGTCCACCATCGGCGGCGTCGGGCTCGGCTACCAGTACGGCCTCTCCGGCGCGTGGATGGTCTTCACCATCGGCCTCGGCCTGCTGGCCCTGTCGGTCTTCTTCTCGGCGCGCATCGCCCGCCTGAAGGTCTACACGGTCTCCGAGATGCTCGACCTCCGATACGGCGGTCGCGCGGGCGTGATCTCCGGCCTGGTCATGTGGGCCTACACGCTCATGCTCGCGGTGACGTCCACCATCGCGTACGCCACCATCTTCGACGTCCTCTTCGACATGAACCGCACCGTCGCGATCATCCTTGGCGGCTCGATCGTCGTCGCGTACTCGACGCTGGGCGGCATGTGGTCGATCACCCTCACCGACATGGTGCAGTTCGTGGTCAAGACGATCGGCGTGCTCCTGCTGCTCCTGCCCATCGCGGTGGTCAAGGCGGGCGGCTTCTCCGAGATGAAGGCCAAGCTGCCGACCTCGTACTTCGACCCGCTGGGCATCGGCGGCGAGACGATCTTCACCTACGTGCTGATCTACACCTTCGGCATGCTGATCGGCCAGGACATCTGGCAGCGCGTGTTCACCGCCCGCAGTGACAAGACGGCGAAGTGGGGCGGCACGGTCGCCGGCACCTACTGCCTCGCCTACGCCCTCGCCGGCGCCGTGATCGGCACGGCGGCCAAGGTGCTCTACCCCAAGCTGGGCAGCCCCGACGACGCGTTCGCCACCATCGTCAAGGACGAGCTGCCCGTCGGCGTGCGCGGCCTGGTGCTGGCCGCCGCCCTCGCCGCCGTGATGTCGACGTCCTCCGGTGCCCTGATCGCCTGCGCCACCGTCGCCAACAACGACATCTGGTCGCGGCTGCGGGGCGTGGTCAGGCCCTCCGGCGAGGAGCACGACGAGGTCCGGGGCAACCGGGTCTTCATCCTGATCATGGGCGTCGGAGTGATCGGCACCGCGATCGCGCTGAACAACGTCGTCGAGGCCCTGACGGTCGCCTACAACCTCCTCGTCGGCGGCCTGCTCGTGCCCATCCTCGGCGGTCTGCTGTGGAAGCGCGGCACCGCGCAGGGCGCGCTGGCCTCCGTGGCCGTCGGCGGCCTCGCCGTGATCGGCCTGATGGCGGGCTACGGAATCCTCGCCAACGAGCCCGTCTACTACGGCCTGCTCGCCTCCCTCGTCGCCTACGTCGCCGTCTCCCTGGCGACCAGGCCCACCGACGAGGCCGTCCTCGCCGCCTGGCGGGAACGCCTCGCGGGACGCTCCCCCGAACTCGCGTCCGAACCGGTAGTGGCTCACCAGTAGAGTCATTAGGAAAGCAGTACAAGCGCGATGAAGCGCCAGAAAGAAGGCATTTGACCATGAGCAGCAACGAGACGCCCCGCGGCCCCGTCGACTCCTCCCGCGTCCCGCGGTACGCCGGCCCCGCGACCTTCGCCCGGCTGCCCCGCCTCGACGAGGTCGGCACCGCCGACGTCGCCGTGGTGGGCGTGCCGTTCGACTCCGGCGTCTCGTACCGGCCGGGCGCCCGCTTCGGCGGCAACGCGATCCGCGAGGCGTCCCGGCTGCTGCGCCCCTACAACCCGGCGCAGGACGCCTCCCCCTTCGCCCTCGCGCAGGTCGCGGACGGCGGCGACATCGCCGTGAACCCGTTCAACATCAACGAGGCCGTGGACACCATCGAGGCGGCGGCCGACGACCTCCTCGGCACGGGCGCCCGCCTGATGACCCTCGGTGGTGACCACACCATCGCGCTGCCCCTGCTGCGCTCGGTGGCGAAGAAGCACGGCCCGGTTGCCCTGCTCCACTTCGACGCCCACCTGGACACCTGGGACACCTACTTCGGTGCCGAGTACACCCACGGCACCCCGTTCCGCCGCGCGGTGGAGGAGGGCATCCTCGACACCGAGGCGCTCTCCCACGTCGGCACCCGAGGTCCGCTGTACGGCAAGCAGGACCTCACCGACGACGAGAAGATGGGCTTCGGCATCGTCACCTCGGCGGACGTCTACCGCCGCGGCGCCGACGAGGTGGCCGACCAGCTCCGCCAGCGCATCGGCGACCGCCCGCTGTACATCTCCATCGACATCGACTGCCTCGACCCGGCCCACGCCCCGGGCACCGGCACCCCGGAGGCGGGCGGCATGACCTCCCGCGAGCTCCTGGAGATCCTGCGCGGGCTGGCATCGTGCAACCTGGTGTCGGCGGACGTCGTCGAGGTCGCCCCCGCGTACGACCACGCGGAGATCACCTCGGTGGCGGCCTCCCACACGGCCTACGAACTGACCACCATCATGAGCCGCCAGATCGCGGCGGCCCGGAAGGACGCGTAAGCGAAGTGACTCACGACCACGACCTGGTGCTCCGCCCGACCGAGGCACAGATCTCGACCGCGCTGAACCCTCCCCCCGGGCGCACCGGCGGAGACCTGGTCGTGGAGACCCTGGCCGGGCTGGGCGCGACGACCGTCTTCGGTCTGCCCGGCCAGCACGCCCTCGGCATGTTCGACGCCCTGCGCCGCTCGTCGCTGCGCTACATCGGCCTGCGGGTGGAGAACAACGCGGGCTTCGCGGCCGACGCGTACGGCAGGGTCACCGGCGAGGCGGCCCCGCTGCTGCTCTCGACCGGCCCGGGCGCGCTGACCTCGCTGGCCGCGCTCCAGGAGGCCGCCGCCGCCTCCGCCCCGGTGCTGGCGATCAGCAGCCAGATCCCGACCGCCGGCCTGGGCGGTGGCCGGCACGGCTATCTCCACGAACTCCCCGACCAGGCGGCCTCGTTCCGGGGTGTGGTCAAGTCGGTCCACACCGTCCGCACCCAGTCCCAGATCCCGTCGGCGATCGCCGAGGCCTGGAAGTCGGCCCTCTCCGCCCCGCACGGCCCGGTGTGGGTGGAGATCCCCCAGGACGTGCTGCTTTCCGCGACCGCGCTTCCGGTGGTGACGGCGATGGACGCCACCCCGGACGACCTGGCCCCGCGCCCCGAACTGACCGCGGTGGCGGCCGACCTGCTGTCCCGCGCGGCCCGCCCGGCGATCATCGCGGGCGGCGGAGTCGTACGGGCCGACGCGTCCGGGAAGCTGAAGGCGCTGGCGGAGAAGCTGGACGCCCCGGTGGTGACGACCTTCGGCGGCAAGGGCGCCTTCCCCTGGGCCCACCCCCTCTCCCTCCAGTCCTGGCTGGAGGACCGCCACACCACCGACTTCCTGGAGGACGCCGACGTCCTCCTGGTCGTCGGCTCGGGCCTCGGCGAACTCTCCTCGAACTACCACACGTTCAAGCCGCGCGGCCGGGTCATCCAGATCGAGGCCGACCTCGGCAAACTGGAGTCCAACCACCCGGCCCTCGGCATCCACGCGGACGCCCGCCTCGCCCTCCAGGCCCTGCTGGAGACGGTGGAGGACCGCACGGACGAGTCGGCGCCGCAGCGGGTGCGGGAGCTGCTCGCCAAGGTCGGGGACCGCATCGCGGGCCAGGAACTCACCCTGGAACAGGACGTGTTGGCGTCGGTCCGCCGCGCCCTCCCCGCCGACTCCCCGTCCTTCTGGGACATGACGATCCTGGCCTACTGGGCCTGGTCGGCCTTCGATCCCCGGGGCACCAACTCCATGCACTCCGCGCAGGGCGCCGGCGGCCTCGGCTACGGCTTCCCGGCGGCACTCGGCGCGGCGGCGGCCGACCCCACCCGCCCCGTCCTGGCGGTGTCCGGCGACGGCGGCGCCCTCTACTCGATCGCCGAACTGGCCACGGCCCGCCAGTACGACCTGCCGGTCACCTGGCTGATCGTCGACGACGGCGGCTACGGCATCCTCCGCGAGTACATGACCGACGCCTTCGGCCAGGCCACGGCCACCGAACTGACCCGCCCGGACTACGTGGCCCTGGCGGAGTCCTTCGGCGTACCGGGCGTCCTGACGACCCCGGAGGCCTTGGAGACGGACCTGGCGAAGGCGCTGGCGGCACCCGGCCCGTCGGTGGTCGTACTCCCCGCGGTCCTGCGGATGTTCGCGCCTACGCATCTGGGCGACGGCGACGACTGAGAGCCGCTGACCCGGGGGCGCGGAGAGTCCGTCAGTCCAGCAGGCCGGGGAACTTTTCCCGGTACTCGGCCAGCTGGGCTTCGTAACCCGCCTGGTGCTCCGCGAGCTCGTCGTCGTTGATGTTGCCCGGCGGGACCGCCCCGGCCGTCAGGAAGCCCGGTATCGACCGGAATATCTCCGATGCGGCCTTCCAGTGTTCTCCGCCGCCCTGCCGGCGAGCCGCCGTGAGTACGTCGTACAGGTCGCCCTTGACGTGCCTCATGCGTATCTCCGGGCTGTCCTTCGCGTTGGGCGCCGCGTCCGGGGTGAGCAGTCGGCGGTCCACGCGGGCGAGGAAGCGCAGCACTGCCAGTGCCGCGAACAGGCGCCCGGACTGCTTCAGCTGACCTTCTGTCTGTGGCATGGGTGAATCATTGCCACCCGTTCCGAAGGCCACACGTACAACCGTCACCCGTCCCGGTGAGTCAACGCATGCATGACTTTCCGCACATCCGTACGCACCGGAGCGCTGGCGGCCGCCCTCGGCGCCGTCGTGCTCATACCGGCGGTCGCCGCCACCCCGGCCGCGGCGGCGACCGCGCCCACCGTCAGCTGCACGTCCGCCACGGCGGGCCTGGCCGACAAGCTGAAGAAGGACATCACCGCGGCGCTCGCGAACCGCAGGGGCACCGTCGCGATCGGCCTCTACGACCGGTCCACCAAGACCACCTGCACCCTGCGCGCCACCACCGCCTACGACTCGGCCAGCACCGTCAAGGTCACCGTGCTCGCCACGCTGCTCTGGGACGCCAAGAAGCACAACCGGTACCTGACCGACCGTGAGGCCTCGCTCGCCAAGGCCATGATCACCAAGTCGGACAACGACGCGACCAGCACGCTCTGGAAGCAGCTCGGCACGACGAAGATCAAGGGCTTCCTGTCGGCCGCCGGGATGACGAAGACGGTCCCCGGCGCGAACGGCTACTGGGGACTGACCCAGGAGAACGTCACCGACGAGCAGAAGCTGCTCAAGCTCGTCACCGCCAAGAACAGCGTGCTGAGCGACAACTCCCGCGCCTACATCCTCAAGCTCATGAACCAGGTCGTCTCCTCGCAGCGCTGGGGCACGCCGGCCGGGGCGCCGTCCACGGTCACCGTGCACGTGAAGAACGGCTGGCTGCAGCGCGCCACGCACGGCTGGCGGGTGCACAGCCTCGGCACCTTCAACGGCGGCGGCCACGACTACATGATGTCCGTGCTGACGCAGGACAACAGCACCATGAGCTACGGCGTCACCACCATCCAGAACGTCGCCAAGGCCATCCACAAGGACCTGGTGCCCACGACGGCCGCCGTGGCCCGCTACACCCCGACCAGCACGCCGAGCGAGGCGCACGTGGCGGTGCCGCCGCAGGGCTGAAGCGGGTCCGTCACTCACGGGTACGGCCCTGGTGCCGGGCTCCGTTTTGTTGCAGGGGGATGAAATCCGCACGCCCCGGCGTTGGTGCCTTCCGGTAGAGCAGGACGACAGGAAGGCACCGGCGTGGCAGCGCAACGGGGATGGGCACGGCGGCTGGCGGGCTACGCCTGGCGGTATCCGAAGGACGTGGTCCTCGCCCTCGGCTCCTCCCTCGGCGGCATGGCCGTCATGGCCGTCGTGCCGCTGTTCACCAAGGTGATCATCGACGATGTGATCGGCGCCCACACCCGCTCCATGGCCGTGTGGGCCGGGGCCCTGCTCGGCGCGGCCGTGCTGGTCTACGTCTTCACCTACGTCCGCCGCTACTACGGCGGACGGCTCGCCCTCGACGTCCAGCACGATCTGCGGACCGAGATGTACGGCACGATCACCCGCCTCGACGGCCGCCGCCAGGACGAGCTGTCCACCGGGCAGGTGGTCGGCCGGGCCACCAGCGACCTCCAGCTCATCCAGGGCCTGCTCTTCATGCTCCCGATGACCATCGGGAACGTCCTGCTCTTCCTGATCTCCCTGGTGATCATGGCGTGGCTGTCGCTGCCGCTGACCCTGGTCGCCCTGGCCGTGGCCCCGGCCCTCTACGCCATCGCCAAGCGCAGCCGCAGCAAGCTCCACCCCGCCACCTGGTACGCGCAGGCCCAGGCCGCGGCCGTGGCCGGCGTGGTGGACGGCGCGGTGAGCGGTGTCCGCGTGGTGAAGGGGTTCGGGCAGGAGGAGCAGGAGACCGGAAAGCTGCGCGAGGTCGGCCGCCGGCTCTTCGCGGGGCGGCTGCGCACCATCCGGCTGAACAGCAGGTTCACCCCGGCCCTGCAGGCCGTGCCCGCCCTCGGCCAGGTCGTCATGCTCGCGCTCGGCGGCTGGCTGGCCGTGCGCGGCCACATCACCCTCGGCACCTTCGTCGCCTTCTCCACCTACCTCGCCCAGCTCGTCGGCCCGGTCCGCATGCTCGCCGTGGTGCTCACCGTCGGGCAGCAGGCCCGGGCCGGCACCGAGCGCGTGCTGGAGCTGATCGACACCGAGCCGACCATGAAGGACGGCACGAAGACCCTCCCGGCCGACGCGCCGGCGACCGTCGAGTTCGACGGGGTGTCGTTCGGCTACGACCACGAGCGTCCCGTTCTCGACGGGCTCAGCCTCGAGATCCGGTCCGGTGAGACCCTGGCCGTCGTCGGCTCCTCCGGCTCCGGCAAGTCCACCGTCTCCCTGCTCCTGCCGCGCTTCTACGACGTCACCCGGGGCGCCGTCCTGATCGGCGGGCACGATGTGCGCGAGCTGACCCTGGACTCGCTGAGGGCCGCGATCGGCCTGGTCCCCGAGGACTCGTTCCTCTTCTCAGACACCGTCGGCGCGAACATCGCCTACGGCCGCCCGGCCGCCACCCAGGAGGAGATCGAGGCCGCCGCCCACGCCGCCCAGGCGGACCGGTTCATCCGCGAGCTGCCCCAGGGCTACGACACCAAGGTCGGCGAGCACGGCCTGACCCTCTCCGGCGGCCAGCGCCAGCGCGTCGCGCTCGCCCGCGCCCTGCTCACCGACCCCCGCCTGCTGGTCCTGGACGACGCCACCTCCGCCGTGGACGCCCGCGTGGAGCACGAGATCCACGAGGCGCTGAAGCATGTGATGGAGGGCCGTACGACCCTGCTCATCGCCCACCGCCGCTCCACCTTGAACCTCGCCGACCGCATCGCCGTCCTGGACGGCGGCCGGCTCGCCGACATCGGCACGCACGAGGAACTGCAGGAGCGCTGCGCCCTGTACCGCCGGCTGCTGACCGACCCCGACGAGCTGGGCGGCGTCTCCCCGGGCCACACCGGCCCCGCCGAACCGCAGGAGGACACCAGCCTGCGCGAGGAGCTGGACGCCGAGTTCGACGCCGAGGCCGGCGTCACCCCCCGGCTGTGGACGGGCGAGCGCCGGCCCAGGGACGCGGCCATGGCCGGCACCCCCGCCACCCCCGAACTCCTCGCCCAGGTCGAGGCGCTGCCCCCGGCCACCGACACCCCCGACGTCGATGAGGCCCGTGCGGTGCGCGCCGAGCAGTCGTACGGCCTGCGCCGCCTGCTGCACGGCTTCGGTCTGCCGCTGCTGGTCAGCCTGCTGCTGGTCGCCGTGGACGCGGGCGCGGGCCTGCTGCTGCCGGTGCTGATCCGGCACGGCATCGACCAGGGCGTCAGCAGGGCGGCGCTCGGCGCGGTGTGGGCGGCGTCGCTGCTGGGCCTGCTCACCGTGCTGGTGCAGTGGACCGCCCAGATCGGCGAGACCCGGATGACCGGCCGCACCGGCGAGCGCGTGCTGTACGCGCTGCGGCTGAAGATCTTCGCCCAGCTCCAGCGGCTCGGCCTCGACTACTACGAGCGCGAGCTGACCGGCCGGATCATGACCCGGATGACGACGGACGTCGACGCCCTGTCCACCTTCCTGCAGACCGGCCTGGTCACCGCGTTCGTCTCGGTCGTCACCTTCTTCGGCATCATGGCCGCCCTGCTGGTGCTCGACGTACAGCTCGCCCTGGTCGTCTTCGCCACCCTGCCCCCGCTGATCGTCGCCACCTTCTTCTTCCGCCGGGCCAGTGTGAAGGCGTACGAGCTCGCCCGTGAGCGGGTGTCGGTGGTCAACGCGGACCTGCAGGAGTCGGTGGCCGGACTCAGGATCGTGCAGGCCTTCCGGCGCGAGCGGGACGGCGCCCGGCGGTTCGCCGAGCGCAGCGCCAGCTACCGCGCCGCCCGCATCCGCGGCCAGTGGCTGATCTCCGTCTACTTCCCCTTCGTCCAGCTGCTGTCCTCGGTCGCCGCGGCCGCCGTGCTGATCACCGGCGCCGGCCGGGTGGAGGCGGCCACGCTGACCACGGGCGCGCTGGTGGCGTACCTGCTCTACATCGACCTGTTCTTCGCCCCGGTCCAGCAGCTCTCCCAGGTCTTCGACGGCTACCAGCAGGCCACCGTCTCCCTCGGCCGCATCCAGGAGCTGCTGCGCGAGCCGACCTCCACCGGCTCCGCCGACGAGCCCCGCGAGGTCGGCTCCCTGCGCGGCGACATCGCCTTCGAGGGCGTGCGCTTCGCCTACGGCGCCGAGGAGGAGGCGCTGGCCGGCATCGACCTGACGATCCCGGCCGGGCAGACGGTCGCCTTCGTCGGCGAGACCGGGGCCGGGAAGTCGACCCTGGTGAAGCTGGTGGCCCGGTTCTACGACCCCACCTCCGGCCGGGTCACTGCCGACGGCACGGATCTGCGCGCCCTGGACCTGACCTCCTACCGGCACCGCCTCGGGGTGGTCCCACAGGAGGCGTACCTCTTCCCGGGCACCGTCCGGGACGCCATCGCCTACGGCCGCCCCGAGGCCACCGACGCCGAGGTCGAGGCCGCGGCGCGGGCGGTCGGCGCGCACGAGATGATCGCCACGCTCGACGGCGGCTACCTGCACGAGGTCGCCGAGCGCGGCCGCAACCTCTCGGCCGGCCAGCGCCAGCTCATCGCGCTCGCCCGCGCCGAACTGGTCGACCCGGACGTCCTGCTCCTCGACGAGGCCACGGCCGCCCTGGACCTGGCCACCGAGGCCCAGGTCAACCAGGCCACCGACCGGCTGGCGGGCCGCCGCACCACGCTGGTTGTCGCGCACCGGCTGACCACGGCCGCGCGCGCCGACCGGGTGGTGGTCATGGACCACGGCCGGGTGGTCGAGGACGGCACCCACGACGAACTCCTGGCCCGTGACGGCCGGTACGCGGAGCTGTGGCGGACCTTCGTCGGCCGGTCGGAACCGGAGGAGCCGGTCGGCGCCATCCGCTGAGCACCCCGGAGGGCCTTCTCGCCGACGGCCGTGCAACCATCCGACACATGTCGTGCGTCCGTACATCAGTACGGTCGTCGGTGACGTATGCCGGGGACGTATGACCGCGGTACGGGGAGGACGACGATGGACTGTGGTGCGATACGCCGGCGTCTGGCGCTCGGCGCGGCGGCCCTGGCCGCCTCCGGCGCGCTCGCCCTGGCGGTGCCCGGTGCCGCCCAGGCGGCCCCGGCCGGCTCGTGCGCGGGACGCGAGGTCCGCACCCTTCCCTTCAGCGCCGGCGTCGTGCACGTCTACAAGCGCAACGGCTACGTCTGCGCCGTCACCGTCACCCGGCACCCCGGCGCCAGACGCCTGATGTCGGTCAGCGTCCAGGCCCGCGGCAACCGGCCCGTCGTGGACGCCGGCCGGTTCAAGCACCACGCCGGCCCGGTGACCGTGCACGCCGGACAGCGCTGCGTGTGGGTGCGGGGCTCGGTGGGCCGAGCCTCGGTCAGCTCCGGCTGGTTCCTGTGCTGAACCGCTGAATTCGCGAACCCTTGAACCCCTGAGCCGCCGAACCGTACGGCCATGTAGCCGCAGAACGGCCCAAAGCGCACAACCCCCTCTGGTGTCACGGCAGTTGCTCCGCTAACTTCCGGCGCACATCTGTCTCACAGGGGAGAGTGCGCATGCGCAAGGCGCTCAGATGGCTGCTGGCGCTCACGGTCTTCATAGGCACGCTGAGCACAGCGGGCGCGGCCACCGCCGCCCAGTCCGAGCCCGACATCAAGGACCGGCTCCTGGCGATACCCGGCATGAGCCTGGTCCAGGAGAAGCCGTACCCCGGCTACCGGTACTTCGTACTGAACTACACGCAGCCGGTCGACCACCGGCACCCGTCCAAGGGCACCTTCCAGCAGCGGATCACCGTGCTGCACAAGGACACCAGCCGCCCGACGGTCTTCTACACCGGCGGCTACAACGTCTCCACGACCCCGTCCCGCCGGGAACCCACCCAGATCGTGGACGGCAACCAGGTCTCCCTGGAGTACCGCTTCTTCACGCCGTCCCGGCCCGCGCCGGCCGACTGGTCCAAGCTGGACATCTGGCAGGCGGCCAGTGACCAGCACCGGGTCTACCAGGCCCTGAAGCCGGTCTACTCCGCCAACTGGCTGGCCACCGGCGGCTCCAAGGGCGGCATGACGGCCACCTACTTCGAGCGCTTCTACCCGCGCGACATGGACGGCGTGATCGCGTACGTCGCCCCCAACGACGTCGTCAACAAGGAGGACTCGGCCTACGACCGGTTCTTCGCGGGCGTCGGCACCAAGGAGTGCCGGGACCGGCTGAACGCCGTCCAGCGGGAGGCGCTGGTGCGCCGCGAGCCGCTGGAGAAGAAGTACGCGCAGTACGCCGCGGACAACGGCTACACCTTCGACACCATCGGCGGCCTGGACAAGGCCTACGAGGCGGTCGTCCTCGACTACGTCTGGGGCTTCTGGCAGTACAGCCTGCTGAAGGACTGCGACACGATCCCCGCCGACGCGGCGACCGCGGCCGACGACGCGATCTGGGACTCGGTCGACACCATCTCCGGCTTCTCCGCCTACACCGACCAGGGCCTGGAGACGTACACCCCGTACTACTACCAGGCGGGCACCCAGCTCGGCGCGCCCACCATCCACTTCCCGTACATCGAGAAGAAGCTGATCCGCTACGGCTACCAGCCGCCGCGCAACTTCGTGCCCCGCTCCATCCCGATGCGTTTCCAGCCGGACGCGATGCGGGACGTGGACAGCTGGGTCAGGCAGCACGCCCGGCACATGCTCTTCGTCTACGGCGAGAACGACCCGTGGGGTTCGGAGCGGTTCCGCCTCGGCGCGGGCGCCCGTGACTCGTACGTCTACACCGCCCCCGGCATGAACCACGGGGCCAATGTGGCGGGCCTGGTGCCCGACCAGAAGGCGCTGGCCACGGCCCGCATCCTGGAGTGGGCGGGCGTCGCGCCCGCCGCCGTCCAGGCGGACCCGTCCGCGGCCAGGCCGCTGGCCCGCCACGACGCGAAGCTGGACGTACGGGACGTGGAGCGCGAGCCCGCGCTGCGTCCCTGACCCACCGGTGCCGGTCCCTCCACCCGGAGGGGCCGGCACCGGCGGGGGGGCGGGGAGGGGGGGGTGGGGTGGCCCGGCGTGTCACACCCGCCAGAAAAGGGGGTGTGTCCCACCGCTCGGGCTGGGCACGACCTAGAAGGGGAAGCGGTCGAGCAACTCGT